>NZ_JBYKCM010000003.1:0-721229 GCF_057736575.1 Saccharopolyspora sp. MMCC62 | reverse complement strand
TCAACGCAGTCCGAACCGTTCTGACTCCGGCTGGACTTCAACCACCGTCGCTGCTCACTCATCACATTCGCTCCAGACTCAGGATTCGTCGGGCCATCGCCCTGCGCGTTTCCGCCGCACCGAGGGCGATGCCGTCCAGGTGGTCGACGGCCTGGCGGTACGCCCCGATGTCGTCGTCCTCGTGCAGGAACAAGGTGGAACGGCGGTTCTCCAACTGCACGATCGGCGTGGACACCTCCGATTCGAGCAGGGTGAACGCGCCTTCCAGCGCCGGTTGCCAGCCGCTGCGGAACGGAACCACGCGCAGCTCGACGTTCGGGCAACGTCCGCTGTCGACCAGATGCCGCAGCTGCGCCGCCATGATCCCGGCGTCGCCGACGATCTGGTGCAGCACGGCCTCGCCCAGGAACGCCCGCAAGGTCACCGGATCGCTTCGGGTCAGCACTTCGCGGCGCCCTAGCCGCAACGCGACCCGCGCGGACACCTCGCTCGACGGCACTCCACCCGCGCCCATGATCGACCGGATGTATCCCGCTTCCTGCAGCAGACCCGGCACCAGCAACGGGGAGACCGCGGTGATCCGGGTCGCGGTCTGCTCGAAGTCGATCAGAGCCGAGAGCTGCTGGTCGCGCTCGGGCAGCGCGGTCGCCACCCACGGCGGGTTCTTCGTCTCGTAAGCGAGCGACACGATCTCCTGGAAGCGCGGCCCGTTGACGTCCAGCGCCCCGAGGATCTGCGCGACCCGCTCCGGCGTCAGCGGCCGTTCCCCGTTCTCCCAACGGGAGATCTCCCCGGAGTGGCGGCCGATCCGCTCCCCCAGCTCGCGCAACGTCACCTGGCGTTCGTTGCGGATCTTGCGCACGGCGATGCCCAACGCGCGCGCTTTCGGAGTCGCTGCCACCTGCTCACTCCCCGGTTCTCGTCCGCACGGCACTCGACCGAGGTTCACCCGCTGCGCAGGCGGCAACTCGGTTGAGGCGATCACCATGCTCCTACGAAGATCACTACTACCAAAACGCGGCGAAACTACCAGCGGATTCGGCAACAACCCGGTCGCAGCGGAAGTGGCGTCGCGGATTCACCTGACCGAGCAGGGGGCTGATCGATGAAGCACTACGAACCACCCGAATCGATGATCGAACACCGCGCGGACGCGACGGAGACCTCCGGCTGGACACCACTGGAACGGACCATCCGCACCTGCTACTACTGCCGCCAGCCGTACCGGGCCGCCATCGACGCGACCAAGTGCGAACGAATCCACGAAGCTCTCGCCACCCTCGCCCGGAGCGACGGCGATGGCGGTTCATGACCGGTGCGGATCAGTCGTCCCGCTCCCCGGCCACCACCCGGTGGCCGGCTGCACGTGGATGACCTCCGTCCTGGCACCCGGATGGCACCTGGTGCCCGCGCGCTACGAAACGTTCCGAACCCCCTGCGCCTGCGGCCACTTCCTCACCGGCCCGGTGCACCGCCGCCTCCTGAACAACCCACCCGCCGAAAACCGGTGCGCGGGCTGCGTGACATTAGTGTTCCGAGGTCACGTGCACATCGACCGACAGGTCAAGCCGTCCGAACTTCACCAGGCCGACCCTGCATCAGACACAGGACGAAATCTGACCGAATCAGCATCGACGTAGCCAAATCCTGTGTCCGGCGAACGCGTCCGCGGATTCGCAAACCTAGACATCCCGGCCACAGCTTCACTCACGAACCACTGGTTTCCGTGGGCGATCGATGAAGTGCCGACATCACGAGAGTCACCAAACGCAACGCAGCATCCCAATCCGCCTGCGATAGCGATGGAAACTGTTCTTGAACATCCACTGGAACAGGAATACCTTCGGTGAAATTCATGATATCAACAATCGGAACCCGGCCATCCCCCACGGTAACGACTTGGGATACTTGATCGTGGAACATTTCCACATCACTCACGTGTATTTTTTCCGCACACGCGACGTTCTCGTCTGTCTCGGAACCAAATTCGATAATCGATTCACGAATCCTAAGAATCAGGGCATCTGCATCCACCTGCGACTGCTTTGAGACGGCGAGCAGTGCGCCAATGAAATCATCTCTAGGGTTCGCCACAGATGTCACCTTCTCTTGACGACGATACCGTTGACCCGCTGATTGAACTCGTCTAGCTTGTTCGCAGGAATGGCATACCTTCCAGGCTCATTGGTCGGTTTCACCTCGAACCCATTTTCCTGCATCCACTGCCTGGTTCCAGGCTTGGCATGAATCTCGAATGAATGCGTATAGTTCTTACCTTGCCCAAGCGTTCTCGGGTCCACCGTGCCGCGATCTCCGATCCACTTGGGGTTGTTATGGTGGGGCTCCGGCTTAGGCGTAAGCTTACCCCCAGCCTCATTGATCGAGTCAGCTTCACTCTTGCTCCCATACCGCTCAAAGATCTCATCACTACACTTCTTCTTCCGCGCGAGACCGAGCGGGTCGGAGAACTCCATCGGATTCGAAACGTAGGCGTGACTATCCATGCCGCCGAGCAGCCCGATCGGGTCATTACTGCCGTACCGCCCCGTAGCCGGGTCGTAGTGGCGGTGGAAGTTGTAGTTGAGGCCGGTTTCCGGGTCGGCGTACTGGCCCGGGAAGCGCAAGGGCGTGTAGGCGCCGGTGCGGCTGTGGTCGAGGGTGTTGCCCCACAGGGTGGTCCGGTGGAACCAGGCCACTCCGCCCTGGTCGTTGATCAGCTCCGCCGGGGAGCCGACCAGATCGGTGACGATCGAGTAGAACTGCTGGTCCACCCACTGCTGCGGCGCGTGGCGCAGGGGTGCGCGTTCGCGCTGGGCCAGCGGGCGGAACGAGCCGGGTTCGTAGTCCCAGACCGTCACGTGCAGGTCGGCGAACTCCGGGCCGCCGACGCCACCGGGACCGGCTCCACCGCTGCGGGCCTGTTCGGCGAGCACCACCCCGTCCCAGGTGAAGTCGACCTGTTCCAGCACCCGGTCGCCCGGTCCGAGGCGCTGCTTGGCGACGCGGCGGCCCAGCGGGTCGTAGCGGTAGCGCCAGCGCGAGCCATCGGGGGTGAGCACTCCGGTCAGCCGGTCGTCGGCGTCCCAGAAGTACCGCCAGGTGTCGGGCTTGTGCGACAGCCGCCGGCGCTGGCGCAGGACCATGCGGCCTTGGTCGTCGTGCTCGTAGCGCACCGAACCGGCCCGGCGCACGAGCGTGCCGGAGTACTCGCGGTCTCCTACGGCGTCGGCGTCGGGCGAACCCGCGGGCACCGGCCACGCCGCATCGGTGACGTTCCCGGCGGCGTCGTAGGTGTAGCGCTCGGTCCAGCCGCCGGCCTGCACCGTGGTGACGCGGCCCGCGCGGTCGAGTTCGAAGGTGCGGGGGCCGGTGAGGGTGTCGTCAACGCCGGTCAGCAGGCCGTCGGCCCGGTAGCGGTAGGAGCGCTGCTGGACCTGGTGCCCGGTGGCTCCGGTGATGTGCTGCGCCAGCAGCTGGTGGTTGGCGTCCCAGTGCTGGTTGAGCACGGCGTTCGCGCCGAGCGCGCGGGAGGTCTCGTGCCCGGCGGCGTCGTAGTCGAAGCGCAGCGTCCGGCCGCCCGCGTGCAACGCGGTGGGCTGGTGGGCGGTGTTGAACTCCCACGCGCTCTCCGCGCCGGACGGCGTCCTCCGCCGCACGCGCCGACCGAGCGCGTCGTAGGCGGAGTGCACGGTGCGTCCGTTGACGCTCTCCGCCAGCACCCGCCCGGCGGCGTCGCGCTGGAAGCGGATCTGGGTGTCGGAGTCCATCGCCTCGGCGAGTCGCCCGGCCAGGTCGTAGGTGAACGTCGTCGTGGCGCCGGGGGTGCGGCGTTCGATGACGTCGCCGAGGACGTTGCGCACGAACGTGGTGGTCTCGCCGACGCCGTTGGTGCGTTCCAGCAGCTGCCCGGCCGCGTCGTGCCGGTAGCCGACCTGGCGGCCGTTGAAGTCGGTCTCGCGCACGAGGTTCCCGGCTTCGTCGTAGTCGTAGCGCCAGACGAGCCCCTGCTCGTTGGTGACGCTGGTCAGCCGCAGTTCGGTGTCGTAGCCGAACTCCAGCCGGGTGCCGTCGGGCCGCACTTCCGCCGAGGGCAGGTCGAAGTGGGTGACCTCGGTGTGGGTGGCCTGGCCGAGCGCGTCGACGTGGGTGCGGAGGTTGCCTTCACCGTCGTAGAGCCACCGCTCCGTGGCGCCGTCCGGCAGGGTGCGCCACGCGGGTTCGCCGTCGATGGTCCAGCCGAACCGGGTCGTGCCGCCGAGCGGATCGACCACGGCCGACGCCCGGCCGAAACCGTCCCGCTCGTACCGGGTCGTCGCCCCCGCGGCGTCGATGATCGACAGCGGCAGCCCGGCCGCGTCCGTTTCGATGCGGCGCACTCCGCCCAGCGCATCGGTGATCGCGGTGAGGTGGCCGTGCTCGTCGTAGGTGTAGGTCGTCGCCGCGCCCAGCGGGTCGAGCAGCCGCGTCAGGTTGCCGCGCTCGTCGTACTCGCGGCGGGACACCGTGCCGTCCGGGGCGATCACCGTGGTCGGCAGCCGCAGCTCGTTGTATTCGAAGCGGGTCTGCGAACCGTCGGGGCGGGTCGCGGCCAGCAGGTTGCCGATCTCGTCGTACTCGTAGCGCACGGTGCGCCCGAGCGGATCGGTCCGCGACAGCAGCCGGTCGAACTCGTCCCACTCGGAGCGGACCTCGTGCCCCGCGGGGTTCACTTCGCGGATCGTCTGGCCGCGTTCGTTGAGGTGGTAGGTGGTCCGCTGCCCCAGCGAGTTCGTCCAGCTCGTCACCCCGTCCTCGTAGGACATGGTGCCGCTGAAGAAACCACCGGAGCCGTCGGCCTGCACGACGCGGCCTTCGTGGTCGTAGCCGTAGCGGTACCAGGCGCCGTTGCGGTCGGTCCAGCTCGTGATCCGGCCCGTGTCGTCGTAGGTGAACGTCAGCGGCGTGCCGGAGGCGTTGGTGACCTCGGTGAGCCTGCGGCCGGTGTAGCCGTAGCGCACCAGCTGGAGGTCGTCGCCGTCGGCCGCCTCCCGCAGGTGCAGCGCGGTGATCAAGCCGTCCTCGGAGTCGACCCGGATGCGGTAGCCGCCGCTGTGGCGGATCTCCAGCGGAGTTCCGGCCGCGTCCCGGTCGAAGTCGATGCGATGCCCGTTGCGGTCGGTGATCGCCAGCAGCGGCAGCACCGCGCGCCCGACGCCGAAGTGCAGCGTGCGGCCCTGCTCGACGTCGGTGATCGTGAATCCGTCCGCGGTGCGGGTCAGGGCGCGGCGCGGGCCGGTGCGCGGCAGCACCGGCGAGTCGTCGGCGGGCAGCGGGTAGAACAGCAGCGTGCCGTCGTCGGCGGCGAGCGACACCTCGTTCCCGTCGACCTCCAGCCGCTGGTCCACTGTGGATGACCAGCTCGGGCCGAAGTGCCGCCCCACGCGGTACGACGACAGGTGCGTCCGGTGCAGCACCAGCGGCAGCACGCCCGCCAGCTCCACGTCGGTCTGCGCGAGCACCATGTCGCCGCTGGCCACGTCGATCGGGTCGCCGCAGGTGTTCTTGTCCTTGTCCGGCACGCGTTCGGCGTCGGCACCGCGGTTGTTGCCCTGGATCGACGAGTCGTCGGGAGAGCCGGTGCGGCCGGACGGCGATGTTCCGCTCGGACCGCCGGGCGCGTCGGCGCCGGACGGCTTGGTGCTGTCCGGGCCGGAACCGCCGAGGTCCGGACCGGTCTGGTGCCCGTTGCTCGACGGCGGTGCGCTGGTGCTGCCGGTGGACGCTGGGCCGGAACCCCCTGGCCGCCCGGCCTGCGCCGTCTGCCGGATGCTGTCCTGCGCGCCGGAGACGCTGCTGCTCGCGTCGATGCTCCCGTGCCGCTGCGACGGCCTGCTCGGCGCATCACCACCGCCGTCGCCGTTGCCACCGCGAGGTCTCCTGGCCACGATCCCGCCTTAACGTAGGTCCGGTGCGAATCCCGGTCAGCCGTCGATGAGCTTGGTGAGGTTGGTCAAGCTGTCGATCAGGTCGCCGATGTAGCCGGTGATCTTCCCGACCCACTTGACCACGGCGGACGCGATCTGCGCGGCCACGACCGGGATGGTCACCACGAAGATCGCCTCCGCCGCCCACACGATGACCCGCGCCACCAGGTCCGCGATCAGGTCCCGCACCATGTCGCGGGTCATCTGGACCAGGCCGCCGGCGCCCTCGGTCGCGGCGGCCATCGCGGCGGAGGTGGCGCCGAGGCCGCCGACCGCGTCCACGTTCGCGCCCATCATGTCGCGGTAGGCGTCGGCGGCCTCCCCTTCCCAGCCGGGCAGGTCGCGTTCCAGGTCCGCCTTCAGGTCTTCGGACATCGATGCCAGTTCCGCGGCCATGTTCGTCCACGTGCCGGCGTGGGAGGCGACGACGTCGGGCATGCCGGTGAGTTCGTCGAGCATTTCCCGCAAGGGCTCGAAGTGCTCCATCGCCCAGCCCAGGCCGTTGGACAGCAAGGTGCCGAACGGGTCGAGCACGGCGGACGCGACCTCCAGGCCGACTCCGACGCCCGACAGCACTCCGCTGGTCCAGTCGCCGCTCTGGATCGAGGTGACCAGGCCCTCGATGCTGTCGGCGGTGCTCGCCCCGGTCCACGCCTTCTGCGTCGATTCGACTGGCGCGACCAGGGAATCGCCGCTCACAGGCCACCTCCGGCGGCCCGCAGGTCGTCCCCGGTCTCGGCTTCGCGGCGGTCGTAGTCCTCGGCGGTGTCGCGCAGCGCCTGCGCGGCCTGCGCGAGGTTCTCCTCCACGAACGCGAGCAGCTCGTCCTGGTTCGAGTGCCGTCCTTCCAGCACCCCGGGGATCCAGGAGCACAGCACGCCGTAGGCCTGGTCGTCCTGCGCGATGTTCGCGCTCGCCGACTTCACCGCCCCGAACCGCGCCTGGATCGCCTCGATCTTCTGCGCGTGCGCGCGCAACTGATCGGCCTCAACGCCGAACCCGTCCCCCATGGTCAGCTCCGGAAGTCCTTCGTCACGTCGTAGTCGTCGTAGTCGTCGCGCGGAGGCCGGGCGGGCCGCTCGGCGGGCTCGGCCGGGTCCGGTCCGCTGCGCAGCCGGTCGCCGAGCCGCTGCGCGATCTCCCGCCCGGCGGCGGAATCCGCGCCGAGGGTGTCGGTGACGATCTCCTGCGACCGGTCCGCCGCCTGGTTGCGCGCGGCCGCGAGGGCGGCGAGCACCGCCCGGGACACGACGTCCGGGGACTTGCGCTTGATCTCGTCGGTCAAGCGCAGGTCCACCATCGACCCGGTGGAGTCGACGGTGACCTGCGCCAGGCCCTGCGGATCGCCCGCGGTCACCCGGATCTCGCCGATCCGCTCGCTCATCGCCTGCGTGTTCGCGGCGACCTGCTCGGCGCGCTGCCGCCACGCGGCGAGCCGTTCGCGGGCGGCGTCGGGGTCGAGGACGTCCTCGTTCATCGCTGGACCACTCCGATCGCCACGGCCACTCCTCCGGACACGTTCGACACCGCTCGCCGACCAGCGTCGCAGGCGCATCTTCCCGATGGCCGGGAACGCCGGTCGATCACTCGAACAGCCTAGCCGCCGGTGATCGCCGCGCGGACGAGTTCCAGCGGGTGGTGCGCGGCGCGCGGAGTGCCGTGGGCGATCTGCTGGCGGCAGGACACCCCGGTGGCGGCGATGAGCGTGGTGTCCGGTTCGGCGCGCACCGCGGGGAACAGCCGGTCGGCGCCGACCGCCATGGACAGCTCGTAGTGCTCGGCCTCGAAGCCGAACGAGCCCGCCATGCCGCAGCACCCGGCGTCGAGCTCCACCACCTCCGCCCCGGGGATGCGGCGCAGCAATCCGACGGTGGCGGCGGTGCCGACCTCGGCCTTCTGGTGGCAGTGGCCGTGGAACAGCATCCGGCGGCCCGCGGGCCAGGTGTCGGCGGAGAGCACCAGGTCGCCCGCGTCGATCGCCTCCGACAGCAGTTCCTCCAGCTGCCGCACCCGGCCAGCGACGGCCCGCGCGGCCGGATCGTCCGGCAGCAGCGACAGCGACTCGTCCCGCAGCGTCAGCACGCAGGACGGTTCGCACCCGACGATCGGCGCGTCCGAAGTGGACAGCCGAGCGACGAGATCGCGGGCCTTCGCCTTCGCGTCGTCCACCAATCCCTTCGACAGGCTGGACCGCCCGCAGCAGCCCTCCGAGACCAGCTGCACCTCGTAGCCCGCACGCTCCAGCAGCTCCACCGCCGCCCGGCCGATGCCCGGCTCGGTGAACGTGGTGAACGAATCCGCCAGGAACAGCACCGGCCCGCGCGGCGCCGGACCCGACGCGCCCCGGCCCGCCTCGCCCCGGCCGCGGAACCAGGAGGCGAGGTGGCGGCGGTGGAACCGCGGCAGCGGCCGGTGCTCGGTGATGCCCAGCGCGCGCCGCGCCAGCCTGCGCAGCAGCGGGATCCGGCCCGGCAGGTTCGACAGCGGTGCCGTCGCCGCACCCAGCCGGTTCAACGCCCGGATCGAACCGAACACCCGCGAGCGCAGCGGCACCCCGTGCAGGTCGTGGTGGTGCGACAGGGTCTCGCTCTTGAGCTTGGCCATGTCCACGCCCAGCGGGCACTCGCTCTTGCACGCCTTGCACATCAGGCACAGGTCGAGCACCTCGTGCAGCCGCTCGTCGCCCAGCGCCGCCTTCGGATCGGGTTCGGACAGCGCCTTCACCAGGGCGTTCGCCCGGCCGCGGGTGGCGTCCTGCTCGCGGGTGGTGGCCATGTAGGACGGGCACATCACGCCGGTGGTGCTCTTCCGGCACAACCCGATGTTCATGCACCGGTCCGCGGCGCCGCGCATCCCGCCGACGACCTCGAAGGACAGCCGGGTGCGGAACGGGCCCGGCACCGGTTGCTCGGCGTCGCGCAGGTGCTCGGTCATCGGCGGCGCCTCGACGATCTTGCCGGGGTTGAGGGTGCCCGCCGGGTCGAACAAGTGCTTCACCCGGCACATCGCCGCGTACAGGTCCTCGCCGAACAGCTCGCGGTTGAACTCGCTGCGGGCCAGGCCGTCGCCGTGCTCGCTGGAGTTCACCCCGCCGTACTCGGCGACCAGCGACTTCACCTCTTCGGCGACCGCGCGCATCGTCGCCACCTGGCCGGGTTCGGCGAGGTCCACGAACGGCCGGATGTGCAGGCAGCCCACCGAGCAGTGCCCGTAGAACCCGGCGGTGAGGCCGTGCCGGTCGAGGATCTTCGCGAACTTCGCGGTGTACTCCGGCAGGTGCTCGGGCGCGACGGCGGTGTCCTCCACGAACGCCAGCGGCCGCCGGGTGCCCTCGCCCGCGGCCATCAGCAGGCCCAGGCTGGACTTGCGGACCTTCAGCAGCGACTCCTGCTGGGCCGGGGTGACCGCCTCCAGCGTGTGGTAGCCGTGCCCGTGCCTGCGCCACCGCGCGCTGAGCCGCCGCAGCCTCGCCACCAGCTCGTCCTCGTCGTCGCCGGTGAAGCTGACGAACAGCAGCGCGTCCGGATCGCCGTCGAGGATGGTGCCCAGCGAGGCGTACTCGATGCGCTGCCGGGACAGGTCCAGGATCGTGCGGTCCATCAGCTCCACCCCGGACGGGTCGCAGGACAGCGCGTCGCCGGTGGCGGCGATCGCGGCCTGCGTGGAGGTGAAGTGGCCGACGGCGATCACCGTGCGCCGCGGTTTCGGCACCAGTCCCACCACCGCCTCGGTGGCGATCACCAGCGTGCCCTCCGAACCCACCACGAACTCGGCGAGGTCGAACGGGCCCGGGGCGGCCAGCCGGTCCAGCCGGTAGCCGCCGGCGCGGCGCCAGAACTCGGGGAAACCGCTGGTGATCGCCCCGTCCGCGACGATGTCCGGCAGCTCCCGGTGCAGCCGCGCCGCCAGCCCGGAACCCGCCGCGCGCCGCAGCCGCTCCGCCTCGTCGACCGGGCCGAACCGTGCGGTGGAGGCGTCCGAGAGCACCACCGACAACTCCCGCACGTGGTCGATCGTCATGCCGTGCCGCACCGAACCGCTGCCCGCCGAGTTGTTGCCGATCATGCCGCCGAGCGTGGCGCGGTTGCTGGTCGAGGTGTCCGGCCCGAACATCAGCCCGTGCGGGGAAGCGGCCCGGTTCAGCTGGTCCTGCACCACGCCCGGCTGCACCCGCGCGACCCGCGCCTCCGGGTCCAGCTCCACGATGCGGTGCAGGTGCCGGGAGAAGTCGAGCACGATGCCCGGCCCCACGGTCTGCCCGGCGAGGCTGGTGCCCGCGCCGCGCGGCACCACCGGCACGCCGTGCTCGGCGGCGGCCGCCACCACCGCGGACACGTCGGCCGCCTCGCGCGGGAACACCACGCCCAGCGGGAGGATCGAGTACATGCTGGCGTCGCGGGAGAACAGGTGCCGGGTGTACTCGTCGAACTCCACCTCCCCGGCCACGTCCGCCTTCAGCCGCCGCTCCAGGTCGCCCATCACGCCTCCCCCAGCGCCGCCAGCGCGGCGGTGATGCCGCGCTCGTCGAACGGGACGCCCGCCGCCGCCAAACCCAGCTGCACCGCGGACAACGCCCCGGCCAGCCCCGCGTCGTTGAGGTGCCCGAGGTGGCCGATGCGGAACACCCGCCCCGCGAGCCTGCCCAGGCCCGCGCCCAGCGAGGTGTTGCACCGCTCCAGCACCACCCGCCGGAACTCGTCCGCGTCGAACCCGTCCGGCAGCAGCACCGCGGTCAGCGCCGGGGAGTGCTCCCGCTCGTCCAGGCACAGCACCTCCAGCCCCCAGCCGCGCACCGCCGCCCGCGTCGCCGCGGCGTGCCGCAGGTGCCGCCGGAACACCGCGGGCAAGCCCTCCTCGTCGAGCAGCGCCAGCGCTTCGCGGAGGCCGTAGAGCAGGTTCGTCGCCGGAGTGCTCGGGAAGAACCCGCGCTCGTTCGCCGCCAGCTGCGGCCGCCAGTCCCAGTAGGACCGCGGCAGCCCCGCGGATTCGGTGGCGCGCAACGCCTTCGCGCTGATCGCGTTGAACCCGAGCCCCGGCGGCAGCATCAACCCCTTCTGCGAGCAGGCGATCGTCACGTCCACGCCCCACTCGTCGTGCCGGTAGTCCACCGAACCCAGCGAGGAGATCGCGTCCACCAGCAGCAGCGCCGGATGCCCCACCGCGTCGAGCGCCCGTCGCACCTCGGCGATGCGGCTGGTCACGCCGGTGGAGGTCTCGTTGTGCACGGCGCACACCGCGCGGATCTCGCCGTCCGGGTCGGCGGCCAGCCGCTCCCGCACCACCTCCGGGTCGATGCCGTGCCGCCAGTCGCCCGGGACGAAGTCGACACGCAGGCCGAGCTTCTCCGCCATCTCCCGCCACAGCGCGGCGAAGTGCCCGGTCTCGAAGGCGAGCACCCGGTCGCCGGGGCTGAGCGTGTTCACCAGCGCCGCCTCCCACGCCCCGGTGCCCGAGGACGGGTGGACCACCACCGGGCCGGTGGTGCCGAACAGCGGCCGCAACCCCGCCAGCACCTCGGCGGCGAGGGCGGCGAACTCGGGTCCGCGGTGGTCGATGGTGGGTGCGGACATGGCCCGCAGAATGCGATCCGGAACGTTCGTCGGGCCGGGAACGTGCAGGAAGTGCCTGCCGATCGGCTGCGCCATCGGATTCTCCCCTGGTCTATTCAGAACTCTTGACCGTCAAATGTGCGCGGGGTCATACTCTCCCGGCACGAGACGTTGATCTCGCTTCACGGAAATGAATTCAGCTCCCTTCCCGAGCCGACGACCGCCTCGAATTCAGGAGCACCATGTCCGTACAGATCTGGTCCATCATCGGGCTCGTCCTCATATTCCTCCTCGCCACGCTGCGCTCGGTGAACATGGGAGCAGTGGCTTTCCTCGGAACATTCCTCATCGGCACGTTCCTGGTCGGCGACAGCGCTGACGAGCTGTTCGGCGGATTCCCCGGCGACCTGTTCGCGGTGCTCGTCGGGGTCACCATGCTGTTCGCCATCGCCAAGGCGAACGGCACCGTCGACTGGCTGATCCACGCCGGAGTCCACGCCGTGCGCGGCCGGATCGCCCTCGTCCCGTGGGTGATGTTCCTGGTCACGAGCCTGCTGACGATGGTCGGCGCGGTGGTGCCCGGTGCGGTGGCGATCATGGCTCCGATCGGGCTGAACTTCGCCGCCCGCTACCGGATCAACCCGATGCTGATGGGTCTGCTCATCATCAACGGCGCCACCGCGGGCGGGTTCTCGCCGATCAGCATCTTCGGCGGAATCACCAACGGCGTCGTCGAGCGCAGCGGCCTGCCCGGAAATCCACTGCTGCTCTGGGTGAGCCAATTCGGGTTCAACCTGGTGTTGAGCGTGGCGGTGTTCTTCCTGTTCGGCGGACGCGAACTGCTCGGCAGGAAAATCGATTCTGAATCCGAATCCGAGACCAGCGGGACCGATCTTCAGCTCGACTCCCAGCGCGTGCTCACGCTCACCGGATTGCTGTTCCTCGCGGTCGGCGCGCTCGCCCTCGAATTCGACGTGGGATTGCTGGCGCTGAGCATCGCCACCGTGCTGTGCGTGCTGCACCCGGGCACCGCGAAGTCGTCGGTCGCCGAGGTCGCCTGGCCGACGGTGCTGCTGATCTGCGGCGTGGTGACGTACGTGAGCATGATGGAACGGGTCGGCACCATCGAGTTCCTCGGCGCAGGCGTGGCCGGGATCGGTGCCCCGCTGCTGGCGGCCTTCGTGATCTGCCTGATCGGGGCCGCGGTGTCCGCGTTCGCCTCCACCACCGGCATCCTCGGGGCGCTGATCCCGCTGGCGGTGCCGTTCCTGCTCACCGGTCAGGTCGGCGCCATCGGAATGATCATCGCGTTGACGGTGTCCTCGTCCGTCGTGGACTCCTCGCCGTTCTCCACCAGCGGCGCGCTGGTCGTGGCGGGCGCTCCGGCGGAGCTGCGCGACACCGTGTTCCGGCGGCTGATGATCTGGGGGCTGAGCATGATCGCGGTCGGCCCGGTGGTGTCCTGCGCACTGTTCGTGCTGCCCGGCGTGCTGTGATCGGCGGGCGCGGTGAGCACCGGAGCGGCGGGGCGGACCGGCTAGGATTTCGGGATGAGCGAAGGAATGCGCACCGTGCTCTCCGCTTTCCGGGTGCTCGAAGAGGTCGCGCACACCCAGCCCGCCGGGGTCGGCGACCTCGCCCGCCGGTTGCGGATGCCGAAGAGCACCGTGCAGCGGGCGCTGCGGACGATGTGGACGGCGGGCTGGATCTGCCCGGACGGCGCCGACGTTACCCGCTGGGTGCTCACCACCCGCGCCTTCCAGGTCGGCCAGCGCGCCATCGCCGACATCGGTGTGCGGGACGCGGCGACCGCCGTCATGCACGAGCTGCGCCGGGAGACCGGCGAGACGGCGCACCTGATGGTCCGGGAGGGCGATCACGCGGTGCTCATCGAGCGGATCGAGACCGAGCACCCGATCCGCGCGGTGGTGCCGCTGGGCAGCAGGGTGCCGCTGCACGGTTCCTCGAACGGGAAGGCGATGCTGGCGGCGATGCCGCGAGAGGCGGTGCGCCCCATCCTCGGCGAGGAACTGGTGCGCTACACCGACAACACGATCGTGGACTGGGCGGAGTTCTTCGCGGAGCTCGACCGCGTCGCCGAGCTCGGCTACGCCGCGAACACCGGCGAGTGGCGCGCCGACATCTCCGCCGTCGCCGCGCCGATCTTCGACGACACCGGGGAGCCGGTGGCGGGCCTGTCGATCTCCGCCCCGGCCGACCGCATCACGCCGGAGCTGCGGGAGCGCTACGGCGCGCTGGTCGCGGAAGCCGCCGCCCGGGTGAGCGCGACGCTGGGCCACCGGCCCGCGGTGCTGCCCGGCTGAGCCCATCCCGGCATCACCGGCCGAGCCACTGCGGCCGGCGCTTCTCGGTGAACGCGCGCACGCCCTCCTGGAAGTCGGCGCTGCCGTAGCAGGATTCCACCAGGTCGTCCCCGGGCGGCAACGCGTGCTCGCGCAGCCTGCGCACGGCTTCCTTGCTCGCGCGCATGGTCAGCGGCGCGTGCCCGGCGATCCGCCCGCACAGCTCGGCGACCCGATCGTCCACTTCGGACCCGGGCAGCACTTCGGAGGCGAGCCCGGCGCGTTCGGCGGCCGCGGCGTCGAGGAAGCCCGCCGTGCAGATCAGGTGCATCGTCCGGCCGGCGCCGATCAGCGACACCAGCAGCGCGTAGTTGCGCATCGACAGGCAGTTGCCGACGGTCCGCGCGATGGGCAGCCCGAACTTCGCCCGCTCCGAGCAGATCCGCAGGTCGCAAGCCGCGGCGATGGTGAGCCCGCCGCCGGTGGCGTACCCGTCGACGACGGCGATCGTCGGCACCGGGATGCGCTCCACCGCGTCCAGCACGGCTTCCACCCGCCGCTCGTAGTCGTGCCCGGCGGCGGCGCCGTCGAACTCGCGGAACTGGGCGATGTCGGTTCCCGCGACGAACGCATCTCCCCCGGCGCCGCGCAGCACGGCGACCCGCACGTCGGGTTCGGCGGCGACGCGCGCGCAGAACTCGGCGAGTTCGTCGTACATCCGCCAGGTGAGCGCGTTGCGGGCTTCGGGCCGGTCGAAGGTGGCGGTCGCGACGGCGCCGTCGACGTCGATGCGCACCCGCCCGCTCATGCGACGGCTCCTTCGGCGCGCAGGGCGCGGATCTCCTCGTCGGTGCGGCCGGTGGCGCGCAGCAGTTCGTCGGTGTGCTCGCCGAGCCCTGGCGCGGGAGTGCGGATCCGCCCGGGGGTGCCGCTGAGCTTCACCGGAATGCCGAGCGAGCGGATCGGGCCTTCGTCGGGGTGGTCGAGTTCGACGACCATCTCGCGGGCGAGCGTGTGCGGGTCGGTGCAGGACTCGGCGTAGTCCCGGATGGGCCCGGCGGGCACTCCGGCGTCGAGCAGCAGCTCGATCCACTCGCCGGTGTCCCGGCCGCGCAAGGTCGCGGTGAGTTCGGCGGCGAGCGCGGCGCGGTGCCGGACCCGGTCGGTGTTGGTGGCGAACCGCGCGTCGGCGGGCAGGTCCGGCCGGTCGAGCACTTCGCACAGCCGCAGCCACAACCGTTCGTTGTTGGCGCCGATGGTGAGGTGCCCGTCGCGGGTGGGCAGCGCTTCGTAGGGCGCGTTGACCCGGTGCGCGGAGCCGAGCCTGCCGGGGGCCTTGCCGGTGGCCCACAGCTCGGCGGTCTCCCAGACGGACAGGGCGAGGGCCGCGTCGTACAGCGAGGCGTCCACGGCCTGGCCGAGTCCGGTGGTGGCCCGGGACAGGCAGGCGCTGAGGATGCCGACGGCGCAGAACAGCCCGGCGGACAGGTCGGCGACGGGCACCCCGGACTTGGTGGGCGGCCCGCCGGGTTCGCCGGTGACGCTCATGATCCCGCTCATGGCCTGGGCGATGAGGTCGTAGCCGGGCCGCCGGGCGTACGGCCCGGTCTGGCCGAAGCCGGACAGCGAGGCGTGGATGATCCGTTCGTTGTGCTCGCGCAGCGCCGGGTGGTCGACGCCGAGCCGGGCGGCGACGCCGGGCCGGAAGCTCTCCACCACGACGTCGGCGTCGCGCACCAGCCGGTAGAAGGCGTCGAGCCCCGCGGCCGTCTTGAGGTCGAGCGCGATGCTGCGCTTGTTCCGGTTCACCGCGAGGAAGGCCGCGCTGGTGCCGCGGGGCAGCCGGTGCCCGGTGGCCTGGCGGGTGGCGTCGCCGCCGAGCGGTTCGACCTTGATCACGTCGGCGCCGAGGTCGCCGAGCAGTTGGCAGCAGTAGGGCCCGGCCATGACCTGGGTCAGGTCGAGCACGGTCAGGTTCTCCAGCGCGAACGTCATCGTTGCCCGCCGATCTGTGCCGTCATGCGGCACGACCTGTCTGTGACGGCATAACCGTACGAGCCCCGCGAAGCCGCGGTCAAGGTTCGGCAGAACCCCAGGTGAGAGCACGTGACCCCACGTGACTTAGATCACATATCGACTTCCGGCCCACCTGAAATACACAGCCCCGGTGTGGCGATTCACCGGGCGGGAGAAGGTCGAGCAGTGGCAACGAGAGGCCGGTTGGAGCCTTGATCAGCCTCCAGCGACGTTCCCCCGGACATGAATCACGTCGCGTTGTCACAGGAGACTCGGATGAGCCACATCGTCGTCGCACTCTCGGTCGAAGCCGTCGGACTGTTCGCCATCGCCGGGGCGATCACCGCGTGGACCCGCTCGGTCCTGCGGGCCACCCCGCGCTGAAACCGCATCCGCGAACACAGCAGAGCCCCGCTGCCAGGCACGGCAACGGGGCTCTGCTGTGTCCGGAGTCAGCACTTGGGCTGCGTCCGGAGTCGGCACTCGGGCCGCGCCCGGAGTCAGTCCTTGGCGCCGACCAGCACCTTGGCCTCCTCGTGGTCCACGGCGGCCGGCGGCGAGCCGGGCAGCCGCTTGCCCGCGGACTCCTTCGCGAAGTAGATCGCGACCGCACCGATCACGCCCGCACCCATCAGGTAGTAGGCGGGGACGTCCAGGTTCCCGGTGAGCGCGATCAGCGCCGCGATCACCGTCGCGGTCGTGCCGCCGAACAGCGACACCGAGATGTTGAACGCGATCGACAGCCCGCCGTAGCGGATGTCGGTCGGGAACAGCGCGGGCAGCACCGACGGCGAGGTGGAGTTGAAGCACAGCAGCATCAACCCCATCAGCATCAGGCCGCTGAACGTGGCGACTGTGCCGCCCGCCTTCAGCAGCATGATCGACGGGATCGCCAGCACCACCAGCAGCACGCAGCCGGTGTACATGATCGGCTTGCGCCCGATCTTGTCGCTGAGCCTGCCGATGAACGTGATCAGCACCATCGACACCAGCAGCACGATGATCTGCAGCACCTCGGACATCGTGGACGAGGTGCCCGCGTGCCCGTTGTCGGGCAGCGTCTGCGTGAGGTAGGTGGGCATGTAGCTGGTCAGCACGTAGTTGGTGACGTTGAAGACCAGCACGATGCCACCGCAGACCAGCATCGCCGGCCAGTGGTTGACGAAGATCTTGCGGAACTCCGCCAGCGTCTGGTTGCCCTCGCGCCCCTCGGACTCCGCGGCGATCTTCGCGAACGCCGGGGTCTCCTCCAGCTTCATCCGGAGGTACAGCCCGATGCCGCCGATCGGACCGGCGATCAGGAACGGGATGCGCCAGCCCCAGGCCAGCAGGTCCTCTTCGCTGAGCAGCAGCTCCAGACCGGTGGCGAAGCTGGCACCCAGCGCGTAGCCGGTCAGCGTGCCGAACTCCAGGAAGCTGCACAGGAAACCGCGCTTGCGGTCCGGCGCGTACTCCGCGATGAAGGCCATCGCGCCGCCGTACTCACCACCGGTGGAGAAGCCCTGCAGCAGCCTGGCCAGCAACAACAGCATCGGCGCCGCGACGCCGATGGCGTGGTAGTCGGGCAGGATGCCGATGATGAACGTGCTGATCGCCATCATGATGACGGTCAGCGACAGGACCTTCTGCCTGCCGATCCGGTCGCCGAGCGGCCCGAAGAACAGCCCACCGAAGGGCCGCACCAGGAAGGCCGCGGCGAAGGTGCCGAGCGTGGCGATGGTGCCCATCGTCGGCGAGAGGCCGGCGAAGAACACGCTCTCGATCTTCACGGCGAGGTAGGAGTAGACGCCGAAGTCGAACCACTCCGTGACGTTGCCGATCGCGGCCGCACCGACCGCCCGGCGAATGACACCCGGTTCAGTGACCGTCACGTCCTCTACCGAGAAGTCGTCCGATTCCGCGTTGGACGAGCTTGCCCCTGACAAAGAGAACACCCCTCTTATCCATTCTCGTCGCCCACCCCCGGGGCGACTCGTCGAGGCTCCTGCTCGACAACTCTTTTTCGACCTTGGGGAGACACCTTAGTGCCCCGAACGGGTCAACCGAAATCCGTCCCTTGAAATTCATCCGCGCATTCGTTCGAATAGTCCGATTTGCACTTTACTCGCCGCCACCTGGCGACTTGGACATTCAAACCTAAGTTCACATAGCGGTCGCCGTTCGGCCGAGCGGGATGTACGCACAGTGATCGACCATTTCGTGATCGACGTCTCCGAACTTCGGTTCGAAACTTGTCACTAATAGTGAGAAATTGCGCGTGCAGTTCCACCGATCTAGCGATCGAGAACCCCGATCCGGGGACGATCACCTACTTTCGTACGCCCCGTACGCAGCATTGCTCGGCCTCCAAGATCGGTGCTAAAAAGTGGAAATCAACTCCTGAGTCCGGCCGCTCGACCGCGCCGCCGACGAACTCGGGAATCGTGGCCGCGATGAGGGGAAATCGCCGTCGCACCGACCACCGGTCGAACCCGGATCCGACCGCGCACCGCCGGTCCGGCCCGCACTCCCGGACCACCACCGCACAACTGGGGGCTCCACCGTGAAGCAACCGCTGTCGTTCCACGTGCTCGGGCCGCTCTCCGTCGGATACGGCGGCCGCTGCCTGGACATCCCCGGCGCCAAGCAGCGCATCCTGCTCGCCGCACTCCTCGTCAAGTTCGGCCAGGTGGTGTGCGTGGACGAACTCGTGGACCGGATCTGGGGAGCCCGACCACCCTGTCGACCGCGCCGCGCACTGCACACCTGCCTGACCAGGCTCCGGCACTCCCTCGCGGACCTGCCGGACGCACCGGGGCTCATCCGCACTTCCAACGCCGGGTACTCCGTGCACGCCTCGGCCGAGACGCTCGACTTCGCCCGCTTCACCGACCTGCTGGGACGAGCGCGGGCCGCGGGCGCCGCCGCGGACCTGCCCCGCGAATCCGCGGCCCTCGGCGAGGCGCTGTCGCTGTGGCGCGGCGAGCGCGCGCTACCGGACGTCGCCTCCGACTCGCTGCACCGCGACGTGGTGCCCGGGATGCACCAGCTGCGCATCGAAGCGCTGGAACGGCGCGGCGAGCTCGAACTGGAGCTGGGCCACCACCGCGAACTCGTCGGCGAGCTGCGCGCGCTGACCTCCGCGCACCCCTTCCACGAGCGGTTCTGGCAGCAGCTGCTGCTCGCGCTGTACCGCTGCGGCCGGAAGGTGGAGGCGCTGCTGGCCTACGCCGAGCTGACCTCGCACATCCGCGAAGGGCTCGGCGTCGAGCCCGGGCCGCAACTGCGCGACCTGCACCTGGCCATCCTGCGCGACGACCGCGTTCCACCACTTCACACCGCGTCGTAGCTGCCCGGGCCGCAGCGGCCCAGGTCGGAACGCTCGACGTCGGAACGGCCCGCAGTGGAACGGTCCGCCTCGGAACGGCCCACGTCAGCACGGCCCACGTCAGCACGGCCGGGGTCGAGGCGAGCACCGTCGAGGCGGGCGGCGTCCCGGTGAGCGGGGCGTCGCCCCGGCTCCTCCCGGCACGCCGCACCGCTCGACCGCTCCGCGCCATCCGGGTCCGCGCCACCCGGCCCCGCGGAGTCCGCCGCATCGGCCGACCGGCTCGATTCCACCGAGCCGCGCCGCCGCCAGTACACGAAGCCCAGCACCACCAGCACCAGCACCGCCACGGCCGGGATCGCCCCGAACGCCCCGGCCAGGCGCGAGTACGAGGCGCCCGCCAGGTAGCCCACGCTGCCCTCACCGCAGGCCCAGACCACCCCGGCCAGCGCGCTCCACGGCGCCATCCGGCGGTAGGACAGCCCCGACGCGCCGATCAGGTGCGGGGCCACCGAGCGCACCAGCGGGACGAACCGGCACGGCACCAGCGCGGGCCCGCCGCTGCGGCGGAACAGGTCGCTCGCCCGGTCCCACGCGCGCGGGACGCGACGCGCGAACCGGGTCTCCCGCAGCCGGGGACCGAGGTGGTAGCCGGTCCAGTAGCCGAGGGCGTCCCCGCACACCGCGCCGACCGAGGCGGCCAGCACCACCGCCCACGGTTCCAGCGTCCCCGCGTAGACGAGCGCGCCGGCCACGAGCAGCGGCCCCAGCGTGGGCACGAACGGGCTGATCACCAGGATGCCCTCGGTGAACACCAGTCCGGCGAGCAGGCAGTACGCGGCGAGCGGCGGCAGGTGCGACAGCCAGTCGGCCGGTGACGGCATCAGCGGTCCTCCGCGGCGGGGGCGCGCAGGTGCCAGACGTGCGCGGGCGGCAGGTTCCACCACACGGTGGAACGGCCGACGCCGCAGCGCTCGACGAACTCGCGCTCCACCGCCATCGCGGCCCGGTGCCGCCGGGACTCCTCCCGGCCGCTCACCAGGGTCCGGGCCCGCTGCGTGCCCAGGTAGCCGAAGAAGGTGAGGTGCCCGCCGGGCACCAGCAGTTCGAGGTGCCGGTCCAGCAGCGCCCGCACCTCCTCGGGTTCGAAGTTGGTGAACGGCAGCCCGGAGACGACCACGTCGTAGCGCGGTTCCAGCGGCGCGTCCAGCACCGAGACCTCGTGCAGCGCGATCCGGTCGGCGACCGCGGAGAGCGCGAACTCGGTGCGCAGCGCGGTGTCGAGCATCCGCACGTAGTGCGGGTTGACCTCGACGACGTCCAGCCGGTCGGCGGGCCCGATCCGGTCGGCGAGCTCCCGCGTCACCACCCCGCTGCCCGCGCCCACTTCGAGCACCCGGGTGGGCGGCCGGTGCTGCGGTGGCAGCAGCGGGTCGGCGAGGCGGGCCGCGAGCCGTCGGCTGCTGGGCGCGATCGCCCCGGTGACGCGGAAGCTGCGGAACGCCTCGCGGGAGAAGGCGAACCGTCCGGGCGGCGTGCTGCCGCTGGTCTGCACTGGGTCCACGTCGATGCACGCTACTGGCGGGATCGGCGGCCACCATCGGTCTGTCGGCCACGGAGATCCGGTACGAAAGTAGGGGGTTTCCGCTGCCTATGCTCGTCCCTCGTGGCGACGAAGCGGAACCCGGTGGCGGTGGCACCACCCCGTGCGCGGTGGTGGGCCGAGGCGGCGGTGCTCGTCGCGGTCTCGCTGCTGTCCGCGCAGGAGGCGTACGTCCGGGCCGGGGGCGTGCTGCTGAGCCCGCAGGTCGGGGCGGTGCTGCTGGCGGGGCTCGCCCTGGCGTGGCGCGGGCGGAACCTCGCGGTCGCGGCGGTGCCCGCGGTGCTGGTGGCCGCGACGCTGGGCACGGTGCTGCCGCTGCTGGTGGTGCTGTACTCCTGCGCGAAGCGCGGCAGGCTGGTGGTGGCGGCGGTGTGCGCGGCCGCGGCGATGGGCGGGAACCTGTTGCAGCCGCAGCAGTCGTTGTGGGGCACCCGGGTGTACGGCCCGCTGCTGCTGCTGGTGGCGGTGGTGGCCCTGGGCATGTGGGCGGGCGGCCAACGGCGGCTGGTGGCGAGCCTGGCCGCGCAGGTCGACCACCTGCGGGTGGAGCGGGAGCTGCGCGCCGAGCAGGCGCGGCTGACCGAGCGCGGCCGGGTCGCGGCGGAGCTGCACGACTCGCTGGCGCACTCGTTGAGCGTGCTCGCGCTGCACACCGGTGCGCTGCAACGGCATTCGGACGAGCTGCCCCCGCAGGTCGCGGACCGCATCGACCTGCTGCGGGCGACGTCGACGGAGGCGTTGCGGGACCTGCGGGACGTGCTGGCGGGGTTGCGCTCCCCGGACGGGGGCGGTGTTCCGGAGCCGCGCCGGATGCGCGATCTGGAGGCGCTGCTCGCGGAGGCGCGGGCCGCCGGTCAGCAGGTGGACGCGGAGGCGTCCGGCGATGCCGCGGCGCTGCCGTTCAGCCACCGGCTGGCGATCTACCGGCTGGTGCAGGAGGCGCTGACCAACGCGCGCAAGCACGCGCCGGGTTCGGCCGTGCGCGTCCGGGTCCGGCACGGACCACCGGAATCCACTGTGGACGTGAAGAACGAGGTGGGCGCACCGGTGGAGCGCGACGCGCCGAGCGGCTACGGCCTGGTGGGGCTGGCCGAACGGGTCGAGGCGCTGCACGGCACCCTGGAGCACGGTCCTTCGGGCACCGGCGGCTGGCGGCTGTCGGCGCGCATCCCGGCCCCCGCCCACTCCTCGGGAGCAGCATGATCCGCACGCTGATCGTGGACGACGACACGCTCGTCCGCCTGGCGCTCGCCGACATCCTCACCGACGCGCCCGGCATCACCGTGGCCGGGCAGGCCGCGGACGGGCTGGCGGCGGTCGAGCAGGCCGCGGCGCGCCGGGTGGACGTGGTGCTGATGGACGTGCGGATGCCGAAGCTGGACGGCATCCAGGCGACCGAGCGGCTGCGCGCGCTGCCGGACCCGCCGCAGGTGGTCACGCTGACCACCTTCGACCTCGACGAGTACGTGTACGGCTCGCTCGCCGCCGGTGCCGCCGGGTTCCTGCTCAAGGACAGCGAACCCGCCGAGATCGTGCGCGCCGTGCAGGTCGTCGCGAGCGGGCAGGCGATGCTGCACCCGGCGGCGGCGCGCAGGCTCGTCGACCACTACCACCGGGGCACCGGGCCGGATTCCACCTCGGCGCGCTCGAAGATCGAGCGGCTCACCCCGCGCGAGCGGGACGTGCTGCGCCGGCTGGCGGCGGGCGACGGCAACGCCGAGATCGCGACCGCGCTGGGCATGCGGGAGAGCACCGTGAAGGCGCACGTGAGCCGCATCCTCGCCGCGCTCGACGTGGGAAACCGGGTGCAGGCCGCGCTGTGCGCCTGGGTCGCCGACCGGGCGGGCTGACCCGCTCGGCTCGGATTCGACGTCGCGGCACGGATTCCGCACCGCCGCGACGGCCGTTCTCCTGCGGTGAAACAGCTTTGAAGGCGGACTGAAACCGCCGCCCCCTAGCGTCGGGTCCCGTTGGGCCTCCGACGGATTGGGAGCGGTCGATGCAGCACTCGGATGTTCCGGTCATCTACCCGGACGTGGACGTGATCCGGCGAATCCAGGAACTCGTGGTCCTCTGCTCGCTGCTGCCGCCGGACGGCAAGCTGCGCGAGGTGCTGGAACTCGCGCTCGCGCTGAACGAGGAGCCCACCCTGACCCGGCTCACGCCGGTCACCGACCTGCACCCCTTCACGACGCACAAGTGGCTGGAGTCGCTGTGGTCGCCGGAGGGACTACCCGAGCAGGAGAAGGAGGTCGTCGCCTGGCAGAACGAGAACGACAACATGAGCCGAGCGCTCGTGGAGTTGAAGAACGCGGAGGCGCAGCTGGGGTTCGCGCTGGCGGCCCGGCTGCCCACCGAGCAGTCCGAATGATCCGAGAGAACAGCACTCAGGAGGAGATCATGTCCGACACCATTCTTCGCCAAGCCGTCATCGACGCCGAGTTCCGCTCCGCGCTCATCGCGGACCCCGCCGCCTTCGGCGTGGAGCCGGGTGACCTGCCCGACGCGGTCGAGGCCGTCGACCAGGACTCCCTGGACTTCTGGACGAAGGGGATCGCGGCCAACGAGGTCGTCGCCTGCGCCAGCACCTGCAGCGCCGGCCCGTTCACGTTCGCGTGCGACGGCTCGACCAAGTGAGCTGAGCATCGACGCGGTGAGCCTCCGGGCTCGCCGCGTTTCCTCGCCCACCACCGACCGGGGACAGGTGTTGATGCAGACCGACCGAGCACTCGATCTGGCGGCCCGCGCGAGCAACTTGGACGAGCGGCTGCGCGTCGTCACCGCGCTGCGCGACTCCGGACGGCCGCCGGCGGCGGCACCGCCCGATCCGGTCGAGCGGTGGCGGCTGGACCGGGTCGCGGGGCGGCTCGCGGGGAAGTTCGCGCAGGAGGCCGAGAACCGGGCGCAACCCGCCGAGCACACCGCCGAGGACCTCGCCGCGGCGCTCACCGCCTTCCGAGCCGTCGAGCTGGACCCGACCGGTCCGGGGCTGCCCGAACTGCTGGAGGAGCTGCACGCCGCCTGGTTGCCGACCTACCGCGACGCGGTGCACGGCTGGGATCCGGCGCACTCCGACCCGCGGGCGACCTGGCTGGACACCGGGGTCTACTACGGCGAACTGGCCACCGCCTGCGAACCGTTCCTGGTGGAACTGGGGCGCAGGCTGGAGAAGGTGCGGGCCGAGCTGCCGGAGTCGATCGGGCCGAACCTGGTCGACGACCTGCAACGCCACCTGCACGGCCGCTTCTCGCTGGCGCTGGCCTGGGTGGTGGAGGCCGAGGCGAACCTGCACCGGGCACGGCGCGGGCTCGACCGGGAGCGGGCTGGCGAGGCCGACTACCTCGCCTACTTGGACGCGACCTTCTCCGATGCCGCCACGTACCACGCGTTCTTCCTGGAGTACCCGGTCCTGGGGCGCTGGCTGGCCCACCTGACCGAGCTGGTCACCGACTACGGGACCGAGCTGCTGCGCAACCTGGCGGCGGACGCCGCGCAGCTCGGGGCGGAGCTGTTCGGCCGGACCATCGCCGAGTTCCGCTCGCTGCGGCTCGGCAACGGGGACTACCACGCGGGCGGGCGCAGCGTGGCGGTGGTGACCGTCGAGCTCGACGACGGCGAGACCGGGACGGTCTACTACAAGCCGCGCTGCCTGCGCTCGGAGGCGGGCGTGCAGGTGGTGCTGGACCGGCTGCGCGAACGGGACGTGGTGGGTTTCGCCGCGCGCCCCGTGCTGGTGCGCGACGGCTACGGGTACGAGGCGGCGATCCCCGGCGGCCGCAACGAGACCGGCAGCGCCGAGGCGGCCGCGCACGTGTACCGGGAGCTCGGCGGCTACCTGGCGCTGTTCTACGTGCTCGGCGGCAGCGACCTGCACTTCGAGAACATCATCGTCGCGGACGGGCACGCGTACGTGTGCGACGGCGAGACCGTGTTCGACGCGTCGCCGCTGGGCCGCGGGGGCAGCGGAACGGTGCAGGACTCGGTGTTCAAGACGGGCCTGCTGGAGTGGCCGCGCGCCGAATCCGCGGACGGGCCGGAGCAGATGCGGCTGAGCGGCTGCACCGGCGGGGAGAGCTACGAGATCCCGATGCCGATCCCGGTGATCACCGGTGAACGGCTCAACTTCGCGGCGACGGTGCGGAACCGCTCAGGCGTCCGGGTCGAGCTGGACGCCACCAACCGGGTGTTCCTGCACGGCGAGCTCGTCCACCCGCAGGACCACCTGGAGTCCATCATGGACGGTTTCGACCGGGTGCACGAGTGGCTGGAGCACAACGCGGACGAGGCGGTCGCGCTGCTGTCGGCGGCGTTCGACGGCGCCTCCGCGCGGTTCCTGAACTGGAGCACGCAGATCTACGCGCAGCTGCTGGCGTCCGCGCGGCACCCGAAGTGCCTGGCCGACCCGATCGAGGTCGACCTGCTGCTGAACACGGTGCGCACCTTCCCCCGGGACTGGGACCGGACCGCGGTGCTCTCGACCAGGGAGACGGCGTCGATGTGGCGGCTGGACGTGCCGATCTTCACCGTCGGGGTGAGCGACGTCCACCTGGTGCACGACCACGCCGAACGGCTGCCGACCACCCTGCAGCGGTCCCCGCTGGACGGTGCCGCGAACCGGATCCGCGGCCTCACCGCGCAGGACCGCGCGCGGCAGGCCCGCTACATCGCGGCCAGCCTGTCGCACGACGAGATCAGCAGCCCCGCGTTCGTCGCCACCGCGCTGGACTACGCGGTGCGGGTCGGCGAGCGGTTGTGCTCGATGATGCTGGAACCCGGTGCCGCCGCGCCGTGGAAGTCGTTCGGCCGGGTCGACGGCGTGCTCGAATCCGTGGACATCGACGCCGACCTGTACACCGGCACCGCGGGCGTGGCGCTGTTCCTCGCCTACCTGGACGACCTGGTGCCGCGCCCCGAGTTCCGGCAGGCCGCGCGCCGCGCGCTGGCGCACGCCACCGGCACCCCGCCGCAGCGCACCGGCGCGTTCGCCGACGTCGGCGGCCGGCTCTACCTGCTCGCCCACCTGCACCGGCTGTGGGGCGAGCAGGAGCTGGTGAATCGGGCCGTGGAGCTGTGCGACGGCCTGCCCGGGCTCATCGACGCCGACACCCACCTGGACGTGCTGCACGGCGCAGCCGGGATGATCCCGGTGCTGCTCCAGCTGGAACCGCTGCTCGGGGACGAGGCGCTGGGCCTGGCGCACCACTGCGCGGCCCACCTGCTGCGCCGCGCCCGCGACCGGGGCGACGCGCTGAGCTGGCCGTCCAACACCCCGGAGCACGCGCGGGACGACATGACCGGCTTCGCGCACGGCGCGGCGGGCATCGGCTGGGCCCTGGTCCTGCTGGGCACCCGCACCGGCCGGGAGGACTACGTCGCCGCGGGCCGGCGCGCCTTCGCCTACGAGGCGCGGCACTTCGACACCGGCGAGCAGGACTGGTACGACCTGCGCTACGACACCGGCCAGGTCGCCAAGAACGGCCACCACTTCTCCAACGCGTGGTGCAACGGGGCCGCCGGGATCGGGCTCAGCCGCATCGCCGCCTGGGCCCTGCTGGGCGAGGACGACGAGGAGCTGCTGCGGGAATCCCGGTACGCGCTGGGCGCGACCGTGCGGAACTTCCCCCGGCTGAAGAACCACACGCTGTGCCACGGCACCTCCGGCAACTCGGAGCTGCTGCTGCGGTACGCGCTGCTGCGCGCCGACCCCGCGTTCCGGTTGGAGGCGAACGTGCAGGTGCGCGAGATGTGGCGCTCGCTGGACGACGCCGAGCACGGGCTCGGTGAGCAGAGCGCCGACTTCTTCCCCGGGCTGATGCTGGGGATCTCCGGTTACGGCATGCACTTCCTGCGCATCGCGCACCCGGATCGGATTCCGTCGGTGCTCATGCTCGACCCGCCGCCACCGCGGCCCTGAGCCGCTTCCCGAACCCCTCCCACCTCGAATCCGGCATCCCAGCGCCCCGGCGGGCACCGGCCCGCCACCCGCAACGGACGAAGGAGCCCGCCATGACCGTCGAAGCCTGCAAGAGCTTCCTGCACGCGACCAGGCAGCAGCCGGAACTCGCCCAGCAGCTCAAGGCCGTCACCGGGATGAAGGAGGTGATCGCGCTCGGCGGCAGGCACGGCTTCGAGTTCACCGCGCAGGAGATGGCCGCGGGCTCGGCGGAGCTCGGCGCGGAGAACGGCCCCGAGGCGGCCGCCGAAGACCCCGTGACACCACGGGAAACGGCCTTCTACCACCACGAGTACGACCTGGCGGACGTGCCGGAACTCGCACCGCTGATCGACGAGCTGCCGCTGCTGAAGGTGCGGCCGCCGCTGGACATGGCCGAGTTCCACGCCCGGTTCCGCGCCGACGACCTGGACTCCACCTCGAAGTCCCCGTCCGATCCCGAGTTCCAGGAGTGGAACCGGCGGATGATGGCCGCGCACTGGCAGGACCCGGCGGGGGGCGGCGCGCGGCGGGACTTCCACCTGGTGAACCTGGACGAGCACATCGACCATCCCGGCTACCCCGCGTACTTCGCCGCCAAGACGCGGGCGATCCGGTTGCTGGAGGGCGTGTTCGGCGACGAGATCCGGTTGTCCGGCTCGATGTGGTATCCGCCGAACAGCTACCGGCTCTGGCACACCAACGAGAACCAGCCGGGCTGGCGGATGTACGTGGTGGACCTCGACGACGACTTCCCCGAGAGCGGCGGGACGTCCTTCTTCCGCTACCAGAACCCGGGCACCGGCGAGATCGTCACGCTGCCGGAGCGCCGCAGGATCGTGCGGTTCTTCAAGGCCGAGCAGGATCCCGCGAAGTTGTTCTGGCACTGCATCGTGAACCCGACCGAACGGCACCGGTGGAGCTTCGGCTTCGTGGTCCCCGAAGGGTGGCAGGACCGCTTGGAAGGCGCACGCGCAGCGTGACGGGAGCACCGAGCGCCCCCGGCCGTTCGAGACCAGCGAGGAGCACCCGTGCGACGACTCCGGCGAGGCGACGAGCAGCGGCCTCCGCATCCCGCGGACGCTCCCGCGATCGTGGCCCGCGACGTGCACAAGTCCTACCGCGGGACGCCCGCCGTGCGCGGCGTGGACATCACCGTGGCCCGCGGCGAGATGTTCGGCTTCCTCGGGCCGAACGGCGCGGGCAAGTCCACCACGATCGCGATGATGTGCACCTTGGCGCAGCCCGATTCGGGACGCATCGAGATCGCCGGGTACGACGTGGTGCGGGACGCGCACCAGGTGCGCCGCAGGCTCGGTCTGGTGTTCCAGGAGTCGACGCTCGACCCGGACCTGACCACCGCGGAGAACCTGGGATTCCACGCCGACCTGTACGCGATGCCCCGGGCGCTGGTGGCCGAACGCGTCGACGCGATGCTCGACCTGGTCGGGTTGCTGGAGCGCCGCGGGGACCGGGTCGCCACGTTCTCCGGCGGGATGCGGCGCAGGCTGGAGATCGCGCGCGGCCTGCTGCACCGGCCGAGCGTGCTGTTCCTGGACGAGCCGACCGTGGGCCTCGACCCGCAGACCCGCGCCGAGATCTGGACCTACCTGCACCGGATCGCCGAGCAGGAGGCGACCACGGTCTTCCTCACCACGCACTACCTCGACGAAGCGGAGCGGTGCGACCGGCTCGCGATCATCGACGCGGGCCGGATCGTCGCGCAGGGCACCCCGGCGGAGCTGAAGTCCGTGGTCGGCGCGGACCGCATCGCGCTGCGCACCGGAGACGACGCCGCGGCGGTGCGGGTGCTGCGCGAGCGCTTCGACCTGGCGGCCACCACCGCGGACGGCCGGGTGCAGGTGCAGGTCGCCGACGGGGCTCGGTTCGTGCCGGTGCTCTGCTCCGGGCTGGACGTGCCGATCTTCGAGGTGACCGTGACCCGCCCGAGCCTGGACGAGGTGTTCCTGCACTACACCGGCCGAGCCATCCGAGATGAGCCCGTGCCCGCGCCCTGATCCCCCACGGCCGTCGAGGAGTCCGCGTGACCAGCACCGCACCGCCCCGGGCCGCAGCGACCCGACCGTCCGAAGACGACATCGGTCGACGCGGCAGGTTCGCGCAGGAGTGGCGGGCCGGCTGCATGGTGTGGCGGCGGGAGCTGCTGCACTTCCTGCGGGACCGCACCCGGGTCGCGGTGTCGCTGCTGCCGCCGTTCCTGTTCCTGTACGTGCTCGGCATCGGCCTGTCCCGGCTGCTGGCGGGCGGGGCCGGCGGGCCACGGGCCGCGGCGGACTACCTGCTGTTCCTGTTCCCCGGCGTGCTGGTGATGGCCGCGCAGGCACCCGCCATCTCGGTGGGGGCGTCGATCGTGTGGGACCGGCAGACCGGGTTCCTGCGGGAGATGCTGGCGGCGCCGGTGTTCCGCGGCACGCTGCTGCTCGGCAAGTGCCTCGGCGGCGCGACGGTGGCGACCGCGCAGAGCGGGATCGTGCTGCTCACCGCGGGACTGGTCGGGGTGCCGTACGACCCGGGTCTGTTCGCGGTGCTCCTCGTCGAGATCGCGATCGCCGCGCTCTCGCTGACGGTGCTCGCCGCCGGGGTGGCGGTGGTGATCAAGCGGGTGCAGACGTTCAACACGGTGCTGTCCGTGCTGATCACGCCGCTGGTGTTCCTGTCCGGGATGATGTTCCCGATCAGCGCGATGCCCGGCTGGATGGTGGCGCTGACGGTGGTGAACCCGCTGACCTACGCGGTGGACGCGATGCGGCACGCCGTGCTCGGGCGGCTCGGGCAGGAGCAGTCCTCGACGATCTTCGCGCCGGTGGAGTGGGGCGGATGGGAACTCCCGCCGTGGGTGGAGATCGCCGTGGTGCTCGCCTTCTCGGTGCTGGCGCTGGCCGCGATCAGCCGCCGCTTCGCCCGCACCGGTTGAGAGGCGCTGCTTCCGTCGCCGAGCGCTCGGGTGGCGGAACCTCAGCCGGCCCCTCGCTGCGGGGTCGATGTCACCGGTGGCTCCGCCACAGGAGAAATCGCCGTCCTCGCGAGGGACCAGCTGAGACCCGCGGCGGTGCCGGTGTCTCAGGTGGTCGTCGGCTCAGCGGCTTCGCCGCTGACCGGAAACCGACAAGACCCGCCGGGCAGGTTCGGAGACACGGGCGATCAGCGGATGGCCGGGCTGCGCACGTGGTCGGCGGGTCAGCGGCTTCGCCGCTGACGGGGACGAAAGGCGTCTCGTCGTCACAGGTCTTCCAGGGGGTTGGTCGCCAGGTTGTGCACCAGCCCGGATTGCACGAGGCGGTGGGCCGCCGTCGTCGGCTTTCGCTCGGCCTGGTCGGTGACGCAGGCCGCGAACTCCGCCGCGAGGGCGCCGCGCGGGTGCGCCGCCAGGACCTCGCGGCGGAAGTCCGCGGGCAGCGCGTCCGGGCGCGCACCCGAGATGTCCAGGCCGGTGGCGACTTCCAGCAGATGCCCCTCCACGTCGAGCTCCGGATCCACGAACGGCTCGTTGTGCCGCACGATCACCTCGAGCACGCGGCGCCGCCGCGCCGTGGACCAGCCCGCGCCCGCGGTCAGCGCCACGGCCACGTGCCCGCCCGCGTGCTCGTAGGAGATCGCGTGGTTGTCGAACTCGGCCGTGGTGCCGATGTCGTGCAGCAGCGCGGCCACGTGCAGCAGTTCGCGATCCACGTCCCGGAAACCCTCGACGACCGCGAACGCCTCGGCCCACAGCCAGGACCGGATCGCGTGCGCGGTGAACGCGGCCGACTGGTACTCGGTCGCCAGTGCGAGAGCCCCACGGGCCGCCGCGGTGTCCGGTGGCGGGAAGTCGGCGAGGCGCATGGTGGCGGACCCTACCCGGATTCGCGCTCCGCACTCCCCGTCTCGGCCGGACTCCCCGTCTCGGCCGCACTCCCGACCTCAGCAGCACTCCCCGCTTCGGCCGCGCCGCCCGCCGGTCCGGGCGCTTCCAGGCCGACGAACATGGCCTGGTGCAGGTCGGTGACGTGGCGGTGCGCGATGTCGGCGGCGGCCGCGGGGTCCCGGGCGCACAGGGCGGCCACCAGCTCGCGGTGATCGCGGTTCGACTCGCGCAGCTGCTCCATCGGGTAAGGCAGGTAGTAGCGGTACAGGTCGCGCAGCACCGGTTCGTAGTCCGCGGCGGCGGACGGGACGCCGGTGGCGGCGGCGACGGTGCGGTGGAAGACCTCGTCGAGCCGGTGGAACTCCGCCCAGTCCGCGGCCCGCTCCATCCGCTCGGTGAGCTCGTGCAGCTCGGCGATCCGGTCCGCGTCCGCGGCGCGGGCCGCCAGGTGCGCGAGCCCGCACTCCAGCACCAGCCGCTGGTCCACCAGCCGGTGGACCTCGTCGGCGGCGGCCCGGTACGCGTCGGTTTCGCGCACCGCGCTGCGGGCCGGTTCCGCCACCACGCGGGTGCCGCCGCCGCGGCCCGGCCGCCGTTCCAGCACGCCGTCCCGGCCCAGCGCGACCAGCGCCCGCCGCACGGTGATCTGGGACACGTCGAGGGCGGTGGCGATCGCGGCGTTGCCCGGCAGCCACTCCCCCGGCGCGAGCAGACCGAGGTCGACGGCGAGGGAGATCCGAGCGCGCACCGTGTCCACCGCCGACAACCTGCGAATTCCGGACAGCGCCGCCGAGGACAGCGCCGAGTCGGCGACGACCGGTTCGTCCGGGTCAGATCTGGACATGATGCTCAGCGTAATCGCACGTCAAGCGCAAAGTGGTCAAAGTGAACACTCTTGCCGGAGGGATGGGCGCTGACCTATTTTCTTCCAGTCGCCCCGGCAGCCGTGCGCCGGTGCCACCCCGCCACCTGGAAACGAGACCCGATGCCCCGACCACTGCCGCTCGCGCTGGCGCAGGAACCCCCGCTGCCCGCGACCGCACCCCCGGACGAGTTCACCGCCCAGGTGGAGGCGCTGCTCGCCGAGCACCCCGGGACCCGGCTGGTGGCCTACCCGGAACTGCACCTGTGCGGCGTCACCGGCCCGGACCGGAACGCCCAGCTCGCCGACGCCGCCGAACCGCTGCACGGGCCCCGCACCCGGCGGCTCGCCGAACTCGCCGGGGACCTCGGCGTGTGGCTCGCGCCCGGCAGCGTCTGCGAACGCGGCGCGGGCGGGGAGCTGTTCAACACGGCGCTGGTGTTCTCGCCCGAGGGCGAACTGGCCTCCTGGTACCGCAAGGTCTTCCCGTGGCGGCCCTACGAGCCCTACGACCCCGGCGACCGGTTCGTCGTGTTCGACGCGCCCGGGATCGGCCGCATCGGCTTCAGCATCTGCTACGACGCCTGGTTCCCCGAGGTGGCGCGGCACCTGGCCTGGATGGGCGCCGAGCTCGTGCTCAACCCGGTGCAGACCACCACCCCGGACCGGGCGCAGGAACTGGTGCTGGCGCGCGCGAACGCCATCACCAACCAGGTCTTCGTGGCGAGCGTGAACGCCGCCGCGCCCGTCGGCACCGGGGACGGCCTGCTCGTCGGCCCGGAAGGGCAGGTGCTGGCGCACGCCGAAGGCGCCGAACCCGGCGTGCTCGCCGCCACGGTCGACCTCGACGAGGTGCGGCGGATCCGCACCGACGGCACCGCGGGGCTCAACCGCGTCTGGGACCAGTTCACCGCCGCCGACTCCCCCATCGCGCTGCCGCTCTACGACGGCCGCATCGACCCGCACCGCTGGCGCCCCGCCGGCCCGGCGCACGACTAGGAGCCACGCACATGCCCGGAAACGCACCGGTCCTGAACCGGTCGCTGCGACTGCACTCCGTCGTGCTGTTCGGCGTCGCCTACATGGCGCCGATGATCGTTCTCGGCACCTTCGGCGTCGTCGCCGAGGAGACCAGCGGCTCGGTGCCGACCGCGTACCTGCTGGCGATGGTGGCGATGCTGTTCACCGCGCACAGCTACGGCAAGATGGCCGCCGCCTTCCCGGTCGCCGGCTCGGCCTACACCTACGCGCGGCGCACCCTCGACTCGCGCGCCGGGTTCCTGGTGGGCTGGGTGGTGCTGCTGGACTACTTCTTCCTGCCGATGGTGATCTGGCTGCTCGGCGCCACCTACCTGCGCGCGCAGTTCCCGGACGTGCCGTTCTGGCTGTGGATCGTGCTGTTCATCGCCGCGACCACCGCGCTGAACGTGCTGGGCATCAAGGTCGCGGACAAGACGAACTCGGTGCTGATGTCGTTCCAGGTGCTGGTGATCGTGATCTTCGTGGTGCTGTCGCTGCGCCACGTGTTCACCACCTCCGGGGCCGGGGCGCTGCTGAGCGCGGAGCCCTTCCTGAATCCGAGCACCACCGCCGCGGGCGTGTCCGCCGGGGCCGCGCTCGCCGCCTATTCGTTCCTCGGCTTCGACGCGGTCACCACGCTCACCGAGGAGACGGTGGACCCGCGGCGCACGATGCCGCGCGCGATCCTGCTCATCACGCTGATCGGCGGCGGCATCTTCGCGGTGGTCGCCTGGGCCACGCAGCTGGCGCACCCCGGTGCCGCGTTCGCCGACCCGGACTCGGCGGTGTTCGAGATCGCCCGCGCCATCGCCGGGGACGCCGTCGCCGCGCTGCTGCTGGCCGGGCTGATCGTCGCCCAGTTCGCCTCCGGGCTGGCCGCGCAGGCCGGTGCGGCGCGGCTGCTGTTCGCGATGGGCCGGGACGACGTGCTGCCGCGCAGGCTGTTCGGCAGGCTGCACCCGAAGTTCCGGACGCCCGCGGTGAACATCGCGCTGACCGGCGTCATCGGGCTGATCGCCGTGTTCCTCGACGTGTCCACCTCCACGTCGTTCATCAACTTCGGCGCGTTCGTCGCGTTCACCTCGGTGAACCTCAGCGTGATCGGACTGTTCGTGCGGCGGCGCAAGGCGGGTGAGTCGCTGTCCTGGTGGACGTACCTGCTGCTGCCCGCGGTGGGCGCGCTGATCGACCTGTGGCTGCTGGTGAACCTGGATCCGGCGGCGCTGCTGCTCGGCGGCTGCTGGCTGGTGCTCGGCGTCGGCTACCTCGCCTACCGCACCCGGCTGTTCCGCGACCCGCCGCCCGAGATGCAGCCGGAGGAATCGGCCCCCGCGCCCGCCGAAGCGTCCTGATCCCCGGGTGAGCGGCCCACCCGACCGGCAGCGTGGTCCGGTGGGCCGATCACCCGCGATCATGGGCCGATGGGCTTCGACTCCGCACCCGAGCTGGTCTGGTACGCGAGCTACGGCTCGAACATGCACGCAGACCGGTTCCGGCACTACCTGGAAGGCGGCACCCCGCCCGGCGGCCGCCGCGCCTGCCCGGGCTCCCGCGATCCGCGGCCACCGCGGCGCACCGGCGGGCACCGGACGCCGGGCGGCGTGTACTTCGCGACCGAATCGCAGGTGTGGGGCGGCGGCCGCGCGTTCCTCGATCCCGAGCTGCCCGGCTCGGCGGCGCTGCGCGCGTACCTCGTGACGCCCGGGCAGTTCGCGGACGTGGTGGCGCAGGAGATGTACCGGGAACCCGGCGGGGACCTGGACCTGCGGGAGGTGCTGCGCACCGGGCGGCAGGTGCTCGGGCCGGGCCGCTACGAGACGCTGCTGCACGTCGGCGAGCGGGACGGGCACCCGGTGCTCACCTTCACCGCGCCGTGGTCCGCCGCCGAGGTGCCGCTGCTGGCGCCGTCGGCGGAGTACCTGCGGATGCTGCTCGGCGGGTTGCGCGCCGGTCAGGGCTGGGACGCGCGCACCGCGGCCGAGCACCTGGCGGCGATGCCGGGCGCCCGCGGGAGCTGGAGCGCGGCGGACATCGCCCGGCTCGCCGACCGGCCCGAGGACTAGCGGCGGCCGAACAGCTCCGCCAGGTCGGCGCCGGAGAGCACCCCGGCCGGGGCGGGGAAGGTGCCGGCGGCGATCTCGCGCGCCTCGTGCACCAGTGCGCTCAGCGCGGCGCGGGCCAACGTCGACCCGAGGCTGATCCGCCGCACCCCCAGCTCCGCCAGCTCGGCCACGGACAGCGCGCGGGCCGCACCGACCGCGAGCACGTTCACCGGTGCCGTGACGGCCGAGCACACGGCGTGGATCGCCTCGGCGTCCGGCAGCGCGGGCGCGTACAGCACATCGGCCCCGGCCTCCTCGTAGGCCTGCAACCGGCGGATCGTGTCGGCCAGGTCCGCGCGGCCGTGCAGGAAGTTCTCGGCGCGGGCGGTGAGGGTGAACGGGAACGGCAGCTCCCGCGCCGCCGCCGCGGCCGCCGCGATCCGCTCGGCCGCGCGGTCCAGGTCGTAGATCGGGTCGTCGGCACGCCCGGTGGCGTCCTCCACGGACCCGCCGACGGCTCCGGCGAGCGCGGCCGCGCGCACCGCGTCGGCGGAGTCCCGCGGCTCGTCGCCGTAGCCGTTCTCCAGGTCCGCGGACACCGGCAGCTCGGTGGCCTCGGCGATCTCCCGCACGTTGTCCACCGCCTCGTCCAAGCTCACCTGGCGGGCCGCGTCGCGGCGGCCCAACCGGCTCGCGAGACCCCCGCTGGTGGTGCCCAGCGCGGTGTAGCCGAGCCCCGCCAGGATCCGGGCGGTGCCCGCGTCCCACGGGTTGGGGAGCACGAACGTCCCCGGCCCGCGGTGCAGCTCGGCGAAGGCGGTGGCGCGGCGGTGCTGTTCAGCGGCGGTGAGTTCCACGGGCGTCCTCTGCTTCGGTGACCGGTCCGCCCGCATTCTGACCCGCCGCACCGACAGCGGCGGCGCGCCACGCGTGTCGCCGCGACCGCCGACCTCGCGCCCGCGGTCCTCACATCCCCGCGCACTCCCGGCACGGGCAGTGCGGACAGCCCAGCGAGTGCAGGTACTTCGGCGCGCCCGCCGTCTTCTCGCACAGCAGGCAGGTGAGGTCTCCGTCGTCGGCGATGATCTCCTCGTACGGCACCGGCGTCATCCGGTCCGTCGAGTCGATGCGCTTGTGCGGGGCGCCGACGGCGACGATGAGGTGGTCGGTGACGGCGCCGACCGCGTGCGGCACCTCCCCCTCGACGAGGAACGTCTGCCCCGCACGGGTCTCGTGGATGCGCCCGCCGTAGGTGATGGTGCCGATGCCCGCGACGACGGTGAGCACGTGGTGCCCGGGATGGGTGTGCGGTACGAATCCGTGTCCGGCGGGCAACCGGATCAGGTCGGCGCCGATCTCGCCGTTGGTCGCCAGTTCGCGGCCGCTCGCGGCGGCGGTGCCGTGCATGGGGACTTCGAGCTCGGCGTGCTCCACGCGGAGCTCGGTGTGGTCGTCGTGGAGGGAGTTCTTCGCCCAGTCGGTGATCTGCAGCGGGTGTTCCACGTTCACTCCTCGTCCTTCGGGCGGGCCCAGACGACGCCGCCGAGATCGTGCCGTCCGGCGCGCAGCACGGAGCAGCCCACGAGGGCGTGCCCGTCGTGCCGCAGCCGGCGCATCCGGTTCCACCGGTCCACCCGGTGGCGGGTGCCGCCGGTGAGGAACGTCCACACCGGACCGAGCGCCCAGGGCGCGGCTCCGGTGGTGGTCGGGCTCGCGTGCGGGAGCAGCAGCAGCCGGCCGTCCTGCACGGTGGTCTCCTCGCCGAACGGGACGGCGACGGCGGGGGCGCCTTCGGCGGCGGCCACGGCGGCGGCGAGGTCCACGTGGGCGGACAGCGGCCAGCAGGCGGCGAGGCGGGCGCGCCACCGGGTTTTCGCGGCGCTCCCGTCCTCCTCGTCGAGCCAGTGCTCCCGCAGGAAGTCCCAGGCCGCGCAGGCATCGTCGCCGCCGAGCACCGGGGTCCGCGGCGCGTGCGCGACGAGCCTGCGCAGTTCCTCGTCGGCCGAGCGGGGCGCTTCCCGCAGCATCGCGCGGGCGGTGGCGCCCGCGTGCGCGAGCAGCCGCGCGTAGCGGTCCGGGGGCTGCCGCCGCGCGGCGAGGCTCGCGCCCATCGCGGAGCGGCGCGGTTTCCCGGTGGCGGTCGCGCGGTACCCGCCCAACCGCAGCACGGCGGGCCGCGGTTCGGCGCGGGCGCACAGGTCCCGCACCTCGTCCACGTCGGCGTCGGCGGTGACGAGCCCGATCTCCTGCCCCAGCGCGGGTTCCGCGACGCCGACGGCGGCGAACCGGCCGGTGAGCCCGGCGGTGCGCCAGCCGCGTTCGACCTCCAGCGGGTAGTGCTTCTCGCCGCCGCGGTTGATCCGCTCCGCGGTGCGCCCGCGCAGCACCAGCAGCCGGTCGTCCCGCAGTTCGCCGAGGTCGCCGGTGCGCAGCCAGCCGTCGGGGGTGAGCGCCTCGGCGGTGGCGGCCGGGTCCTCCCAGTAGCCGTCCATCAGGTCGGGGGTGCGGATCTGCACCTCGCCCGCGTCGAGCCGCAGTTCGGTGCCGGGCAGCGCTTCGCCGACGGGCGGGAACCGGTCCAGGTAGTGCTCGGTGAAGCCCGCGCCGTCGAACCTCGGTGCGGTGCAGCTGAAGTTGACGGCTTCGGTGAGCCCGTAGCCCTGCCGCAACCGCGGCCCGTAGCGCCGGTGGAACCGGTGCGCGAGGTCGCCGGTGAGCGGGGCCGCCGCGGTGATCAGGTACTCCAGGTCCGGCGGCCAGTCCGGTGCAGCGTCGACCAGGTCGGACAGCAGCGCCGGGACGATCGAGGCGGTCCGCGCTCCGGCGGCGGCGAGGTCGGCGAAGTAGCCGGCCGGGTCGAACCGGGGGTGCAGCACGAGCGGCGCCCCGGTGAGGTGGGTGCCGAGCAGCGACAGCACCAGGGCGTTGCAGTGGTACAGCGGTAAGCAAGTCCCATGTGGACGGTCCGGCGAGATCCCGTGCAGCGCGGCGGTCTTCGCGGCGTTGCCGAGCACGGCGGCCCGCCCGAGCCGCACGCCCTTCGGCCGTCCGGTGGAGCCGGAGGTGAACATGATGAACGCGAGCCCGGCGGCTTCCGGGTGCTCGGCGGCGAGCCCCGTGGTCCGGACGGTGGTGGTGCCCGCGTGCTGTTCGACGACGGCGCTCGCCCGCACGCGCCGCACGATCTCGGGCAGGTCGGTGCCGCGCGGCGCCAGCGGCACGGCGACCAGTTCGCGGTCGAAGCAGTCCAGCAGCACGGCGGCGAGCTCGGGCCCGTTGGGCAGCCGGATCACGACGCGCGCCCCGGGCGGCAGCGCGGCCAGTTCGGGCCGGTGGTTCATCGCGCGGGCTCCGTTCCGCCGCGCAGCGAGGCGGGGCGCAGGTCGGTCCAGTGCTGCTCGACGTACTCCAGCGCCGCGTCCCGGCCGGTCGCGTCGAGCACCACGTCCCAGCCCGCGGGCACCGCGGCGAACGCGGGCCACAGCGAGTGCTGGAGCTCTTCGTTGCGCAGCAACAGGAAAGTGCCGTCCTCGTCGTCGAACGGGTTCGTCATGGCCGCCGGTCCTCCTCGGTCGCGGTGTGGTGGCGCAGGTGTTCGCGCAGCACGGCGCCGATCTCGCCGACGTGCCGCGGCTGCATGATCCGGTGGTGCGGGTGGTCCAGGTGGTAGGTGGTGAACGGCCCGTCGAGGTGGGCGCGCCAGCGCTGCGGATCGGGGCCCTCGGACGTTCCGATGTGGACGGTGTCGCCGCTGCGGTGGCCGATCCGGTGGTCGCGCAGCAGGGCCGCGTTGTGCCGGGATCCGGCGACGACGTCGGCGACGTCCTGCTCGGTGAGGGCGGCGAGCGCGCTGCCCTCCCGGCGCAGCGCCGCGGACACCTCGGCGAAGGTGGGTTCGCCGGTGCCGTCCTGGTCGACGGAGGTGAGCAGCACGCGGTGGATCCGCGCCGGGTCGATCTCGTCCGCCGCGCCACCGGGTTCGGGCAGCGGCGGGTCGATGAGGCACAGCAGTCCCGCGTCGTCGCCGAGCCGTTCCGCCATCGCGTGCGCGACCACGCCGCCGAACGACCAGCCCACCAGGTGGTACGGCCCGTGCGGGTGCGCGGCGCGGAGTTCGGCGAGGTAGCGCTCGGCCATCTCGTCGATGCTCCCGGGCAGGTCGGCGACGCCGCCGGCGCCGATGCCCTGCACCCCGAGCACCGGGTGCGCGGGGTCCAGGTGGGCGAGCAGCCCGGCGTAGAGCCAGGCGAGCCCGCTGAGCGGGTGCACGCACACCACCGGCGCGGCCGTGCCGCCGGTCCGCAGCGGCACCAGGTGCCCGGTGGTTCCGGAGCCGGTGCGCAGCACGCGCTCCAGCGCGGCGGGGGTGGGTGCGGCGAACACGTCGCGCAGCTGCGGCCGGGTGCCGAGGCGCTCCGCGACCCGGTCCACGAGCCGCACCGCGAGCAGCGAATGCCCGCCGAGCTCGAAGAAGTTCTCCTCCGGCCCGACGTGCGCCACGCCGAGCACCTCGGCGAACACCGCGCTCAGCTCAGGCCCGGTGCTGTCCGCGTTCCCCGCGCTGCCCGTGCTCGCCGTGCTGCCCGTGCTCGCCGCCCGCTCGGGCGCGGGCAGCCGGTCGCGCAGCAGCTTCCCGTTGTCCGACAGCGGAAGCCGGTCGATGCGCAGCAGCCGGGACGGGATCATGTGCGCGGGCAGCCGCTCCACGAGGTGCGCGCGCACCGAGCCGAGGTCGGCGCCGGGGGCGACCAGGTGCGCCACCAGCCTGCGGTCCTGCTCGTCGTGGTCGTGCACGGCGACGGCGGCGGCACGCACCTGCGGGTGCCCGGCGAGCACCGCTTCGACCTCGCCGAGTTCCACCCGGTGCCCGCGGATCTTGACCTGGTCGTCCTCGCGGCCGTGGAAGCGCAGCGTTCCGGCGGCGTCCCGGGAGGCGAGGTCGCCGGTCCGGTACATCCGGCCGCCGGGCGGCCCGAACGGGTCGGCGACGAAGCGCTGCGCGGTGCGGGCGGTGCGGTGCAGGTAGCCGGTGGCCACGCCGCGCCCGGCGAGGTACAGCTCGCCGACCACTCCCGGCGGCACCGGTTCGAGCCGGGGGTCCAGCACCAGGCACCGGGTGCCGCGCAGCGGTGTCCCGAGCGGCACGCCCGCGGACTGCGGGCCGGTGACCTGGTGCGCGGTGGACCAGACGGTGGTCTCGGTGGGCCCGTAGCAGGCGTGCACCTCGCAGCCGAGCGCGCGCAGCCGATCGGCGAGCGGACCCGGTACGAACTCACCGCCGACCACGACCCGCAGCCCGTCGAGCGCGGGCGCGGCGCCGTCGGCGGCCAGCAGCGCGTGCCACAGCGACGGCGTGGCCTGCACGATCGTCACCCGTTGCCGCGCCAAGAGGGCGAGCAGCAGCCGCGGGTCGCGGACGGTGTCCCGCCCGGCGAGCACCACGGCGGCTCCGGTGGCCGGTCCGAGCAGCAGTTCGGGCACGGACATGTCGAATCCGGCGGGCGCGGCGGCCAGGATCCGCTCCCCCGGCCCGGGGCGCAGCCGGTCGCGCAGCTCGGCGAGCAGGTTGCGCACCGCGTCCTGCGGCACCACCACCCCCTTGGGCCTGCCGGTGGAGCCGGAGGTGTGCAGCACGTACGCGGTGCCGGGCGGCACCTGGGCGGGCGTGCCGGGCAGGCGGGAGCAGCGCACCGCGCCGGTCCCGTCGTGGTCGAGCAGCAACCCGGGCCGGGCGTCGGCGAGCAGGTCCGCGGCGCGCCGCGGCGGCAGGTCCGGGTCGCACGGCAGGTAGGCGGCCCCGGCGGTGTGCACCGCGAGCACCGCCGCGACCAGGTCCGGCCCGCGGTGCAGCCGCAGCGCGACGAGGTCGCCCGGCCCTGCTCCGGCGGCGGTGAGGTCGGCGGCGATCCGCTCGACGCGCTCGGACAGGTCGCGGCGGGAGAGTTCGCGGTCCTCGTGGACCAGGGCGAGGGCGGCCGGGTTCCGGGCGGTGTGCTCGGCGAACAGCTCGTGCGCCGCGGCTCCCGGCGCTTCACCATCCGGTCCTTCGCCGGTGCACAGCAGGGCGGCGCGTTCCGGTTCGCCGAGCACGGCGAGCGCCGCCACGTCCTGCCCCGGGTCGGCCGCGGCGGACAGCAGCAGCCGTTCCAGCCTGCCGATGAGCGCCCGCGCCGTCTCCGGGTCGAACAGCTCGGAGTCGTACTCGAGCACCCCGCCGATGCCCGCGGGTCCGCCCGCCGCGTCGTGCCGGGTGCGGAGGCTGAACAGCAGGTCCATCCGCGAGGAACCGCCGTGCAGGTCCAGCGGTGCGACCTCGACGCCGGGCAGGTCGAACTCGGTGGGCGGGGTGTCCTGGAAGGCGAGCATCACCTGGAACAGCGGGTGGTGGGCCAGCGAGCGCGGCGGCCGCAGCACTTCGACGAGCTGCTCGAACGGCAGGTCCTGGTGGTCGAAGGCGTCCAGGTCGACCGCCCGGACCCGCCGCAGCAGGTCGCGGAAGGTGGGCCGCCCGGACAGGTCGGTGCGCAGCACCACGGTGTTCACGAAGCAGCCGACGGCGTCGTGCAGCGCGGCGTCCCCGCGCCCGGCGACGGGTGTCCCGATGGGGATGTCCGCGCCCCCGCCGTGCCGGTGCAGCAGGGCGGCGAGCGCGGCGTGCAGCACCATGAAGGGGCTGACGTCGTGGTCCCGGGCGAGCCGGGCGGCGGCCTCGTGCGTCGCGGCGCCGAACTCGACCTCGATGGTCTCGCCGCGGTGGGCGGACGCCGCGGGCCGCGGGTGGTCGGTGGGCAGCGGCAGCAGCTGCGGTGCGCCGCGCAGCACCTCGGTCCAGTGCTCCAGGTCGGATGCAGTGTCGATATCTCGTTGCCACAGCGCGAAGTCCGCGTACTGCACGGGTGCGTCCGTCCACTGCGGAGCTCCCCCGCCGAGCCGGGCGCGGTAGGCGGTGGACAGGTCGCGGCTCAGCGGCGCGAAGGACCAGCCGTCGGCGGCGATGTGGTGCAGCAGCACCAGCAGCGCGTGCTCCGCGGGCCCGGTCTCGTACAGGGTGACGCGCAGCGGTGCCTCGGCGGCCAGGTCGAAGCGGTGCGCCGCGTCGGCGGCCATCCGATCGATCAGGTCCACTTCGGACAGTCGAACGTGCTCGAAGCACACCTCGCCGGGCGGCAGGACGCGCTGCCACGGGCCGTCGTCCGCCTCGGCGATCGCGGTGCGCAGCACCTCGTGCCGGTCCACCACGTCCTGCCAGGCCGCACGCAGCGCCGCCACATCGATCCGCCCGCGCAGCCGGTGCGCGAACCGCAGGTTGTAGGTGTCGCCGAACTCGGCGAAGCCGCTGGTGAACCACAACCGGCGCTGCGCGGGCGAGAGCGGCACCCGCTCCGGGCGGCGTCCCGCGCGCAACCGGGGCCGGGCGGTCTCGCCGCGTTCGGCGAGGTGCCGGGCGAGGCCTTCGACGGTGGGCGCGTCGAACAGGGTGCGCACGTCGAGCTCCACGCCCAGCCCAGAGCGCACCCGGTTGATCAGCTGGGTGGCCAGCAGGGAATGCCCGCCGCAGTCGAAGAAGCTCTCGTCCACCCCGATCTCCGGCACGTCCAGCACCGCGGCGAACGCCTCCCGCAGGAACCGCTCGACCGAGGTGGCCGGTGGCCGCCCCGGCGCGCGGCCGGACTCCGGGGCGGGCAGCGCCCGCCGGTCCAGCTTCCCGTTGGGGGTCAACGGGATCTCGTCGACCGGCAGCAGGAACGACGGCACCATGTAGCGGGGCAGCAGCGCGGCGGCGTGCGCGAGCAGCTCCGTCGGCGCCGCGTCGGCGGCGAGCCGCACGTAGGCCACCAGCCGCGCTCCGCCGGGGCCGTCCTGCGGCAGCACGACGGCGCGGTCCACGGCGTCGTGGCGTTCCAGCGCGTGCTCGACCTCGGCCGGTTCGATGCGGAAGCCGCGCACCTGCACCTGCTGGTCGGTGCGGCCGAGGTGCTCCAGCGATCCGTCCGGCAGCGCGCGGCCCAGGTCGCCGGAGCGGTACATCCGGGAACCGGGCGGCCCGAACGGGTCGGCGACGAACCGGCTCGCGCTCAGCCCGGGCCGGTTCAGGTACCCGAGCGCCACGCCGCGTCCTGCCACGTAGATCTCGCCGGGACAGCCCGGGGGCACCGGGCGCAGCGCGTGGTCGAGCAGGTGCAGCCGCACGTCGTCCAGCCCGGCGCCGACGACGCCGCGGGTCTCCGCCGGGTCGGTGAGCTCGGCGAACGTGCTGTGCACGGTGGTCTCGGTGATCCCGTACATGTTGATGGCGCGGAGGCCGTCCGCGGCGATGCGCCCGGCGATGCGCGCCGGGTCCAGCGGTTCGCCGCCGAGCACGACGCTGCGCACCGACGGCGGTTCGGCCCCGGCCTCGACCAGCTGGTAGTAGGCCGAGGGCGTCTGGGACAGCGCGGTGACCCGCTCGCGCCGCAGCAGCTCGCGGAACTCGCGCGGCGACCGGCTCACGTCGAACGGGACCACGACGACCCGTCCGCCGCGCCCGAGCGCGGCCCACAGCTCCCACACCGACATGTCGAAGGCGCAGGAGTGGAACAGCGCGTGCACGTCGTCCGGCCCGAACCCGAAGTGCCGATCGCCCGCGGCCAGCAGCCGGTGCACGTTGTCGTGCGTCACCAGCACGCCCTTCGGCCTGCCGGTCGAACCGGAGGTGTAGATCGCGTACGCCGGGTCGCCGGGCCGGATCAGTACGCCCAGGTCGGCGCCGGAGATCGCCGGGTCGTCGACGTCCTCGACCACCAGCACCTCGGCGGCGCAGGTGGGGGCCGTGGCGCGGGCCGCGACGACCAGGGCCGGCGCCGCGTCCGCGAGCACCTCGCGCTGCCGTTCGCCCGGGTGGTCGGGGTCCAGCGGCAGGTAGGCCGCGCCGGTCTTGAGCACCGCCAGCAGCGCCACCACCTGGTCGAGGCCGCGGGGTAGCGCCAGCGCCACCAGCCGGCCGCGCCCGGCACCTCGATCGGCCAGCAGCCGGGCCAGCCGGTTGGCGCGCGCGTTCAGCTCGCCGTAGGTGAGGCGCTCCTCCCCGCAGGACGCGGCCGGCGCGTCGGGCCGTGCCGCGGCGTGCCGCTCGAACAGCTCCGGCAGGGTGCCGCCGTCCCGGTCCGGCAGCGGTGCCGGGGTGCCGCGCTCGCCGGGCAGCAGCAGGTCCACGGCGCCGAGCGGCGCGTCCGGTGCGGCGCAGATCCGGTCCAGCACCGCGGCGAGCCGGTCCAGCAGCAGCCGCGCCGCGGCCTCGTCGGCGACGTCGGTGCGGTGGTCCAGCCGGAACCCGAGCCGCTCGCCGGGCAGCACGATCAGCGACAGCGGGTAGTGCGTGCCGTCGTGCACCCGCATCCCGGTGATCCGCGGCCCGTCCGGCGCGTCCTCCCGCTCCGGCGGGTAGTTCTCGAACACGACGACGGTGTCGAACAGGTCGCCGCGCCCGGCGATGGCCTGCAGCCGGGCGAGGTCCACGTGCTGGTGCTCCAGCACGTGCAGCTGCTGCGCGCGCAGCGCGGCGAGCGCATCGGCGGTCCTGCGGTGCGGGTCGAGCCGCACCCGCACCGGCACCGTGTTGATCAGCAGCCCGACGATCTCCTCCACCCCGGTCAGTTCGGCGGGCCTGCCGGACACGGTGGCGCCGAAGACCACGTCGTCCCGCCCGGTCAACGCGCCCAGCAGCACTCCCCAGCCCAGCTGGACCAGCACGTTGGTGGTGACGCCGCGGGCGCGGGCGGTCGCGCGGAGCCGTTCGGTGGTGGCCTCGTCCAGTTCGCGGTGCGTCCGGCGGTGCGGCGCGGTGCTCGCGCCGGGCGCGGCCACCAGCGTCGGTTCGTCCACATCGGACAGCAGCGCCCGCCAGGCCGCCTCGTGCGCGTCCAGGTCCTGCGCGCCCAGCCAGTCGAGGAAGTGCCGGTACGGCACGGGTTCCGGCAGCTGCTCGCCCGCGTGCAGCGCGAACAGGTCCCGGATCAGCACCGGCATCGACCAGCCGTCGAGCAGCACGTGGTGCGTGGTCAGCACGAACACGTACCGGTCCGGCCCGGTTCGCAGCAGCGCGGCCCGCAGCAGCGGCGGCTCGGCCAGGTCGAAGCGGCGCACCCGGTCGGCGTCCAGGTACCGGGTGACGTCGGCTTCGGCGGGCGCGTCCAGCTCGGTCCAGCCGACCTCGAACCGGTGCGGCCACAGCTGCACCGGGACACCGTCGGCGCCGTGCCGGAAACCGGCGCTGAGCTGCGGGTGCCTGCGCAGCAGCGCGTGCACCGCGCCGCGCAGCGCCGCCGCGTCCAACGCACCGGTGAGCTCGAAGGCGAACTGCACCAGGTACGGGTCGGTACCCGCCCGGTCGAACAGCGAGTGGAACAGCAGCCCCTGCGCCAACGGCGGCACCGGCAGCAGCTCACCGCCGTCCTGCTCGCGGCGCCGCCGGGCCTCGGCGGCGAACTCGGCGAGCAGCGCGCACCACCGGTCGACGACCTCCGCGACCTGCCGCCGCGGCACGAGTTCGCCCGCCCACGACCAGTTCGCGGTCAGCTCCGGCCCGCCGTCCCCGTCGGTGATCAGCGCGTCCAGTTCGACGGCGTGGCTCAGCGGCAGGTCCGCGGGCATCGCGGACCCCAGCACGCCCGCTCCCGGGAGCGGCGCCCAATTCCGGTCGCCCGCGGTGTCGAACCGGCCGAGGTAGTTGAACCCGAGCAGCGGCCGGGTGCCCGCGGCCAGCACCGGCGCGGTCTGCGGGTTCAGGTACCGCAGCAGCCCGTGCCCGATCCCGTTGCGCGGCACCCGGTCCAGTTCGGCGCGAACCCGGTCCAGCAGTTCGTCGAGTCCGGCGCCGCGCACGTCGAGGCGCACCGGGAACGTGGTGGTGAACCAGCCGACGGTGCGCGCCAGGTCCTGACCGGGGTCGAACTCCTCGCGCCCGTGCCGCTCCACGTCCACCAGGACCGGCCCGTCGGTGCCGAGCCCGGCGGCGGCCTGCGCGAACGCGGCCAGCAGCAGCGTGTCCAGCGGGCAGCCGAAAGCGGTGGCGGCGTGGTGCACCAGCTCGCCGGTGACCTCGGCGGGCAGCGTGCGCGCTTCGTGCGCGCGGGTGGATTCCCGGTCGCGCTCCGCGTCCAGCCGCAACGGCAGCGGTTGCTCGGTGGACGCGATGTCCCGCCACAGCGGGAATTCCGCCTGCACCTCGGGGTGCCGGGCGCGGCGCTCCAGCGCGTGCGCCCAGTCGCCGAACGAGGTGCCGACCGGTGCGATCTCCGGCGTCCGACCGGCGGCGAGCGCGGTTCCCGCCGCGCGCAGGTCGTCGAGCAGGATGCGCCAGGAGACGCCGTCCACCGCCAGGTGATGCGCGGCGAGCACGAGGATGCCGGGTTCGGGGGCCGCGTCGAGCCACACCGCCCGCACCGCGCTGCCGGACTCGGGATCGAGCTCTCGTTGCGCCGCAACCGAATGCTCCACGGCGAGCGCGATCAGTTCCGGTTCGGCGCGATCGCGGACGTCCACGCGCAGCGGCTCGCAGCGGGCCGGGCCGCCGATCTCCCAGGACCAGATCCCGTCCGCCGTGGACAGCCGCATGCCCAGCGCTTCGTGCCGGGCGAGCACCGCGTCCAGCACGGCCCGCAGCCGCTGCTCGTCGAGCCCGGCCGGAGTGCGCAGCACCGCGCACTGCGCGAACCCGGCGACCGCACCGCCCAGCTCCCGGAACCAGTGCATGATCGGCGTCAGCGGGAGCGGCCCGCGCTCCGCGGCCGGACGCACCGGTGCGGGCGCCGCGGCCGGGGCCCCCGCGTGCCGCGCGAGTCCCGCGACGGACGGGTGGCGGAACACGTCGGCGGTGCCGAGCTCGAACCCGGCACGGCGGGCGCGGCTGGCGAACTGGATCGCGGTGATGCTGTCGCCGCCGAGCGCGAAGAAGTCGGCGTCCGGGGGCACGTCCGCCACCCCGAGGACCTCGCCGAGCAGCTCGCGCAGCACCCGTTCCGCCGACCCGTCCGGCGCCGCGGGCTCGACCGGACCCGAGAGCACGTCCGGCGGTGCGGGCAGCGCGGCCCGGTCCAGCTTCCCGTTGCGGGTCAACGGCAACTCCGGCACCGGCACGACCACCGCGGGCACCATGAACGGCGGCAGCAGCTCGGCCGCGCAGGCCACGACCTCGGCCCCGTCCGGTGCCGCGCCGACGACGTAGCCCACCAGCCGCCGCGTGCCGGGCCGGTCCTCGCGCAGCACCGCCGCCGCCCGGCGCACCCGGGGCGCGGCGAGCAGCGCGGCCTCGACCTCGCCGAGCTCGATGCGGAAACCGCGCAGCTTCACCTGCCCGTCGGCGCGCCCGGCGAACTCCAGCAACCCGTCCGCGTTCCACCGCGCCAGATCACCGGTGCGGTACATCCGCTCCCCCGGCTCGCCCGCCGGGCAGGCCACGAACCGGTGCGCCGTCCCCGCCGGATCGCCGAGGTAGCCGCGGGCCAATCCGGCGCCGCTCAGGTAGATCTCCCCGACCACACCTGGCGGCACCGGGCGCAGCGCGTCGTCGAGCAGGTGCACCCGCTTGCCGTCCAGCGGCGCACCGATCGGCAGCACCGCGGGCGGATCGGCGGGCACCGGGTAGCGGGTGGCGAACACGGTGGTCTCGGTCGGTCCGTACCCGTTGATCACGGTCAGGCCGGGCACCGCCTGCCGCACCCGCCGCGCCGCCTTCGGCGAGACGACGTCACCGCCGGTCCACACCTGCCGCACCCCGGCCAGGCAGCCGGGGTTCTCCGCGGCGAGCGCGCCGAACAGGCCCGCGGTGAGCCACAGCCCGGTGATGCGGTGCGCGGCGATCGTCTCGGCCAGCACGCCGAGGTCGGTGGTGCCGGGCGGCGCGGTGACCACTTCGCCGCCGGTGAGCAGCGGCACCCACAGCTCCAGGGTGAGCGCGTCGAACGCGTGCGGGGAGTGCAGCAGCACCCGCTGCGCCGCGCCTTCCGCCCACCAGCGATCGGCGGCCAGCCGCACCAGGTCGCCGCGGGTGATCGCGACGCCCTTCGGCTCCCCGGTCGAGCCGGAGGTGAACATGACGCACGCCAGGTTCTCCGGGTCGAGCACCGGCGGCTCGGCTCCGGTCGAGCCGGGTTCCGGGTCGAGCACCGGCCCGATGTCCTGGAACCACGCGGAGAACTCGTCCGCGGCATCGGTGACCAGCACCTCCAGGCCCGCCCGCTGCGCGATGCCCCGCAACCGGCCGGGCGCGTCACCCCGGTGCAGCGGCACGTACGCCGCGCCCGCCCGCACCACGGCCAGCACCGCCACCACCAGGTCCGCCGAGCGGTCCAGCAGCAGCCCCACCGGCGTCGACACCCGCGTCCCGGCCGCGACCAGGCGGGCCGCGAGCCCGGCGGCGCGCGCGTCCAGCTCCCGGTAGGTCCACGCCCGGCCGGTGGCCGCCTCGCGCACCGCGATCGCGTCCGGGGCGCGGCGCACCCGCGCGGCGAACACCTCCAGCACGTCCTCGACCGGGGACGCCGGCGGCGCGCCGGTTCCCGCGGCCGCGACCTCGGCGCGCTGCTGCTCGGACAGCGGGTCCAGCCGCGCCAGCGGCAGCTCCGGCGGGGCGTCCGCCAGCTGCCGCAGCAACCGCAGGTAGCGGTCCCGCGCGGCCGCCAGCAGCGGCTCGTCGTGGTTGGCGGGGTTCGCGTCGAAGTCGAACCGCAGCTCGCCGTCGCCGCGGTCGTAGGCCACCACCGAGAAGTCCTCGGACGGCGGCGCCTGCAGGTTGTGCACGGTCGCGGTGCACGCGCCGAATTCCAAGCCGTAGGCGAACTTCTGCACGTTCACCACCGGCCCGAAGAACACCCGCCCGTCCTCCGGGTAGCCCAGTTCGCGGCGCAGCCGCTCGCCCCGGTACCGCTGGCGGCGCTGCACCTCGGCGATCGCGGCGGCGACCTGCGCGGTGAACTCGCCCGCGGTGGCGGCCGGGTCCACCCGCAGCCGCAGCGGCAGCACGTTCGCCGACATCGACGGCGTGCGGCGGGCCGGCTCGGTGGTGCGGCCGGGCACCGGCAGGCTCAGCACCACGTCCCGGCTGCCGGTGGCGGCGTGCGCGTGCAGCGCGGCGGCGGCCACGACCAGCCGGGACCAGCGCTGCCCCAGCCGGTCGGCGCCCGTCCGCAGCGCCGCGAAACCCGCTTCGTCCACAGTGGAGGTCAACCGCAGCGACCGGTCCGCCGCGGCCGCGGGCCGGGACGCCATGCTCGCGAATCCCGGCCCGTCGGCGAGTTTCTCCCGCCACCACCGGCGATCGTCCTCGAACTCGGCGGAGCCGCGGTATTCGTCCTCTTCGGACCGCAGCACGTCCGGTTCCGCCCAGCCGTGCTCCGGAACCGGCTCCGCGGCGACGAGGTGCGCGTAGACCTCCGCGATCCGCTGCGACAGCAGGGTCATCCCGACCCCGTCCAGCGCGATGTGGTGCACCCGCTGGAACAGCAGGTGCCGCTCCTCGGCGACGCGCAGCACCGCGGCGCCGAACAGCGGCCCGGTGCCCAGGTCCACCGGCCGGTCCAGTTCGGCGCGCATCCACGCCGCGGCGGCGGCCTGCGGGTCGGGTTCGGCGCGCAGGTCGAGCACCGGCACCGCGAGGTCGACGGCCTGCGACCGGCGGCGCGGCAGCCCGTCGGCGTCCGCGGTGAACGTCGCGTGCAGCGCGGTCGCCTCGCCCGCGGCACGGCGCACCGCCACGACCAGCAGCGCCGCGTCCAGCGGCCCGGCGAGGTCGACGTACTCGCCCCACAGGTAGCGAGAACGGGCGCCGGACGCGGCGCGCTCGGCGATCCAGATGCCCAGTTCGGCTTCGGACAACGGCGGCTCGGCGGAGTTCTGGCCCAGGTTCATCGGTCGTTCCTCACGGGAATGGCCTGCGTGCGCCGGCCTCGGCTCGCCGCGCCGGCCATCGGGGCGGCCCAGGGGTCATCGCCCGCGGGACGCGCGGGTCGACGGATCTCGGTTCACTGCGGGGAAAGTGGTGTCAGCCGTGGCGGGGTGCGGCGGTGCCGCGCTCCCCGTACCTGGTCCGGCCGCAGCTCCCGCTCGGCGGACGGCGATCTCCCTCGCTCACGTCCTGACCCTTGCACGCGGCACGACGGACAGTCGACACAAAGCACCTATTCAGACCAATTCGGACAACTCGCTCGATGTCGCGGCCCACAGAGGGGTTGCGCCGGTGCGACACGGGGCGGCCTCCGGGGCGATCACGGAGCACGGCGTGTCGCCCGGTTCACCGCAACGGAGCGTGCTCGTCCAGGAAGTGCAGCAGTTCCGCGCGGCTCACCGCGCCGCCGATGCTGTGGAAGTCGGCGTCGAAGGCGTGCTCGCCGTACGGGAACGCCGCGTACACCACCTCGTCGCCCGCCGCGCGCAGCCGCTCGGCGAAGCCGTGCACCCGGTCCTCGAAGATGAGGTGGTCCGACGCGCCGGTGACCAGCAGCGTCGGCATCAGGCCCGGCCGCACCCGATCCAGCGCGGAGGCGTACTCGTAGCGCTGCGGATACCGCTCCGGGGAACCGCCGAGGTAGCTGACCGACACCCGCCGCGCGTATCCGGCCACCCCGTTGTCGTCGTAGGCGCCCGCCAGGTCGACCGCCGGGTAGAAACCGGCCACCGCGATCGGCGGGGCGGGCGGAGCACCGCCGCAGCTGCTCGCCGCGTCGTGGTCGGCGAGCGCGTACCCGGCGTTGATGCTCAGGCTGCCCCCGGCGGAACCGCCCGCCAGCACCAGCAGCGACGGGTCGACGCCGAGCTCCCCCGCGTGCCCCGCGACCCAGTTCATCGCGCACACCACGTCCGACGTCGCGTCGCGCCAGCGCACCGGTGGCGCCAGCCGGTAGTCGATGGAGATCACCGGATAGCCGTGGTCGGCGAGGTTCCGGTAGAGGGCGCGCTGCTCGTAGCGGCTGCCCGCGATGAATCCGCCGCCGTGCACCCACAGCACTGCGGGCCGGTTCGCGCCGGGCGTGCGCGGCGACCAGATCGAGGCCCGCAGCGGCGTCCCGTCCACGTCGGCGTACACCTCGGTCCGGTCCGGTGGCGCGGCAGGCGTCCCGGTGTCGACGAGGTCGGCGAGCCCGATGCTCGCCCCGCGGTCGTGCGCGAAGGACAGCTGCGCGCCCAGCACCACCAGCGACCCGAGCAGCGCGAACGCGCCGCCACCACCGAGCGCGGTCGCGCCGCGCCGCGATCCGGTGCGCCGGGCGAGCACCGCGAGCAGGCAGCACAGCAGCGACAGCAGCACGAACCCCAGCGCCCACCGGCCGACGTACCGCGAACCGAGCGCCCCCGCCACCGGCACCGCGGGGACGAGGGCTCCGAGCACGAACAGCACCAGGACCGCCGCGCACGCCAGCAGCGGCGGCACGGCGGCCCTGGCGAGCAGCGCTACGGCACCGGGCCGGTCGGTCTCAGGAGCCATGCCCCCACGTCTACCGGCAGCGCCGCGACGTCGCCCGGTGGGGCGACATCCGGGTTCGGGACGCCGCGGTCCCGGGCCGGGCGGTGCCGGTCAGCCCGAGATCCGTCGGCAGCCTGGTGTCCGCCGGGAGGGAGGTGTCCGCGGAGGGCGGTGTCCGCCAGGTGGGGCGGTGCCCACCAGGTGACGCGGTGTCCGGGGGGTCGCCACCGCGACGGGCCGGGTCGTCGCATCGCCGTCCGCGGACTTCGCGGCGGGCTCTCGGCGCGCAGGACGCGCGCGGACCGGCCCGGCGACCGCGCGACCTCGGGCGACTCGACGAGCAGCACTGGCACCACCACGAGCCGGACCACGGGCTCGACCAGCGGAGATCCGGGCGCGGGCCGGACGGCCCGCGCCTCCGGACACGTCAGTCGCGCGGGGTCTTCTTCCGGCCCGTGAACTTGTTGTACACGACCAGAACGATGATCGCGCCGATGATCGAGCCGATCCAGCCCACGGGGTGGAACCCGCGGAAACCGAAGGTCAGCGCCCCCAGCACCACGCCACCCACGACGGAGCCCACGATGCCGAGCACGATCGTCCGCAGCACTCCGATGTCGTCCTTGCCGGGCACGACGGCCCTGGCGATGAACCCGGCGATCAGGCCGAGCACGATCCAGCCGATGGCGGTACCGATCATCGCTTCCTCCTTCTGTCGGTGCCCCTCTCGAGCGGAGACCCTACTTGGCGGAGATGCCCCGGGCCGAGCCTGCGCACGGGTGTGTTCGGGCGGATCGTTGACAAATTCCGTTGCCGATCCTGCAATGGAAGGATGACCGAACCCCCGTCCCCCGAGCTGGACGCGACGCTGGCCCAGGTGGGGCCGCGGCTGCGCGCGCTGCGCAAGCGCGGCCGGTTGACGCTGGCCGCGCTGTCCGAGGCCACCGGCATCTCGGTGAGCACGCTGTCCCGGCTCGAATCGGGCAGCCGCCGCCCGAGCCTGGAGCTGCTGCTGCCGCTGGCGAAGGCGCACCAGGTGCAGCTGGACGAGCTGGTGGGCGCGCCCGCCACCGGCGATCCGCGGATCCACGCGAAGCCGATCGTGCGCCACGGCCGGACGTTCCTCCCGCTGACCAGGCGTCCCGGCGGCGTCCAAGCCTTCAAGATGATCATCCCGGGCGGGTTGCGCGGTGAGCCGGATCCGCAGACCCACGAGGGATACGAGTGGTTCTACGTGCTCAACGGCGCGGTCCGGCTGGTGCTGGGCGACCAGGACCTGACCTTGCGGGCCGGCGAGGCGGCCGAGTTCGACACCCGGGTGCCGCACTGGTTCGGGCCCGCCACCGGCGATGCGGTGGAGCTGCTGGTCCTGTTCGGCCCGCAGGGCGAACGGATGCACGTGAAGTCGAAACCGGCCGGGTGACGCCGCCGCCCGGCCCCGGGCGGCGGCGCGGGATCAGTGCGAGCCCGGGGTGTAGTGCCCGGGGACGTTGCGGCTGGTGACCGCGATCCGGTTCCACGCGTTGATCACGGTGATGGCGGCGATGAGGTGCGCCAGTTCGGTCTCGTCGAACTGCGCGGCGGCCCGCTGGTAGACCTCGTCGGGCACGAACCCGTCGGTGAGCACGGTGATCGCCTCGGTGAGTTCGATCGCCGCGATCTCCCGAGCGGTGTAGAAGTGCCGCGACTCCTCCCACGCCGAGAGCTGCACGATCCGCTGCACCGACTCGCCGGCGGCGAGCGCGTCCTTGCTGTGCATGTCCAGGCAGAACGCGCAGTGGTTGAGCTGCGAGGCGCGGATCTTCACCAGTTCCAGCAGGGTCGGGTCGAGCCCCTTCCGGGCGGCGGCGTCGAGCCGGAGCATGCTCTTGTAGACGTCCGGCGCGAGTTCCGCCATGTTCAGCCGCGGGGTGTGCTCGGGTTCGTAGGAGTGCGTCATGCCCACGACGCTAGTGCCGCGAGGGCCCGCTCTCCTGGTCCACTTCGCGCCCGATCGGCTGGTCCAGTGCCGCGGGCCCGGCCCACCGGGCGCGCGGTCACTCCTCGATGCTGAAGTCCTGGCCGTACACCGCCCAGTGCAGCGGCGTGGTCAGCGCCAGGTTGCCCTCGTCCAGGAAGCGGCGCTGCGCGGTGTCGACGCGGCTGGTGTCGCTGTGCGCCTCCTCCTCGTTCATGGCCTCCACCCGGGCGTCCAGGAACGCGTGCAGGTACGCGGTCTCGTCGCCGCCGTCCGCGGGCGAGGTCGCGCGGTCCAGGGCGGCCTGGCGGATGGCGCCGAAGCTCGGCCAGTCCTGGCCGGGGCCGTGCATCACGATCGCGTCGTAGTAGGCGAACTGGCCGAGCGCGCCGAGCCCGTCGTCCTTGGCCTGCCGCACGGCCGGGTCGAAGTACACCCGGTCGCGTTCGGCTTCCTGCGCCTGCTGGAAGTCGGGGTCCTCGGCGGCCTGCGCCCAGGCGTCGGTGAAGCCGGGGTCGAGGCCCTCGTGCGAGTCGGTGCCGTCGACCTCGCGCAGCGCGGGCAGGTAGTCGGCCAGCGGGTTGTCCGGCTTCGCCTCGGTGTAGGCCTCGACGAGCGCGAGCATGTCGCCGGTGCCGGAGCAGAAGCCGATGATCCCGGCGGTGTAGCCGCGGCCGTCGCCGATGTCCTCGATGTAGCCGAACTGGGCGCGCCAGTCCAGCGAGGAGTTCTCGGCGCTGGACACCAGCTGCATGGCGATGTCCTTGGTGTGCGGGTCGGCGAGGTCGCCTTCGGCGGCGGGCGCGGCCCGCAGCGCGGCGGGAGCGGCCGCCGGAGCCGCCTCGGGGACCGCCGACTGCGCGGGCAGCGCGGTGGCGCCCAGCGCGCCCGCGGCGACACCGGTGGCGAGCAGCAGCCGGAGGGTCCGCCGGGGCAGCGGCTTCGAGGGGGTGGCCATGTCGTCGGACTCCATCTTCGGGATTCGGGTCTTCGGGGTTCGAGGCCGGTGAGCGTCGGGGGGCCCACCGGCACCGAGCAGCCAACCGGGGCCCACCGGGAGCGTCAACACCGGCCGCTCGGACGTGCACCGCGGCGGGCTCGGGTGCGCGGCTCCGCGCCTGTTCAGGACCGCGGTCGCGCCGGACAAGTGGGAAATTCCCCCCGACCCGCGGCGCGATCACCTGCGCGGACGGCTCCGCCGGTCGCCGCGGTCCGCTCCGCCGCGGGGAGCAGCCCGTGCGCGCCGCACCGGGAGGCGGAGAACACGTTCGGGCCGCCCGGCGTGGTTCCGGCGCCGTTGTCCGTGCAAAGATCCGCTGCGGTCTGTTGCAAGGAGCTTGCTGTTGCGAAGTGCTGGTGGATTCCTCGTTCTCGGGCTCGCGCTGGTGCTGGGCGGGTGCGGTTTCACCGGAGGCGGCGCGGACGAGGACGCGCTGGAGGTCGCGGTGACGATCCCGCCGCGCGCGGCCTGGTCGCCCGCCTCCGACGACGCGCTGCTGCTGCAGCGGCTCGGCGTCACCGACACCCTCGTGCACGCCGACGCCGACGGCGGTGCCCGCCCCGGGCTCGCCGAGAGCTGGCGGCGCACCTCCCCCACCGAGTGGCGGTTCACCCTCGCCGCGGGCCTGCGCTTCCAGTCCGGTGAGCCGGTGACCGCGCAGGCCGCCGCCGACTCGATCGACCGCGTCGTGCACGCCCCGGCCCCGCCGCGCGCGCTGAACGGCACCGTCGAACGGGCCACCGCGCTCGACGACCGCACCCTCGCCGTGCGCACCACCGGGCCCGACCCGATCCTGCCGCAGCGGCTCGGCGCCGCGAACGCCGCCGTCCTCGCACCCGCCGCGATCCGCCCCGACGGCTCGGTGGACCCCGCGAAGGGCGTCGGCACCGGCCCGTTCGAGATCACCGCCGTCGACGGGGACCGCGGCGCGCAGCTGCGCCGCTTCGACGGCCACCACGGCGGACCGGCGAAGCTCGCCCGCGTCGACGTGCGCTTCGTGCCGGACGCCTCGGCCCGGGTCAACGGGCTGCGCAGCGGCGAGTTCGACCTGATCGACAAGGTGCCGGTCGCGCAGCTCGGCGAGATCCGCTCGGACCCGGCGCTGCGGGCCGACGCGGTGGACCTGCCGCGCACCACCGCGCTGCACCTGAACACCGCGCGCGGCCCGTTCGCCGATCCGCGGCTGCGCGCCGCCGCCCGCGCCGCCATCGACCGGGCGGGCCTGGTCAGCGGGGTGCTGCAGGGCCAGGGCGTCGCCGCGAGCCACTACTTCGGCCCGGCCGTGCCGTGGAGCGCCCAGCACCCGCCGCCCGCGCCCGACCCGGACGCGGCGCGCCGGGAGGTCACCGCGGTGCGCGGCGGCGCGCCCGTGCCGATCACCATCGGCACCTACCCGGACCGGCCCGAGCTGCCCGCGCTGACCACCGTCGTCGCCGACGAGCTCGGCCGCGCCGGGTTCGCGGTGCGGATCGTGCAGGAACCGGCCGGGAGCATCGAGCCGCGCATCCTGTCCGGGGAGCTCGACGGCGCGGTGTACTCGCGCAACCAGCTGGTCGACGTGCCCGATGCCGCCGCTCACCTGACCAGCGACTTCAGCTGCCGCCGCGGGTTCAACCTGGACCACTTCTGCGCGCCCGAGCTGGACGCGCTGCTCGCCGAACTGCCCGCGATCAGCGATCCGGCGCGGCGCGCCGAGGTGTTCCGCCGCGCCGACGAGCTGCTCGCCGACCGGATCGCGGGCATCCCGCTGGTGCACGAGCAGCAGCGCTTCGCCTACCGGGACGCGGTGCGCGGAGTGCCCGCCGATCCGCTGGAACGGGAATTCCTCACCAAGGAGGTCGAGCTCGGATGAGCGCGCCGATCGTCGACTACTGGAACGACCGCGCCCGCCGCGGCTACGACCAGCAGCCCGGACAGGACCCGGCGCTGGACCTGTGGGCGAAGCGGATCTGCCCGCTCGTCGCCGACGCCGTCGGGCCGGGCGCTCGGGTGCTGGATTCGGGCTGCGGCACCGGATTCCTGGCCCGCATCCTCGCCGCCGACGGGCACCGCGTCACCGGGCAGGACGCCTCGCCGGGGATGCTGGCCGTCGCCGCCGAGCGCGCCGCCGCGGACGGGCTCGCCGCCGACTGGCTCACCGGCGTCGCCGAGGAACCGCCCGCCGGACCGTTCGACGTGGTCGTGACCCGCAACGTGCTGTGGACGCTGCCGGAACCGCAGCGGGCCGTGGACGCGTGGGCGCGGGTGCTGCGCCCCGGCGGGCTGCTGCTGATCAGCGACGGGCGGTGGGACGCGGCCTCCGTCGGCGACGACGCCGCCGAAGAGCGGTTCACCTCGTCCTATTCGGACACCGCGCCGGAACTGCCGATGGGCGTGGACTTCGCGGGCTGCGCCGACCTCGTCGACCGCGCCGGGTTCGCGGACCGCGCCGACCGCACGGCGCTGTTCGACGGCGCCCCCTACCCGAGCGCACCCGGGTTCTTCCTGCTGTCCGCTCGCGCCCCGCGGCGGTGACCGGGAGTCGCGGCCTGCTGCTGCGGCTGGCCGTGGCGCCGGTCGTGGCGGTGCTGATCGTGCTGGTCGCGGTGCTGCTGCCGGAGCTGACCGGGGTCGACGCGGCCCGCACGGTGCTCACCGCCCGCTACGCCGACGCCGATCCCGATCCGGCGCTGCTGGCCGGGATCCGCGCCGAGCTGGGCCTGGACGTGCCGCTGCCGCAGCGGATCGCGGCGCGGCTCGGCGCACTGCTCGGCGGCGACCCCGGCACCTCGTGGGTGTCGGGCGAACCGGTGTCCGCGCTGATCGGGCCTGCGCTGCAGGTGTCGGTGGGCATCATGCTCGGCGCCGCGGTGCTGTCGTTCCTGGTCGGCCACCTGGCCGGGCTGGTGGCCGCGCACCGGCCCGGATCGGTCGTGGACCGGGCGATCTCGGGACTGGTGCGGGTGTTCTCGGCGGTGCCGGAGTTCGCGCTCGCGCCGCTGCTGGTGCTGGTGTTCGCGGTCGGGCTGCACGCGCTGCCGAGTTCGGGCTGGCGCGGGCCGGAGTACGCGGTGCTGCCGCTGCTGTCGCTGGTGCCGTCGCTGGCCGTGCCGATCGCCGCCGTCACCCGGGAGCAGGTGGTGGCGCTGCGGCGGGAGAACTTCGCGGTCGCCGCCCGGGCCCGCGGGCTCGGCGAGACCCGGATCTGGGCGGTGCACCTGGCGCGGCCCGCGCTGCCCGCGGCGCTGTCGCTGCTCACCTACAACGCGGCCGGGGCGATCTCCGGCACCACCGCCATCGAGGTCGTCTTCGACATCCCCGGGCTGGGCAGCACCGTGGTGGAGGCGGTGCGGGCGCAGGACGTGCCCGTCGTGCAGGCCGGGCTGGTGGTGGCGGCGCTGGCCGCGCTCGCGGTCGGCGCGGTCGGCGACCTGCTCGGGCTGGCCGCCGAACCACGTGCGCGGCGGGAGGCCCTGACGTGAGGGCGCGGCGCTGGGCCGCGCTCGTCACCGCCGGGATCGGCGCGGTGGTGCTGGGCGTCGGGCTGACCGGCGATCCGCTGGTCACGGACATGGGAGCGGTGCTGCGGGCGCCGTCGCTCGCGCACCCGCTGGGCACCGACGAGCTCGGGCGGGACGTGCTGGCGCGGCTGGCGCACGGCGCGCTGCTCACCCTCGGCACCGCGGGGTCCGCGCTGGTCGTGGCGGTGCTGCTGGGATTGCTCGCCGGATGCGCCACCGGGTGGAGCGCTTCCCCGGTCGCCGCGCTGGTGCGGGCCGGGGTGGACGTGGCCACCGCGCTGCCGCCGCTGATCGTCGCGCTGGTGACGACGCTGATCGCCGGGCCCAGCACGGCGGCGCTGCTGCTGGCGCTGGCCGGGGTGAGCTGGCTGCCGTTCGCGCGGCAGGCCGATGCGATGACCGCGCAGCTGCGGACCCGGAACTGGGTGCTGGCGCACCGGGCGCTCGGCGCGGGCCGGCTGCTGATCTGGCGGCGGTCGCTGCTGCCGTTCCTGGCCCCGGCGGCGGGCGCGCTGGCCGCGGTGCGGCTGCCCGCGCTGGTGAACACGGTGGCGGCGCTGGGTTTCCTGGGGCTCGGGCCACCGCCGCCGCGGCCGGAGTGGGGCGCGATGATCGCCGAGTCGGTGGACCACCTCGGCACCGCGCCGTGGCTGCTGGCGGCGCCGGTGTGCGCGCTGGTGGCGGTGCAGACGATCGTGACGGCGCTGGTCGCGGAGCGGTAGCGGTCCCGCGCACCACCGACGGCCGGGCACCACCGACGGCCGGTCACCACCGGCGGCCGGTCACCACCGGCGGGCGCTCACCGGCCGTGGAAGCGGGGCGCGCGGCGTTCGGTGCGGGCGCGGCTCGCCTCGGCGGCGTCCTCGCTGGCCCAGCAGGCGTCGTAGGCCTGCTCCAGCTCCGCGTCCGGGACCTCGGTGTCGAGGGAGTTCAGCGCGAGCTTCGCGTAGCGCAGCGACAGCGGCGCCAGCTCGGCGAGCTCCCGCGCCCAGCTCACCGCGTCCGCGTGCGTCCCGAGCCGGTCCACCAGGCCGCGCTCGTGGGCGGTCGTGGCGGGGAGGCGTTCCCCGGCGAGCAGCAGCGCGCGGGCCGGTCCGCCGCCCGCGAGCAGCGACAGCCGCCGCACCGTCCACGGGTCCACGGCGAGGCCGTTGCGGGCGGTGGGCACCGCGAAGTAGGCCTCCGGCGCGGCGACCCGCAGGTCGGCGGCGAGCGAGAGCTGCGCGCCCGCGCCGACGGCGGGCCCGTTGATCGCGGCGAGCACCGGCACCGGCGCGTCCAGCACGGACCGCAGCGCGGTGTAGAGCGCGTCGCGGAACTCGTCGCCGTACACGCCGTCCAGGTCGGCGCCCGCGCAGAAGGTGCTGCCCTCGCCGGTGAGCACGAGCGCCCGGGCGCCCTGCTCGACCCGCTCGGTGACGGCGGCGGCGAGCCCGCGGCAGTGCTCGAGGTCGAGGGCGTTGCGCCGCTCGTGCCGGTCGAGCGCGATCAAGCCGACCGTCCCGTCCCACCCGGTGCTGATCATCGCGCGCATCCTCCCCGAACCCGGTGCCGTGCCGCCGCCAGTGCACCACCCGCGCGCCGACGGCGGTCCCCGCCCCGCACCAGATCACATCCACCGGACCGCGCTGAACGGTCGAACCGGCCGCTCACCTGCGCAGGCCCCGAGGAGACCGGGACCTCGGCCTCGTAGTGCCGGCGAGGGGCGGGACCAGCTCGGGAGGTGCGCGGCTCGGGCAGTACGGTTCCGGGGTGCGTGTCGAGGTGCTCTCCGATCATCCGCGGTCCGAGGCCCGCCGGACCGAACAGGCCGCGCGGGAGCGGCGCACCCGCTACGAGCAGGCGGTGGCGCAGGCGCGGGAGCGCCACGCCCGGCGCCGCTGGTGGCAGGTGTGGAAGCTGCCCGCCCAGTGGCGGGAGCTGCGCCGGTTGCAGGCCGCGCGCCCGACCGACGACGCTGCGGTCCAGGACCGGCTCGCCCAGCAGGAGGCGGGCATCGAGGCGGAGGACGCGGTGGCCACCGCGCTGGAACGCCTCTCCGACGACTGGATCGTGTTCCGCGGCTACCGCAACCGCCGCGGCGAGGTGGACCACCTGGTGGTCGGCCCCGGCGGGGTGTGGGCGATCGAGGTGAAGAACCACCCGGGCCGGGTGCACGCCGACGGCGATTCCTGGCGCTCGGAGGTGTTCGACCGCTACGGCAACCACGTCGAGGACCGCACCCTCGCGGACCGCAGCGGCCGGAGCTGGGGCCGCCAGGTGCGGGACGTGGCGAAGGCGCTCGCCGACTTCCTGCGGCAGCGCGGCCGCCAGGTGCTGGTGCGGCCGGCGCTGGTGGTGGTGAACCCGCGCGCGGAGATCGGTTCGGTGCGGCGCAGCGGCCTGGCGCTGGTCACCGCGAGCCTCGACGAGCTGGTGCGCACCTTGCGGCAGGCCCCGCCGACGCTGGGCCCGGCGTCCGCGGACGAGGTGGCGCGGCTGGTGCGCCGCGATCACGCCTTCCACGAGAAGCGCCGGGCGCAGCGGGACGGCTAGCGCCCGATCCGGGCGGCGGGCGCCGCCGAGACCAGGTGCAGCACGCGTTCCAGCGGCCCGCGCCCGAGCAGCGCCCGCCACACCACGGCGAACACCACGACGATCGCGGCCAGCAGCACCCACGCCAGGTGCGGTGCGACCTGCTGCAGCCCCGTCAGGCCGTCCGTCCCGATGGCCGCCAGCAGCACGATGTGCCCGGCGTAGGCGGTGAGCGCGAGCGAGCCCACGGCCGCGATCGGCGTCAGCACCCGCGCCCGCTCCACGAGCATGCACAGCCCGATGACCAGCAACGCCGCCCCGGTGGCCCCGACGACTTCGAACGGGCTGCCGCTGTGCGCGCCGGCCGAGAACAGCAGGAACGGGCTGCCCGTCCCGACGGCGCCGAAGCCCCTGCTCAGCAGCACGTCCACCAGCTCCGGCGGTACCGCGCCGCCGAAGGACGCCAGCACCTGCTCGCGGGCGCCGAAGACGTTCATCGCCAGCCACGACCCGCCGTAGCCGACCAGCGCCAGCCCGGCCCCCAGCAGCGCGACCCGGCCGCGCGCGGCGCGCAGGTCGATCCTGCCCAGCGCCATCCCGGCCAGCACGAACGGCAGCCAGGTCAGCACCGGGTAGCCGCCGTCCAGCAGCACGTGCTGGAACGCGGTGCCCGCCCCCGACCAGGACGTGAAGTCCTCGAACCGCGGAATCGCGCCCAACTCACCGGCGGGCGGCAGCGCGCTCCGGATCAGGTAGGACGCCAGCGGGGCGGCGATCGCCAGCACCGCGGCCAGCACGCCCAGCGTCGCGGCGCGCAGCCGCAGCAGCGGCAGGGCCAGCAGGAACAGCACGCCGTACGACGTGAGGATCACCATCACCGGCGCGCCGAGCGCGCTCAGCGCCAGCCCCAGCACGAACAGCACGACCGCGCGCACCGCGATCCGCACCGACACCTGCCGCCGCCGCAGGCCTTCGACGGGTGCCGTCCCGCCGCTGAGCAGCGCGATCGACAGCCCGGCCAGCACCGCGAACAGCGCGGCGGACCGGCCGGACACGAGTTCGCTCAGCAGGCTCTGCGGCGGCCCGGTGTGCGCGATGAACATGCCGAGCACGGCGAGTCCTCGCGCGATGTCCACGCCGATCAACCGCCCGGTTCCGGCAGGCCGGTGGATCGGTTCCGTCTCTGGGGAAGTGATTCCTGTCGTGCTCACCGGATCATGCTCGCCGGTGGGGCGGGCGGCGCGAATCGGCCGCTCGGTCAGCGCGCGTACGACCATCGGGCAGCGAGATCCCGCGTTTCCGGCTGATCGGACTAGGTGGGATCACCGATGCGCGCCACCCCGGCCCGGTAGACGATCCGTTCCGGCGGCAGCTCCGGCTCCGCTTCGGGGCGCCAGTGGGAGGGGGCGACGACGCCGGGCGGCACGACGTCCATGCCGTCCAGCAGGGCGCCGATCTGCTCGGGCGACCGCCAGTAGCTGGGCGGGTTGACGTCCCGGTACAGCTCGGCGATGCGGGCGGCGGTCTCCGGGGAGAGCCACTGGGCGGAGGAGTGCGAGATGGCCAGGTAGCTGCCGGGGACGAGTTCGGCGACGTAGCGGTGCACGAGGTCGGTGGCTTCCGAGTCGTCCTCGATGAAGTTGAGCACCGCCACCATGAGCAGCCCCATCGGCCGGGTGAAGTCGAGCAGCCTGGTCTCGGCGGCCTTGGCGAACACGACTTCCGGGTTCCGCAAGTCGGCGTCGACGATGTCGACCTGCTTCTCGTCGACGAGCAGCTGCCGCGCGTGCGCAACGGTGACGGGTTCGTTGTCCACGTAGACGACGCGGGCGGCCGGGTCGACGCGGTGCGCGATGTCGTGCACGTTGCCCGCGGTCGGGATGCCGGAGCCGAGGTCGAGGAACTGGTCGACGCCCTGGTCGAGGAGGTACCGCACGACGCGGCCGAGGAAGGCCCGGTTGGCGCGGATCGAGGGCACCACGTCGGGGTTCACCTCGAGGACCCGGTCGGCGGCCTCCCGGTCCGCTTCGAAGTTGGTGTAGCCGCCGAGGTAGTAGTCGTACATGCGGGCCGAGTTGGGGCGCCGCAGGTCGATGCCCTCGGTGCCGACGGGACGTTCGCCCGGCCACCGATCCATGGCCCCACCTCCGACTTCCCCGCGCACCTGCGTCCGCCGCGACGGTCCTGGACCGCGGTTCAGCTCTCGAACGGCCGCAGTCCGGCGAGCGCGGTCCTGATGCGCTCGGGCACGCGGACCGGGCGCCGCGTCTCCCGGTCGACGTACACGTGCACGAACCGGCCCACCGAGGCGGGTTCGTCGGCTCCCCCGCCGAACACGGCGAGGCGGTACACGACACTGGTATTGCCCACGCGCTCCAGGCCCACACCCACCTCGACGTCTTCGGGGAAGCCGAGTTCGGCGAGGTAGCGGCAGTTGGTCTCGACGACGAGCCCGATCTCGGGGAAGTCGCGGATGTCGGCACCGGTGGCGCGGATCAGCCAGCCGTTCACCGCGGTGTCGAACCAGGAGTAGTGCACGACGTTGTTGACGTGGCCGTAGACGTCGTTGTCGGCCCACCTGGTGGTGATCGGCCAGAGCACGGCGAAGTCGCCGCGGCGGGGCAGGTCTTCGGCGGAGTCGGCCATGCCCGGACACTACTCGCCGGTAACGGCGGGCGGCTCCGGACGGTCGGCGATCTCGGCGCGGACGCGGTCCTCGATCGCGGGTTTGCGCAGCCCGAGGCCGGTGAGCACGCCGCCGTCCTCCTGCTCCAGCAGGGCCAGCAGCAGGTGACCGGTGTCGACGTGCTGGTGCTCCAGGCGCAGCGCCTCCCGGAAGGTCAGCTCCAGGGCCTTCTTGGCGCCCGCGTCGAACGGGATGAGGGCGGGGACGTCGGCGCCGCCGGGCGGCAGCGGCGCGGTGGCGGCGCGGCGCAGCACGTCGGGGGTGATGCCTTCGGCGGCGAGCACGCGGGTGGCGGTGCAGCCGGGTGCGGTGCTGTCGGACGCAGGCCCGTCCGACGCAGGCCCGTCCGACGCGGCGAGCAGGCCGAGCAGCAGGTGTTCGGTGCGGATCTCGACGTGCCCGGCGCCGTGCGCCTCGTTCTGGGCGGCGACGACGGCGCTGCGCGCGGGGCCGGTGAACCGGCTGAAGCCCTGCTCCGGGGAGAGACCGGGACCGTTGAAGCGCTTCTGCGCGGCCTGCTTGGTGACGCCCATGCCGACGCCGATGTCCTTCCAGGACGCGCCGGAGCGGCGGGCCTGGTCGACGAAGTGGCCGATGAGGTGGTCGGAGACCTCGCCGAGGTGGTCGGCGGCGAGGACGGCGGCGGAGAGCCGGTCGAGCGCGTCGGTGTGCACGCTGGTGATCGCCGCGATGAGGTCGTCGAGGCGGACGGGCGGGGACAGCTGGAGGGGTTCGCTCATGCGTCAACCATAGGTTGACGAAATCCACTACGTCAACCTTCGGTTGACGATGGTTCGGCGACGCGCTGCGCGGCCACCACCGCCGCCCGCCGGATCCCCGCGGCATCCCGGTTCCGCGCGCCGCCGTCGAGCTTGCCGATCGCCAGCGCGGAGAGCGCCATCGACCGCGCGATGCCCAGCAGCACGATCAGCAGGTCCGCTGGATGCCAGGACCGGTCGACGTGCCCCGCCGCCTGCCCGCGCCGGATCTCGTCGATCTTCGGGCGCAGTGCGGTGAGCCGCAGGTCGTCGGCGCCGAGCCGCTCCGGCTCGTCCAGGTCGATCCAGGCCTGCAACCGGGCGCTCTGCGGGTGCTCCAGGTAGTGGTCGAACAGCCTGCCCACGTAGCCGGGCACGTCCTCGCCGCGCAGCGCGGTCCGCTCGTCGATCTCGGCGACCCAGCGGCGCACGACCTCCTCGAACAGCACCTGCTTGCCGGGGAAGTAGGCGTAGAGCCGGTCCTTGCTGGCCTGCGCGTCGGCCGCGATGCGGTTGATCCGGGCGCCTGCCACGCCGTGGCGGGCGAACTCGGCGGTGGCGGCGGCGAGGATCCGCTCCCGGGTGGCGTGGCCGGCTGCGCGCATCGGGTGAGACTACCTTGCCGAACCGTTCGGTTCGGGAGTACGTTCGGCCGCCGAACCATCCGGTTCGGGAACTCGCAGCCGCAGGGAGCCGCCGTGCACCTCGACCAAGCCCGCGCCCGGTTCGCCGAACTCCGGCGGCAGGACTCCGGCGTCTCCCCCGACGAACTCGACGAGATCTGGGCGGCGCTGCCGACCATCGCCGCCGCGGACGTGCTCGGCGCGTGGCGGGGCGCCGACTTCGCCACCGGCCACCGGTTGTCCCGGCAGCTGGTCGCGGCGCGCTGGCACGGCAAGACCTTCCACTCGGTGCTGGACGCGAAACCGCTCATCTGCCACGACGAATCCGGCGCGCCGTTCTCCGACGTCCGGCTCGGCGGCGGCGAGGCGACGCTGTGGAACGTGGAGTTCCGGGGCGAGGTGACCGCGACGATGGTCTACGACGGGCGCCCGGTGCTCGACCACTTCAAGCCGGTCGACCCGGCCACCCTGATGGGGATCATGAACGGCAGGCCGGAGCAGGTGCTCGACGACGGCCGCCACTACTACTTCCTGCTCGAACGCGAGTGAACGCCCCGGCAGCGCAGGAGGTCCCGTGCAGATCACCGCGGCAGTGGCACCGGAACCCGGCGCCGAGTTCGTGCTGGAGACCGTCGAGCTCGACGAGCCGCGCGCCGACGAGGTCCTGGTCCGCGTCACCGCCGCCGGGCTGTGCCACACCGACCTGATCACCAAGGACGATCCGCGCCGGCGCGAACCGATCGTGCTCGGCCACGAGACCACCGGGATCGTCGAGCGGACCGGCAGCGAGGTCACCGGCGTCCGGCCCGGTGACCGGGTGGTGCTCAGCTACCGCAGTTGCGGGACGTGCCGCAGCTGCGCCACGGGCGACCGGGCCTACTGCGCGCGGGCGCGGCGGCTCAACGGCTCGGGCAGGCGCCCGGACGGATCGCCGACGCTGACCTGGCGGGGCGCGCCGCTGGGCGGCTCGTTCTTCGGGCAGTCCGGGTTCGCCACGCACGCGCTGGCGACCGAGGACAACGCGGTGCGGCTGGACGGCGCGGTGGATCCGCTGGTGGCGGCGCCGCTGGGCTGCGGGTTCCAGACCGGGGCCGGGGCGGTGCTCAACGTGCTGCGCCCACCGCCGGACGGCAGCGTGGCGATCTTCGGTGCGGGCGGGGTGGGCCTGGCCGCGCTGCTCGCCGCCCGGGCGATCGGGGTCGGCACCACGATCGCGGTGGACGTGCTGGCCGAGCGCCGCGAGCTGGCGCTGCGGCTCGGCGCGACCGCCGCGCTGGACCCGGGCGAGGGCGAGGTGGCCGCGCGCATCGGGGAGCTCACCGGCGGCGGCGCGACGCACGCCGTGGAGGCGACCGGGCTGGCCCCGGTGTTCGAGGAGGCGCTGGCGGCGCTGGGCACCACCGGGATGCTGGCGGTCGTGGGGCTCGGCGCGACCTCCGCGCGGCTGGACCTGCGCGACCTGCTGCACCGCGGCAAGTCGGTGCGCGGCTGCATCGAGGGCGACGCGGTGCCGCAGCGGTTCATCCCGGAGCTGCTGGCGCTGCACGCGGCCGGGCGCTTCCCGCTCGGCGAGCTCGTCACCGCCTACCCCTTCGCCGACATCAACCGGGCGGTCGCCGACCAGCGCGCCGGGCGCGTGCTCAAACCGGTGCTCACCTGGTGATCCGCGCCCGGTTTCCCGCCGCGGGGCGGCGACCCTCCCCCGTCGGCGCTGCGGTCGCCGGGAACGGGTTGCACCGGCAGGTAGCGTGGGAGTCGGTTGAGCCCACAGCCGCGACAAGTCTTTCGCCACCGAGGGCGTGCGCTCGGCCGTCGTACCGCGGCATCGTCCGCGTTCGCCGCCCGCTCTCGGTACCCCCAGGAGGCGGCATGCATGTGACTCCCGTACGCACCACCAACGCGCTGGCACTGGAAGAGCAGGTCGGCATCTCGGCACGACGTCCGCCGACCCCTTCCGCGCCACCGCGCGCCGGGGGTGGGGCGCTCGGGCTCGAGCTGCACCGCCCCGACCCGGGAACCATCCTGCTCGCCGCCCGCGGTGAGCTCGACGCGGGCAACACCGGGCGGCTGCGCGAGCTGCTGTGGCACCGGCTGGCGTCCTGCACCGGAACCGTGGTGCTGGACCTGTCGGAGATCACCTTCGTGGACACGGCCTGCCTGCACCTGCTGGACCAGTGCCAGCGGCGGGCCGACCAGCACGACATCTCGTTCCGCGTGGTCCTCGACGAGCGCGGCCTGCTGGACCGGCTGCTGGAGCTGGCCGACGTGCAGGTGCGGTTCCTGACGTTCGCGGACCTGCCGGCCGCGCTGCGCTGACGAGTGCGGGGCCGTGCCGCCTGCCGGACGGCACGGCCGCGCGCTCACTCGGACCAGTCGATGCCGATCGCGCCGTCGGACACGAGCAGGAATTCGCAGCCGTCGACGGGATCGGCTTCCTCCGGCCCGTAGACGTGCCCGGCCTGCACGGCGCGCACCGAGCCCGCGCGCACCCAGCCCTCCTCGCCGAAGCGCAGCGCGCCCTTGACCATGTGGTAGGTCGTGTTGAACGGGTGGCTGTGCTCGGGGGCGGAGTAGCCGGGCGGGAACCAGGCGTAGAAGACGTTCGGCGCGAGGATCTTCACCTGGGCGGCGTGGTCGCCGCCGGGCAGGTGCGGGTCCTCGAACGGAACCCACGGCTCCTCGTCCAGGACCTTGGCCCAGACGGCGGGGGTGTCGTCGATGCTCATCGGTGGTGGATCTCCAGTCCGGGAACCGGGCGGCACGCTTCCTTCGCCGGACAGTGTGCTCCTCGACGATCACCGGCGATCCACCGACCCCGAACCGTTTTCGGGAATATACCGGCGGTTTTATGCCTCGACCGAGATCATCTCATCACCGGATCGGGGCAACCGCAGCTCGGGCGAGACATCACTCCACTGAGGACCCTGATCGCCGAACATCCCGCAACCGCAACCCGTTTCCCTTGCAGTCCACAATGGATCGCGCCGGATCGGGGCCGAGAACCGCACCCGAACCGGTGAAGCCCGTTGGCCCGGGTGACCGAACCGGGATACCGGCGGGTGGCCGCCGCGCACGACGACCACCCGCGGTCACGCTCAGCGGCCGAGGCCGCCGCGGAGGTTCGCGGTGTACCGCTCCCCCGCCGTCGAACCGGGCGGGAACGTCTCGGACAGCTCGGCGACCACCTCGGCGGGCAGTTCCAGCCGCGCCGCCTCCAGGTTCGCGTCCAGGTTCGCGGCGCGCCGCGTCCCCGGGATCGGGACCACGTCATCGCCCTGCGCGAGCAGCCAGGCCAGCGCCAGCGCGGCCGGAGTGGTGCCGAGCTCCTCGGCGCGGGTGCGCAACCGGTCGACGCGGGTCAGGTTCTGCTCCAGCGCCTCCTCCGCGAACCGCGGGTAGCGCGCCTGCCTGCCCTCCAGGTTCTCCACGTCGGCCGCGCTGCGGATGGACCCGCCGAGCACCCCGCGCCCCAGCGGCGAGTACGCCACCAGGCCGACGCCGAGCTCCCGCGCCGCGGGCAGCAGCTCCGCCTCCACGTCCCGGGTGAACAGCGAGTACTCCTCCTGCGTCACCGCGATCGGATGCACCGCGTGCGCCCGCCGCAGCGTGTCCGCGGAAACCTCGGAGACGCCGATGTGGCCGACCTTGCCCTGCTGCACGGCCTCCGCGATCGCGCCGACGCTGTCCTCGACCGGCGTGGACGGGTCCACCCGGTGCAGGTAGTACAGGTCGATCCGGTCGGTGCCGAGCCGCTTCAGGCTGGAATCGATCGCCTGCCGGATCCGCTCCGGGCGCCCCAGGCCCTCGCCGCCGCCCGCACCGGTCTTGGTGGCCAGCACGATCCGCTCGCGCAGCCCGCCGGACAGCGCCCGGCCGATCAGCTGCTCGTTGTGCCCGTTGCCGTAGACGTCGGCGGTGTCGATCAGCGTGATCCCGGCTTCGACGAGGTGCTGGACCAGCCGTTCGGACTCCGCGTCGTCGGCCGCGCCGTAGACCCCGGACAGCCCCATCGCGCCGTACCCGAGGGCGCTCACCGCGGGGCCGCTCGCGCCGAGCCGGTGTTGCGGGATGTCGTCTCGTCGAGTCAAAGCCATCAGTCGGTGACCTCCCTTGTCGCCGTCGTCCGCGCTCGGCCGCGCGGACCACCGTCCGTCCGGCGCAACGCAGCGGCACCTCCGACCGTTCCCGTCACTCCGGAACTTCCCGGATCGTGGGCCCTCCACCAGGTGAGCGCCCCGAGCCCCCGAGCACGAACCAGTGGCCCACTCACCTCCCGAAACCGACCAGGTGAGTGGCCCATTCACCCAACGAGAATGGGCCGGTGGGCCATTCACCTGTCAAAACCGACCAGGTGAGTGGGCCCTTCGCCCAATGAGGGCGGGCCGGTGGGCCACTCACCTGTCGGGATCGGGCAGGTTGAGTGGGTCTTCGGGCCGGTGGGAGTGGCGGGTGGGGCGTTCACCTGGAGCCGGTGGGGTGGTCAGCTGTGCCAGTTGCGGTAGAGGCGCACCGCGTTGCGCAGCGCCATCGTGACCGTCATCGGGCCGATGCGCGGCACGAACACCCCGGCCGCGTCCACGATGTCGTCGTCGTAGTTCTTCAACGTGGAGAAGTTGATGCAGGTCGCGCCAGGCTTGATCTCCGCGGCGCGGACCAGCGGGAACTCGCGGGACGGCACCCCGGTCACCACCACGTCGGCCTCGGCCAGGGCGGTGGCGCGGTCGACGTCGGTCGGGCGGACCTGGAACGCGCCCTCCTCCTGGGCGGGCAGGTAGGACAGCGGGCCGTCCACGTCGAACGAGGTGACCTCGGCGCCGTCGTTCGCCATCATCGCCGCCAGCGGCTGGCCCACGATCTCGCTGCGGTTGAACACGCACGCCTTCAGGCCGGCCAGCGGCTGGGCGGCACCGGCCCGGGTGATCCCGGCCTGCTCGACGAGCTTGAGCACCGCGAGCGGGGTGCAGGGCAGCACGGCGCGCTTGGTGTGCTCGACGTCGATGTAGCGGCGGTTCTCGTAGAGGCAGCGGCTCCAGAACGAGTGCAGTCCCTCGACGTCCTTGCGCGGGTCGACGAGCTCGCGCAGCCAGCGGTCCTGTGCCGGCCCCATGATCGGGTAGTACAGGAAGATGCCGTGCACGCCCGGGTCGCTGCCCGCCTCGTGCACCGCGCGCTCGACCTCGCCCGCGGGCAGCACCCGCTGGTCGAAGCGGATGCCGACCTTCTCGCAGCCGCGCCGGGTGTACTCGGCGTAGGTCTGGGTGGGGCCGTCCCCTTCGACGCGGAAACCGGTCAGCGTCAGCGGTTCCGGCAGCGCCGCGACCTCGGCGCGGATCTCCGCGCGGAAGGTGTCGGCGAGGGCACTGGGGTTGAGGAGTCGAGCGGCCACGGGTAGTTCTCTAGCACAGCGGCCGGTCGTCGGCGACGCCGCCCCGGAGCGACCCGCAGCGCGCTGACCTCCTGTTCCACCGATCTCCCCGGGCTCGCGCGGGGCGGCGGCGGGCGGCGGTGTGTCCGATGTCAACCGCCGGAAGCGCATGATCGGGTGGTGCGCGCGGTCAGCCGAGCTCGGCGAGCTTCCGGAAGTCCCAGCTGCTGATCTTCGTCGGGGTGACCCGCAGCCAGCCGTGCCTGCCGTCGTGGATCATCTCGTCGCCGCCGAGGTACTTGCGGGCGAACAGCAGCTCGATCTCGGCGAGGGCCGGTTCGGGTTCGCCGGTGCGCGGGGCCTCGCCGACGACCTCGGCGGTGCCGGTGAGCTCCACGCCGCGCAGCTCCTGGTACTCGGTGCCCGCGTCGACGACGACGCTGATCCGCGGGTCGCGCACCAGGTCGGCCCAGCGCTTGCTGCGGGTGAGGGAGTTCAGCCACAGCGCGGTGCCGTCCCAGCCGAACCAGAGCGGGGTGGCGTGCGGCCCGTCCGGTCCGATGGTGGCGACCCGGCAGGTGCGTTCGGCGGCGAGGAACGCGTCGCGCTCCTCCTGGCTCATGGCGATCCGGCGGCCGCGCTTCTGCGGCCGGAGCTCGTCGGTCATGCGCGCTCCCCTCCTGCTCCGAGGTGCTCGGCGAAGAACGCCAGCACCCGGCGCCAGGCGTCCTCGTCCGATTCCCGGTGGTAGCCGATCCCGGCGACCCGCAGCAGCGGGCCGAACGGGCCGACCTTCAGCTTGTTGGCGAAGCCGTGCCCGGCTTCGGGATACTCCTTGACGTCGTGCGGCACCCCGAGCTCGGTGAGGTGCGCTTCGAGCTGGTCGGCGGCGCCCTGGAGCGCGCGGTCCTTCCCGCCGAAGCTGGCGACGACGGGGCAGGCGCCGTCGAGCACGGCCCGGTCGTGCGGGACCTGCCCGTAGTAGGGCGCGGCGGCGTCGAAGCCGCGGGGCGCGGCGAGCAGCGCGAACCCGCCGCCCATGCAGAAGCCGACGACGCCGACCTTCCCGGTGCAGTCCGCGCGGTCGGCCAGCGCGCGCCGGGCCGCTTCGACGTCGTCGAAGGCCTGCCCGCTGCCGGTGCTGAGCTGGCGGAACACGGTGCGCACGCAGCGGGCGAACCCGCCGCGGGTGTAGAGGTCCGGCGCGATGGCGAGGAAGCCCTCGGCGGCGAACCGGTCGGTGATGGCGCGCGCGTCGTCGGTCATGCCGAACGCGTCGTGCACGACGACCACGCCGGGCCACGGGGGCGCCCCGGAGATCGAGGGGTAGGGCGCCGCGAGGTGGGCGCGGAGGTCGCCGTCTGAGGTGGGCACGGTCGTGGTCACGACCTCGAACCTAACCCCCGCAGCACGGCGCTGTCACTCGCCCGCCCACCCCCGAACGAGCGTGGCGCGGCCCCGGAAGAGGATCGCACCACCCATCCACAATGGACTGAACCCCATCGCCGAACCCGCACCGCGGTTCGTGCCTTCTTCCTGTCAGCGGCGAAGCCGATGAGCTGCCGACCACCGGAGCAACCGGGCCACCCGCGGGTTCTCAGCGCTTTCCTCGCGAGGACAGCGATTTCTCCTGTGGCGGAGCCACCGGTGAAATCGATCCCGCAGCGAGGAAAGCGCTGAGGTTCCGCCACCCCAGTGCTACTCGGTGGACACCGGGAAGCTCACGCTTCTGCGGTCCTCGTGGTGAAGCCGGTCAGCCCGGTGGCCCGCACGGTGCGCCCGCGCTCCACGGCCAGGTAGCTCACCACGAGCCCGGCGAGGCCCCAGATCACCAGCAGCACCACGGTGCCGCCGGACGGCGCCGAGCCGTCGACCACGGCCCGCAGCGCGTCCTGCGCGGGCCCGACCGGCAGCGCCGTGAGCACCGAGCTCAGCGCGGCGGGCACCGCGGTGATGAACCCGGTGGCCAGCAGCACCACCGCGACGAGCATCGCCAGGAAGCGGCCGGTGCCGCGCAGCGCGCCCGCCAGCGCCTGGTTCACCGCGGTGAACGCGACGGCGGTGAGCATCGCCAGCCCGGCGCAGCCGAACCAGCCGCCCACCGACAGGTCCTGCGCGATGCCGACGACGACCGCGACCAGCAGCCCCTGCGCGAGCCCGACCACCGCGGGCAGCCGGAACTGCCGCAGCGCCAACGAGAACGAGGACCGGGTGGATTCCAGCGCGCGGCGCGGGACCGCGCGCAGCACCAGGAAGGTGGCGACCGCGCCGACCCACAGCGCCAGCACCGAGTACAGCGCGATCCCGGAGGAACCGAACCCGAGGCTGCTGCCCTCCGCGGTGGTGATCGGGTTGGCGACGGTCTTGGCGAGCTTGTCCCGGTCCCCGTCGGGGTAGCTGGGCAGCTGCTCCACGGCCTGGTCGAGGCCCGAGGACAGCTGCCCGGTGCCGTCGCCGAGCTGGTGCGCGCCGTCGGAGAGCCCGCGCACGCCCTGGGCGAGCTGGTCGGCGCCGTCGGCGAGCTCCCCGGCACCGCCACCGGTCTGCGAGATCCCGTCGGCGAGCTGGCCGACACCGCCGTCGAGCTGCTGCGCGCCGTCGTGGAGCTGGTCGATGCCGCCGGACAGCGCGGGGAGCCCGCCACCGGACTCGGGGGTCTTCCCGGCGAGCGCGGCGAGCCCGCCGGACACCCCGGTGCTGGCCTGCTCCAGCTGCCCGGCGCCGTCGCCGAGAGCCTTCGCGGTGGCCGCCTGGATGGCGATCTTGTTGCAGATGGGCAGCGTGCCGGGCGGGCACTCCTTGCTCATCTCGGCGAGGTTCTCGGACATGCCCTGCAGACCGCCGGAGAGCTGCTGCACGCCCTGCGCTTCCTGCGCGGACACGTCGGCGAGCTGGCCGACCTGGCCGGGCAGCTGCGCGGTCTGCTGCTGGAGCTGCCCGATGCCGTCGGCGAGCCCGCCCATCCCGGTCTTGAGCTGCTGCGCGCCGCCTTCGAGCGCGCCGATGCCGTCGGCGAGCGCCCGCGACCCATCCGCGAGCTGGTCGGCGCCCCCGGCGAGCTGGTCGGTGCCCCCCGCGAGCTGCTTCGCGCCGTCGGCGAGCGAGGTCGCCCCGTCGGAGGCCTCGCCGAGCTTGTCCCCGAGCGTGTTGAACCCGACGAACACGTTGTCCAGGTAGGTCGTGGTCAGCTGCCTGCCGAGCAGGTCGGCGGCGGTGTTGGTGACGACCCGGCTGATCGCTTCGTCGGCGAACTTGCTGCGGCCGCCGGTGCTGACGTCGATGGTGGCCTTCTTCGCCTGCGCCGGGTCTCCGGAGAAGGAGGTGGCGGCGGCGGAGAAGTTCTCCGGGATCGTCACGACCGCGGCGTAGGTGCCGTCCTGCAGGCCTTCGGCGGCGGTCTGCGGGGTGGCGAACTCCCAGCTGTAGTTGCTCTCGATCTCGCCGCCGACGAGCTTCGCGGACAGCTGCCGCCCGAGCGGGGTGAGCTGGCCGTTGACCTCGATCGGTTCGTCGTTGTTCACGACGGCGGCCTTGACGTCGTGCAGCCGGTCTTCGGGTTTGCCCAGCGACCAGATCAGCAGGCCCGCGATCGCCAGCGGCACCAGCAGCAGGCCGATCAGGGGGAGGATCAAGCGGCGCTTCGCCATCGTCTGCTTACCTCTGCTCTCTAGCGGATCGCGGCGGCGAGGACGTCGGGCATCGCGGCGTCGTCGCGCAGTTCGGTGAGGGTGGCGGGGGCACCCGCGGGCAGGACGTAGCGCGCTTCGGCGAGCCCGGTGGTGCCCGCGACGACGGTGGTCCCGGCGCCGGTGAGCAGTTCGCGGATGCGGCCGCGCTCACCCGGGTCGGAGGCCCGGTCGGTGCGGTCGAGCACCAGGACCTCGGGCTCTTCGCGCAGCGCCGCCCGCACCGCGTCGGCCCCGCCGGCCCCGGCGTCGACGTAGGCGACCCGGGACCGCACGGCGGAGCCGCGGGCGGGCAGCACGTAGCCGAGGACCTTGAGCCGTCCGGAGTCGGGCTGGAGCCTGCCGGACAGGGTCAGCAGCACCGCGGTGATCGCGGACTCGTGCACGCCGCGGACCACGTGGACGGCGCCGCGCTCCACCAGGAAGCCGACGTCCCGGTAGACGGGCGCGCCGGTGGACGGGTCGTCGAGCCGGAGCCCGGCGCAGGCGATGGCCTCGTTCGAGCCGGGGCTGGGCCAGTCGGCGAGCTCGATCTCCTCGCGCAGGTTCTCCCCTTCGACGTCGAAGGCGGGCAGCATCCGATCCAGCTTCCGCGGCATCCACCACGCCTTCTCCCCCAGCAGCGCGAGCACCGCGGGCACCAGCGTCATGCGGACGATGAACGCGTCGACGAACACGCCGACCGCGAGTCCCAGCGCGATGGGCTTGAGGTTGGCGTCGCCGTCGGGGACGAACGCGGCGAACACCGCGAACATGATCACCGCGGCCGCGGTGACGACCTTGCCGGAGGAGACGAATCCGGTGCGGATCGCGGCCTGGGCGTCCTTGGTGTGCACGTACTCCTCGCGCATCCGGGACACCAGGAAGACCTCGTAGTCCATGGCGAGGCCGAACAGGATGCCCATCAGCACGATCGGCATGAAGCTGATCACCGGCCCGGTGCGGGCGACGTTGAGCACCTCGGCGCCCCAGCCGTCCTGGAAGATCAGCGTCACGATGCCCATCGAGGCGCCGATGCTGAGCAGGTAGCCCAGCGTCGCCTTGATCGGCACGGCGATGGAGCGGAACACCATCGTCAGCAGCACCAGCGACAGCCCGACCACGACGACGCCGAACGGCAGCAGCGCTTCGCCGAGCTTGTCGGAGACGTCGATGCCGACGGCGGTGAACCCGGTGACGGAGATGTCGATGCCGTAGGCCTCCTGGAAGTGGCCGCGCAGCGAGCGGATCTCCTCGACGAGGTCCTTGGTCTGCTCGGAGTCCGGGGCCCCTTCCGGGATCACCTGCACGATGCCGGTGTCCGCGGTCGGGTTCGGCACGGCCATCGGCACGTCGGCGACGCCGGGCAGCCGTTCGATCTCGGCCTTGAGGTCGTTCATCAGGCCGAGCGGGTCTTCGCTGGTGACGATGCTGCCGGTGACGATCAACGGCCCGTTGAAGCCCTGCGGGAAGTGCTCGTCGGTGAGGTCGTAGGTGACTCGCGCCGGGTCGCCGTGGGGCAGCGCGCCCGCGTCGGGCAGCCCGAGGCGGAGTCCGGCCGCGGGCACCGTCGCGATGCCGAGGACGCCGACGACGATGAGCACGGTGACGATCGGGAACCGGGTCGCGGCGCGGACCCAGCCGGCGAAGAACCGCTCGCCCACCGGCGGCTTGGCGCGGTCGGCGCGGGCGCGCTTCCCGGCCTTCGCCGACCGCGGGGTGAGCCGGTCCCCGGCGAAGCCGAGCAGCGCCGGGATGAGGGTGAGCGAGACGAGCACGGCGATGGCGACGGCGACGGCACCGGCGACGCCCATGGTGGTGAGGAACGGGATGCCCGCGACGCCGAGGCCCACGAGCGCGATCACCACGGTCAGCCCGGCGAAGATCACCGCGGAGCCCGCGGTGGCGGTGGACCGCGCCGCGGCCTCCTGCGGCGGCACGCCCTGGGCGAGTTCCTGCTGGTGCCGGGAGACGATGAACAGCGCGTAGTCGATGCCGACGGCCAGGCCGAGCATCAGCGACAGCAGCGGCGTGGTCGCGGTGACGGAGCCGAACGCGGTCGAGACGAGGATGAGCGCGGTGGAGACGCCGACGCCGATCAGCGCGTTCACCAGCGGCATACCCGCGGCGAGGAACGAGCCCAGCGTGATCATCAGCACCACGATGGCGATCACCAGGCCGAGCGCTTCGACGATGCTGATGCCGGGGAAGCTCTGCGCGAACAGCGGCCCGCCGTAGGAGGCCTGCGAGCCTTCCGGCAACCGCTGCTGGAGGTCGGCGGAGATCTGGGCGATGTGGTCCTTGGTGGGCTGACCGATCTCCATGGTCTGCCCCTCGAGCTGGATCATGATCAGGGCGGCTTCGCCGTCCTCGCTGATCGATCCGCCGAGGTCCGCGTTGTAGGGCGAGACGATGGAGGCGGCCTCGTCCATGCCTTCGAGCTCGTCCACGGACCGCTCGACCTCGCGCTGCACGACCGGGGCGCGGACGTCGTCGGCGACCACGATGATCTGCGCGGAGGCGCCGCTGGTCTGCGGGAAGGTCACCGACAGCCGGTCGAGGGCGTTCTGCGCCTCGGTGCCCGGGATCGTGACGTTGTTGTCCATTCCTTTGAACAGGAGACCGGCCGCGCCGCCGGTCACGACGAGCACGAGCAGCCAGATCACGAGGACGGTCTTGCGGGCCGCGTAGGCCCGCCGCCCCAGTGTGTAGAGGAACGAGGACACGCCACACTCCTGTCGCCGGGAAGGTTCTCGCCGGACGGCGGATCACCAGATCAGGGGAAGTGGATACAACGCTGTATCCGATACATGAGCGTATCGGATAGGATGGGTCGGTTCCACGCGGGCCGCGATCGGCGGGAAATCCGCTGGTGTACACCGCAGGAAGGAAGGTTCGTGATGAGCGCGAACAAGCTCGTCGCACCCGAAGGGCACCCGGACGCGCCCGCGCGCGAGACCGCCCGGCGCGCCCGCACCCGGGAACGACTGCTGGACGCCGCCTACCGGCAGTTCAGCGAGCACGGCATCAACGGCGCCTCCATCGAGGCCATCGCCGACGACGCGGGCTTCACCCGGGGCGCGTTCTACTCCAACTTCAGCAGCAAGGAAGAGCTCTTCTTCGAGCTCACCGAACGGGAGAACCGGGCCCGGCTCGAAACGCTGCGCGAACACTTCGCGCACCTCGTGGCGCCGCTCGGGGAATCCGGCGGCAAACCCGCGCCCGCGCACATCGAGGGCATCATCGCCGACGTCATGTCGTTCCAGCCGGACATCCGGCAGTGGTGCCTGGTGCAGAGCGAGTTCCGGCTGCTGGCGCTGCGCGATCCCGAAGTGGCCCCGCGGTTCCTGGCCGCCGCGCACTCCTTCCAGCGCGAACTCGCCACGATGATCGACACCGCGGTGCGGGCCGTCGGCGTGCGCTTCCGGATCGACACGCTCGACCTCACCCGGCTGCTCATCGACCAGTTCGACTCCGCGATGCAGGAGACCATCCTCGCCGGCGACGACGATCCCGACCGCAGCGTGCGCGAGAAGGTGATGCGGACCCTCCCGCTGCTGGTCCACAGCCTCACCACCACCCTGGACGAGGACTGACGGCCGTCTTCGAACCTGCACGGCGGATCCTTCGGAGTCTCTGACTGCCTGTCTCGCTACTTCTGCCGCGTAGTGCTCGGGTAGCGGAACCTCAGCGACTTCCTCGCTGCGGGATCGATGTCCGATGCATGTCCGGTTCCGCCACTGGACCACCCCTGCAACAGATGTGGGGCGAGAGGTTCGGCGCCGGGGCGGAGGTGGATCGGTCGGGCGGTGGGTGGGATTCCGCACGGCGTCCGGGTGGAAGCTCTGCGAAGGTCGGAACGTTCTTGATCCCGGGTGCGCCACCGCGCGCACCCGACGACACCGACGCAGAAGGAGAGGTCATGGCCGACCGCAACGCCACGACGAGCTGGACCGGCGACCTGGGCTCGGGTTCGGGCCTCGTCACCCTGGACTCCTCGAACGCGGGGCAGTTCCCCGTGTCGTTCGCGACCCGCGCCGAGGACCCGGCCGGGCAGACCAGCCCCGAAGAGCTCATCGCCGCCGCGCACTCGTCCTGCTACAGCATGCAGCTGTCCGGAGTGCTCGGCGAAGCCGGACTCACCCCGGAGCGGATCGACACCAGCGCCGAGGTCACCCTCGGCAAGTCCGGCGGCGGCTTCGCCATCACCGGCATCGCGCTCACCGTGCAGGCCACCGTGCCCGGCGCCGACGAGGACACCTTCCAGCAGGCCGCCCAGAAGGCCAAGGAGATCTGCCCGGTCTCCGCCGCCCTCACCGGCACCACCATCACCCTGGAAGCCACCCTGTCCTGACCCCTCCGCTCGCCGCAGCGGCGAGCCGGGCTCGTCCGGCCGTGCCGATCGGCCGGACGAGCCGTCCACCTTGACGTGATCGCGGTGCGTCGGGTGGGCTGTGGCCGGAACCTCGGAGGCGGCCATCGGCATCGACGTAGTGCTCGCCGTGCTCGGCGCGGCGCTGCTGCACGCCACCTGGAACGCCCTCGCGCACGGCATGGACGACCGGCTCGCCGGGTTCACGCTGATGGCGCTGAGCTACGCCGCGGTCGGCGGAGTCGCGGCGCTGTGCACCGGCTTCCCGTCCGCCGCCGCATGGCCGTACGTGCTCGCCTCCGCCGCCGCCCACGTGCTCTACCAGGTGGGGCTGATGCTCAGCTACCGCCTCGGCCGGTTCGGCCAGGTCTACCCGCTCGCGCGCGGCACCGCGCCGTGGGTCGTCGCGCTGGTGTCCGCGACGGTGCTCGGGCAGCGGATCTCGGCGCCGGAGCTCGCGGGAGTGCTGGTGATCTCGGCCGGTCTGATGAGCCTGGTGCTCGTCGGCGGCCGGCCCACCGCGGCGCGGTCACCGGCATCGGCCGCCGCGTTCGGCACCGGGCTGATGATCGCGCTCTACACCGTGCTCGACGGCGTCGGCGTGCACCGGACCGACGTGCTCACCTACGGCGCCTGGCTGTTCCTGCTGCAAGGCCTCGCGCTGCCCCCGCTGGCGCTCGCGGTGCGCGGCCGGGCGCTGCCCGGACAGCTGCGCTCCGCACCGGGCGGCGCGCTGCTCGGCGGGGTGCTCTCGCTGGCCGCCTACGGCATCGTGCTGTGGGCGCAGACCCGCGGCGCGCTCGCCCCCATCGCCGCGCTGCGCGAGACCAGCATCGTGTTCGGCGCGCTGATCGGGGCGGTGCTGTTCCGCGAGCACCTCGGGCGCGGGCGCGTGGTCGCGAGCGCCGTCGTGCTCGCCGGGATCGTGCTGCTCAACCTGCCCTGACCGCCACCGGACGGCGTGCCGCCGCGGTGAGCGCCGCGACCAGCCGGGCGCGGAACCCGCGCACCGCCGCCTCCGCCTCCGGCGTACCGGGCAGGCGGGTGCGCAGGAACAGCCCGTCGGCGGTGCGCGACACCCACAGCTGCACGTCGTCGGCCACCGTCTCGCTGCTGACGTGCCGCGGCCGGGATTCCGGGAACTCCAGGGACACCGGCATCCCGCGGTAGTCCACGTAGGACAGCATGAAGATGTCGCGGCGCACCCGCTCGTAGTCGTCGGCGACGGCGGCCAGCACCGTCGGCAGCGGCACGCCCAGCGTGCCCAGCGCCTCCCGGAACGCGACCTTCGCGTGCGTGTGCGTCTCGGCGAACCGGCCGTCCACCACGTTGAACGCGATCGGCGCGTTCGTCGTGAACCAGCCGACGGCGTGCCGCCAGCGCGGTTCGCGGCGGGTGTGCAGCGGCACGAGCAACCCGATCCGGTCCTCCGCGCCCAGGTCGCGCAGCGCCAGCCCGGCCGCCGCCAGCAGGCCGGTGAACACGCTGCCCGCCGCGGACCGGCAGGCCGCGTCGAACGCGTCCGCGGACTCCGCGTCCAGCAGCCGGTCCGTCGTCGAGCGCTGCGGCACCGGCTCGCCCGGCCGCACCCCGAGCTCCAGCGGGAACGCGGGCGTCGTGCCGCCGCAGTCCAGCAGGAAGTCCCGCCAGTAGGTCACCGCCGGGTGCTCGCCGATCGGCGCGGGCGGTGCGCCCAGCGCCTCCAGGCCCGGCGCGTCCCATTCCGGTTCGGGCGTGGTGCGCACCGCGTCGACCCGCGCCGCGGCGACCGCCGCGTGCTCCGCCGCGCAGTGCGCCACGAAATCGCCGACCGCGGGCAGCGCCGCCTCCTCACCGCGGGCGGCGGCGCGGTACAGCACCTGGATCTCGTGCGCGGCCACCGCCATCGACTGGGCGTCCGCGCAGGAGTGGTCGAACCCGGCGAACACCGTCATCCCCCGCTCGTGCCGGATCGCGCCGAGCAGGAACGGCGGCCACCGCAGCGGGTGGCACTGCTCGGCGAACCGCCGTGCCAGGTGCGCGCGCACCGCCGCCGAAGTCCGGAACTCCCCGGCGTCCTCGCGGTGCAGCGCCACCGCATCGGGGTCGAGCACCGCGCGGCCGATCTCACCGCCGCGCTCGGTGAACCGGCTCAGCAGCCCGGGATGCCGCCGCACCCACCGGCCGAACGCCTCCGCCAGCGCGGCGGTGTCCCGCTCCCCCGGCAGGTCGAACGCGCAGGCCAGCCAGTGGGGCGCCCCGCCTGCGGCGATGCCGTCCAGGTGGAAGCGCTGGTTCAGCGACGGCGGCACCTCGCTCGGGGTGAACTCGTGGCCCGGGGCCGGGAACGCTGTCCACTCCACGACCTCGCCGGGCGGCGGGTCGAACGCGCTGGTCGTCGTGACGTGCACCGGCGATCACTCCACGGCCGCGAGCGACGCGGCGGTCCGGAACTCGTGGTCGCCGTCGGCGAGTACCCGGTGCAGCACGGCACGCACCCGGTCCAGGTAGCGGGCCACGTTCTCCGCGGCGACCGGAGTGTCCGGGTAGCTGGCCTTCAGGTAGGTGAGCCCGCGCAACCGGTTGATCCACATCGGCACGTCGAAACCCTCCCCCGGGCCGCTGAGCACCTGCGCGCCCGCCTCCGCCCACAGCTCGGAGCCGCGGATGCGGCGCAGGTCGATGAACGACACGATCGGCAGCACCGTGCGCGCGTCCTCCTGCAGCCGCAGCTGCGACCCCAGCACCTCCAGCAGCTTCACCACCGGCACGTCCGCGATCGCGCGGGCGCGGACGAACGCCTCCTCGGCGGCGGCGAGCACCTCGCCGAAGGTGCTCAGCCCGGCGAGCGAGAAGTGCAGCGGCACCAGGTTCACGAACCAGCCCTGCGCCGCGGCCCACCGCGGCTCGTCGCGGGTCTGCACCGGGGTCAGCGTGCGGTACGAGCTCGCGCCGGCCAGCTCGGCGGCGGCGATCGCGAGCGCCGCGAAGATCCCGGCCGGGAAGCCGCCGCGGTGCGCCCGGCAGCGCTTGCCGAACGCGGTGGCCTGGGCGTCGTCGAACAACTCGCGCTCGGTCAGCAGTTTGCCGCGCGGTTCGTCGCCGAGCCCCAGCGGCAGCGGGAACGACGGCGGCCTGCTGCCGCCGTCGAGCCAGAACTCGCCCCAGGTCCGCGCGGCCGCGGCCTGCTCCTCCGGACCGAGTTCGCGGGCGCGCTCCAGCGCGGCGAAGTCCGCATGGTCGCCGACCTCCGGCAGCTCGGCCGGTTCGCCGGTGACCTGCTCCAGGTACAGGCGGCGCAACTCGTCGAACACCAGGAAGATCGAGTAGCCGTCGGTGTGCGCGTGGTCGACCGCGAAGAACACCGTCGACGACTCCGGGCGCAGCACCGCGCCGAGCACGAACGGCGGCCAGCTCAGCGCGCTGGTGGCGGTGGCGAACCGGTGCAGCAGGTGGTCCCGGATGTCGGCACCGCTGTCGTACTCGCCGACCTCGACGGGCACGAACTCGACGTCCGCGGCGTCCAGCGCGCAGCGGCGCAGCTCGTCACCGGTGTTCTCGAACCAGGTCAGCAGGGTGGCGTGCCTGCGCACCCAGCGCTGCCACGCCCCGGCCATCGCCGCCGGGTCCAGCTCCCCCGGCAGGTCGAACGCGGTGGCCAGCCACGGCGAGTGCACCGCGCCCGCGGCGTCGTTGGCCAGCGAGCGGCGGAGGTGGTTCTCCTGGAACGAGGACGGCGGCGCCGGGTGCTCCAGCGCCGAACCCACCGAGTCCGAAGTGGACTCCGACGGGTGCCATTCGACGAGCCTGCCCGGAGCGGGCTCGTAGTCGCGGAGTGCGTTCATCCTCATGGACGAGTTCCCTTCAGCACCACGTCGTGGTCCAGTCCGGTGTGCCGCGTACCCGCGCCGACCGGCGTGCGCGCGCCCGACCCTACTTGATCATGAAGTTCGACGTCCGTCCACAGTGGCGCGAACTCGGGCACCAGGTCCGCATCGGCCGTCGCCGCCGCCGCGAGCACCAGGTAGCGGAGCCGGGCGACGTACTCGCGCACCGCGGCGTCCGCCTGCTCCGCGCCGGGGAACCTGCTCGTCACGTAGATGCCCTCGACGCTGCGCATCACCCAGAGGTAGACCTCGTCCGCGGAGCTGGCCGGGGCGTGCAGCGCCCGCGCGTTCGACTCGGCCCAGCAGCGCGATCCCGGACTGGACCGCAGGTCCATGTAGGACACCACGAACCGCGGCGGCAGCTCGACGCCCAGCAGTTCCGCCACCTTCGGCACCGGCACCGTGGACAGCGGTTTCGCCCGCCGCAACGCCGCGCCCGCGCTCGGCAGCAGGTCCAGCAGGTCCACGCCATCCGGCACCCCGGCGGCACCCGCGGCGGTCACGCCCACCGGCAGCGCCAGCTCCACCGGGGCGAGGCCGACGAACCAGCCCACCGATCGCGCCCACGACCGCGCCGACCTGGTGTGCAGCAGCAGCAACGCGCGGAACCGGTCCGGCGCGTCGGCGGCCCCCGGCCGGGCCGCGGCGAGCGCCAGCGCCGCCAGCGCCCCCGAGAACGCGCTGCCCCCGTTGCGGCGGCACGCCTGCTCGAACGCCGCGGCGCCGTCCGCGTCCACCAGCCACTCGCACAGGCCGTGCTGGCGCGACCCGTCCGCGGCGAACGGCGCGCCCGCGGGCAGCGGGAACCCGGGCGGTGCGCCGCCGCAGTCGGCGAGGAACTCGGCCCACCGCGCCACCGGCTCGTCGGAGCGCTCGAAACCGTCGGTGTACTCCCGCTCCCGGGCGCAGAAGTCCACGTAGCTGCCGATCTCCGCCACCGCGGGCAGGTCGGCGGCGCGTCCGCCGCGGGCGGCGAGGTAGAGCTCGCGGATCTCGTGCAGCACCAGCAGGATCGAGTAGCCGTCCACGTTGCCGTGGTCGAAGGCGAGGCAGACCGTGCACGAGTCGGCGCGGGAGACGGTGGCGAAGGCGAAGGAGGGCCAGCTCGTCGGATCGGTGCGCGCGTTGAACAGCTCGCGCAGCGCGTCGGAGGCCTCGGCCGGATTCCGGAAGGTACCGAGGCCGGTGCGGGAGACCGTTAATCGACCGGGTTCCCAGGTGTGGCGCCGGACCTCGTCGCCGTCCGGGCGCAGGGCGCTGCGCAGCGTCTCGTGCCGGTCCAGCCAGTCCAGCAGCGCCGTGCGCCAGGCCGGCTCGTCCAGCGGGCCGTCCAGGTCGAAACCGACCGCCAGCCAGCTCGGGTCGCTCGCCGCACCCTGCTCCGCCCTGGCCCGCACGTGGGCCTGCTGCAGGTGCGACGGCGGGCGCGGGTCGGGTTCGGGCTCGGCCCCGTCCGGCGGGGACACGCACCACTGCGCCGCCTCGCCCGGCCGGACGCTGTAGTCCGCGATCTCCGTGAATCTCATGCCGCCCAATCAGGTTGCCGATACCGCGCCCCGCGCGCCTCGGTCTCGTCGTCGCACTGGACCATTCCGGTGCGCGGCGAGGCCATGATGCCGCAAGGAGACCGGAATGGGTTTCGGGGCCCCGCCGGTCCAGCGCGCTGGGGCGGTCATTCAAAACCGGGGAACTGCGCGGCCGCAAGGCCCGATTCCGCAAATCGCGCGTTTTCGCAGCCCAGCGGGGCCGAAATCGATGTCCACCAAGTAAGATCGGAATAGCATTCCACCGGTCCGTGAATACTTCTCACTGGACTGCATCTTTTCTCGGCGACGTGAAAAATTTCGCGCTGATTGCGAGTTTTATCGATCTTGCCGCACGATTCACCACGAACTCGCATCGGTGCAACAGACGCCGTTCATCACGGCACGACCCGGAGAACGGACATGGCGGCACCGAACGGATCGGCACCGCCATGTCGGAACGTCGCGGGCTGGATGCGGGCCGGACGTGGCTAGATCTGCGGCGGCCGGTGCTCGTACGGCGTCGACAGCACCACCGTCGTCCGCGTCGAGACCTTCGCCGCCTCCCGGATCTGCCGCAGCAGCTCCTCCAGACCCAGCGGCGAGGCCACCCGCACCTGCAGGATGTAGGACTCGTCGCCCGCCACCGAGTAGCACGACTCGATCTCCGGCAGGTGCTCCAGCCGCTGCGGGTAGTCGTCCGGCGCGGCCGGATCGATCGGCGTCAACGAGATGAACGCCGTCAGCGGCAAGCCGATCTGATCACCGTCCACTTTGGCCACGTAGCCCTGCAGCGCGCCGCGCTGCTCCAGCCGCCGCACCCGCTGGTGCACCGCCGACACGCTCAACCCGACGCGCTCGGCCAGATCGGTGAAGCTGCACCGGCCGTCGTGCGCCAGCTCCCGCAGGATCGCGCGGTCGGTCGCTTCCAGTTCGCCCGAATTCCGGTCGCTCACGCCGGCAGCACCACCAGGTCGTGCGGCTGCTCGTTCACGCTCAGGACGCCGTCCTCGGTGACCACCACGATGTCCTCGATGCGGGCGCCCCACCGGCCCGCCTGGTAGATGCCCGGCTCGATGCTGAACGCCATGCCCGGCTCCAGCTCCAGCGCGTTGCCGCCGACGATGTAGGGCTCCTCGTGCACGTCCAGCCCGATGCCGTGCCCGGTGCGGTGGATGAAGTGCTCGCCGAACCCGGCGGCCGCGATCGGTTCCCGCGCCGCGGCGTCGATCGACTCCGCGGTGGCGCCGGGGCGCACCGCCCGCACCGCCGCGTCCTGCGCCGCCTGCAGCACCGCGTAGGTCTCCGCCACGTCCGGCTGCGCCGGCTCGCCCACCGCGTAGGTGCGGGTGCAGTCCGAGTTGTAGCCGGACGCGATCGGGCCGCCGATGTCCACGACCACCACGTCACCGGCCTCGATCACCCGGTCCGACAGCGCGTGGTGCGGGCTCGCGCCGTTCGCGGCCGAACCGACGATGACGAACTCGGCCTCGACGTGGCCCTCCGCGACGATGGCCGCGGCGATGTCCGCGCCCACCTGCGCCTCAGTGCGCCCGGCGCGGAGGAACTCGCCCATCCGCGCGTGCACCCGGTCGATCGCGGCACCCGCCGTGCGCAGCGCCTCGATCTCGGCGGCGTCCTTGCGCATCCGCAGCTCGCGGAGCACCGAACCGGCCAGCACTTGCTCGGCGCCCGTCGTGGAACGCAGCGGCAGGCAGTGCAGCGCCGGCATCACGTCCGCGACGCCCAGCCGGGACGGGGTGCGGCCGCCGCGGCGCAGCAGGTCCGCGACCAGCGCGTGCGGGTCCTCACCGTCAACCCAGGTCACGACCTCGATGCCGAGCTCGTCGGCGGGCACGTCCGCGTAACCGGGCGCCTCCAGCTTCGGCAGCACCAGCACCGGGGCGGCACCGCCCGCGGCGGGCAGCACCAGGGTGCTGAGCCGCTCGAAGGACTCCCCGCGAGCACCGAGCAGGTACCGCAGGTCCGAACCGGGGGTGATCAGCAGGGCGTCCAGATCGGCGCGCGCCGCCGTCTCCGCGGCGCGGCGCAACCGGGCGGAGAACACCGCGGGATCCTGCTTGAGCGAGTCAGTGGCCATGGCCACCAAGCCTAACCGCCGGGCGCCGCGCGCCAGCTGAATGGCCCGTTCGCCCAGCCGGTTCGGGCGAATGGTCCATTCGTCCGATGCGGGACGGCGCCGTCCGGCGCGGGCCGGAGCGACCCGCCCACCGGTCGGGGGTCGGCGACGGGCCGCTCCGCACCCCGGCCGCGATGGCCGGGAAGCCGCGGTGCGCGGCGCGTGCGCACCGGGCTGCTGAGACTGTATGGCGCCGCTCGAGCCGCCTGGTGACAGTGATCTGACAGCCCTGCGGCGATCTGGCGGCCCGACCCGCCGGTCGGCGATCGGACAGCCCTGCCCGCCGGGCGGTGTCGGCCCGCCGTGACAGAGTGGGCGCCGTGACGGGTTCTGTGATGCTGATCGACTCCGCCGGGCTGTGGTTCCGCTCCTACTACGCGCTGCCCGAGTCGCTGACCTCCCCGGACGGGATTCCGGTGAACTCGGTGCGCGGGTTCTGCGACATGCTGGCGAAGCTCATCGGCGAGCGGCGGCCGACCCGCGTGGTCGCCTGCCTGGACAACGACTGGCGGCCGGCCTTCCGGGTGGCGGCGCTGCCGTCGTACAAGGCGCACCGGGTGGCCGAGGCCGACCCGGACGCCGAGGAGGTGCCGGACACCCTCGGCCCGCAGATCCCGATCATCCTGGACGTGCTGGACGCGCTCGGCGTGGCCACCGCGGAAGCCGAGGGCTACGAGGCCGACGACGTGATCGGCGTGCTCGCCGAACGGGAATCCACCGACCCGGTGGAGGTCGTCACCGGCGACCGCGACCTGTTCCAGCTGGTGCGGTCCGGTCCCGCGCCGGTGCGGGTGCGCTACGTCGGCGCCGGGCTGGCGAAGGCGCAGGACTTCGGTCCCGACGAGCTCGCCGAGCGCTACGCGCTGGACCCCGCGCGGGCGGGCGACGCCTACGCGGAGATGGCCGTGCTGCGCGGAGATCCCTCCGACGGGTTGCCCGGGGTCGCCGGGATCGGCGAGAAGACGGCCGCGAAGCTGATCACCGAGTTCGGTTCGCTGGCGGCGCTGCTGGCGGCGTCCGAGCAGGGCGACCGGCGGCTCACGCCCCGGGTGCGCGGCAAGCTCGCCGAGGCCGCCGAGTACCTGGCCGCCGCGCCCGCCGTGGTGCGGGTGGTGCGGGACGCGCCGGTGGTGCTGGACCGGCCGGACCCGGTGCCCGCCGCGCCCGCCGACCCGGACCGGCTCGCCGAGCTCGGCGCCCGCTGGGGCCTCGGCGGCCCGCTGGACCGCCTCATCGCCGCGCTCTGACACCGGGCACAGCCCGTTCGGCCGCCGGGAAGGGTCAGAACCCGGTTCCGCACCACGGGAGGCGCGGGGTGGCGAAGAGGGCGTCGGCGGCGGGAACGGCCGCCGGGTCGTGGACGTCGATGCGGTTCGCCGCCACGAGGGTGCTCGGGGCGACGTCGCCCAGGTACAGCGACCCCAGCACGTCCACGTCCAGGCTCAGCTGCGGCGCGTCCGCCACCGGTTCCGCGCCGCCCGGGCCGATCCGGTAGGCGCCCGAGTTCTGCGGCAGGAACGCGTCCCGCACCTCCACGACGACCGCGGCCGCCGCGCCGTAGGACCGCGCGGCCAGCGCCGCGGGCACGTCCACCAGCCGCACCCACAGGTCGTCGTCCACCCGGTCCACGCCGTACCCGCGCCGGTCCGCCAGCCACCACGGCATCGGCTCGTCCAACGGCCGGTCCACCGCGATCACCGAGGTCGCCAGGTCCAGTCCCAGCAGGAACCGCCACAGCGAGGCGACGGCGGTGTCGTCCGCGCCGTGCAGGTCGCTCACCTGGATCTGGACGGCGCCGTCGCCGAACTGGTGGTCCGCCTTCGACGGCTCCCACAGCGCGAAGCCGTCGTCGGTGCCGGACTCGTCGGAGTGCACCGCGACCCGCAGCGTTCCGCCGTTCTCCACCGCGGCGCCCAGCCGCGTGGTCCACCAGCCGTCGCTGCGCGCCATGAGCCCCGGCCTGCCGGTGCCGATGCGGGCGTACAGCTCCGGCAGCAGCTTCTCCGCCGCGATCCCGTCCACCAGCCGCACCTGCCCGCCGACCGGAGCGTCCGGGCGCAGCTCGGCGTGCGTGCGCGCCACCCGGGCCCGCTGCGAACGGGTGCCGAGGCCGTAGCCGAAGCGGGGGTAGATCCGCGTCTCGGAGGCGTGCAGCATCGCCAGCGGCTCCCCGCGCTCGCGCAGGTCGGCCAGCTGCGCGCGCATCAGCTCCCGCAGCAGGCCGCGCCGGGTGCGGTCGGCGCGCACCGCCACCCCCGTCACCGCGGCGGCGGGCAGCACCGCGCCACCGGGCACCTCCAGCGTGGAAGGCAGCGACAGGGCGGTGCCCGCGAGCTCGCCGTCGAGGAACGCGCCGAGCACCCGGCCCGGCTCGTACCGGGCCACCGAGCGGCGCCAGCGGTCGTCGCCGACGCGCTGCGGTTCGTGCAGGGCGGTCACGAACAGGTCGAAGCTCGGGCGGTACTCGGATTCGGCCAGCGGCCGCACGTGGACGTCGGTCACGCCTGCATCCTGCCCAGCACCGCCGAGTTCGTCGAGCGAATTCCCCGCCGACTACCGCGGGTAGCCCACCTCGTAGATGCCGGAGGAGTCCCGGACGGTCACCGACACCGGCTTGGTCCCGCCGCCGAGGGTCACCTGGCAGTCGAAGCGGTTCCCGGCGACGACCTCCTGGCCCGCCGGGCAGCTCACCGATTCGACGGTGCCCAGGTGGTAGGAGTCGCGCAGCGTCTGCTCCACCCCCCGTTGCAGGCCGTCCGCGTCGAACCGGTCGTGCACCAGCACGCCGGGGTGCACGAAACCGACGACGGCGAGCGATCCGGCGACGGTCACGAGGACCGCGCCGCCGAACACCCACGGCACCTTCGACCTCGTGCGCGGTGCCGACGGCGGGGCGGAGCCGCGGCCGGGCGGGCCGACGACGATCGGCGGCAGGTTCGGGGCGGTCGACTCGGCGCCGGTGGCCCGCGGGCGGGCGCCCGCGTCGCCGGTGCGGGGCCGGGTGTCCTGGTTCGCGCCGCCGGGCCTGCGGTCCGGTCCCGGTTGCTGCGGGGCGGATTCCCCTTGCCGCGGGTGGGCTTGCTGCTGCCGCGGGTGCTGGGTCCGGACGGTCTGCTGCTGCGACTGGTGCGAGGCCTGCTGCTGCGCCGACTGGTTCTGGTGCTGCTGCGCTTGTTGTTGCTGCGCCTGCTGGTTCTGCGTCGGCTGGTTCTGCGTCGGCTGGTTGGGCGTCGGCTGGTTCCGGGCCTGCTGCTGCGCCGGCGGCTGGGCCTGGCCGGGCTGCGTCTGCCCGGACCCGCCCTGCTCCGGCCTGCCCTGTTCCGGCCTGCCTTGCTCGGGACCGCCCTGCCCGGGCCTGCCCTGGCCCGGCCGCCCGGGACGACGGCCGGGGACCGGGAGACCGGGGTTGGTCCGCTGGCCGACACCGGCCGCGGAACCGGGGTGCCCTTGCGCCGGCCGACCGCCCTGCGGGGACGGGCCGTTGGGGCCGCTCATCTGGTACCTCCGGGAAAGCTGAGAGTTCTGCGGTGCGCGACCCCCGACGCACCGCTCCCCCGAATCCAATCACAGCGCGCCACCGCGCCATGACCCCCGCCGGGTCCGCCTCGATTCAGCCGCCGCCGCAACCGATCCCGGCGCGGCGGCCGATCAGACCGCGCCCGCGGCGACGACCCCCCGGCGGATCGCGGTGACGGCCTTCGCCGCCGCCGCGCCCACCGGATCGGACTTGCCGGTGACGTCGCGGATCTGGTCGAGCAGGTCCACCACCTGGCGGCACCAGCGCACGAAGTCACCCGCGGACAGCTCGTGCCCGGTGGACTCGGCGGCGGTGAGCACCCGCTCCAGGGATTCGCCGCGCGCCCACCGGTACACCGGCCACGCGAACCCGGCATCGGGCTCGCGGGTGCGGTCCAGCTTGTGCCTGCGCTCGTCCTCTTCCAGCTCGCCCCACACGTCCCAGGTCTTGTCCAGCACGTCGGCCACCGCACCCGACGGCACCGGCGGCGAGACCGCGCCCTCCCGCCGGGTCTCGTAGACGAGCGCGGACACCACGGCCGCGAGTTCCGCGGGCTGCAAGGACTTCCAGATCCCGGCGCGCAGGCATTCCGCGGCCAGCAGGTCCGATTCGCTGTAGAGCCGGGTGAGCCGCCTGCCGTTCTCGGTGACCGGCTGCTCCGGATCGTCCGGCGCCACGTAGTCCCGCTCCGCGAGCAGGCCGATGATCCGGTCGAACGCGCGCGCCAGCGAGTGCGTGGTGGTGGAGACCTTGCGCCGCAGGTGCTCGGTCTCCGAGCGCAGCCGCTCGTGCCGCTCGGCCCAGCGGGCGTGCTTCTCCCGCTCGTCGCAGCCGTGGCAGGGGTGCGCCTTCAGCGCGCGGCGCAGGCTGGCCAGCTCGGCGTCGTCGCCGACGTCGGACCGGCGCCCGCCGCGCCCGCCCACCGAGATCCCGGTGTCCCGCAGGCTCGAAGCCAGGTCGCGGCGGGACTTCGGGGAGCGGGTGTCCACGTGCTTGGGCAGCCGCATCCGGCCCAGCGCCTCCACCGGGGAGGTGAAGTCGGCGACGGACAACCGGCCGGACCAGCGGTCCTCGGTGACCACCAGCGGACGCGGCTCCCCCATCGGTTCCAGACCGGGGTCGATCACCACGGCCAGCCCGGAGCGGCGACCTGCGGGCACCTGGATGACGTCGCCCTTGCGCAGGTTCTCCAGCGACTTCGCCGCCTCCGCCCGCTTGGACGCCCGGTTCTGCCTGGCCAGCACCTTCTCCCGCTCGGAGATGCGCCGGCGCAGCGCGAAGTACTCGGCGAAATCGCCGAGGTGGCAGGTCATCGACTCGGCGTAGCCCTCCAGGGCTTCCGCGTTGCGGTCCACCCGCCGCGACAGGCCGACCACCGAGCGGTCCGCCTGGAACTGCGCGAACGACTGCTCCAGCAGGTCCCGCGCCGCATCCCGGCCCACCCGCTGCACCAGGTTCACGGCCATGTTGTAGCCGGGCCGGAACGAGGAGCGCAGCGGATAGGTGCGGGTCGAGGCGAGCCCGGCGACCTGCTTCGGGTCCATGCCCGGCTGCCACACCACCACCGCGTGGCCTTCGATGTCGATGCCGCGGCGGCCCGCGCGGCCGGTGAGCTGGGTGTACTCGCCGGGCGTGAGGTCGACGTGCGATTCGCCGTTGAACTTGACCAGCCGCTCCAGCACCACGGTGCGGGCGGGCATGTTGATGCCGAGGGCGAGGGTCTCGGTGGCGAACACGGCCTTCACCAGGCCGCGGACGAACAGCTCCTCCACCGTCTCCTTGAACGCGGGCAGCAGCCCGGCGTGGTGCGCGGCGACCCCGCGCTCCAGCGCGTCGCGCCACTCCCAGTAGCCGAGCACCGTCAGGTCCGCCTCGGGCAGCGAGCTGGTGTGCTCGTCGATTACCTCGCGGATCTCGTCCAGCTCGTGCTCACCGGTGAGCCGCAGCCCGGCGCGCATGCACTGGGTGACCGCGGCGTCGCAACCGGCGCGGCTGAAGATGAACACGATCGCGGGCAGCAGGCCCGCCGAGTTCAGGCTGTCCAGGATCTCCACCCGCGACGGCGCGAAGAACCGCGGTGGCCGGGCGCCCTTGCGCTTGCCGCCGCCGGGGCCGCCGCGGCCGCGGCCGTACGGCGAGTGCACCCGGGACAGCTCCTGGGTGTGGCGCAGCAGCCGCGGGTTCAGCGTCAGCTCCCGCTCGGAGGTCTCGCCGCCGAACAGGTCGAACATCCGGGAGCCGACCTGCATGTGCTGCCACAGCGGCACCGGGCGGTGCTCGTCCACGACGACGGTGGTGTCGCCGCGCACCGCCACCAGCCACTCGCCGAACTCCTCGGCGTTGCTGACCGTCGCGGACAGGCTGGCCAGCTGCACGTGCTGCGGCAGATGCAGGATCACCTCTTCCCAGACGGCGCCGCGGAACCGGTCGGCGAGGTAGTGCACCTCGTCCATCACCACGTAGCCGAGCTGGTCGATGCCGCGCGAGCCCGCGTAGAGCATGTTGCGCAGCACCTCGGTGGTCATCACCACGACCTGCGCGTCGCCGTTGATGGAGGTGTCCCCGGTGAGCAGGCCGACCGCGTCCTCGCCGTAGCGCTCGCAGAGGTCGGCGAACTTCTGGTTGGACAGCGCCTTGATCGGGGTGGTGTAGAAGCAGCGGCGGCCCTCGGACAGCGCCAGGTGCACCGCGAACTCGCCGACCACCGTCTTGCCCGCGCCGGTGGGCGCGCACACCAGCACGCCGTGGCCGGATTCGAGGGCCTGGCAGGAGGTGCGCTGGAACGCGTCCAGTTCGAAGTTCATCGAGCCCGCGAACTCGGCGAACTTCGGGTGCGCGCTGCGGCGGCGGTGCGCGGCGTAGGACTCGGCGGGCGAGGCGGGTGCGTCGCCCGGGGCCGCGCGGCGGGCGTTCTCGCCGGTGGAGCGGCCGCGGCGGGCCTCGTCCGCGACGGGGCCGTCACCTCGGTCCTGCTCCGGAGCGGAGCGGTCGTCCCGGTCCTGCTCCCCGGTCGAGCGGTCGTCCCGGTTCCGCTCGTCGGCGGACCGGTCCTCCCGGCTCGGCCCACCTGCGGACCGGGCGCCCCGGTCCTGCTCACCGGTGCGGCGGCCGCCCCGGGTCCGGTTGCGGCGCGGGGCTCCCCCGCTCCCGCGGGACGCGTCGGCGGAACCGGGCTCCACCGCGGGCGGGTTCTCGGCGGCCGGGTCACCCGGCGAACCGGGGTTCTTCTCATCCGATCCCGAGCGATCCGGATGCGACATGTCGGAGTGCGAACGGCTCACAGCCACCCTGACAGGCTTTCACATCGCACCGACCGTCGTCGCACGCGCAGTGCTCCGGCCACGTCCCGGGGCGCCGAGGTGAACGGCCCGTCCGAGCGGCGTGCGCGGGCGAACGGGCCGTTCACCTGGGGCGAACGAGCAGCTCAGGCCGCGTCGATCTTGGCGGCGGCCGGGGCGAGCACCTGCAGCGCGGCGGGCTGGCAGCGCAGGCTCACCGGCAGCCTGGCCTGCGGTTCGCCGTCGGCGAACGCGGTCCAGCCGTTGCCGCCGCCGAGCCGCACCGAACGGGCCCGCAGCGTGCGCACCGCCGGGTGCTCGACGTGCTTGCCGCTGCGGATCGCGGGCAGCACCCGCAGCAGGTCGGCGCGGCCGACCTCCCCGACGACCGTCACGTCGAACAGCCCGTCGGTCGGGTCCGCGTCCGGGCAGATCGGCACCCCGCCGCCGTAGTAGGGGGTGTTGCCGACGGCCACGCAGGTCGCGGCCACGTCGAGCACCACGTTGTCCGCTTCCACGCGCAGCGGCATGGCCTGCAGCCGCGCGATCTCGTGCAGCACCGCCACGTCGTAGCGGGCGCGCCCGATGGGCAGCCGGGAGCGGTTCGCCCGGCCGTTGACCTGGGCGTCGAACCCGGCGCACAGCACGGTCGCGAACCGCTGGCCGCCGACCACGCGGCCCAGGTCCAGCGCCCTGCGGTGCCCGCCCTGGACGGCGTCGGTGGCGGCGCGGGCGGCCTCCAACGGGTCGGTGGGCAGGCCGAGCGCGCGGGCCAGGTCGTTGCCGGTGCCGACCGGGATGATCGCCAGCGCGGTGCGCGCCCCGGCGCAGACCTGCACCGCGGCGTGCGCGGCACCGTCCCCGCCGACCACGGCCAGCACGTCGACGTCGTCGCCCACCGCGGCGCGGGCGGCGCTCGCGAACTCGGCGGCGTCGGCGGCGACCACGACCCGGACCGCGGAGACCACGCGGAACCGCCGCACGGCCTGCGCGGCGATGGCCGCGGCGCGGCCCCGGCCGGAAGCTGGATTGATCAACACCACGGTGCGCATGGGGCAACATCGTGGCCCACGCCCCCGTCACGTGACCAGCGCCCCTCCGGCGCCGCCGGTCAGCGGCGGCCGTTCGCGCCGAAATCCGGGGTGGACTCGTCCAACCGGACGAGGCCTTCGAGCGCGCGCGACACCCCCCGCAGCGGGGGTTCCGCGACGCGGTGCTGCTCGTGGCCCGCCGCCTGCGGCAGGTGCGGTGCGCGGGCGGCCGGGCGGGCCGGACCCGCGCAGGCGCGCTCGGCGGCCCGCACCGGGCTCGGCCACGCCGGTTCCTCCGCGCGAAACCGCTCCTCCGCGAACAGCCGCGGCAGCTCCGCGAGGGCGTAGCGCCCGCCGCCCGCCGCGCAGTCCAGCAGCCCGAGGTCCACCAGTTCCTCCAGCGCCCGCTCGGCGGAGTCCACGTCCAGCTCCGCGAGCAGCGCCGCCCGCCGCACCGTGATCTCCGCGTCCGCGCCGAGCGCCAGCCGCCGGAACACGACCTTGGCCGGCTGCCCGCACCGCCGGTGCGCCGCCTCGAAGGAGGGCCGCACCCCCAGATCGCCCGCGGTGAGCGCGTCGAGCCGCCTGCGCCGGTCCCCCAGCAACCGCAGCAGGTCGGACACCCGCCAGGTGGGGCGCCCGGCGAGCCGGTTGCCCGCGATGCGCAGCGCCAGCGGCAGGTACCCGCACACCTCGGCCAGCGCCAGGCTCGCCGACGGTTCGCGGCGCACCCGCTCGGCTCCGGCGATGCCGCCGAGCAGCCGCACCGCGTCGGCCGGGGCGAGCACGTCCAGCGGTATCCGCGTCACCGATTCCAGCCCGGCCAGCCCGCCTCGCCCGGCGATGAGCAGCAGGCAGTCCGGGTTGCTGGGCAGCAGCGGCCGCACCTGCGCTTCGTCGGTGACGTCGTCGAGCACCACCAGCACCGCCCGGTCCCGCAGCAGCGACCGGTACAGGCTGGAGCGCGCGTCGGTGCCGGTCGGCAACCGGTGCTCGGCGACGCCGAGCGCGCGCAGCACCACGCCGAGCGCGTCCGCAGGCGGCACCCGCCCGTTCCGGTGCATGGGCAGGAAGAAGCAGCCGTCGGGGTAGCGCTCGGCGAGCCGGTGCGCGGTGTGCACCAGGAACGTGGACTTGCCGACGCCGGGCGCTCCGGTGACGGCGACGGCGGGGGCGCTGCGCGGGCGGCGCGACGCGGCCAGCGCGGACCGCAGCTCGTCGGTCGCACGTTCGCGGCCGGTGAGGTCGGCGATCTCGGGCGGCGGGGCGCACAGCAGCCCGCCCCAGTCCGGGTCGGCCGCGGGTGGCGCGGCGTCCGGGCGCGGCAGCAGGTTCCGCAGTTCCGCTTCGTCGGTGGCGAGGGCCGCCGCGAGCGAGCGCAGCGTCCGGGCCTGCGGGCGCGCGACCCGCCCGCGTTCCATGTCGCCGATGGCGCGGGCGCTGATGCCGGTGCGGCGGGCCAGTTCCTCCTGGGTGAGCCCGGCGCGGGCGCGGCGCCGCCGGAGCACGGTCCCGAAACCGGGGTGCGGGGTGTCGCCGGGACCGACCTGCGCCATCTACCCCACCACTTCTTCCGCAGCGGCGGACCCGGTCCGCCGACGTGCCCTGCCGGAATTCCGACCGCCGCGCTGCGGTGCGAACTTCTTTCCCGACGCCCCCCGGCGCTCTCCGGACACCATTATCCGGTGCCGCGTCGCGCCGCACAACGCCCGGGGACTCGCGATTCCCTTTCCCGCGGATCCGTTGTCACCGGGCGCATTCCGGCCGCTCGAATGGACGCATCCGAATGGCAGCGGAAAGACACTCGATCAGCCGAGCGGCGCCGCCGGACCGGAAGAAATCGGCACCCCGGTTCTTCCGGTGGATCTTCCTGGCCGGGCTCGGCATTTCGTGCTTCGCTGGATCAGGGGGGCGCCGGTCGGGCGGCGTGCGATCGATTCGGGGAGGGATGCGCATGCCGGGGCACCGTGCGGGCCATCGGCGCTGGTGCGACCGGCGTTCGCGATACTTCGGCGGAATGCCGGAATTCGGGAGTTCCGGATCATCTCGGCACATCGCGCAGCACACCGCTCACGTTGAGCACCTCCCGGCACCGGTCCGCGCGCTGACCGGACGGCGGAGTTCCGGGCAGGCTGCAATTCACCTGTCCGACGACTCGCCCTTCCGCCGGTACCGCGATCGGTGTGACCCAGTGGTAGTCCTGGTTCCGGAACGTTTCCAGCGCGATCACGCTGATCTGGCGGCCGCCGAACCAAATGGTGAGAACGCCTTCGTCCCCTTGGTAGTTCGCCAACACCAAGTCGGTGATGAAGAACACCTTGCCCTCCGGAACGATGTACGGCTCCGCCGCGCTGCCTCCGCCATTCGTGGTCACTCGAATGGTCGTGGAGAACTGCCCGCCGTCCGGCGCCGTATTGCTCCCGGGTGGAACCGCTCCGGGCGGCTGGCCCTGCTGCTGGTCCCCGCCCGGTTCCTGCGCGGGCGGCTGTTCGGGTTGCGGCTGCGGGGGCGGGGCGAGTTCGCCGTTGCGCGCCAGCTCCTGCGCCCGTTCTTCCGCGGCTTCCCTCGCCGCCGACTCCAGCGCCGGTTTCATCAGCGCGAACCAGGCGAGCACGAGCGCCAGCAGCAGCGCCAGCAACGCCAGCAGCCACTTCGGCAGGATCGGCAGCTGGTGCAGCTCGCCGTCCAGCTGTTCCGGGTACGCGTCGAGCCCCGGTGCAGGCAGCGGGCCGGCCCCCGTCGGCACCGGCGCCGCGTCGTGGACGGCGATCGGCGAGGCGGTGACGATGAACGGCGTGTGCACCGGTTTCCCGAACCAGAGGAGCTTCGGGGCGCGCGCCCGCAGCCGCACCTCCACCTGGTCGTCCGGGTCCACCCGCAGCCGGGTCTCCTCCAGCCGGAAGCGGAGTTCCTCGGCGGCGTCGCTCGGTTCCAGGGGCACGTCGACCGGCGTGTTGCCCTGGTTGTGCAGCATCACGTCGTAGCGGCCGGTGAGCCAGGCGCGGCGGCGCTGCGGCGCGAGCCACGCGCGCAGCTGCTGGAACGGTTCGATGTGCACCGTCGTCTCGGGCACCGCGGCCAGGTCCGGTCGTTCCACCGGGGTGACCCGCACCCCCAGCGGCACTTCCCCCGCGGGCGCCTCGGGAGACCTCGGCGGGCGCAGCACCAGCGTCACGCTGCCCCGCGTCCCCGGGTAGAGCGAGAGCCGCGCCGGTTCGACGACCGTCCACGGCGCGCAGCGGCCGACGACCTCGAACTCGTAGGCCTCCACGATGTCGGTGCCGTTGTGCACGGTCAGGGTCGTGGTGGCCTCCCCTCCCGGGGCGACCACGATCGTCTCGTTCTCCCACTCAGCTGAGGTGCTCACCCGACGAAAGCTAGGTGCCCCCGGCCGTCCGCGGCAGGGCCGCGCGGGCAGCGGGCGGGCAAGGCGGCTGCCCGCAACGACGCAACTCCACTGCCCGGACCTCCCGGACACTCCACCCGAGGTGAGGAGACAGCGCACATGACCACGAGAGTGCCCGTCGCGGTGCACGCGGGCGATCCGCTGCTGCACGCGGGCGTGACCGCGCAGCTGCGCCCACGTCCCGAGGTGGACGTGCTGAAGCTCGACGAGCACGAACGAGCCCAGGTGTCGCTGGTCGTGGTGGACCGGGTGGACGACGAGGCGGTGCTGCTGCTGCGGCGGCTGCAGCGGACGCCGAGCACCCGCACCGGACTCATCGTCGGCGAGTTCGGGCAGAACGCGCTGCGCATCGTCATCGAGTGCGGGGTGTCCGCGGTGCTGCGGCGGGCGGAGGCCGAGCAGGACCGGGTCGTCGGGCTGATCACCGCCCTGGTGCGCGGGGAGAGCATGCTGCCCGGCGACATGCTCTCCCGGCTGCTGGACCACGTGGGCCGGTTGCAGCGCAATTCCGCCGACGCCGCGCAGGGGTTCAACCTGTCGACGTTGACGGCGCGGGAGGTGGAGGTGCTGCGGCTGATCTCGGAGGGCTTCGACACCGGGGAGATCGCGGTGAAGATGTCGTATTCGGAGCGCACGGTGAAGAACATCCTGCACGAGGTCACCACCCGCCTGCAGCTGCGCAACCGCGCGCACGCGGTGGGCCACGTGATGCGGCAGGGACTGATCTGACCCGCCCCGGGTTGCCCGAAAGTCCCCCGCGGGCTTCCCGTTCCGGTGCCTGACCGGACCTCCCGGGTGCCCCCGCCGACGGACAGGATCAGTGCGGGTGCCGAGCTCGGAGGTGGGGAATGCAGGTGTCGGGCGCGTTCCGGCGCGGGTGGATGCGCGTCGGGGGCGCCTTGCTCGGGGTGCTCGTGGTGCTGTGCGGGCTGATCTGGTTGCCGCCCGCGACGGCGCAGCAGGAGCCGGAGGACCCGCCGCCGGGGCGCATCGCGTTCTCGGGGCCGGGCCACCGCAGCATCGGGTCGGTCGACGACACCTCCGGGTCGGCGGACGGGAAGACCTCGGAACCGCTGCTGGCGGAGCGGCCCGCGCACTTCGACCAGGATCCGGCCACCCGCGGCGACCTCGTGGTGTTCACCAGCCTCCGCGACGAGGCCACCGCGCAGGTGTACCTGCGCGACGGGGCGGGCGAGGTGCGCCGGTTGACCGAAGGCCGGGACGCCGCGCATCCGAAGCTGTCCCCGGACGGGCGCTGGGTGGTGTTCGACTCCGCGGAACCGGCCGGCGGGCAACGCACGCAGCGGGACCTGTGGCGGGTGCGGACCGACGGGACCCAGCTGACCCGGCTGACCACCTCCGCGTCGGACGAGACGTGGCCGTCGTTCTCCCCGGACGGCGAGCGGATCGCGTTCGCCGGGAACGCGTCGGGACGCTGGCAGATCTACACCCGCGAGGTCACCGGCGCGTTCGCCCAGCAGCGCACCAGGGAACCGAGCGGGGCCGCGGTGCAGCCCGCGTGGAACCCGGTGGACGAGGACCGGATCGCCTACACCTTCGACCCGGACGGGAACCTCTCGGACAGCTACGACCAGCAGGTGCGAGTGCTGTCGAGCTCGGGACAGACCACCGGGGACGCGCTGCTCGGCGGCGACCAGGCCGCGTGGACGAGCTTCTGGCCGGTGTGGCGGGCGGACGGCGAGTGCCTGCTGTTCCTGAGCCACGACCTGCCGAGCGGGCGGTTCACCACGAACTACGTGTACCGGGTGGACGTGCCGAGCGCGCCCACCTCGAACACGCCGGTGCTCATGCTCGACGAGGTGCGGGAGGTCGACTCCCCCGCGCTGCTGCCGGGCGGGCGGCTGCTGGTGGCCCGCACGACGGCGTGCTGCTTCAACGTGGCTCAGCTGCAGGACATCCGCCCCGACGGCAGCGATCCGCGCAGCCTCGGCGTGGACGTGCTGCACGAGGACCCGGCGGCGGCGGACGACTCCAGCAAGCTGTTCGAGCCGGATCCGAAGTACGACCCGTGGACGCAGCGGCAGTCCTACTCCCCCGACGGCGCGACGCTCGCGGTGAGCGTGTTCAGCGGACCGCAGGGCGACCGGCGGCAGCGCATCCAGCTGGTGGACGCGGACGGCTCGAACCGGCGCGAACTGCCCATCGCGGACCGGAAGCAGGGCGATTGGGAGACCGACGCCGCCTGGTCCCCGGACGGCACGAAGATGGCGGTGGCGCGCCGCTCCCCCGGCGGCCAGCCCGGTGATCAGAACCGAGGCAAGAGCCGGATCGTGATCGTGGAAGTGGCCACCGGCAAGGTCCTCGACCGGGTGCCGGTGCGGAACGAGGCGGAGGACGACACCCAGCCGGTCTTCTCCCCCGACGGGCAGCGGCTCGCGTTCAGCCGCGGGCAGCTGATCGTGCCGGACGAGCAGCGCTACAACCACATCTGGTTCGCCCAGGTCGGCGACCTGGATCAGCAGCGCAACGTCACCGAGCACCTGTGCGACTGCCCGCAGCGGGTGGTCGACGACAGCGCCGCGTTCTCCCCGGACGGCGAGAGCCTGGCGTTCAACCGGGAACCGCACGGGCTGTACCGCTACGAGATCGACGACCAGTCCTGCTCGGTGCTCCTGCCGGAGTCCGAGGACGCCTGCCGCGACAAACCGGGGGAAGGCGGCGATCCACCGGAGCACTTCCAGCCGCGGGACCTCAGCTGGTCCCCGGACGGGAGCAGCGCGGTGTTCTCCGAGCGGGCCGACGTCAACGCCCCCGAACACCAGTCCATAGTGGACATGCAGACCGGCCGGATCACCCAGCTCACCCAGGGTTTCCCCGGCAGGCAGAAGGAAGCCACCTGGCAGGCCACGGTCGACGTGAGCGTGTCCGCACCGGAGCGCACCGACGAGATCGACGTGGGCGACGAGGTGCGGATCTCGGCGCAGATCACCAACAACGGCCCCGCCTCCGCACCGCGCACGACCGCCGAGCTCACCGTGCCGGACGGCGCGCGGCTGACCGGGATCGACTCCACCGAGGGCAGCTGCGGAGAGGGCGGGAAGTGCGATCTGGGCCTGCTCGAACCGGACCAGCAGGTGCGGGTGACCGCGACCGTCGTCGGCGTGCGGGGCGGTGACCAGCGGCTCCGCTGGCGCGCGGAGAGCCGGATGCGGGACAGCAGGCCCGCCGACAACACCGCCACCACCATCGTGCCGGTCGTGGCGGCGGAGCCCCCGCCACCTCCACCGCCTCCGCCACCACCGCCGCCCGCGGCCCCGGGCGTGACGGTGCGGGTCGATCCGAACCCGTCCTACGTGGGCGGCCGCACCGACGTGACGTTCACGGTGCGCAACGCGGGCCGCTCGACCGCCACCGGGTTGACGCTGGACATGGCGCTACCGCCGGGGATTCCGGTGCGGGCGCTGCCGCCGGGCTGCTCCGCGAGCCAGTGCCTGCTGCCGGACCTGCCGCCGGGCGCGGAACGGCCGGTGCGGCTCCTGCTGGCGCCGGACGCCGCGCTGGACGGCCAGATCACCGGCACGCTGCGCACCACCGGCACCGACACGACCCCGGCGGACAACGTGGCGCGCGCCCCGTACCGGGTGCTGCAACCGCGGATCATCGCGGTGCCGGAAGTCGGTGAGCCCGGATTCGTGACCTCGGTGCGCGGCTTCGACTTCCCGCCGGGGGTGCCGGTGCGGCTGAACTGGACGCCGGGGATCACCGCGGCCGCCGCACCCACGTTCCCCGGCGCCGACGGGAGGTTCGCGGCGCAGCTGCTGATCCTGCCGAAGGACCGGCTCGGCCCGCGCGACATCACCGCCGCAGGCGCCGGCTTCAGCCCGGTCCACATCCCGGAACCGTTCCTGGTCGTCGCGCCCGGGGTGCCGCCGCCGCTGGTGGGACGGCGGTGACCCCGGCCCGCTCCGCACGCCCGCCCGGAACAGGAGTGCAGGCAGCATGATCCACGAAGTCGACGAGGGCCTGCGGTTGCTGCTGGCCGAGGAGGGCGTGCCCGGTTCCGGGGTGGAGCTCGCGTTCGACCCGCCCACCACGGACTGGGCGGCGAAGCGCAACGCGCCGACGGTGAACGTGTTCCTCTACGACATCCGCGAGCAGCCCGGTCTGCGCCACTCCGGTGCGGTGGACCGGTTCGACGAGTCCGGCGAGATCGTGGGCCGGTTCGACCCGCCGCGCTGGTTCCAGCTGTCCTACCTGGTGACGGCGTGGACGAACCGCCCGCAGGACGAGCACCGGCTGCTGGCGCGGGCGCTGCGCGGCCTCATCCGGTACGAGGCGCTGGATCCGCAGTGGCGCACCGGTTCGCTGGGCGAGCTCGGGTTGGCGGTGTCGCTGGAGACGGGCGGGGAGCTGGCGGAGAACCGGTCGCCGACGGACGTGTGGTCGGCGCTGGGCGGCGAGCTGAAGCCGTCGCTCTCGCTGCGGGTGACCGCGCCGCTGGCGGGCGTGCTGCGCCCGGTCGGCCCGCCGGTCACGGAGGGCATGGCGCTGCGCGGCCGGGCCTCGTTCCCGGAGGGGCCCGCCGACGAGCAGCGGCACCTGCGCTACGACGGCACCGGCGCCGAGGGCGACGGGTTCTCCTCGCCGAAGCCGCGCCCGCAGGGCCGCCGCCGGATGCGGGGCCCGCGGTGAGCGGCGAGCTGTGGGAGCGGCTGCGCGCGGTGGAGCAGCGGGTGCGGGCCGCGCTGGACGCCCGCGCCGACCCGGACCGCGACGACCCGTACCGCGGCCTGTACCTCACCGAGGAGATGGTGCGGCGGGTGCTGGCATCCCCGTCGGCGTCCTGGTCGGCGGAGCCGGTCGAGGTCGCCGAGCCCGGCGGGCGGCTGGCGCGGCTGGCCGCGGACTTCGGCTTGGACGCGTGGGACGTGGAGTTCCTGCTGGTCGCGCTGGCTCCCGAGCTGGACGCCCGGTTCGAGCGGCTCTACGGCTACCTCAACGACGACGTGACGCGGCGGCGGGCGACGGCGGGCATGGTGCTGGAGCTGTGCGGGATGCCGACGGCGGGCGCGGACCGGTTCCGCTTCGCCGCCGAGGCGCCGCTGGTCGCGGGCGGCCTGCTGGAGGTGCAGGAGCCGGAGCGGCCGCTGCTGACCAGGACGCTGCGGGTGCCGGACCGGGTGGTGGCGCACCTGCTCGGCGGGGACGAGCCGGACCCGGTGCTGCGCGGCCTGGCGCGGGTGGTGGACGAGCCGGTGGCGGAACCGGCGGAGCTGGCGAAACGCCTCGCAACCGGCCTGGACGCCGGCATCGGCGCGGTGCACCTGCGCGGGGCGGCGGGCGCCGAGCAGCAGGCGGTGGACGCGCTGGCGGTGAGCGGACGCGCGGCACTGGTGCTGGATGCGACGGCGCTGGCGGCCGAAGCCGAGCCCCCGGTGGCGGAGCTGGTGCGGGAGGCGCGGCTGCGGCGGGCGGGCGTGGTGCTCGGCCCGCTGGAATCCTTGCCCCGCAACGAATCCGCGCGCACCGTGCGGCGGCTGCTGGACGAGTCGGAGCGGATTCCGCTGCTGCTGCACGGTTCCGGCGGCTGGGACCCGACCTGGGCGCGGCAGGCGCCGCTGTCGATCGTGCTGCCCGAACCGGACCGGAGCGCGCAGTGGCGCCGCGCGCTCGCCGAGGCGGGCGCCGGGGACGTCGACGTCGCACCGCTGAGCGCGTACCGGCTGGGCACCGACCAGGTGCGCCGCGCCGCGTCGGTGGCGACCCGTCTGGCCCGCTTCGAAGGACGGCCGCTCGACCCCGGCCACCTGCGGGCGGGGGTGCGCGCGCAGAACGGCGCCGGGCTGGAACGCCTGGCCCGCCGCATCACACCGGGCGTGACCTGGGACGACCTGGTGCTGCCCGAGCGGACGACGCGGGCGCTGGCGGAGCTGTCGGTGCGCGCCCGGCACCGGGACCGGGTGCTCGGCGAGTGGCGGATGCGGCCCGGCGGTGGTCGCGGCCGCGGCGTGGTCGCGCTGTTCGCCGGTGAGTCCGGCACCGGCAAGACGATGTCCGCCGAGGTGGTGGCCGCCGACCTCGGCATGGAGCTCTACGTCGTCGATCTGTCCACAGTGGTCGACAAGTACGTGGGTGAGACGGAGAAGAACCTGGAGCGCATCTTCACCGAAGCCGCCGGGGTGAACGGCGTCCTGCTGTTCGACGAGGCCGACGCGATCTTCGGCAAGCGCTCCCAGGTGAAGGACGCGCACGACCGCTACGCCAACGTCGAATCGGCCTACCTGCTGCAGCGGATGGAGTCCTTCGACGGCATCGCGGTGCTCACCACGAACCTGCGCGCCAACCTCGACGAGGCCTTCACCCGCCGCTTGGACGTCATCGCAGACTTCCCGATGCCCGAGCCCGCCCAGCGCCGCGCCCTCTGGCACCGCACCCTCGGCGACGCCCTCCCCCGGGCCGACGACCTCGACCTGGACTTCTGCGCCGAGCACTTCGAACTCGCCGGCGGCTCCATCCGGGCCTGCGCCGTCACCGCCGCCTACCTCGCCGCGGAAGCCGACCGCCCGGTCGCGATGGCCGACCTCCGCACCGCGATCCGCCAGGAGTACGCCAAGCTCGGCCGCCTCACCTTCGACGCCGAATTCGAGTGATCGGCGGTGGCTGCTACGGGTGCGGACCGACCGTGATGATCGTCAGTTCGTCCACTCCTGGGCCGTACGTCCACCAGATTCGCCATGCACCCGGAGTGTGGTTCTCGACGTAGGACTCCCACACGCCCTCACCGTCCGGCCCGGTGATCGAGTGGTACTTGTGGGATTGGAGCCCCGGGTGCGATGGGCCGATGTCGCGCAACAGCCGCAAGGTCTTGCGAACTTTCGTCCACTTCTCCTTGTGGCGCGGCCGCTGCAGATCTTCGATGACCTTCTGCGCCTGAGCGGAGTAAGCCAGGATGAACGGGGGCGCGCTCACTCGTCGTCGTCGCCTTCCAAGTAGTCATCCCGGTAGGAGATGCGTCCGGCCGAGCTGTCCGCGAGCCCTTGCAGCAAGGAGTTGCGCAGCTCGTCGTTCTCCCAAATGATCATTTCGCGGGCGGGGACGCTGGCCATCGGAATCATGCGGATCTCACCGGTTCCCTCGTTCTTGAACACGAGGTAGCGGTCTTTCCGGCGCACGCCCGCGCGCCCGAGCGCGATGCGGGAACGCTCATCGGCTTCGACCTCGGCGATGCGCTCGAAGTCGGCATCGGTTTCAGCTATCGCGCCCATGCGTTCTCCCCTGCTCGTAGCCCTCCCAGCCAGTATGCCACGAGTGGGCAGGTGGGCAATACCCACATGTGCCGGTCCAGGGTCCGCCGGAACCGCCGCTAGCCCGGTGCGGCTCGGCCAGGAAGCCAGGAGCACCGTTTGGTAGACATCCCGACATGGCGATGTGGGAGGGCGGATCGGCGCCCTGGACGGTGTTCGTGTCGGACGCGCTGCAGGCCCGGCTGGACACCTGCTGCGCGGACGGGCGCACGGCCACCGCGGTGGTGTTCGAGGCGATCGGGGCGGTGCACGACCGGGTGCCGGACGTGGTGCGCGGCGCGCGGGCGCGACTCCGGTCGCCGCACGCCAAGGACGAGGTGCACTACCTCGGCTCCGGTCCGGTGCAGGTCCGCATCCGCCCGGACGCCGAGCAGGCCGCGCTGCTGGAGCGGTGGTCAGCCGAACTCGGCGTGCCGATCACGACCTGGCTGCCCCCGGTGCTCAACGCACACCTGCCCGGCCGGGCCGAACCGGAGAACATGCCCTGGATCGTCCAGGACGACGAGCGGCGGTAGCGGCCCCCACGCCCCCGATCAGCACTGCACCACCGGCGGCCGCCCCACGCGAGCGAACGAGAACGAACCTCCCCCGGAACACGCCCACCCCGCGCGCTCACCGATCCCCGGCACTCGCACTCCACCACTGGCGCGGTGGTCGATCCCCGCTTGCGCGGGGCCGATTCGATGGGCTTGATACAGGTGATCGGCCCCACGGGTCCATCCCGGCGTGCGCGGGGCTGATCGCGGCTGGATCATGCACGACCTGCTGCGCGCCGGTCCATCCCCGCGTGCGCGGGGCCGATGAACGACGCCGACACCCGCCTGGTCCTCACCGAGGGTCCATCCCCGCGTGCGCGGGCTGATGTGATCGGGTCCATCGGGGCGATCTCGTCGGGAGGCCCATCCCCGCGGGCGCGGGGCCGATGCACCCCCGCCCGCACACCGTCACCCGCTCGGTGGCCCATCCCCGCGCGCGCGGGGCCGATTTCGCCGAGTCGAACCGCCCGTCCCTCCGCTACGGTCCATCCCCGCGTGCGCGGGGCTGATACTTCTTGAGCTGGGGTTTTGCTTGGCGGTAGGGCCGTTTTCGTTCGGTCTGGTCAGGTTACTCACGCCGCGGCGGAGCCGGAGCGGTGGGCGGCGGCGTCGTCGACGGCCCAGGCGACGTGGCCGTCCGGGCGGATGAGCACGGCCTCGGCGCTCGCCCAGGGTTCGGCGGCGCCGCGCAGCTCGGTCCGGTGCCGCCGCGTTCCGGGTGGCAGCGCGGTGTCGGCTCCGGCGGCGGTGAAGTCGAGCAGCACGTGGTTTCCGCCGTGCAGCAGGGAGAACAGCTCGCCCCCGTCCGCGAACGCCAGGTTCGGCGCGCGCCACCCGGTCAGCGGGTGCGCGGAGTCGGCGGCCGGATATCGGACGTCGAGCGCGCCGAGGCGTTCGGCGAGCGCGCGGGAGAACTCGGGGATGTCGCGGATCATGCCGGACAGGAATCCGCGCAGTGCCAGGCCTTCGACGGAACCGGTGGTCATGAGCGCGGTCTGCGCCCGGGTGGAGTCGAGCAGGTCCGCGCCGACCGGGTGCCGTTCGGCGTGGTAGCCGTCCAGCAGTCCGGCGTCGGCGGTGCCGTTGAGCGTGGCGCCGAGCTTCCAGCCGAGGTTGGTGGCGTCCTGGAATCCGACGTTGAGCCCGACTCCGCCGGTCGGGAAGTGCATGTGCGCGGCGTCCCCGGCGAGCAGCACCCGCCCCCGCCGGTAGGCGTCGGCCTGCCGGGTGGCGTTGCCGAACCGGGAGGTCCAGCTCGGCGAGTGCAGCCCGAAGTCCGTGCCCAGCGCGCGTTCCAGCTTGTCCCGCACTTCCGCCGTGGTCAGCTCGCCGGGATGCTCGGCCACGTGGTCTTCCGGGGCGATGCCGACGAACCGGGTGCGGCCACCGGGCATCGGAACGGCCAGCACGCCGCCGTCGGGCCCGAATTCGCTGATCGCTCCGGCGGGCGGGTCGGCGAGGACGACGTCGGCGAGCCAGCCCCAGATCGTGGTGCCGGTGCCGGGGAATCCGATGCCGGCGGAGGTCCGCACGGTGCTGCGGGTTCCGTCGCAGCCGACGACGTAGCGGGCCGCCAGCCGGTACGGCCCGGACGGCCCCTCGACCTCGATGCGTACGGAGTCCGAGTCCTGTTCCAGGCCCGTGACCCGATGCCCGCGGTGGATCGGCACGCCCCGCTCGCGCGCGTGCGCGGTCAGGAGTTCTTCGGTGCGGACCTGCGGCAGGAACAGGGTGAACGGGTAGGGCGTGTCGAGCTCGCGGAAGTCGAGCCGCGTGTCCAGCGCGCCGAAGTGGCCGGTGGGCAGCGGAATCCCCGCGTCGACGAAGTCGTCGGCGATGCCGCGCATGCCCAGGATCTCGATCGTCCGCGGGTGGAGGGTGAGCGCCTTCGAGTGCGGTTCCGGTTCGCGCTTCGCCTCCAGGACGGTCGCGGACACCCCTTGCAACCGAAGCTCCGCGGCGAGCCAGAGCCCGGTGGGCCCGGCTCCGACGATCACGACGTCTTCCACGAGCACTCCTTAGTCAGTGACCAATGACCGTCTCCAGTAAACTAGGTCAATGACCAAGGCGCAACGAGCGGCGCTCAGCCCCGCGGACGTCGTCGACGCGGCCATGCGGCTGCTGGCCGAGGAAGGCCTCGACGCCGTGACGGTGCGCGCGGTCGCGGACCGGCTCGGCGTGCAGATGAACACCGTCCTGTGGCACGTCAAGACCAAGAAGCGGCTGCTGGAGCTGATGGCGGATGCGGTCGTCGGCACCATCGACCACACCGGCCTGCCGGAGGCGGCCGACGAGCGCGCGGGCGAGCTGATCCGCCGCTACCGGGGCGCGTTGCTCGCCCACCGCGACGGCGCGGCCCTCGTCACCGGCACCCACGTTCCCGAACCGCACACGCTGCGCTTCGGCGAAGCGCTGCTCGCCGCCCTCCGCGAATCGCACGACGATCCCGTGGCGGCCACCCGGATCTTCTACGCACTCGTCTACTTCACCCTCGGCCTCTCCCAGGAGCAGCAGACCACCGGCGACGCCGACCAGGACCGGCTCGCCCGGGCCACGGACCCCGAAACCCACCCGGCCCTGATCGCCTCGCTGCACACCCTCGCCACCGACACCTTCGACGACCGCTTCGAAGACGGAATCCGGCGGCTGCTGGCAGGAAGCTCTGGCAAGACCGTTGGCCGAGACTCGACATGAACACGTCACCGAGCCCTCAACGCGACGCGGCTCGACGACGCCGACCTCGGCCGTGAGCTGGGAGACGTCCCGCAGATGCAGGCCGCGCGGACGACCAGTCCCGGCAGGAAAATCACGCGGCCCATCCGCGCGCGTGAGGTAATGACACTTCTCGCCCCGACCATTCGCACCGAAGCCACGCCGTTGTCATTCAGCGGGCTGGGATTCGGTTCAGGAAACCGCCTGCTCCTCGGTCGCCAGCTTCCGCGGAATCAGAGTCAGCAAGTCGTCGTGCGACGGCCAGAACGGGGTGCTCACGCCACAGGCGTGCAAGGCAGCCCGGATGGCTGACTGCCCGACCGCTATGGCTTCATCGACGGAGTCCGCCTTGGCGCTCGCCTCGACCTCCACGAGACCCAGACCTCGGTCGACGGACACCGCCGAGTCGGCGAGCTCAGGAGTGCACACCTCCTGCTCGAGGAGCGCCTCGGTGAGCCGGTCGCCGTGATCGAACAGGTCGACAGTGCTGCTCTGCACACTGAACTGCCAGTGGATCAGTACGCCGACCGTCACTTGGAGCCTCCTTCGTTCGGTGTGCACGGTTGCCGATGGAGCCAGCTTAGCGCCTGCCGTCCGTATTCGGGATTGCTGGGCGTGAGGTGGATCGAACGCTGGTGATCTCCGCATGGACACTTCACCCGGTAGTACGTGGGCGGATCTTCAATGCGCCAACCGTGCCGGTGGAAGACCTCGAGGACCTTCTCCATGTCTTTGCGCGGATGTTTCTTCCAATATCCCATCATCCTCCTCTGCCTACGCGAACATGATCCCGACACCCCCATTTCCCCGAACGAGCCACCTCTGAGAAGAAGATGAGCTGTTGCTCGAAACAGGCTTGATCAATCGTTCGGTTCCCGTACCGAGAGGATGAATTTTCCGGTCTCTCGCACCTCCTTGAGATCTGCGGACCCATCACCGGACGTACGTCGACGGCGCTTGCAGCGTCGTCTTCACGTGAACGAGACGACGAGCAGAGCCCCGACATCGGATCGACGTCAGCCAATCCACTCATGCGCGCGATCGGCCGAACTTCACCACCCGGCACGCGCGAAACCGTTGCCCTTGGTCCGGGTGGGCTGTGTGAGGGTCAACGGTTCGGGAGTCGAGCCAGGGCTCGGCGGGTGGGTTCGTCGGCCGGGCGGCAGATCATGAGGCGCTGGTCGGAGTCCTGCAGGGGCATCAGGACTTCGAAGTGCACGTCGATCGGGCCGAGCCGGGGATGCCGCATCGCCTTGCCACCGCGGCCGTTGAGCTTGACGTCGCGCTGCGACCACAGGCGCGCGAATTCCGCGTCCTGCTCGGTGATCTCGGTGATGAGGTCGGTGAGCGCCCGGTCCTCCGGGTGCGCGGCCCACGCGGTGCGCAGGTGGGCGACGCCTTCGCGGAGGACGCGCTCGCGGTCGACGTAGTACTCGCGGATCTCCGGATGCGCCAGGCACAACCACATCGCGTTGCGGTGCGGCGCGGGCAGCGAGCCGAAGTCCAGCAGCAGCCCCGCCATCTCCGCGTTCCAGGCGAGGACGTCGAAGCGGTGGTTCATCAGCATCGCGGGCAGCGGCGAGAGGTCGTCGACCAACCTGGCCAGCGGCGGCGCCGCGGCGGTGGCGACACCGTCGGAGCCCCGCGGGTAGTGCCGGGTGAGGGCGAACAGGTAGGCGCGTTCGTCCGGGTTCAACCGCAGCGCCCTGGCCAGCGCCTCCACCACCGACGCCGAGGGCCGCAGCCCGCGCGCCTGCTCCAGCCGCACCACGTAGTCGATGCTGATCCCCGCCAGCTCGGCGACCTCCTCGCGGCGCAATCCCGGAGTCCGGCGGGACCGCCGCTTCGGCAGGCCGAAGTCGTCCGGGTCCAGGCGTTCGCGCCGGGTCCGCAGGAACGCGGCCAATTCCTGCGTCGGATCCACCGTGCTGGGCGTCATGACAGCTCCAACAGCCGGGGTAGGACCGGTGTTCCCAGGAAGCGCCTTCCCTTACCCCCCTCCCCGCGTCGGCGGAGGCTCGTCGGAGCACGACGAACACGGGAGAACACGATGGGAACTCAGCAGGACGCGATGCCGCTCACCCTGGACACCTACCGGCCGCTGGGCCGCTCCGGGCTGCGGGTCTCGCCGCTGGCGCTGGGCGCGGCGACCTTCGGCACCGAGTGGGGATGGGGTGCCGGGCGGGACGAATCCCGCGCGCTGTTCGACACCTACGTCGAGCGCGGCGGCAACTTCATCGACACCGCCAACACCTACACGGACGGCAGCTCCGAACGGCTCCTCGGCGAATTCACCCGCCACGACCGCGAACGCCTGGTGCTGGCGACGAAGTACACGACGCTGCGCAGGCCCGGCGACCCGAACTCGCGCGGCGCGCACCGCAAGAGCCTGGTCGGCTCCGTCGAATCGAGCCTGCGGCAGCTCGGCACCGACCACCTCGACCTGCTGTACCTGCACGTCTGGGACTTCACGACGCCCGTCGAGGAGATCCTGCGCGGGCTCGACGACCTGGTGCGCAGCGGCAAGGTGCTGTACGTGGGGATCTCCAACGCCCCCGCCTGGCAGGTGTCGCGGATGCAGGCCATCGCCGACCTGCGCGGCTGGTCACCGCTGATCGCGCTGGAGATCGAGTACAACCTCGTGGAGCGCGGCGGGGAACGCGACCTGATCCCGATGGCCCGCGAGATGGGGCTCGGCGTGGTGCCGTACTCGCCGCTGGCCGGCGGCGTCCTCAGCGGCAAGTACACCCGCGCGGACCTCACCGGCGGCGGGAGCGCGAACGACGGCAGCAACCGGAAGGAGTTCAACCACGCCCTCGGCACCGTCACCGAACGCAACCTCGCCATCGCCGAGACCGTGCGGGACGTCGCCACCGAGATCGGGCACAGCCCCGCCCAGGTCGCGTTGGCCTGGACGCTGCGGAACCCGGCCGTCACCTCGCCGATCATCGGCGCCCGCACGACCGCACAGCTGGTGGACAACCTCGGCGCCCTGGACGTCGACCTCACCGAAACCCAGCTGTCCCGCCTCGACGCGGCCAGCACGATCGAACTCGGCCTGCCGCACGACATGCTCGCCGGCGACCACATCCGCCAGGCCACCGCGGGAGACCTGAAGCTCGAAGCACGCTGACGAGCGCAGCGGCGCGCGTTACGGGACGAGCCCCGGCGGATTCCTCCGCCAGGGCTCGTCCTCGCGACTCACGCGTCGAAGCGGCCGTGCCTGATCGCGCCCACGAACGCCGACCACTGCGCGCTGGTCGCCGTGAAGTGACCCGCGCCCCGATCCTTGGTATCCCGGACCGCAGCACCACCGGTCACCCGGCCGACTTCGACGCAGCTGTCGGTCTGGCTGCTCCGGCTCGACTTCCGCCAGCCGCTGGGAATCTCCTGCCGCACCGTCATACCGTCGCCTCCGTCTCCTCGATGATGCCGACGATGAACTTGGTCGACTCTGCCGGACTCAACGCCACTTCGTCCATCCTGCCAAGTGCTTCTTCGTAGGCGGAGACTTCGGCGGTCTCATGCAGGAACAACCCTGAGATCCGATTTTCCAGGTGCACCACGGGATCTCGGCCGTCACCGAACGAGGCGATCGAGAAGAGCCCTTCCAGCCCTGGATGCCAATCAGCGCGAAGCGGCACCACTTGGAGCTCGACGTTGTCCCACTGCCCGAACTGCACCAACTGCTCCAGTTGGTAGGACATCGCCGCAGGGCCACCGATGATCGTGCGCAGCGCGGCTTCTCCCACGTACGCCCGGAACTGTGCGGGATTCCTCCCCGCGATGACATCGCGTCGCCCCACCCGCACTGCTACTCGGGTATCGATCTCGTCGGTCGGGACCCCGGCGAGGTTCATGATCGAACGCGCGTATTCAGCCGTTTGCAGAAGTCCCGGAATCAACAGCGGTGACACCGTGGTGATCCTCGCCGCCTCGCGCTCGATCTCCAGCAGGGTCGCGACCTGCCGCTGCTGATCCGGCATGCCGACCGAGAGCCAGTGGGATCCGTCCGGATCCTGCGCGAGCTCAACGAGTTCTTCGCGGATGTCGGCGCCGGCGCCGACCCGCGCCAGGTACGCGGCGACGTCGTGCGGTCGCGGGGTGCGCGCCCCGGTCTCCCATCTCGACACCGACGCGTGCGACGTGCCGAGTTCGACGGCCAGCCGCCGCAGCGTGAACCCGGCGGCTTTCCTTGCCTTGCGCAGTTCGGCGCCGATCGCGCGCGCCTTCGGAGTGGTACCAGCCATGTACCAAATCATAAGCACTCCGAGCTGCACTTATATGTCCCCCGATCAGGGAATTGCGCGATCTTTCCGGCAGCTGAGATCTTGTTCAGGACCGAGTGAACCATTTGGTACCACCTTGGTGGATCTCATCTTCCCGTCGGCGCGGATCTCCCTCGCGCAGCCGACCAGTCGTAGGAGGTACGGCGCATGGACGTCTGCTGAGCGCTCCGCACTGGCCTCGGCGTCGCCGGAAAACGTTGCCACAGCTAGAAGAACTTACGTCCTGACCCGATCACACGCCGCACGTTCCACCCTCTCCGGATAGCGGTCCCGGTCGCCCGCTGTGCCGATGCTCCGGTGGGTGATCGCGCCCCGTCGGCCGCCGGTGCCCCCGAACTCGGGTGGCCGACGGGGTTCCACTGATCCACCGGTTCCCGGCGGGACGCCCACCGATGTCCCGCCGGGTTGGACCGGCACCTGTTGCTGCCCCTCGACCGGTGCCGGTTCCGGGCCGGGCCGCGTCCTCCCCGAGCGCGGCCCGGAACGTCCGGCCGCACGACTTTCCCTCCCCCGTCGTGCGGCCGGATTCCCGTTTTCCCTTGAGCTGCCTGAATTCCCTCTCCGTCCGAGCTTCCCCTCCCGTCCGAGCGGAGGCCCGGACGGCCGCTCCCCCAGGACGCCCCATGATTCCCAGGGCCTACGGGCTTCCCTGCGCCTGGCACTACGAGCCGGGTCGCGACATCACCGTGCGCTGGGGCCGCCCCGACCCGGCCTTCACGGTGCATTCCGGCGACCGGCGCGGAGACCGCGGCGACCACGCCCTCATCGACACCGTTCCCGTCGCACAGCCCTGGGTGAACGACCACGACGTCGCCCGAAAAGCCCACACCTGGGCCAAGAACAACCCCCGCTCCTGAGGGCCGCGATGCCCGAGCAGCTCCCGGCCGACCCGAACTCGGCGCTCCCACCCGGCCGACGCCCCGGTCTCCTCGCCCGACCTGGATCGACCGGGTACGTCCTCCACCTGACCGGTCACCTTCAGGCCGACACCACCCCGGATCGCACCATCACGCTCTACGAACGCGTGCTGCACGGCCTCAGAAAGCTCTGACCGAGCGCTGGGGCCGTCCCCGTCTGCGCAGGTCCGATACTTCTCGACCTGGCCTTCTACCCGGCGGTCGGGCTGTTTTCGTTCAGTACTCGCAGCCTGCGCGAGCGGCCCAACCGATCTCCGCCGGGGCTTCGATCGGCTGGTGACGGCCGTGTTCCGCGCCGAACGTCGGTGGTCGCCTCTACCGTCACCGGATGGCGATTCTGCGAATGGACCATGTCGGGGTGAACGTCGAGGATCTCGACGGCGCCGTCGCGTTCTTCACCGAGCTCGGGATGGAGGAGGCGGGCCGCACTCCCGTCGAGGGGCCGTGGGTGGACCGGGTCAACGGGATCGACGACGTCCGGGTCGACATCGTGATGATGCGGACCCCGGACGGGCACGGTCAGCTGGAGCTGACGAACTTCCACAACCCGGCCGCGATCGGCGGGGACCCGGAGCCGCCGAATGCGCTGGGCCTGCGCAGCGTGATGTTCGCGGTGGACGACGTGGACGACTCGGTGGCGCGGCTGCGCGATCACGGCGGCGAGCTCGTGGGCGAGATCGCGCAGTACGAGGACGCCTACCGGCTCTGCTACGTCCGCGGCCCCGCGGGCGTCATCGTCGCCCTCGCCCAGCCGCTCGGCTGAACGGGGCCTGTCACTCGGATGCGCCCAGGTGAATGGCCCATCGGACCGTGCCGAGTGGGCGAATGGGCCATTCACCTGGTGCGCGGATCAGGATTCCGAATCCTCCAGCGGGGCGCGCATGGCGCGGTGCGCGTTGGCTTCGGCGGCCCGCTCGAAGTGGTCGGAGGGGTCGGAGATCTTGAGTCCGCTGCCGTTGTCGGTGCCCGCGACCGGGCCGGAGCGCTGCTGGATGACGTGGGTGAGCTCGTGGGCCAGGGTGTGCTTGTCCGAGGCGCCGGAACCGAGCACCACGTTGTTGCCGGAGGTGTAGGCACGCGCGCCGATCTCGGTGGCCGAGCGCTGCGCGGTGGCGCCGGTGTGCAGCCGCACGTCGGAGAAGTCCGCCCCCAACCGGGTCTCCATCTCCTGCCGCACCGGCGCGTCCATCGGTTTCCCGGACGACTTCAACACGTCCTCGCCCGACCAGGCGGGCTCCGGGGCCGGCTCCGGAGCGGGTTCCGGAGGCGCCATCCGCCGCTGGATCAGCCGGGTCACGGCTGCGTTGCCGAGGGTGCGCTGGAGGTGCAGCAGTTCCTCGGCGCCGCCGGAGTGCTCGGGTGCTCGGGTCGTGCGCTCGGGTTTCGCCGCGGACTTCGCCGTCTCGTGCTGTTCGTGCTCCCGCATGGCCCCTCCTCCTGACCCGGCAACGGCACCACTCCTACCTGACCCGGCCGCGCACCGGGAATGCCCGGAAGGGCAGAGGGCGGGGCAACCACCCACGCCTGCCTGCCGAGGCAACGCCGGGTTGCCCGAGAAGGCACTCGTGCTGCCCTCGGCGCAGGTCGAGCGGACATGGCGGCGCGGCCGGGCGGTGGCGAAAGCTCTGGGTGCACGAACGCCGCAGACGAAGGAGCGAGCATGCCGTCGTACCTGTCCCCTGGCGTGTACGTGGAGGAAGTCCAGAGCGGGGCCAGGCCGATCGAAGGGGTCGGGACCGCGGTGGCCGCCTTCGTCGGTTTCGCGCCGCAGGGGCCCTTCCACCAGCCGACGCTGGTCACGAACTGGAACCAGTACGTGCAGCACTTCGGCGGCTTCGACGACGGGTACCTCGCGCACGCCGTCTACGGCTACTTCGCCAACGGCGGCGGCTCCGCCTACGTGGTGCGCATCGGCGGCCCGTCCGAGGCCGCGGCGCCCGCCGCGCCCGCGCCGAAACCGGTGGAGCTGGGCGGCCTGGCGGTCTCCGCGCTGTCCGCGACCACCTCCGACGTGACCGTGGAGGTCGCCGACGCCGACGGCGAGAACCCGCCGGACGACCGGTTCAAGCTCGTGGTGCGCCAAGGCGGCAAGGTCGCCGAAACCCACGACGTCTCCACCCGCAAGAACGTCAAGAGCTACGTGGTGACCCAGGTCAAGGAGCACTCGAAGCTCATCGAGGTCACCGAGCAGTCCAGCGGCGCCCTCGCCCGCCCCGACAACCAGAGCATCACCGTCCCCGGCACGCCGCCCAGCGCCACGACCCCGGCGAAGCTCGACGCGCGGGAGTACGTGGGCGATCTGGCCGCGCGCACCGGGTTCGGCGGCCTGGAGACCATCGACGAGATCACCATCGTCGCCGTCCCCGACCTGATGAGCGCCCACCAGCGCGGCCTCATCGACGCCGAAGGCGTGAAGACCGTGCAGCTGGCGGCGATCTCGCACTGCGAGCAGCTCGGCGACCGCGTCGCCCTGCTCGACGCCCCGCCCGGGCTGAACGCGCAGCAGGTGCGGACCTGGCGGATGGACGAAGCCGGGTACGACTCGAACTACGCGGCGCTGTACTACCCGTGGATCAAGGTGTTCGACCCGTCCTCCGGCCGCAACAAGATGGTGCCGCCGAGCGGGCACGTCGCCGGGGTGTGGGCGCGCAACGACACCGAGCGCGGCGTGCACAAGGCACCCGCGAACGAGGTGATCCGCGGTGCCGTGGACCTGGAGACCACGCTCAGCAAGGGCGAGCAGGACCTGCTCAACCCGGTCGGCGTGAACTGCGTGCGCGCGTTCGCCGGCCGCGGCATCCGCATCTGGGGCGCCCGCACCCTGTCCTCCGACCCGGCGTGGCGCTACCTGAACGTGCGGCGGCTGTTCAACTACCTGGAGGAGTCGATCCTGATCGGCACCCAGTGGGTGGTGTTCGAGCCGAACGACGACCGGCTGTGGTCCAGCATCCGCCGCAACATCAGCGCATTCCTCACCCAGACCTGGCGGGACGGCGCCCTGTTCGGCCGCACCCCGGCCGAAGCCTTCTACGTGAAGTGCGACCGGGAGAACAACCCGCAGGAATCCATCGACCTCGGCCAGGTCGTCTGCGAAATCGGCGTGGCCCCGGTGAAACCCGCCGAGTTCGTCATCTTCCGCCTCTCCCAGTTCTCCGACAGCTCCAGCCTCCTGAGCGAGTGACTCTTCTCGCTCATCCTGCCTAGCAGAGCGGGTGGCGGAACCTCAGCTGGTCCCTCGCTGCGGGATCGATGTCACCGGTGGCTCCGCCACAGGAGAAATCGCTGTCCTCGCGAGGAACCAGCTGAGAACCCGCGGCGGTGCCGGTGGATCAGGTGGTCGGCGGCTCAGCGGCTTCGCCGCTGACAAGACGAAGGCACGACACAGAACATCCCGAAGGAGCATTCATGGCAGAAGGCGACAGTCTTTCCGTTCACCGGTTCGGCGTGCAGCTGGGCGGGGTCACGGTCGAGTCCATCAAAGAGGTCAGCGGGCTGACCGTCGAACAGGACGTGGTCGAGACCCAGCAGGTCACCGACACCGGCAAGATGATGAACAAGAAGCAGCCCGGCGGGCACAAGGGCGGCGAGGTGACGATCACCCGCGGCATGACCGAGAGCCCCGAGTTCACCAAGTGGCTCAAGAAGACGGTGTCCGACGGCGAGGTCGAGGACGCGCGGGAGAACCTGACCATCGAGGTGATGGAACCGAACGGGACCGTCGTGCGGCGGATCCAGCTCTACGACGCGTGGGTCAGCAAGTGGGAAGGCCCCGGCCTCAACGCGGGCGAGTCCAACGCGGCGACCGAGAAGGCCACGATCACCTTCGAGCGGATCGAGGTCGAATGAGGCGGCGGGTCAACTCGCTCGACGACCTGGACCAGTTCAGAGCCCGCAAGCCCGACACCACCACGGCCACCGCCGCACGCCCCGCGCCGCAAGCACCGCACGACGAGTTCGAGTTCGAGCTGCCGCGCGGCTACCGGCACACCGACGGCACGCTGCACCGGCACGGGCGGATGCGGCTGGCGACGGCGCGCGACGAGCTGCGCCCGCAGATCGACCTGCGGGTCAAGGAGAACCCGGCGTACTTGAGCGTGGTGCTGCTGAGCCAGGTGATCACGCGGCTCGGCGACATCACCGACGTGCACTCGGGCCTGGTGGAGAACATGTACGCCACCGACATCGCGTTCCTGCAGGACTTCTACCGGCGCATCAACAGCGAGGGACACACCCGCGCCGGGGTCACCTGCCCGTCCTGCCAGACGTCCTTCGAGATCGACCTGGCCGGTGACGGCCTGGGGGAATCGTGACGTACGCGGCCGACCGGCTGCACGAGGAGGTCGCGTACATCGCCTACCACTTCCACTGGACCCGCGAGGAGATCTTGGACCTGGACCACCTGGAACGCGGGCGTTGGGTGCGGGAGATCGCCCGCATCAACACGCGGGTGAACGAGAGCAGGTGAGCCGGATGAGCCGCTGGACCGCACTGCGCCGCCTCTTCGGCCGGGACGACGCCCCGGCGCCGGATCCCGCCGCGCCGGCCGTCCCCGTCGCGGAACCGGGTGATGGCTGGCGGAGCGCGGCGCCGATGCGCGGGGTGCTGCAGCGCGACTCGGGCGAGGTGATCCGGCCCGAGCGCTTCCGCGCGTCCGTCGCCTCGTTCCGGGACCACGGGGTGTTGGGCGGCGGGCTGGGGCACCGGCTCTCCGGCGATGCGCCGAGCGGTGTGATGCGCGGGCTGGCGCGCGCGGACGGACGGCCGGTGCAGCGGTCGGACGACCCGGAGTTCACCTGGGTGCAACCGGAATCGGAGTCCACTTCGGACTCGGAAGCCGCCGTCCCGCGTTCGCGCCGGGCGGTGCAGCGGCGGTCGTCGGGCCGGGACGCCGCGCGCGGGGCGATGTCCGGGGGCGGTGCGGGGCGCGGCTCCGGTTCGGCGGGTTCGCCGGCTGCGTCCGGTGGTTCGGCGAGTCCTCCGGCCGGTGGCGGGTCGGGCTCGACCGGTTCGTCCGGGAGCGGATCGTCGGGGAACGCCGGTTCACCCGGCACGGCGGCCACCTCCAGCGCGCCGAGCTCGTCCAGCGCTCCGCCGTCGGGAACGAGCTCGACCGGCACGGCGTCCTCCGGCACCGCTTCTGCCGACGCCACGTCCGCCGGAGCAGGGCCCTCCGCCGCCTCGGTGTCCGCCACCCCGGCCGGAGGCGGCTCCCCCGGCTCGGGCGCGGTGCAACGGGTCGCCCTGCGCAGGCTCGCGCCGCCGCTGACCAGGGCGCGGCCGATCACCCGCTTCACCCCGCGCCGGCTGCCCGCGACCACCGCGCACGCCGCGGATCCGGTGCAGCCCGCGACGTCGACGGGTGCCGAGGAGCCGGGCTCGGAGGTGGATCTCGTGGTGCAGCGCCACGCCGACTCCGGTGCGCCCCCGGCACGATCCGACGTGTCTCGACCGACCGCCCCGAGCACCCCCGGCCCACCGGCGGACTCCGGCACCGCGCCCGGCACCGCCGTGACCGGCGACTCCACCACCGGAGCCGGATCGACCGCCTCGGGCGAACCGCAGGCCACTCGCCCCACGCTGGGCCCGGACCGCGGTGCCGGGCAGTCGGGTCTGGGCGGGCCCGTGCAGCGGATGCCGTCCGGGGCGGTGCCGCTGCACCACGATGCGACGGGCTCCCCCGAGCCACCGCCACCGGTGCAGCGCGCCGCGGAACCGGTCCCGGAGCAGCGGCCCGAGCGTCCTTCCCCGGCCACGCGCGGCCGGAAGCGCCCGAACACCACGCACACCGAGGTGCAGCGCAGCACGCCGAGCTCCCGTGGTGGCCTCGGCGAACCGCTGGAGCGGCTGCCGGAGACCGCGACCCCGCTGCGCCCCGGCGGCACCCTGCCCGCACCCGGCCAGGGCGAGCCCGGCGGCGCGGTAGGTCCCGGCAGCGCCGTCGGCCCGGGCGGTGCGGCGGAGACGGCGCCGCTGCTCGGCGACGCCCCGCAGGTCCAGCGCACCACGAGCTCGCAGCGCGAACCGCAGGCGACGACGCCGGACGACCCCGCACCGGCGGATCCGGTCGCCACTCCGCTCGCCGGTGCGAGCGCCGAGCCCGCGGGCTCCCAGCAGGAGAGCTCCCCGCCCGCGATCTCCCGGTCGGCGAGCTCGCGGCAGGAGAACACCCAGCCCGCGAGCACCGGTCCGACGACTCCGGTTCAGCGCAGCCGGACCCCGGACGCTGCCGGAGACGCGCCGCACGGCAGCACGGGCCACGGCACCGCGGAGGGCACCGCGCCGCTGCTCGGCGACACCACGATCCAGCGCTCGCGCCCGGCCGGCGGCACCGCGGAGTCGACGCCGGAGCACTCGCCCAGCGCCGATCTGCCGACCGCACAACGGAATCCGGCCGTCCCGAGCGCCACCGGAACGCAGGAACCCTCCGGCACCACCGCGCGGCGGTCGCCCGGTCCTGCCGCGCAGCAGCCGTCCGGCGCCGCCCGGGGACCATCGACCGCACCGCACCACGCGGTCACCCCAGCGCGCCCGAGCACCACCGCCCCGCACGGCACCACCCCGGTCCAGCGGCGCACCGCACCGAGCAGCGCGGCCGCGCCGGAGACACCGCCCACCGCGAACACCCCCGCCGACCAGCACGAGGTCGCCACCGGCTCGCACCCCGTCCAGCGCGCACGACCGGACTCCTCGACCGCGCCGGACGAACCCGACCTGGTCCCCCGGCTGCACCACGGTCCGGCGCACCCCGCCGCACCGGTGCAGCGGGCCCGCTCGCTGCTCACGGCCCGGCCGCTGACCACCAGGACCCGCCTGGACCAGCCGCGGCCGAACGCGACGGCGCCGCCGGCCGAGCACCGGGCCGCGGCGCCGTTGCGCTGGACCCGCCGCGAGCCCGGCGACCGACCGGCCGAACCGGCACCGGTGCAACGCTCGGGCACCTCGGCGACCGTCCCCGCGGCGGCGGCCGCACCACCGCCGACCCCGGTGGAATCCACAGTGGACGAACCGGGGACGCCGCCGCCGGTGCGCACGGCCCGGCCCGTGCAGCGCAACACCGCCCCGGAAACCCCGCCTCCCGCACGGGAAGCACCGAAGCAGGACCAGCCCACCCCGCAGGTTCCCGGCGTCCCACCGGGAGTCCCGGTCACCGTCGTCCCCAAGCAGCACGAGGAGAGCACCGACTCCGACCCCGACTCCGATGAGAGCACCGGTACCGGCGGCGGACAGGACGTCGAGGAACTCGCCCGCCGCCTCGTCGAACCGGTCGGCAGGCTGCTGCGCACCGAGCTGCGCCACGGCCGCGAACGGTTCGGCCGCACCTACGACCGCAGGCGTTGAGAAGGAGCAAACCGATGTCGTCCAAGGACATCTTCGCCAGCAGCGTGTTCTTCCGGCTGGCCATCGCGGGCAACGACCTCGGCCGGTTCCACACCTGTTCCGGGCTCGGCGCGCAGGTCGAGGTGGAGCAGTTCGCCGAAGGCGGCAACAACTCGTTCTCCTGGCAGCTGCCCACCCGCATCACCTGGACCAACATCACGTTCACCCGTCCCGTCACCAAGGACACCACCAAGATCGCGAAATGGCTGTCGGACACGATGCGCAAGGCCGAGCGCAAGAACGGCGAGATCGTCGCGTTGCAGCCGAACTTGACGCCCATCGCCCGCTGGCAGGTCATCGGCATCGTGCCGGTCAGCTGGCAGGGACCGTCCTTCGACCCGTCGAACTCCCAGGCGGCGATCGAAACCCTGGAGATCGCCCACGAAGGCCTGCAACCGTCCTGAGAGGAGGAGCCGGATGGCCGCCACCAGCGCCAAGAACCTCGCCCGCGCAGAGATCCTCATCATGGAGCCGCCCACCAAGGTCGGCGCGAAACCCGGGGCGACGCTCAAACGCGTCAAGCTCCAGTTCAACCCGAGCAAGCTCGCGCTGACCAAGAGCACCGAGTGGCGGCGCAAACCGGCCCGGATGGCCGCCGAATCGGCGATGCCCGAGTTCGTCGGCAGCGGCCCCCGGTCGCTGCAGCTGGAGGTGTTCCTCGACGCCACCGAGAAGCACGACGACTCGGTGGAGCAGAAGGTCGAGGACCTCATGGTGGCCTGCGTGCCCACCTCGAAGAGCCTGGCCACCAAGACACCCGCCAGCCCGTGGGTCCGGTTCGAGTGGGGCACCGCCCGCACCACCTCGTTCGACGGGGTGCTCAACAGCTTCTCGGTGAACTACTCGCTGTTCGACGTCGACGGCAAACCGCTGCGCGCCACCTGCTCGCTGGGCATCGAGGAAGCCAGCGTCGACACCCCGGGCCAGAACCCCACCTCCGGCTCGGACGCCGCGCGCCGCACCCACCGGGTCATCGCCGGGGACAGCCTCGCGCAGATCGCCTGGAACGAGTACGGCGACGCGACGGCGTGGCGGTACGTGGCCGAAGCCAACGGGATCGACGACCCGATGGTCCTGGTGCCGGGCAGCGAACTGCTCGTCCCCGCCCTCGACGAGTCCGAACAGGACGGTGCGTGATGGGAAGTTCCGCAGAGCAGGACGGCAGGTCCTTCGCCGCCGATCCGATCATCAAGTGCCCGGACGAGCTGCCCGAGCCGTGGCTGGGACAGCTGGTGTCCTGCGTCGTCGACGAGAACGTCGGCCTGCCCGACGCGGCGACCCTCACCTTCCGGGACCCGAACCACGAGCTGCTCACCGCCACCTCCATCACCATCGGGGTCGCGCTGACCGTGTCCATGTCCACCACGGGCGGCAAGACACCGGAGAAGCTGTTCGCCGGCGAGGTCACCGCGCTGGAACTGGACTCCGACGGCACCGGCTCGTTCACCGTGGTGCGGGCCATGAACAAGGCGCACCGGCTGCTGCGCGGCCGGAAAGTGGTGGCGTTCAAGAACATGAAGGCCGACGCCATCGTGGAGAAGGTCGCCGTCGGTGCCGGGTTGACGGTCGGGAAGGTGCAGGCCAAGCCGATCACCTACACCCAGCTGGCCCAGCCCAACATCTCCGACTGGGACTTCCTGCAGAACCTCGCCCAGGAGCACGGCGCCACGGTCCGCGTCGACGAGACCGGCAAGCTCGACTTCGCCCCGCTCACCCCGGCCGCCTCCGCGCCCGCACCCACCACCTCCGCGGCGAAGAGCCCGTTCGTGCTGGAGTACGGGCGGAACCTGATGGCGCTGCGCGCGGTGCTCACCTCCACCGACCAGGTCGGCAGCGTGGAGGTCCGCGGCTGGGACGTGAAGACGAAGAAACCCGTCGTCGCCAAGAAGCCCGTCACCCCGAGCAAGACCACCGTTCCCGGCATGACCCCGGCCGAGGCGATCAAGCGGTTCGGGAAGAAGAACGACACCGTCGTCACCGACACGGCCTACGGCACCCGAGCCGAAGCCGATGCGCTGGCGGACTCGCTGTCGGCCGCCACCAGCGCCGGGCTCGGCGAGATCGAAGCGGTCGTCGAAGGAGATCCGAAGCTCCGCGCGGGCGTGCCGATCGCGCTCGGCAACGCGGGCGACAAGTTCTCCGGCAAGTACACCGCCACCGCAGTGCAGCACGTCATCGAACCGAGCCTCGGCTACCGCACCACCGTGCAGGTCAGCACCAGCCCGGACCGGTCGCTGGCCGGGCTCGCCACCGGGGCCAACGCGCCCGACCGGGGACCGCGCATCCCGGGGGTGGTCAACGCGATCGTCACCGACGTCCAGGAACCCGCCGGGGGCGGGCGCGGCTGGGTGAAGCTCGCCTTCCCGTGGCTCGACGCCAAGTACACCTCCGACTGGGCGCGCACCGTGCAGCTCGGCGGGCAGGGCGGTGGCGTGATCACCCCGAGCGTCAAGGACGAAGTGCTCGTCGCCTTCGAACAGGGCTGCCTGGACAAGCCCTACGTGCTCGGCGGGCTCTACAACGGCAAGGACAAGCCGTCCGAGCACAAGCTCCCGCTGATCGAACGCGGGAAGGTCGCGTGGCGCTCGCTGGTCTCCCGGGACGGGCACCGGCTCGAACTGATCGACAGCAAGAAGGGACCGCCGGGCGTGCGGATCGCCAGCGGGGACGACCGGTTGGAGATCCGCATGGACGACAAGGCGAAGAGCATCGCGATCTCGCTGAAGAAGGCGGGCGGCCGGGTCGTGGACCGCGCCATCACCTTGGACGACAAGGGGATCACGCTCGACGCGGGCACCGGCGACATCACCATCAAGGGCAAGAACATCAACGTGGACGCGATTTCCAACGCCACGGTCAGCGCGATGCAGAGCACCACGGTGCGGGGCGCGATGACCGACGTCAGCGGAACCGCCTCCGCCGCCCTGCACGCACCGATGGTGCGGATCAACTGACCGCCGCGCACCACGCCCGCGGCACCACCGGAACTCGCCCCGGCACTACCGGCACCCGCCCAGCACGAGGAGCACCGCAATGGCCCCAGCAGCCCGCATCGGCGACCCGACCAGCCACGGCGGCACCGTCGGCCCCCCGGTGGGCCCCGCGGCCGCCAAGGTCATGACCGTCCTCATCGGCGGCAAACCGGCCGCCGTCACCACGTGCACGGTCGGCTGCCCGATCCCCCCGCACGCGTTGCTGGGCCCCGCGAACGTGCTGCTGCCCAGCCCGCCCCGCGGCGGCGTCGTGCTGATCGGCGGCATGCCCGCCGCGAAGATGCTCGACAAGTCCTCCTGCGGCGCGCAAGTCCTGATCGGCGCCCCCAACGTCCTGATCGGGGGCCCGATGTGAGCGAGCGGTTCATCGGCCGCGGCTGGGGATTCCCGCTGCGCGTCACCCCCACCGGCGGCATCGGCCTCGTCGGGCGGGAGCAGGAGATCGAGGAGGCCATCCGCCTCGTCCTCGGCACCGCACCCGGCGAACGCCCCATGCGGCCCGAGTTCGGCTGCGGCGTGCACGACTACGTCTTCTCCCCCACCGACGGCGCGACCGCCGGGCGCATCGCCTTCGAGGTGCGGTCCGCGCTGCAGCGCTGGGAACCGCGCATCGAGGTCGAGGACGTCGTCATCGCCCTGGACCCCGACGAGGAAGGCGTGCTCTACATCGACGTGCACTACGTGCTGCGGTCCACCAACGACCGCCGCAACCTCGTGTTCCCCTTCTACACCATCCCCGACGGCGGCGAGCCCGGAGCGGGAGGAGCGGCCTGATGGCGATCCCCACGCCCAACCTCGACGACCGGCGCTTCCAGCAGCTCGTCGACGAAGCGAAGCGCTACGTGCAGCAGCGCGCCCCCGAATGGACCGACCACAACGTCTCCGACCCGGGCGTCACGCTCATCGAGACCTTCGCGCACATGGTCGACCAGCTCGTCTACCGGCTCAACCGGGTGCCGGAGAAGAACTACCTCGCGTTCCTCGACCTGATGGGCGTGCGGCTGTTCCCGCCCACCGCCGCGCGCGGCGACGTCACCTTCTGGCTGTCCGCCGCGCAGAACGAGACCGTGCTGCTGCCCCGCGGCACCGAGGTCGCCACCGCGCACACCGAAGCCGACCGGGAAGTCGTGTTCGCCACCGAGCAGGACCTGCCCATCGTGCCGTGCGAGCTGCGCACCCTCGTCACGATCTCCGCCACCGGCACCATCGAGGACCGCACCGCCGACCTGGAAGCCGCCAAGGACGTGCCGTGCTTCCAAGCCCAACCCGCCGTCGGCGACGCCATGCTGTTCGGGCTCAGCGGTGCCGTGCCGCGTTGCGTCATCGCCGTCGAACTCGACAGCCAGGTCGAAGGCATCGGCGTCGACCCTCGTCAGCCGCCGCTGGTGTGGGAGGCGTGGGACGGCACCCGCTGGGCCGAGTGCGAGGCGTTCGAGGACACCACCGGCGGGCTCAACAAGCCCGGTGAGGTGCTGCTGCAGATCGGACCCGGGCACACGCCCTCCACCGTCGCCGGGGTGCGCGCCGGGTGGTTGCGCTGCCGCGTCATCGCGCCCGTGCCGGACCAGCCGTTCTACTCCGAATCCCCCACCGTCCGCATCGCCGAGGTCTCCACCGTCGGCGGCACCACCGGCGTCGAGCACGCCGAGACGCACGCCGACGTGCCGCTCGGTGAATCCGAGGGCGTCCCCGGGCAGCGGTTCACCGCGGACATCGCACCGGTGCTCACCGATGGCGACCCCGTCGTCGTCCAGGTCTCCACCGAGGACGGCTGGGAGGACTGGACCGTCGTCGACCACTTCGGCCGCTCCGGTCCCACCGACCGGCACGTCACCCTCGACCCCACCACCGGCGAGTTCGGATTCCCGCCGGCCGTGCGGCTCGCCGACGGGTCGCTGCGGTACTACGGCGCCGTCCCGCCGAAGGGCGCCCAGGTGCGCGTTCCCCGCTACCGCACCGGAGGCGGCCGCGCCGGCAACGTCGCGCGCGGCGCCATCTCCGTGCTGCGCAGCTCCGAGCCCTACATCTCCGAGGTGGAGAACCGGGAAGCCGCCATCGGCGGCGTCGACGGCGAGACCGTCCCCGAGGCGAAGATCCGCGCCCCGCACCAGCTTCAGCTGCAGGAGCGCGCCGTCACCGCCTCCGACCACGAGCAGATCGCCCGCCAAGCCGCACCCGCCGCCGCCCGCATCCGCTGCCTGCCCGCCGCGGCCGAGCAGGACCCCGGCGCCGCCCGGCTGCTCGTCGTGCCCGGCGCCGTCGCCGACACCGGTGATCGCATCCGCTTCGAGCAGCTCATCCCCAGCGAGCAGCTGCTGGCGACCATCGCCTCGCGACTCGACGAACGCAGGCTGCTGGGGGCGCGGATCGTCGTGGAACCGCCGTTCTACCAGGGCATCACCGTCGTGGCCCGGCTCCGCTCCACCGGCGCCGACACCGGGCGGATCGACCGCGACGCCCTCGATGCGCTGTACGCGTACCTGAACCCGCTGCGCGGCGGCGTCGACGGCGGCGGCTGGCCGTTCGGCCGACCCGTGCAGGTCGGGGAGATCTTCGCCGTCCTCCAGCGCGTCGAGGGCGTCGGGCTCGTCGAAGAGGTGCGGCTGTTCCCCGCCGATCCGATCACCGGCAGGCGCGGCACCCCCGCCGACCGCATCGACCTGCCCGCGCACGCCCTCGTGTTCTCCCACCAGCACCAGGTCGTGGTCGCCCCGCACGACGGCGCGGAGCCCCGATGACGGGGCGGGCGGCGGTACCCGGACTGCGCAGCCGCTACCCGATGGGGGAACAGCTGCCCGGGATGTACGCGGGCGACCAGCTGGCGCAGCAGTTCACCGCGGGGCTCGACGACGTGCTCGCGCCCATCTTGTCCACATTGGACAACCTGGCGCACTACTTCGACCCGGCGCTGGCACCGGAGGACTTCGTGGCCTGGCTCGGCACCTGGGTCGCCACCGAACTCGAACCGGACTGGCCGCTGGAACTGCGCCGCGCCGTCGTCGCCCGCGCCGTCGAACTGCACCGCTGGAAGGGCACCGCCCGCGGGCTCGCGCACCGGCTGTGGCTGTGCCTCGGCGTGCACTGCCGGATCCTCGACGGACCCGGCGCCACCTGGTCCACCCGGCCCGGCAACGTCCTCGGCGGCGAACCGAACACCACCGTGCGCGTGCAGGTGTGGCCCGGCCGCGCCGCCGTGGACCACGCCCAGGTCACCGCGCTCGTCGACTCCGTCAGCCCGATCCACCTCACCTGCACCGTCGAAGTGCTGCCCGGGCCACCCTCGCCAGAACAGGGGCAACGCTGATGCGACCGTGTCCGAACTGCGGTGCCCGCACCGCCGAGACCGACGACTTCTGCGGCAACTGCGGCAGCTACCTCGGCTGGGAACGGTCGACCCCGCCCGCGGGTGACGGTGCCGAGGCGCCCGGCGGGTCCGGCCTGGCCGCACCGCCCCGGACCGGCGGGCAGGCACCACCGCCCGCCGCACCTCCGCAGCCCGGACGAGGAGTACCACCCCCGGGGCCAGCCGGGCCGGACCGCTCCGGACGAGCCGCACCACCCGGCCCGTTCCCCGGGCAGGCACCGCCGCGCAACGGGCCGGTCCACGGTCAAGCACCACCCGGACCGGGACGGCCCGGCGGCCCGGGTTCCACGCCCCCGCCCGGACCCGGCCCCAGGCCCGGACCCGGTTCGGGCCCCGGCCCCGCCGGGGCACCACCGCCCGGCCCGCCGGGAGCTCCGCTCCCACCGGCCGCGATGCCACCGCGACCACCCGCCCCCACTTCCAGCCCCGCTCCCGCGCAGGCCGCGGCGAGCGACGAGGAAGCGGACGACGAGCAGCCCGCCGCAGTGCAACCGGCGAAACCCGTCGCGCCCCGCCCCGAACAGCAGGTCGTGCAACCCACGCCCGTCACCGAGGACGGGCCGCCCTGCCCGTCCTGCAAGACACCCAACCCGCCGACCCGGCGGTTCTGCGTCCGCTGCGCCACCCCGCTCAACCCCGCCCCCGACGAGGAACCGACCCGGCTCCGCTGGCGGCAGCGCCCGGACCGCAGCCGACTGCGCTGGCTCTGGCGCCGGATCGCCATCCTCGGCACCGTCCTCGCGATCGTCCTGGCCGGCTACCTGCTCTGGCCGTTCGGCGTGTGGCTCGTGCAGGACGTGCTGGACAAGACGCTCGCCCCCGTGCCGGCCACCATCTCGAAGACCACCGCCAGCAGCGAGCTCCCCGGCCACCCCGCGCTGAACGCCTCCACCATCGTCGTGAACGAGTACTGGGGAACGTCGGCCCCCGGCGAGTGGATCGAGTTCGAGCTCGAGAAGCCGACCCGGTTGGTCGGAATGATCATCACCGTCGGGCAGTCCCGGGACGTCGAGAAGTTCTACGCCGAAGCCCACCCGTCCGAAGTGGAGATCACCACCACCGACAAGCGGGGGCGGGTCGAATCCACCCGGGAGCAGATCCCCGACCAGCCGGAGGGGTTCGACCTCGACATCGGGCGCAGCGACATCACGCAGGTGCGGGTGACCATCCTCGATGCCCGCGGCCTCACCCCGCAGAAGCACATCGCGCTCGCCGCCGTCGAGTTCTTCACCCGGTGACCGGGCCCGTGCACGAAGTCGGGGCGCCCCCCCCGGCGGGGGGGGCGGCCGCCGAGAGCCCCCGGGGGTGGGGGGCCCGCCGACGAAGAGCACCGGGATGTCGTGCGCCGTGCTACGTGGCGTCGTCGTTGCTGCCGACCGGCGCCTGCGACGCGGTGGTGTCCAGCTTCGACGGCTGATGATCGATCTTCGAGGCCTCGTCGAGCCCGACGCCCTCCATGCCCTGCCCGGCGAGCTTCCGCGCCTTCGAGCGGTCCTGCGCCCGGCAGATCACCAAGGCGATCACGAACAGCACCACCAGGCACGCGGCCAGCGCCAGCATCGAGAACGGGTCCTGCCCCGGGGTGGCGACGGCGGCCAGCACGAACAGGCCGAACACGATGCCCCGCCACCAGCTCTTCAGCTTCGCGTAGCTGACCACGCCAGCCCGGTTCAGCATCACCAGCACCAGCGGCATCTCGAAGCTGATGCCGAACATCAGCAGCATCAGCAGCACGAAGTTGATGTACTCGCCACCGGTCAGCGCGGTGAAGAACGCGCCGCCGCCGAAGCCGGTCATGAAGGCCAGGCCCTCGGGGACCACGAAGTAGGCCAGCACCCCGCCCGCGACGAACAGCAGGCTCGCGATGCTCACGAACGTGCGGGCGAACTTCCGCTCGTTCGCGTGCAGGCCCGGCGTGATGAACGCCCACACCTGGTACAGCCACAGCGGGCTGAACAGCAACGAGCCCACCGCGATGCCGACCTTCAACTGCAGCATGAAGACTTCGAACGCCTTCGTCTGCAACAGCTGGCACTCGCCGTTCGGGCTGAAGCGCACGTCTGCCGGCAACTGGCAATACGGGTGGATCAAGATATCGCTGAGCTTCGGCAGGCCGAAGATCTCGTGCGAGAACCAGATGAAGCCGAGGATCGCGCCGACCAGAATGCCGAATGCCGCCCAACCGAGTCGATACCTCAATTCGTAGAGGTGATCGATGAGGGTCATGGTGCCGTCGGGGTTGTGCCTGCGCCCCCAACGGCGGCGGTCACTGCGCCACGGGTTCAAACGGCGCAACGGGTTTGAACTCACCGTGCGTTCCGTCTCCGATCAGTTCTTGTTCTCTTTGCGCGGCGCCTCTTCCGCGTTGGTCGCGGTCACCGGCGCGCTCGGCTCACCGGTGGTGAGCTGCTGCGGTTCGGAGGAGGCCTCCTTGTCGCGCTTGGCAGCGGCTTCGTCTTCCTTCATGCCGCGCGCTTCGGCCTTGAACACGCGCGCGGACTGGCCGAGCGAACGCGCCATCTGCGGCAGCTTGGTGGCACCGAACAGCAACACCAGCACAGCGACGATGAGTACGAGTTCCCACCCACCTGGCAAACCCATCAGTGCACACCTTTCTCGGGGCTTCCTGCGACCGCAATGGTACGCGGGCGGATGACGCTCTCATAGGCCGTCACGTGGCACCTTTACGCCGCTCTGCGAGCGCCACCTGGAGCCCCGCGACTCGTGCTTTCAGCAGACCCGACCGGTTCGCCACGTCCTCCGTCACTTCGCGTTGCACCGCGCGCACCCTCCGGAGCAGCACGAAGAACCTGATCAGCAAGGCGAGCAGGAGCAGCACTCCCACCACGAACAGCACAAGACTCCACACGTACGGCACCGGATCACCGTAGCGCGCGGGACGGCCGCCCCCGCAGCGGCGTGGCCGGGCGAGCGGTGGTCGTTCCGCCGAGCCCGGCGCCGGCCTCGCGACGAACCCGGCGCGGCCCGGAAGCGCATCCGGCGCCCCCGGACGACCGGCGGGGCCGCCCCAGGCACGGCCCACGAGGAGCGGGACCCGCCCCACGACGCACCCGCCCGAAGCCCGAACCGGAGATCGCCGAGCGACGCCGCCCGAAGCCCGAACCGGAACCCGCGCGGCACCACGCCGTCCACCGACCGCGACGTGCAGGAGCCCACCGACCACGGAGCCGGACACCGACGCGACCGCGACCGCGACCGCGACGAGCGGATGCTCGCCGGAAGCGAGGCCGGGTACCGGCCGGGCCGCTGCGGTCAGTGCGCGGGCAGGTGCCGCACCCGTGCGAGCGCCTCCTCGGCGCGCTTGCGCACGTCCTCGGCGAGGTCGCGCGGCTCGACCACGCGTCCCTGACCGCCGAGCCCCAGCACGAGCCGCACCATCCACGAGCGGTCCGAGTACCGCATCCGCACCCGGATCCGGCCTTCCGACAGCTCGGTGAGCTCGTCCACCGGGTAGTACTCGCTGACCCAGCGGGCGTCCGGGTCCAGCTCCAGCAGCGCGCTCGGCTGGTCCGGCATCGGGCGGAACAGCCCGGCGGAGAAGTCGGTGGGTTCGGCGTCCCACGGCGGCCGAGCCGGCTCGTCGAGCACCTCGGCGGCGTCGATGCGGTCCAGCCGGAAGCGGCGGACCGCCACCGCCGAGCGGCACCACGCTTCCAAGTAGCTGCGGCCGTCGACGATCACCAGCCGCATCGGGTCCACGGTGCGTTCGCTGATCTCGTCCCGGGACGCGGTGTAGTACCGCATCCGCAGCGCGCGGTGTTCGGTCACGGCACGCTGCACGGCGTCCTGCACCCCGGGCGCGATGGGGCCTTCCCGGCCGGACAGCCCGACCACGACCCCGGTCGGACCGGCTTGGCCGACGGCCTCCTCGACCTTCGACAGCGCCCGCTGCACCGCCTCGGTGTCGGCGATGCCCGGGGTGTCGGCGAGCGCGCGCAACGCCACCAGCAGCGAGGTCGCTTCCGAGGCCGTCATCTGCAGCGGGCGGCGCATCCCCGCGTCGTAGGTGACGGTGATCGTCTCGCCTTCGAAGGACAGGTCGATCAGGTCGCCCGGCCCGTACCCCGGCAGACCGCACATCCACAGCAGCTCCAGGTCCCGCCGCAGCTGCTGCTCCCCGACCCCGAAGTCGGCGGCCGCATCGGCGACCGGGATGCCCGGCCTGCTCAGCAGGTACGGCACCAGTGCCAGCAGTCGCGGCAACCGCTGCGTCGCCCCGGCCGTCATCGGCGCACCTCCCCTGCTTCGTCGCTTCCGGCCGCAGCCGCGGCCGCGGCACCCAGGTGCGCTTCGTGCACCGATTTCCGCAGCACGTCCGGCTCCAGCACCACCACGTCCGGCCCGTAGCCCGCGATCCAGGAGGCCGCGAAGTCCGGGTACGACAGGTCCAGCTCCAGCACGTCGCCCTCGATGCCGTCCAGCCGCATCGAGTCCACCACCGATGCCTGGCGGCGCAGGCCCTGCGCGCGCCCCGGCACGACCCACAGCCGCACCGGCGTGCTCGGCGGCGCGTCCCGCTGCTCCCCGGCCACCATCGACAGCAGGTCGACGTCCGGCGGCCTGCTCACCGCGCCCGCCCGGCCCTGCGCCTTCGGGTCGCCCTGCACGCGGGACAGCCGGAAGCAGCGCGGCGCCCGCCGGTCCCGGTCGTGCCCGACCAGGTACCAGCGCCCCCGCCAAGCCACCACGCCCCACGGTTCCACGGTGCGCAGCTGCGCCAGCGCCTCGTTGGGCCGCCGGTAGTCGAAGGTGACCACCCGGCCGGCCTGCACGGCGGCGAGCAGCGCGGGGAACGCGGGCTCGCTGGTGCGGACCTTCGGTTCGATGGTGCCCGCGGCCCGGTCGTCGACGTCCACCCCTGCGGCCCGCAGCTTCAGCAGCGCGCCCCGGGCCGCGCCGGTGAGCTCCGGCGAATCCCACAGCCGCAGCGCCAGCGCCACGGCCGCCGCTTCGTCCGGTTCGAGCCCGATGTCGCCGAGTTCGTAGTCCCGCCGGGCGATCCGGTAGCCGTCGGCGGCGTCGAACGCCGAGTTCCGGCCGGTCTCCAACGGCACGCCCAGGTCCCGCAGTTCGGACTTGTCGCGCTCGAAGGTCCGGAAGAACGCCTCGTCATTGGGCGCGTCGGTGTAACCCGGAACAATCCCCCTGATTCGCTCCGCCGTCAGGTACTGGCGTGTCGAGAGCAGGCACAGCACCAGGTTCACCAAGCGTTCAGCACGCGCAGTGGCCACTTTGAAACTCTAGCTCCATCGCAGTTGATCAGGTATTTCGGGCACGCGAATCCCTGGCGGGCCGCGTCCTCGGCCGCGGTGGACGTGCCCTTTCGCCCGCCACGCGCTCCGCACCGCCGCCGCATTGATTTCATTCGACACTGAAGGTGTCGTGGCCGTGAAGTCGTTCATCACACCTCCTCCGCTCCTAGACTGCGGTCATGCCAGCGCCTGCGGACACGTCCGACCCGGTCCTGCTCATCACCGGCGCCTCCCGCGGGATCGGCGCCGCCACCGCACGAGCCGCGGCCCGCGCCGGCTACCGGCTCGCCCTGCTCTCCCGATCGGCGGACTCGCTCGCCGAGCTGGTCCGCGAGCTGGACGCCGATGCGGGGCGCACCGGAGAACCCCGCGCACTGGCCGTGCCCTGCGACGTCACCGACTGGACCGAGCTCAGCGACGCCGTGACGCAGGTCGAGCAGCACTTCGGCAGGCTCGACGCGGCGTTCGCCAACGCGGGCCGCAGCGTCGCCACCTCGTTCCTCGGCACCGACGGCGCGGATCCCGCGGACTGGCGGGACATGGTGCTCACCAACGTCCACGGCACGGCGCTCACCGCCCGCGCGACGCTCCCGGCGCTGGTGCGCACCCGCGGACACCTGCTGCTGACCGGATCCGCGGCGGGGCGCGGCATCCGGCCCGGGAACCTCTACTCCGCCACCAAGTGGGCGGTGACCGGCATGGCGCAGAACATCCGCGCGGAGTGCGTCGGCACCGGCGTGCGCGTCACGCTGCTCCAGCCCGGCCTGGTGGAGACCGGGATGAACACCCCGGAGCAGGCCGACCGCCCCAAGCTGCACGCCACCGACATCGCCGAGGCGGCGCTCTACGCGCTGAACCAGCCCGCCACCGTGGACGTCAACGAACTGCTCATCCGCCCCACCGGCCAGCACCCGCTGCGCTGACCGGCGCCGCGCCGAGCACGCGCACCGACTCACCCATCGACTCGGACACCGGTTCAGGCACCGGTCGCCACGCCCGCTCGCGCGCTAGTCCTGGGCGCTGACCCCGTACAGGTTCCCCTCCGGATCGGCGAACTGCGCCCACCGCGTCGTCCCACCGGGGTCCCACGGCGCGGCCTGCGGCTCGACCGGGAACAGCACGCCCTTCGCGCTGAGCTCCGCGAAGGTCGCGTCGAGGTCGTCGGCGTCGAACCACACCGTGCTCATCGGCCCGCGCTGCTCCCGGATGCGAGCGGCGAGCTCCGGATCTCCGGCGGCGAGCACCAGGTACGTCCGCGCCCCTGGTGGCCGCACCTCGAGCCACCGGTCACCGTCGCCGTACGGCGCATCGGTGAGCACCTCGAACCCGAGGGTCTCGGCGAAGAACTCCAGCGCCCGCTCCTGGTCGGCGACGTGGAGCACCGCGAACTTCGGCTGAGTGATCATGGCGGGATCCTTCCGGTGAGGCGACACTGAGATCACCTTATCCGAACCCGTGTTCGAATAGGCGATCTCGGGTGCCGCTTCACCGCATCGTGTGGCCCCCGCCGCGACGACCCGCTACAACGACCCGATCAGCCGCTCCACCCGCTCGTCCACCGCGCGGAACGGGTCCTTGCACAGCACGGTGCGCTGCGCCTGGTCGTTCAGCTTCAGGTGCACCCAGTCGACGGTGAAGTCGCGCCCGGCGGCCTGCGCGGCGGCGATGAAGTCCCCGCGCAGCTTCGCCCGCGTACTCTGCGGCGGGGTGTCCTTCGCGGCCTCGATCTCCCCGTCCTCGGTGGCGCGGTCGACCAGGTCCTTGCGCTGCAGCATGTCGAACAGGCCCCGGCCGCGCCGGATGTCGTGGTAGGCGAGGTCGAGCTGCGCGATGCGGGGGCTGGACAGCTCCAGCCCGTGCTTGCTGCGGTAGCGCTCCAGCAGCCGCAGCTTGATCGCCCAGTCCACCTCGCGGTCGATCGACGAGTAGTCCTGCGATTCCACCGCGTCCAGCGCCCGGCCCCACAGGTCCAGGATCCGCTCGGACATCGGGTCGGAGCCGCGGCGCGCCACGTGGTCCACCGCCCGGCTGTGGTACTCGCGCTGGATGTCCAGCGCCGAGGCCTCCCGCCCGCCTGCCAGCCGGACCGTCCGCCTGCCGGTGAGGTCGTGGCTGATCTCGCGGATCGCGCGGATCGGGTTGTCCAGGCTGAAGTCCCGGAACTGCACGCCGCTCTCGATCATCTCCAGCACCAGGTGCGCGGTGCCCACCTTGAGCAGCGTGGTCACCTCGGACATGTTCGAGTCGCCCACGATCACGTGCAGCCTGCGGTAGCGCTCGGCGTCCGCGTGCGGCTCGTCCCGCGTGTTGATGATCGGTCTGGACCGGGTGGTGGCGGAGGAGACGCCCTCCCAGATGTGCTCGGCGCGCTGCGAGAGGCAGTACACCGCGCCGCGCGGGGTCTGCAGCACCTTGCCCGCCCCGCAGATCAGCTGCCGGGTCACCAGGAACGGCAGCAGCACGTCGGCGATCCGGGAGAACTCGCCGGACCGCCCGACCAGGTAGTTCTCGTGGCAGCCGTAGGAGTTGCCCGCCGAGTCGGTGTTGTTCTTGAACAGGAAGATGTCCCCGCCGATGCCCTCGTCGGCCAAGCGGCGTTCGGCGTCGACGAGCAGGTCCTCCAGGATCCGCTCGCCCGCCTTGTCGTGGGTGACCAGCTGGGTCAGGTCGTCGCACTCGGCGGTCGCGTACTCCGGGTGCGAGCCGACGTCGAGGTAGAGGCGGGCGCCGTTGCGCAGGAACACGTTCGAGGAACGTCCCCACGACACGACCCGCCGGAACAGGTACCTGGCCACCTCGTCCGGGGAGAGCCGCCGCTGCCCGTGGAACGTGCAGGTGACCCCGAACTCGGTTTCGATGCCGAAGATCCGCCGCTGCATGTCTCCACAGTAGGCGCTGCGACGGCCGTCGGCGGTCCGCCGTTCGGGCATCGGTAGCGTGCGGGACGTGCAGACGTGGCTTCCCAAGATCACCCGCAAGGTGGACGCGGTGGACCGCGACCTGGCCCGGCGCAGCGCCGCTCTCCCCCGCACCGCCGCCGATCCGGGGTTGAAAGCCCTGAGCACGGCGGCCAACCACAGCGCGCTGTGGCTCTCGGTCGCCGCCGGGCTGGCCGTTCGCAAGGGGACGCCGCGGCGGGCCGCCCTGCGCGGTCTCGCGGCGATCGCGGCGTCCAGCGCGGCGACGAACCTGCTGGGCAAGCCGCTGTTCCCGCGCCGACGGCCGGCCGCGCGGCTGGTGCCGCGGCACCGCAGGCTCAGCGATCCGCCGAGCTCCTCGTCGTTCCCGTCCGGGCACGCCGCCTCCGCGGCCGCGTTCGCCACCGCGGTGGGGATGGAATCGCCCGCGCTCGGGCTGGCCGTGGCCCCGCTCGCCGCGGCCGTCGGCTACTCCCGGGTGCACACCGGGGTGCACTGGCCCAGCGACGTGGTGTGCGGCGCCGCGATCGGCGCGGGCCTGGCGTGGGCGACGCGGCGCTGGTGGCCGGTCCGCCCGGACGAGCCCGCCGCGGTGCGCCACCCGGCGGACGTGCCCGCGTTACACGACGGCGAAGGCGTGCTGGTGCTGGTCAACCCCGGTTCCGGGGACGGCACCTTCGACCCGGAGCAGTGGGTGAGCACCCGCTGGCCGGCGGCGAAGGTGGTGCTCGCGGAGCCGGGTCGCGACGTGGTCGCGGACCTCACCGACCGGCTGGACCAGGAGGGCGGCACCATCCGCGCGCTGGGCGTCGCGGGCGGCGACGGCACGGTGGCCGCGGTCGCGGCCCTCGCCACCACCAGGGGCATTCCGCTCGCGGTGCTCTCGGCGGGCACGTTGAACCACTTCGCCAGGGACGCCGGGGTGTCCGACTCCGATTCGGTGGCCGACGCGGTGGAGCAGGGCACGGCGGTGCGCGTCGACCTGGGCGGGGTGACCGTCGACGCCCGGCCGACGCGCTGGTTCCTCAACACCGCCAGCATCGGCGGCTACCCGGACCTGGTGCGGTTCCGCGAGCAGTGGGCCGGGCGCTGGGGCAAGTGGCCCGCGGGTGCGTTGGCGCTGGCTCGGGTGCTGTACGAGTCGAGCCCGCTGGACGTGGAGCTCAACGGCGTGCGGCGGCAGGTCTGGATCCTGTTCGCGGGCAACGGTTCGTACGCGCCGCGCGGGTTCGCGCCCTCGTGGCGGCCACGCCTGGACAACGGGCGGCTCGACGTCCGCTACGTGCGCGCCGACGTCCGCTGGTCCCGGCCGCGGTTCGTGCTGGCGGCGATGACCGGTGCGCTGCACCGCAGCCGCACCTACGTGGAGCAGGAGCACCGGTTCCTGGACGTGGTGGTGCGGGGTCCCGCGGTGGCGGTGGCCACCGACGGGGAGATCGGGACGCCGGGCAACCGGTTCGCGTTCACCGCGCACGACCAGATGCTGAGCGTGTACCGGCGCGAGCTCGACTAGCGCGGGCCTGATCGGGCACCGGCACGAGCCCGACCACCCACCGGCCCGCCCCGGCACGAGCCCGACCCGGCGAGAGCCCGATCGGCCACCGGCCCGCCCGCCCCGGCACGAGCCCGACCACCCACCAGCTCGACCGAAAACGAGCCCGGCCCGACACGGGCACCGAGCCCGACACGACACGAGCTGGACCGGAACCGAGCCCGACCGGCCACCCCCGACCGGGCCGAACCCGACCCGGTCAGCCCGACCAGGCCCGGGCCGCGACGAGCGCGCGGGCCGCTCGTCCCGCGTCGCCGATGGCGTCGCCGGGCAGGACCGAGCCCACCACGAGCGCCCCTTCGTGCAGGCACAGCAGTTCGCCGGCGAGCGGCGCGGCGTCGGCGAGGCCCGCCTCGGCCGCCAGCCGCTCGAACAGCGCCAGCAGCCACCGCTTCTCGTCCGCGGCTACCTCGCGGGCCGGGTGCCCGCCGTCGGGTAGCTCGGCGAGCGCATTGATGAAGGCGCAGCCCCGCGAGTGCTGCGCCGTCCACGCGGCGAGCGCGTCGAACGGCGCGGTCACCCGGTCCAGCGCGGACAGGCCCGGGTGCTCCAGGGCGGCGGTGACCTCGGCGCGCCACCGCTGGTCGCGTTCGGCGAGGTAGGTGGCGACCAGGACGTCCTTGGAACCGAACCGGTCGTAGAGGGTCCGCTTGGTCACCCCGGAGCGCTCGGCGATCAGATCCACGCCGACGGCGGTGATGCCGAGCTCGTAGAACAGGGCGGCCGCGGCGTCGAGGATGCGCCGCGCGCCGGGGGTGAGGGTCTGCGGATCCAGCGGCATTGTGTTCACCGATCGGTATACCTTACGCTCGCGTCGACTTCACAGATCAGTGTACTAGCGTGCGGAGGCCCCCGATGACCGTTCCCGGCACCATGCCCGCAGCCCGCCTCACCGGCCACGGCGGACCCGAGGTCCTGCAGCTCACCGACGTCCCGGTGCCGACGCCCGCCCCCGGCGAAGTCCTGGTCCGGGTGGGCGCGGCCGCGCTGAACAACACCGACCTGTGGACCCGCGAGGGCGCCTACGGCAGGCCCGGAGACCCCGACGCCCGCGCGGGCTGGCGCGGCCCCGTCGACTTCCCCCGCATCCAGGGCGCGGACGTCGCGGGCACCGTCGTCGACGTCGGTCCCGGCGCCGATCCGGCTCTGCGCGGCACCCGCGTGCTGCTCGACCCCGCGATCTACGACGGCGACGGCGAGGACGCGAACCCGGTCGGGCTGCTCGGCAGCGAACGCGACGGCGGCTACGCCCGGTACGTCACCGCGCGCGCCGACCGGGCGCACGACATGAGCGGATCACCGCTGGACGACGCCGAGCTCGCCTGCTTCCCCACCGCCTACGGCACCGCGCTGGGCATGCTCGAACGCGGCGACGTGCGCGACGGGCACACCGTCGCGGTCACCGGGGCTTCCGGCGGGGTGGGGCTGGCGCTGGTGCAGCTGGCCGCGGCCCGCGGCGCGGAGGTGCTCGCGATCAGCAGCGCGGGCAAGCTCGACGCGGTGCGCGCGGCGGGCGCCACCGAGGTCGTCGACCGCGCTGACCGGCCCTGGGACGCCGTCGGAGCGGGCCGGGTCGACGTGGTCCTCGACGTAGCCGCAGGTCAGAACATCCCGGACGGCCTGTCCGCGGTGCGCGACGGCGGCCGGTGGGTCGTGGCGGGGGCGCTCGCCGGCCCGCTGGTGGAGCTCGACGTGCGCCGGTTGTACCTGCACAACATCGCGCTCGTCGGATCGAGCATGCACACCCCGGCGCACTTCCGGCAGCTCGCCGAGATCGCCCGCGACGGCGCGGTCCGCCCGGTCATCGCCGGGACGTACGAGCTCGCCGACGTGCACCGGGCGCAGGCCGAGCTGACCTCGCGGCGGCACGTCGGCAAGCTCGTGCTGGTCGACCGCTGAGCGGGCTACTTCCCGTTCGCGGAGCCGTTCCCGCCGTCGCCGGAGTCCGCGGACTCCTCGGAGCTCTCGGACTCGGCGGCGGGCTTCGGCAGCAGTGCTTCCAGCGCCGCGCCCGCGATGCGCCGGAACGTGCGGTGCGGCCGGGACCGCTCCAGCACGGCGACCTCCAGCTGCTTGGCGCCGAGCTCGCGGGTGCTCTCCCCGCTGGCCGCGAGCGCCTGCACCGACAGCTCCACCGCCGGGCCCAGCTCCATGCCGTCCTCGAACGAGTCCTTCATCGCCGAGTTGATCGTGTCGGCCTGCCCACCCATCACCACGAACTGCGGCTCGTCCACGATCGAACCGTCGTAGGTGAGCCGGTAGAGCTGGTCGGTCTCGGCGGTCTGCCCGACCTCGGCGACGCAGATCTCCACTTCGAACGGCTTGATCTGCTCGGTGAAGATCGCGCCCAGGTGCTGGGCGTAGGTGTTGGCCAGCGACCGCCCGGTCACGTCCCGCCGGTCGTAGGAGTAGCCGCGGAAGTCCGCGATGCGCACCCCCGCCACCCGCAGGCTCTCGAACTCGCTGTAGCGGCCGACCGCGGCGAACCCGAGCCGGTCGTAGATCTCGGAGACCTTGTGCAGCGTGGTGGAGGGGTTCTCCGCCACGAACAGCACGCCTCCCGCGTACTTGAGCACCACCACGCTGCGTCCCCGGGCGATGCCCTTGCGGGCCAGCTCGGAACGCTCCCGCATCAGCTGTTCGGGGGAGGTGTAGAACGGCATCGTCACGGCTGTGCACTCCTGGATCGAATCGTTCGGCAGCCCCGCTCGGCGGGGAACGGCATCGTCGGGGGAATGCGGCGTCAGCCGCCCGGGTTCTCGCGCCTGCCCTGCACGACCTCTTCGGCGATGGCGGCGGACTGCTGCTCGTCGAGCCGGACCGCACCCTCCTCGGCCGTGATGGTCACGACGGTCGGGTAGATCCGCCGGGACAGGTCCGGGCCGCCGGTGGCGGTGTCGTCGTCGGCGGCGTCGTAGAGGGATTCGACCGCGTTGCGCACCGCCGAGTCCACGTCGGCGTCCGGGTCGTGCCGCTTCTTCAGCGCCGACTTCGCGAACACCGAACCGGAGCCGACCGCGTGGTAGCCACCGGATTCGGCGTAGCGCCCGCCGGTGATGTCGTAGGAGATGATCCGGCCCGCCCGGTCCGGATCCTCGGCCGCGGTGTCGAACCCGGCGAACAGCGGGAGCACCGCCAGACCCGCCATGGCGCCCTGCAGGTTGCCGCGGAGCATGGTGGCGAGCTTGTTCGCCTTGCCGTCCAGGGACAGCGGCACGCCTTCCAGCTTCTCGTAGTGCTCCAGCTCGATCGCGTACAGCCGCACCATCTCCAGCGCGATGCCCGCGGTACCCGCGATTCCCACCGCGGAGTAGGAGTCGGTGACGTAGAGCTTGTCCATGTCCCGCTGGGCGATGAGGTTGCCCATGGTGGCGCGGCGGTCACCGGCCAGCAGCACGCCGCCGCGGAAGGTCAGCGCGACGATGGTGGTGCCGTGCGGCGCCTCGACGACGCCCTGCGGGACGTCCCGGTTGCCCGGCAGCAGCTCGGGCGCGGTGACCTGGAGGAAGTCGGTGAACGATGAGGATCCGGAGGTGAGGTAGGCAGCGGGCAGGGCCTGACCCGGAAAGTTCCGAGCCGCGCTGGATTCCATCGGCGACATCGTCTCCTGCTTCGAAGGACTGCCCCGCCGCCGCGACGGCGAGGCCGGTTGATCTGGGCCGTACCGCAACTCTAATCAAGATCGCCCGCGACGGCGAAGATCACGGCCGTCCGCGTGGCGGAGGGCCGCCGGGCGAGGGTCCCGGCGGCCGCGCGGTGTCGGTGCCTACTGGCCGCCCTTCTGGACGTAGGCGCGGACGAAGTCCTCGGCGTTCTCCTCGAGGACGTCGTCGATCTCGTCCAGGATGGCGTCGACGTCTTCGCCGAGCTTCTCGCGACGTTCCTGGCCGGCTGCTTCGGGACCCGATTCCTCGTCGCCGTCGCCGCCGTCGGGCCGCTGGACCTTTTCCTGGGACATCTCGCCCTCCCGGTGCTTGTCCGTCGGATGCCGGGCTGGTCGAACGGTCGTCGAACAAAGGGCATCCTGTGAGGAACAGTACCTAGCGGAACCCCTGTTCGCCCACATCCGAGCGGGCATTCTTGCGATCTTTCGCGGCGGGCGGACCGGGTGTTCCGGATCGTGGTCAGCCGCGAGTCAGCGAGTCCACCAGTTCCTCGGCGCTGGTGGCGGCGTCGAGCAGCTCGCCCACGTGGGCGCGGGTGCCGCGCAGCGGTTCCAGGGTGGGGATGCGCACCAGGGATTCCCGGCCCAGGTCGAAGATGACCGAGTCCCAGGAGGCGGCGGCGACCGCGGCCGGGTAGCGCTCCAGGCAGCGTCCCCGGAAGTAGGCCCGGGTGTCCTCCGGCGGGCTGGTGACGGCGGCGCGCACCTCGTCCTCGGTGACGAGCCTGCGCATCGAGCCGCGGGCCACCAGCCGGTTGTACAGGCCCTTGTCCAGCCGCACGTCGGAGTACTGCAGGTCGATCATGTGCAGCTTCGGCGAGGCCCAGCCGAGGTTGCCGCGCTCCCGGTAGTTCTCCAGCAACCGCAGCTTCGCGGGCCAGTCGAGCCGGTCCGCGCAGTCCATCGGGTCCCCGCCGAGCAGGTCCAGCACCTCGCCCCAGGTGGCCAGCACGTCCTTGGCGGCCTGGTCGCCGCCGTGCTCGGCCACGTGCCGCGCCGCCCGGTCGTGGTACTCGCGCTGCAGGTCGAGGCCGGTGAACCGGCGGCCGTCGGCGAGTTCCACGATCTGGCGCAGCGTCGGGTCGTGGCTGATCAGGTGCACCGCCTGCACCGGGTCGGCCAGCTTGAGGTCGTCGAAGCGCTCCCCGGCCTCGATCATGTCCAGCACCAGCGCGGAGGCGCCGACCTTCAGGTACGTGGAGGTCTCGGCGAGGTTCGCGTCGCCGATGATGACGTGCAGCCTGCGGTACTTGTCGGCGTCGGCGTGCGGCTCGTCGCGGGTGTTGATGATGCCGCGCTTGAGCGTGGTCTCCAGGCCGACCTCGACCTCGATGTAGTCCGAGCGCTGGGAGAGCTGGAAGCCCGGTTTCTCCCCCGCCTGCCCGAGCCCGACGCGCCCGGACCCGCACATCACCTGGCGGGACGCGAAGAACGGGGTGAGCCCGGCGATCACCGCGGTGAACGGGGTGTCCCTGGCCATCAGGTAGTTCTCGTGGGTGCCGTAGCTGGCGCCCTTGCCGTCGACGTTGTTCTTGTACAGCTGCATCTGCGCGGTGCCGGGCACGCTGGCCGCCTTGATCGCGGCCTCCTCCATCACCCGTTCGCCCGCCTTGTCCCAGATGACGGCGTCGCGCGGGTTGGTGACCTCGGGCGCCGAGTACTCGGGGTGGGCGTGGTCGACGTAGAGCCGGGCGCCGTTGGTGAGGATGACGTTGGCCGCGCCGAGGTCGTCGCTGTCGTTGCCGTTGTTCTGCGGCGCCGAGGCGCCCAGGTCGAAGCCCCGCGCGTCCCGCAGCGGTGACTCCACCTCGTAGTCCCACCGCGCACGGCGGGCGCGCGGGATGTCGGCCGCGGCCGCGTAGGCGAGCACGATGTGCGTGGAGGTCAGCACCGGGTTCGCCGTCGAATCGCCGGGCACGACGATGCCGTACTCCACTTCGGTTCCCATGATCCGCCGCATACCTGGAAGCCTACGGGTTCCGGGCCGGGAAGCAGAGTTTCCGGCGGTGCCGGTTCCGCCTGCCGAGTGGTCCCGGGAACCGCGTTCCGGGTTTCCACCGGATGATCTCTGCGAGGATGCGGGCGTGGGAGCTCAGGACGAACAGGTGGCGGTGTACGACGAGTCCGGCCGGGTCGCGGGGTCCGCGCCGCGCTGGCGGATGCGGCGGGACGGGTTGTGGCACGCGGCCACCTCGATCCTGGTGCGCTCGGTCGACGGCGGATCGGTCTACGTGCACCGGCGCACCGACCACAAGGACGTCAACCCGGGCGCGCACGACTGCTTCGCGGGCGGGGTGGTCGCCGCGGGCGAGGACCCGGCGGTGGGCGCCGAGCGGGAGCTGGCGGAGGAACTGGGCGTCCGGGGCGTGCCGCTGCGGTTCCTGTTCCGCTCGGTGTTCCAGGACGGCTCGGTGCGCCACCACGGCTTCGTCTACGAGGTGCGCTGGGACGGGCCGGTGGTGCACCAGCCGGAGGAGGTCGCCGACGGCTGGTGGATGCCGCTGGACGAGCTGCGCGCCCGCCTGGCGGACCCGGAGTGGTCGTTCGCCGCCGACAGCAGGCAGTTCATCCACGAGTGGTTCACCCGGCAGGAGGCCTGACGGCCGGCGGGGTCAGTGCCAGGGCATCGACGCGCGCTCGCCCCAGTAGGTGGCGGGATCCCTGGCCAGCGCGGCGAGCTCGCCCAGGTCGGTCGCGTCGAGCCGCACCTCGGCCGCCGCCAGGTTCGAGTCCAGCTGCGCCACGTCGGCGGGCCCGACGAGCACCACGTCCGCCCACGGCTGGGCGAGCGCGTGCGCCAGCGCCACCGCGTCGGGCGTGGTGCCGTGCCGCCGCGCGACCCTGGCCAGCAGTTCCGGCGGGTCCACCGCGAGCCTGCCGTTGGCGAGGGACTCCTTCACCAGCACCCGCCAGCCGCCGTGGTGCACCTCGGTCAGCGCCCGCCCCGCCGAGGGCTCCAGCGAGTTCCAGGTGGATTGCACGGCGCTGAACAGCTGCGCCCCGCCGATCTCCAGCTCCCAGGCCCGCTCGACGGCGTCGGCCTGCGCGGCACCGCTGGTGGAGAACCCGAGCCGCACTCCGGAGTCGCGGAGCCGGGCCAGCTCGTGCTGCAGCGCCAGGTCGTCGAACAGCGGGCTCTCCGGGATGAGCGAGTGCACCTGGTAGAGGTCGACCCGGTCGCCGAGCAGCGCGCGGCTCTGCGCCCACTGCTCGCGGAGGCGTTCCACCGAGTGCTCCTTGACCTCGTGCACCTCGGTCTCGATGCGCCACTCGGCGACGTAGGCGTAGCCCCACTTGCTGGAGACGGTGACGTCGCCGTGGCCGCGTTCGGCGAGCCAGCCGGCGAGGAACTCCTCCGCCGAGCCGTAGGAGCGGGCCGCGTCCACCCACCGGATGCCGCGCGCGAAGGCCGCGTCGAGCACCTGGGCGGTGTGCACCCGCATCGCTTCGGCGGTCCGGTGCGCGGGCAGCGCGTCGCTGCGGCCGACGTTGATGTAGGCGGGGCGGCCGAGCGCGGCCAGCCCGAGTCCGAACCGGCCCGCAGACGTGGAGATCATGCCTGAAAACCTAATCGCTGCCCGTCGGGATCGACACTCGGGCACCACTCCACCGGGGCGGAAACCGCGGTGGCGCAACGAGAAGCGGCCCCGCCGCTGGTTCCGGGGGGGCCGCTCCCGTGCTGGCTCAGAGGTACTGGCCGGTGTTGGTGGCCGTGTCGATCGCCCGGCCGGATTCCTGGTTCTTGCCGCTGACCAGGGTCCGGATGTAGACGATCCGCTCGCCCTTCTTGCCCGAGATCCGCGCCCAGTCGTCCGGATTGGTCGTGTTGGGCAGGTCCTCGTTCTCGGCGAACTCGTCGATGATCGCGTCCTGCAGGTGCTGCACCCGCAGGCCCGGTTGCCCGGTGTCGAGCACCGACTTGATCGCGGCCTTCTTGGAGCGGTCCACGATGTTCTGGATCATCGCGCCGGAGTTGAAGTCCTTGAAGTACAGGACTTCCTTGTCCCCGTTGGCGTAGGTGACCTCCAGGAACCGGTTCTCGTCGGTCTCGGCGTACATCCGCTCGACGGTCGTCTGGATCATCGCGTCGATGCAGGCGGCCTTGTCCCCGCCGAACTCGAGCAGGTCCTCCTCGTGGACCGGCAGCGCCTCGGTGAGGTACTTGGAGAAGATGTCCTTCGCGGACTCGGCGTCCGGCCGCTCGATCTTGATCTTCACGTCGAGCCTGCCGGGTCGCAGGATCGCCGGGTCGATCATGTCCTCGCGGTTGGAGGCGCCGATGACGATGACGTTCTCCAGGCCCTCGACGCCGTCGATCTCCGAGAGCAGTTGCGGCACGATCGTGGTCTCCACGTCCGAGGACACGCCGCTGCCGCGGGTGCGGAAGATCGAGTCCATCTCGTCGAAGAACACGATCACCGGGGTGCCTTCGGAGGCCTTCTCCCTGGCGCGCTGGAAGATGAGCCGGATGTGCCGCTCGGTCTCGCCCACGAACTTGTTCAGCAGCTCGGGGCCCTTGATGTTCAGGAAGTAGGACTTCGCCTGCCCGTCGTCGTCCCCGCGCGCCGCGGCGACCTTCTTGGCCAGCGAATTCGCCACCGCCTTCGCGATGAGCGTCTTCCCGCACCCGGGCGGGCCGTAGAGCAGCACGCCCTTCGGCGGTTGCAGCTGGTACTGCACGTAGAGGTCGGAGTGCAGGAACGGCAGCTCCACGGCGTCCCGGATCTGCTCGATCTGGCTCCCCAGACCGCCGATGTCCAGGTAGCCCACGTCCGGGACCTCTTCGAGCACGAGGTCCTCGACCTCGGCCTTCGGCACCGTGTCGTAGGCGTAGCCCGCCTTGCTGTCGACCAGCACGGAGTCACCGGACTTGAGCCCGGCCTCCACCAGCGGGTCGGTCAGCCACACGACGCGTTCCTCGTCGGTGTGGCCCAGCACCAGGGCGCGGTGGGTGCCCGCGGTGTCGGTGAGGCTCGGGGGCAGGATCTCCCGGAAGGTGCACACCTCGCCGATCTGCTCGAAGGCGCCCGCCTCCACGACGGTCAGCGCCTCGTTGAGCCGGACCGACTGCCCGAGACCGAGCTCGTCGAGCTCGACGTTGGGCGAGACGGCGACCCGCATCTTGCGGCCGGAGGTGAACACGTCGACCGTGCCGTCCTCGTAGCGGCACAGGAAGGTCCCGTATCCGCTGGGTGGCTGGGCTAGGCGGTCGACCTCCTCGCGCAGGGCCGTGAGCTGGCCGCGCGCTTCCTTCAGGGTCTCGGTGAGTTTGGCGTTCCGTTCGGTGAGCTGGCTCACCCGCTCGGATGCCTCGGCCAGCCGCTTCTCCAGCAACCGGGCCTGTTGGGGCGACTCGTTGAGCTTTCGGCGCAGCAACGCCACTTCGTCTTGGAGCAGACGAATCTGGCTGTTGAGCTCGGCTTGCCCGCCGGGCTGCTGCTCGCCGCCCTCCTCAGGCCGGCTGCCGGGACGGTCGTGCTGCATATCGGCACCCTCCTCCCGTGCTCGTACCACCACGGTACCGGCGATCACCGACGACAGCGGCGTCGTGATTGGCCCGCCGGATGCGCCAGCCTGCCACAAAAATCGGCGAATACCCATGATTCGCGCGTCGTCGACGACCCGGCCCGGGCGTGGTGGGAGTGGACGGTGAACACGGTGCGTCCACGATCATGGTCCATTCGGTGGCACCACCCGGTTTCGGTGGTCGCGTGACCGGGCGCACGACCACGGGTTTTCCGCTCCGCCACCGCGTTCGGTGCCGAACGTCGGCATCCGGGTGTCGGTGGGCTGACAACCGGGTGTCGTTGCGGACGGGCGTGTCCGACTTCTCCCATCATTTGGAACAACGCGGGGTTTCCGCAGTCGAAACGTGCTCCGGCCAGATCCTCATGTCGGGCATCTCACCCGGTGAGGGACACCCCGGGCGTACGGATCGGAAAGGTCTACTCCTGACATGCGCCGGATAACGCTCTGGTCTACTTACGCGCGCCGAGAAGACGGCGACCGCACCTCCGTGCGGCCTAAGCACAGACCTTGGGGGAGGAACATCCCATGACCTATCCGCCGCAACAGCCCGGCCCGGGCGGGTGGGACCCGCAGCCCGCCGGGAACCAGGCGGACGGCGCGGCAACCCAGGGCACCCCACCTCCGCAGCAGCAGCCCGCGTTCTACGCGAACCAGCACGCGGGCTGGCCGCAGGGCCCCATCGCCGGGGTTCCGGCACAACCGGGCCAGCAGCCCTTCCCGGCCGCGCCCGGGCAGGACCCGTTCGGGCAGCAGCCCCAGCCCGGCCAGCAGCCCACGTTCGGCCAGGCCCACCTCGACCCGCAGTTCGGGCAGTTCCAGGACCAGTACGGGTCGATCGCCCCCGCCCCGAACTGGGGCGGCGAGTTCGGCGCGGGCGCCTGGACCCAGCAGCCCGCCGAGATCGAGGACGACGAGGACGAGCGGGGCCGGTCCCCGCTGCCGTGGATCCTCGGCGGGGTCGGCGTGGTCGTCGTCGCCGGGGCCGTCGTCGGCGGCCTCTTCCTGTTCGGCGGCAGCGGCGGCCCGGGCGAGCCCCGGCCCGCCGCGCAGGAACTCGTCGACAAGGTGAACGCGGGCGACTTCGCCGCGCTCGGACCGCAGCTGTGCCAGTCCAACCGCGCAGAGCTGGACCAGCAGTTCCAGCAGCTCTCCAGCGGGCGGTTCCAGGTGGAGCTGGGGCAGGTGACCGCGCAGGGCGAGCAGGCGCGGGCGAAGCTCAACGGCGACTACACGCTGGGCGGCGCCACGATGCCCGTCGACCAGACGATCGTGCTCACCGTCGAGGACGGTGCCTGGAAGATCTGCAAGCTCGGGCAGTGAGGTGGCCGGTGGCACCGCGGGGGTCGCGGTGCCACCGGACCCCGCTCAGCCCTTGCTGGGGCGGCGCTGCGGGCGCGGCGGCGTCACGCCGTCCGCGAGCCGCCGCGTGACCAGCAGGAACGCGGTGTGCGCGACCATCCGGTGCTCGGGGCGCACCGCCAAACCGACCACGTGCCACGGCCGGATCAGCGTCTCCCACGCCTGCGGCTCGGTCCAGCACTGCTGCTCGCGGATGGCCTCGGTGACCTTGGACAGCTGCGTCGTGGTCGCCACGTAGACCACCAGGACGCCGCCCGGCACCAGGTTCTGGAAGACGGTGTCCAGCACGTCCCACGGCGAGAGCATGTCCAGCACGACCCGGTCGACCTGGCCCTCGTCGTAGTCGGCGAGGTCGGCGACGCGCAGCGTCCAGTTCTCCGGGACCTCGCCGAAGAACTTCCGCACGTTGCGCTCGGCGTGCTCGGCGTGGTCCTCCCGCACCTCGTAGGAGACGACGCTGCCCTGCTCGCCGACGGCGCGCAGCAGCGAGCAGCTCAGCGCACCGGAACCGGCGCCCGCTTCGAGCACCCGCGCGCCGGGGCGGATGTCGCCCCACATCAGGATCTGCGCGGCGTCCTTCGGGTAGATGACCTGCGCGCCGCGCGGCATGGACAGCACGTAGTCGGCCAGCAGCGGCCGCACCGCCAGGAACGAGGTGCCGCCCGCCGAGGTGACCACCGAGCCCTCGGGGCTGCCGATGAGGTCGTCGTGCGCCAGTGCGCCCCGGTGGGTGTGGTACTCGCCGCCGGTCTCGAGGACGACGGTGTAGTGCCTGCCCTTCGGATCGGTCAGCTGGACCCGGTCGCCGGGCTGGAACTCACCGCTGACGGTGCTCACGTGCTTCGTTCCTCCAAGTGCGCGTTCGGCAAGGGCCGCCGGCGCGGGACGTCACGGGAGTGAGCGGGGGTGCCGCGGCTCGGCGGGTTCGGCGGACCATCGTCGCAGAGGGTCCGGGCGGTTCCCGCCGGTGCTCACCGTTCGCGGGCGCGGGAGCGGAGCGCGCTGCGCAGGTCCTCCCGGCGCAGCACCCCGCAGGGCCTGCCTTCGGTGTCGATGACGAGGAACTGCCAGGCCAGTACGGTACGCACCCGTTCGAGCACGTCCTCCCCCGGCTCTCCCTCCAGCAGGATGGTGTCCGGGCCGACGGGTTCGGCGGCGTGCTCGGCGGGGTCGCGGGGCGCGCGGGTCGCGAGGCGTTCGGCGGCGGACTGGTCGAGCAGGCCCACCGCGACGCCGTCGGCGCGCACCAGCACCACCCCGCGCCCGGCGGCGGCGACCAGCGCGTCGCCGACGGGGCTCTCGGCGGGCAGTTGCAGCACGGGGCGCATCAGCTCGGCCAGCGAGAACCGCACCGGCCGGCTCTTGCGCTGTTCGGCGGCGTGCTCGGCGGTGGCGCCCGCGATGACGAACCACACCATGAACACGCAGGCCAGCAGCCGCAGCCACTGGTCGTCCACGTCCTGCAGCAGCCCGAGCAGCGCCCACACCAGCAGTCCGGCGGCGACGAGCCCGGCGCCGACGACCCCCGCGGTGGTGCCGAGCTGCCTGCGCCCGGTGACCGCCCACAGCAGGGAGCGCAGCATCCGCCCGCCGTCCAGCGGCAGCCCGGGCAGCAGGTTGAACACGGCGACCGCGATGTTGGCGACGCAGGTCTGCGCGACGAGCAACCAGATCGCCCCGCCGGGTTCCATCGCGTACCAGCCGAGTCCGGTGCCCGCGGCGAGCAACACCGACACGGCGGGCCCCGCGGCGGCCACCAGGCCCTCCTGCGCGGGGGCGGCGGGCTCGCGGCTGATCTCGGAGACGCCGCCGAGCAGGAACAGCCGGATCCGCCGCACCGGAAGACCCAGCCGCATCGCCACCACGCAGTGCCCGAGCTCGTGCAGCAGCACCGAGGCGGCCAGCAGCACGGTGCACCCGGCGGCGAGGAACGCGCAGGTCCACACGCTCGCGGCGGGCAGGATGCGGCCGACCAGCGGGGTGTAGAGCAGCACGATGAACGCGGCCCCCACCCACCAGGACGGCGACAGCAGCACCGGCACCCCGGCCACCCGGCACAGCAGCAGGCCGTTGTCCGGTGGAGCGGCTCGGCCGCGGGCCGTGTTGGCGGACATGGCCCACAGGGTAGAGCGGGACCCGTGAGGCGCCGGTGATCCGCCACGCGTGCGCGATCCCGTCGGACCCCTGTTCTAGGGTGCGGGCATGGTGGAACCGGCCCGGACCAGCGATGGCACCCGATCGGAGCTCGCCGCCGTGGGCGGGTCGGACGGGGCGAGCCTGCCCGCGGGGAGGCGCAGACCGGCGTTGTCGCCGTCGCGCGCGGGTGACTTCAAGCAGTGCCCGCTGCTGTACCGCTTCCGCGCGGTGGACCGGCTGCCGGAGACGCCGACGCGGGCGCAGGTGCGCGGCACGGTGGTGCACTCGGTGCTGGAGCGGATGTTCGCGCTGCCCACCGAGCAGCGCGACGCCGAGCACGCCCGGGACCTGCTGGAACCGGCTTGGCAGGACCTGCTCGCGGGGCAGCCGGAGCTGGCGGAGCTGTTCGACGGACCGGACGACCCGCAGCTGCGCACCTGGTTGGGGTCGGCGACCCGGCTGCTCGATTCGTACTTCGAGCTGGAGGATCCGCGCCGCCTGGAGCCGGAGGCATGCGAGCTGCGGGTGGAGACGGAGCTGGAGTCGGGGCTGCTGCTGCGCGGGTTCATCGACCGGGTGGACGTGGCGCCGACCGGGGAGATCCGGCTGGTCGACTACAAGACGGGCGCGGCGCCTCGGCTGATCGGCGAGGCGAAGGCCATGTTCCAGATGAAGTTCTACGCGCTGGTGCTGTGGCGCACCCGCGGTGAGGTGCCGAAGCAGCTGCTGCTGATGTACCTGTCGGACAAGCAGTCGCTGGCCTACGCGCCGGACGAGGCCGAGCTGCGCCGGTTCGAGCGGACGCTGGACGCGATCTGGCAGGCGATCCTGCGCGCCGGGAAGACCGGCGACTTCCGCCCGAACCCGAGCAAGCTGTGCGACTACTGCGATCACAAGTCCCGCTGCCCGGAGTTCGGCGGCACTCCCCCGCCCTACCCGGGCTGGCCGGAGCCCGACCCGGGACAGGAGTCCTTGCTGGACCGGACGGACTGAGCGTTCGCCGAGGGCAGAACCGTGATCGAGGAGGACGCAGTGGACGAACGGGCCGTGTTCTACGAGCGGCTGGGCGCGGACCGGTTCCGCGCCACCGAGCACACCGCGGGCCCCTGGTCGGATGCGGCGCAGCACTTCGGCCCGGTGTCGGCGCTGCTGGTGCGCGAGCTGGAGCGCTGCGCTCCCGCGCCGGGCACGGCGATCCGCCGGGTGGCGGTGGACGTGCTGGGCCCGGTGCCGGTGGCCGAGCTGGCGGTGCGCGCCGAGGTGCTGCGCCCGGGCCGTTCGGTGCAGTTGCTGTCGGCGGAGCTGTCCGCGGGCGGGCGGGTGTGCGCGACGGCTCGCGCGTGGCGCATGGTCCGCGGGGACAGCACGCCGGTCGCGGGCGGTGCGCACGAGGTGCTGGGCGATCCGCTGGCGTGGCCGGAGGTGCCGGGCATCGACGGCTGGGACCAGGGCTACGCGGCGGCGATGGAGTGGCGCGCGGGCCCGGGCGCCGAGCTCGGCAGCGCGCGGGTGTGGGCGCGGCAGCGGATTCCGCTGCTGGCCGGGGAGGAGCCGAGCCCGCTGCAGCGGTTGTTCGCGGTGGTGGACTCGTCCAGCGGCGTGTCCCGGCGAGCGCGGATGTCGGAGTGGTCGTTCGCGAACACCGACCTGACGGTGCACCTGCACCGGGAACCGGTCGGCGAGTGGGTCGGCCTGGACGCGGAGACCACGCTCGGCCCGGACGGCGGCGGCCTCGCCACCAGCACCGTCCACGACGGAACCGGCCCGGTCGGCCGCTCCGCCCAGACCCTCCTGGTCACCCCCCGCTGACCGAGCCGACCGTCTTCCCTCTTTCCTGTCAGCGGCGCAGCCGCTGAGCAGCGACCACCCGAGCAACTCGCACCGCCGCGGGTTCTCAGCGGTTTCCTCGCGAGGACAGCGTTGTCGCATGTGGCGGAGCCACCTGCGAAAACGATCCCGCAGCGAGGAAGCCGCTGAGGTTCCGCCACCCGAGCACTAAGCAGGCCGAAGACCGTCAATCATCGTAAGGATCGAAGTTGGCCGCGCTGTCGAACCAGTCGGTGGCCTGGGTGTCGTCCACGACGGCGAACCGCGCCCCGGTGGGGTCTCGCAGCACGGCGACCCGGCCGATGCTGGAGCCGTAGGGGTCGACGCGGACTCGCCCGCCGAGTCCGATGGCGCGGTGCACGAGCCCGTCGATGCCCTCCTCGGCGTCGGCGCCGAGGTAGAGCAGCCAGTGCGGCCGGGTGTCGGGGGTGATGTAGTCCCGGATCATGCTGACCCGGGCGAGCACGGATTCCCCGGCCAGGTACCAGACGGCGTAGTTGGAGCGGTTCTCGGCGCCGAACTGCTCGGCTTCGTAGCCGAAGAGGTGCTGGAAGAAGCCGTCGGCGGCGGCGGCTTTGATGGTGACGAGCTCGGCCCACATGAGGGTGCCGGGCAGGCCGACGTCGAACTGCCAGGAGTCGTCGGGCGAGAGCAACCCGAATTCGGCGTCGGAGGGCCCCGTGAGGACGGTCTTGCGGCCGATGCCGGGGACGTCGGCGGGCGGCACGACCATCCGGGCGCCTTCGCCCCGGGCCTGCTCCGCGACGGCGTCGACGTCCTGCGCCGCGAGGAACAGCCGCCATTCGGAGTGCTCGCCCGCGGAGCGGCGGATGCTGGCGACGGGGAAGCCGTCGCGGTAGGCGACGACGTGCTCCCCGGCCTCGTCGTCCTGGTGCGTGTCGTACTGCCAGCCGAAGAGCTCGGCGTAGAACTCGCGGGCCTGGTCCACGTCGGTGGTGACCAGCTCGATCCAGCACGGCATCCCGGCCACGATCTCCCATTGGGGAGCCGCTTCCCCTGGCTGCACTACGGCCATCTTCCTCACCCCCACCTCATCGCTTCAAGATCACTCCCATTATGACCGAGTGATCGGCGATCGAGGTCGCGCCGAGGCGGATTCCTCCATCGGGGCAACGGAGTTGAACGGGACGACAAGGACGAACGGGATGTTCCACCCGCTCGCGTCGCACGTTCAGAGGTACCGGTAGACGTCCTCGGTGCTCAGCCCGCGGGCGAGCATGATCACTTGGAGCCGGTAGAGCAGCTGCGAGATCTCCTCGGCCAGCGCTTCGTCGGACTCGTGCTCGGCGGCGAGCCACACCTCGCCCGCCTCCTCGATGACCTTCTTGCCCTGCGCGTGCACTCCGGCGTCGAGCGCGGCGACGGTGGCCGAGCCCTCCGGCCGGGTGCGGGCGCGTTCCTGGAGCTCGCTGAACAGCTCGTCGAAGGTCTTCACGACGTTCGATCCTCGCATCCGGCGCGGCGGGACCCGACAGCGGTCCCGCCGCCGCTCACGCGACCGCGCCCGGCAGCAGCGCGCTCAGCGCGGGCACGTCGAAGGACTCCAGCGAGGACAGCAGCACCCGCCGCTCCCCCGGCTCCAGCGGCACCTCGCAGGGCACCGCGACCACGGTGCACCCGGCGGCGACGGCCGCCGCCACTCCGGTCGGCGAGTCCTCCACCGCCACGCAGCGCCGCGGGTCCACGTCCAGCAGCCGCGCCGCCCGCAGGTACGGCTCCGGGTCGGGCTTGTTGCGGCCGTCGACCTCGTCGCCGCAGACGGTGACGTCGAAGGAATCCCGGCCGAGCGTGTCCAGCGCGATCTCCGCCAGCGAGCGGATCGTGGAGGTGACCAGCGCGGACGGGATGCCCAGCGCGCGCACCTGGTCGAGCGCCTCCCGGGCCCCGGGCCGCCACGGCAGGCCCTGGCGGAACAGCTCGGCGCTGCGCTTCTCGACCCACCCGGCGGCGTCCGCGACGTTCGCCGGATCGGCGGGCAGGCCCAGATCGGCCAGCAGCATCCGCATGCTGGTGGACATGTTCGAGCCGACCATCGCTTCGCGGGTGGCGACGCCGAGCTCACCACCGCGGTGCACGGCGTAATCGCTCAGCGAGATCGACCACAGCTTCTCGGAATCGACCAAGGTGCCGTCCATGTCGAACAGAACGGCGGCGGGGCGGGCGTCAGCCATCGCGCCCTGATCTCAGCAAGCTCATCAGTCCCACCCCGCCAGTACAGCAGGGCGCCCGGGGCGGCTCCCAGCGAACGTGGCCGATCCCTCCCCCGCCGGTTCCGAACGTCTGCGGGATGTCGGGCGCTCACGTCGGCGATAGGTCGTAGGCTGACGCGGTGAACGATCGCGAACCACGCTCCGCAGACCAGGTGGACCGGACCGAGGGGAAATCGACCGAAGGGACATCGACCGAAGGCAAACCCGCAGGGCCGACCGCTCCGATCGCGGTGATCGGATTCGAAGGTTGGAACGATGCGGGCGACGCCGCAAGCTCCGCGATCGAGCACCTCGAACTCACCTGGGACGCCTCCCCGCTGGCCGAGATCGACCCGGACCCGTACTACGACTTCCAGGTCTCGCGCCCCACGGTGAAGCTGGTGGACGGCGTGACCCGCAAGGTGAGCTGGCCGACGACGCGGCTGTCGGTGTGCCGGCCGCCGGGCGCCGAGCACGACGTGGTGCTCGTGCACGGGATAGAGCCGAACATGCGCTGGAACGCGTTCTGCGCGGAGCTGCTGGAGCACCTCGACAAGGCGGGGGTGCGCACCGTGGTCTCGCTAGGCGCGCTGCTGGCCGATTCGCCGCACACCCGCCCGGTTCCGGTGACCGGCACGGCCTACGACGCGGACTCGGCGACCCGCTACGGGCTGGAGCGCTCCACCTACGAGGGCCCGACGGGCATCGTGGGGATCTTCCAGGACTCGTGCGTGCAGTCGGGCATCCCGGCGATCTCGTTCTGGGCGGCGGTCCCGCACTACGTGTCGCAGCCGCCGTCGCCGAAGGCGACGCTGGCGCTGCTGCACCGGGTGGAGGACGCGCTGGACCTGGAGGTCCCGCTCGGCAACCTGCCCGACCAGGCCGAGGAGTGGGAGACCACGGTCAGCGAGATGGCCGAGGAGGACGAGGACGTGCGCAACTACGTGCGCGCCCTGGAAGAACGCGGCGATGCCGAGGTGAAGCTCACCGAGACCAGCGGCGACGCGATCGCCGCCGAGTTCGAGCGCTACCTGCGCAGGCGGGGGCCGGGCGGCAAGGGGCCGCTGGGTCCCGGACCCGGCTGATGCGCACGCCCGATCGCACGAGAACGCCCTCCGAGCCAGGCTCGGAGGGCGTTCCGCTGTTCGGGCCCGCTGCTCAGAGCTGCACGCCCAGCAGCGCGTCGACCGCGGCGCGGATCTCGTCGGGCGCGGCCGCGTCGCTGCCGCCGCCCGCGAGCGCCTCGTCGGCCCACGTGTCGATCGCGCGCAGCGCGCCTTCGGTGTCCAGGTCGTCGGCGAGCCGGTCCCGCAACCCGGCGATCGCGGTCGCCGTGGCAGGCCCCGCGGTCAGCGCCGCGGCCTCCCGCCAGCGGGCGAGCCGAGCGGTGCCCGCGGTGAGCGCGTCCGCCGTCCAGGAGCGGTCCGTGCGGTAGTGCGCGTCCAGCAGCGCCAGCCGCACCGCCATCGGGTCCACCCGGTCGCCGCGCAGCCGCGAGACGAACACCAGGTTGCCCTTGGACTTGGACATCTTCTCGCCGTCGAGGCCGACCATGCCCGCGTGGCAGTAGTGCCGCGCGAACGGGGATTCGCCGGTCAGCGCCTCGGCGTGCGCGGCGCTGTACTCGTGGTGCGGGAACGCGAGGTCGGAGCCGCCGCCCTGCACGTCGAAGTCCATCCGCAGCCGGTTCAGCGCGATCACCGAGCACTCCAGGTGCCAGCCCGGCCTGCCGGGCCCGAGCTCGGACTCCCAGGACGGCTCACCGGGACGGGCGGCCCGCCACAGCAGCGCGTCCAGCGGGTGCTCCTTGCCGGGACGGTCCGGGTCGCCGCCGCGCTCGGCGAAGAACTTGAGCATGTCCTCCGGGCCGTAGTTCGACTCGTAGCCGAACCGGCCGGTCGCATCGTGCCGGTAGTAGACGTCCGGGTACTCGTCGTCGACCCGGTAGGCCGCGCCGGAGGACAGCAGCTTCCCGACGGCCTCCACGATCTCCGGCATGGCCTCGACCGCACCGATGAAGTCCTGCGGCGGCAGCACCCGCAGCGCGGACATGTCCTCCCGGAACAGCGCCGTCTCGCGCATGCCCAGCACGATCCAGTCCTCGCCGTCCCGGTCGGCCCGCTCCAGCAGCGGGTCGTCGATGTCGGTGACGTTCTGCACGTAGTGCACTTCGTGGCCGTTGTCCAGCCACATGCGGTGGACCAGGTCGAACGCCAGGTAGGTGGCGGCGTGACCGAGGTGGGTGGCGTCGTACGGGGTGATGCCGCAGACGTACATCCGCGCGACGGGGCCGGGCTGGGTGGGCCGGACCTCGCCGGTGGCGGTGTCGAAGAGCCGGAGGGGGCGGGGTGTGCCCGGCACCTGGGGCACGGGGACCGACGACCAGGGTTGCATGCATCCGACCTTAAACGTCTCCGCCGACCGGACGCCGCCCCGTTACACATCGTGAGAACCAGGGCACTGCCGCGGGCCGCCCGCAGTCGGGACTTTCGACAATGTCGGGCCCCGCCCGCCCCGGGCCTATCCTCGGTCGGATGCGGAGGATTTCCGCCGCACCGCACGGGATCGCGGGATCTGGCACAGATCCGCGCGAGCCGCACCGGGCGAGGAGGCGAGGCGTTGACATCGCTCCGAGCGGACGGTCTGTGCAAGGTCTTCGGCACCCGGCCCGAGGAGGCGCTGCGGCGTTGCCGGGCCGGTGACCCGGCCGGGGCGGGCGCCACCGTCGCCGTGCTCGACGTCGGGTTCACCGTCGAGCCCGGGGAGACGTTCGTGGTGATGGGCCTGTCCGGCTCCGGCAAGTCCACGCTGATCCGGATGCTCAACGGCCTGCTCACCCCCACCGCGGGCCGGGTGCGCGCCGACGACCGCGACGTCACCGCGCTCACCGGCCGGGACCTGCGGGTGCTGCGGCAACGCACCATGAGCATGGTGTTCCAGCACTTCGCGCTGCTGCCGCACCGCACCGTGCTGGACAACGCCGAGTACGGGCCGCTGGTCCGCGGCGATCCGCCGGCGCGCGCCCGCGGACGGGCGGCGGAGGCGCTGGGCATGGTGGGCCTGACCGGGTGGGAGCACCGGTTCCCGGCGCAGCTCTCCGGCGGCATGCGCCAGCGGGTGGGGCTGGCCAGAGCACTGGCCGCGGGCACCGACGTGCTGCTGATGGACGAGGCGTTCAGCGCGCTCGACCCGCTGATCAAGCGGGACATGCAGGACCAGCTGGTGCGGCTGCAGGGCGAGCTGGGCAAGACGATCGTGTTCATCACCCACGACCTCAACGAGGCGATGCGGCTGGGCGACCGCATCGCGGTGATGCGCGCCGGGCGCATCGTGCAGGTCGGCACCGCCGCCGAGATCCTGCACCGCCCGGCGGACGACTACGTGGCGCGCTTCGTGCGGGACGTCGACCGCAGCCGGGTGCTCACCGCCGGGCTCGTCGCCGAACCGGCCGTGCACGCGGATCGCGCCGAGCCGCTGCGGCGGGCGCTGGAGCTGCTGCGCGAGCACGACCTGGACCGGCTGCCGATCACCGACCGCGGGCGGCCGGTGGGGCTGCTGGAGCGGTCGGCCGCGGAGCTCGCACCACCGGACACCGCGCTCGCCGACCTGCTGCACCCCGGGCCGGAGCCCGTGGCCGCGGACCGCACGCTCGACGGATTCCTCGGCCGCGTCGGCACCGACACCCCGGTCGTCGACGGGACGGGCCGGCTGGTGGGGCTGGTGCGGCCGGTGCCGCTGCTGCGCGCGCTCGGCGCGGGCGGGCAGGAGGGCGGCGATGCCTGAGCTACCCAGGGTTCCGCTCGGCGACTGGTTCCAGGCGCTGGTGAACTTCCTCGACGACACGATCGGCCCGGTCTTCGACTTCATCGACCTGGTGGTGCGCTCGGCGGTGGACGGGCTGACCGCGGCGCTGCTGTGGCCGCCGTCGTGGGTGCTGGTGCTGCTGCTGGCGGCGCTGGGCTGGTGGCTGCGCGGCTGGCGGTTCGCGTTGTTCGCGCTGCTCGGGTTCGGCCTGGTGGTGAGCATGCGGGAGTTCCCGCCGACGGTGCAGACCTCGGCGCTCGTGCTCGTGGCCAGCGCGATCGCGATCGCGGTGGCCGTCCCGCTGGGAGTGCTGGCGGCCCGCAGCCGGGTGGTGAGCCGGGTGGTGCGGCCGGTGCTGGACCTGATGCAGACGATGCCCGCGTTCGTCTACCTCATCCCGGTGATCTTCTTCTTCAACATCGGGTCGGTGCCCGGCGTGGTCGCCACGGTGATCTTCGCGCTGCCGCCGGGGGTGCGGCTGACCGAGCTGGGCATCCGGCAGGTCGACGCCGAGGTGGTCGAAGCGGGCCACGCGTTCGGGGCGCCGCCGCGGCGGATCCTCACCGGCATCCAGCTGCCGCTGGCCCTGCCGTCGATCATGGCCGGAATCAACCAGGTGATCATGCTGTCGCTGTCGATGGTGGTCATCGCGGGCATGGTCGGCGCCGAAGGCCTGGGCACCGAGGTCTACACCGCGGTCACGCGGGTGCAGCTGGGCGCCGGGTTCGAAGCGGGCGTGGCGGTGGTGATCCTCGCCGTCTACCTGGACCGGATCACCGCCGTGCTCGCCGACCGCTTCCCCGCGGCGCGGCGCGCCGCGCGCACCGGATGACGAGGACGGGAGGCAGGACCATGCGGAGATCGCGCTGGGTCACGTGCGTCGCACTGCTGGCGGCGCTGGTGCTGCTCGCCGCGGGCTGCGGTGGCAGGCAACCGGAGACCGGGCAGCAGAGCAAGCGGATCACCATCGGCTACATCGCCTGGGACGAGGCGATCGCCGTCAGCAACCTGTACGAGGTGGTGCTGGAACGGCGGGGCTACCAGGTTCAGCTGACCGAGCTGGAGGCCGGTCCGACCTACGCGGGGCTGGCGAAGGGCGACGTCGACCTGTTCCTCGACTCGTGGCTGCCGCAGACGCACGCCGACTACTGGGCGCAGTACCACGACCGGCTGGAGGACCTCGGCGTCTGGTACGACCGGGCGACGTTGAACATCGCGGTGCCGGACTACCTGGTGGACGTGAACTCGATCGAGGACCTGCGCGGCCGGGCCGCCGAGTTCGGCGGCACCATCACCGGCATCGACCCGGGGGCCGGTCTCAGCCGGGTGACCCGCGACCAGATGATCCCGCAGTACGGGCTGGACGGGCAGTACACCCTCCAGACCTCCTCCACCACCGCGATGCTCGCGTCGCTGCAACGCGCCGTCGACGCGCACCAGCCGATCGTGGTGACGCTGTGGCACCCGCACTGGGCGTACGCGAAGTTCCCGATCAAGGACCTGGCCGATCCGCGCGGCGCGATGGGGGCGGCGGAACAGATCCACGCGGTCGGCCGGAAGGGCTTCACGGCCGACTTCCCCGAGGTGACGGGAATGGTGCGGAAGTTCCACCTCGACGACGCGCAGCTGGCGTCGCTGGAGAACGAGGTCAACGCCGCGCCCAAGGGCCAGGAGAAGGCGGCGGCGGCGCGGTGGGCCGACGCGCACCCGGAGGTCATCGCGAGCTTCACCGGCTGATCCCGGCGCCTCCGCTCCTGCCGCGCGGCGGTCGGCCACCCGGCGAAAACCACTCATTGCGAGCGAATCGGGCCCTCCCCTAGCACAGAATCGGCATCCGGTCATCCGTCCAGGTGATGGGTTAGTTACTATCCGGCACTGCCGAGCGTGCCGTCACGCGAATCTGGAGGACACCCCGTGCATGACGCCGCCAAGAGCAGCGAGCACTCGACCAGCAGCCCGATTCCGAACGCGGAGCCGCTTCCCAGCGCCCCCCGCGATCGCGGAAGCCGCTCGCTGTCCATCGCCGCGCTGATCTTCGTGGCGATGGCCGCCGTGATGGGCTGGGGCGCGAGCTTCGTCGGCCTGCACGAGTACGGCATGCAGTCGATGGCCGGGTTCACCTACTGGTCGGCGTGGCTGGTGCCCGCCACCTTCGACGGCGCCGCGTTCGCCTGCACCCTGATGACCTACCGCTCCTCCATCAACGGCCGCTCCGCGGTGCGCGGCCGCATCCTGATGTGGGCGTTCACCGGCGTCAGCTCGTGGATCAACTGGATCCACCAGCCGAGCCAGGAGGCGCAGATCGTCGCCGCCGGGCTCCCCATCGCGGCGGTCGCGGTGTTCGACGTGGTGCTGCTGGAGCTGCGCGCGGACTACGAGGCCAAGCACGGCATGCGCGGGTTCCGGCTGCGGCCGGGCCTGCTCGTGCTGCGCTGGATGGTGGACCGGCGCAGCACCGCCGAAGCGTTCCGCAAGCAGGTCATCGACATCCCGGTCGAGGAGATCGCCGGGCTCGGCACCCTGGCCCCGCCCGGAACCCGCCGCGCGAACGCGCTCAAGATCGCGGCGCAGGCCGAGCAGGAGCAGCAGGCGGCCGGCGCGATCGGCGAGCGGGAGACCGAACGCGTCGAACCCCGCGCGGAGGTCCAGCCGCGCGTCGAGGCCGAACCCGCCGCCAGGACCGAATCGTCCACTTCGGACGACGAACGCGCCGAGAACTCCCGGAACGCGCCGCGGACCACCTCGAACGAGACCTCCCGGGCCACCGAGCCCGCGGCGCAGCGCCCGGCCGCCGAACGCGCCGCCGCGTCCTCGGTCCGGGCCGGTTCCACCGCCGCGGAGACCGCGGAATCCGGCTCGACGGCGCGGGATTCTGCGACGGCCGCGACGACGCCCAGGGCGGCGGCGAAGACCTCCGCCGCCGCGACGAGCTCCGGCGTCACCACGAAGAGCTCCGGCGTCACCACGAAGAGCTCCGGCGTCACCGCGACGAGCTCCGGCGCTTCCACGAAGAGCTCCGATGCTTCCGCGACGAACTCCGGCCCTTCCGCGAAGGCGTCCGGTGCGGTCGCGGCGGACGCCGCGGATTCCGCCGCCGAGGCGCGGGAATCCGGCACCACCGCGCAGGACGAACGGCCCGCGACCACCGCGCGGAACGCGCAGCGGCCCGCCGAGGAGGCGCGGTCCGAGCTCGCCACCGGCGGCACCGCGGACGCCCCCACGGTCACGCTCGAACTGCCGAAGGTCACCGCCGAGCAGGACGACCGAGCCGCTGCGCCCACCCCCGAGACCGGCACCTCGGAAACCGACACCCCCGAGACCGACACCTCGGCGACCGAGGCCGCGAAGACCGGGGCCGCCGCGAAGACCACCGCCAAGTCCGGCGCCGCCAAGCAGAAGCCCGCCGCGACCACCGCCGGCGGCGCGAAGAAGCCGACCGATGTCCAGGACACCGAGCAGACGCTCACCCTGCCCCCGGTCCCGGACGGGCCGATGAGCGACCAGGACAAGCGGTCCGCGGCCCGCTACGACTACCGCATGTCGGTGGCGGCCGAGCAGCCGGTGAAGCCCGCCGAGCTGGCCAAGCGCTACGGCCTCTCGGAGAGCTGGGGCCGCCGCCAGATCAACGCAGCCCGCAAGTCCATGGCCCAGGAAGAGGCCCATGAGAAGTCCCAGCTGGTCGGCGCCGACCAGAGCTGATCACGCGAGGTGATCGGCCCGGCCGGGAGGCGCGGGCCGTTCACCTGAGCGGAGCTGGACGCCGGCGACCGCGGTCCGCGAGAGTCGCGGGGACGACGGGAGGGCCCATGCCGAGCGGCCACATCGTGTGGGACTGGAACGGGACGTTGCTCGACGACGGGGACGCGATGATCGGCGCGGTCATCGCGGCGTTCGCCGACGCGGGCCTGGTGGTGACGGTCGAGGACCACCAGCGGCTGTTCACCCGGCCGATCTCGGCGTTCTGCGAGCGGCTGGCGAACGGTCCGCTGGCGGCGGCCGAGCTGGCGGAGCTGCTCGGCGGGTTCGACGAGCACTACGCGCGGGCGCTGCCGGACCTGGCACTGGCCGTGGACGCGGAGGCCGCGCTCGCCGGGTGGGCGGCGTCCGGCGGCACCCAGTCGTTGCTGTCGATGTGCCCGCACGAGGTGCTGGTCCCGATGGTGCGGGCGGCCGGGATCACCGGTTCCTTCCGGCACGTGCAGGGCCGCAGCGGCGAGTTCGCCGACACCAAGGCCGCGCACGTCCGCGCCCACCTGCGGGAGCTGGGCGATCCGGATCCGGCGCGGGTGGTGTTCATCGGCGACACGGTGGACGACGCGGCGGCGGCCGCCTCGGTCGGCGCCCGCTGCGTGGTCTACCACTCGGGCCGCAGCGCGCTGCACGCCCGCGAGCACTTCGCCGGGTCCGGTGCTCCGCTCGTCGAGAGCCTGACCGAGGCGGTCACCACCGCCCGCGAGCTCCTCGCGACCTGACCACGCGGCCTCCGGTGACCGGTCGAGAACGCGGACGGGCGCGGTGGCCGAGCGGTACGATCACCGCGTGATGACCAGTCAGGCCGGTACCGGCCGCTCCCGGGACGGCCACCTGGTCGGCGGCTGATCCGCGCGCCCCCTCGTCGGCGAGTGCACTCGACGTCACCCGCACCGACCGAGGAGGACCGTGGCAGCCCGCTTCGACCACACGATCATCGCTTCGACGGATCCGGCCGAGATGGCCGAGTTCTACCGGGACCTGCTCGAGGCCGACGAAGCCCCGTCGTGGGGCCCGTTCGTCAACGTCCGGCTCCCGGACGGCGTCCTGCTGCAGTTCGCCACCCCGCCGGTGGAGTTCCCGCCGCAGCACTACGCCTTCCGGCTGGACGACGCGCACTTCGACCGCGCCCGCGCGCGGATCGCCGACCGGGACCACTGGGCGGACCCGCAGCGCACCCGTCCCGGTGAGATCAACACCGGCCACGGCGGCCGCGGCGTCTACCTCCTGGACCCGTCGGGCCACTACCTCGAACTGCTCACCGGCTCGTACCTGTGAGGGCCCGTCAACGCCGGCGCTTGGTGCGGAGGTAGTCGCCGACGACCGCCGCGCCGAGCCCGTCGGCGGTGGGGGCGACGACCCGGCCACCACCGCGGCGGGCGACCACGTCGACGAACGCCTCCAGGCGGGGGTCCTCGCCGAGCATGAACACGCTGAGCGTCGCGCCCAACCGGTGCAGCGAGTCCACTTCGGACAGCGTGACGCCGAGGGTGCGCGGAGTCGGCGGGTACTGGAACACGGCTTCGCCGTCGGGTTCCAGGTGCGCGGTCGGTTCGCCGTCGGTGACGACGAGGACCACCGGCTGCGCGTCCGAGTGCCGCCGCAGGTGCCTGCCGGCCAGCAGCAGCGCGTGGTGCAGGTTGGTGCCCTGCTCCCAGGTTCCCTCCAGCGCCGCCAGTTCTCCCACGTCCACTGCGGACGCGTACCGGCCGAAGGTGACCAGCTGCAGGGCGTCCGAGCGGAACCGGGTGGCGACCAGGTGGTTCAGCGCCAGCGCGGTGCGCTTCATCGGCACCCAGCGGCCGTCCTGCACCATCGACCACGAGGTGTCCACGCACAGCGCCACCGCCGCCCGGGACCGCTGCTCGGTCTCGGCGACTTCCAGGTCCTCGATGTCCAGCCGGGGCGCCGACGGGCCCGCCGCGGCGCGCCGCAGCACCGAGTTCCGCACGGTGCGGACCGCATCCCACGGTTCGGTGTCCCCGTACGCCCACGGCCGGGTGGTCCCGGTGAGCTCCCCCGCCGCGCCCGCCCGGTCCGTGTCGCGGTCGCCCTTGCGGGAACGGAGCTGCGAGACCACCGACTGCAAGGCCGTCTCGCCGAGCCTGCGCATCGCGCGCGGGCTCAGCCGCAGGTTCCCGTCCGGTCCGCGCTGCAGCAGGCCCTGCCCGCGCAGCTGCTTCTCGATGTCCGCGAGCCGCTGCGCGTCCACCACGGCCCGTTCGCCGAGCTGCCGCTCCAGCGCCTCCAAGTCGATGTCCTGCAGGCTCGCGCCCGGGTAGGACTGGCCGAGCTGCTCGGCCAGCTGCTCCAGCTCGCCCAGTTCGGCCATCGCCTCGGTGGCCTCCGCCAGGCCCATCGGCTGGTCGCCGCGGAACCGGCCGCGGCCGGACCAGTCCTCGCCGGGGCGCAGCGAGCGCAGCTGCTGGTCCATCCGGTTCAGCGCCTCGCCGATGCGCGGGTCGCCGAACGCCTGCCGGGACAGCTCGGCGAGTTCGGCGCGCTGCTGCTCGCTCATCGAGTTCAACATCCGCTGCGCCGCCGCGGACCGCGCCGCCAGCGCGTCGACCAGTTCGTCCACGTCGCGCGGGTTCTCCGGGAAGAACTCGCCGTGCTCGGCCATGAAGCGCTCGAACCGCTCCGGCACGTCGGCGTCGCCGCGGGCGTGCGCGGCCAGCAGCTCGGAGAGGTCGTCGAGCATCGCGCGGACCCGCTCCACGTCCTCCGGCGAGGTGTCCTGCAGCGCCTGCTTCATGCCGCGGAAGCGCTGTTCCAGGAGTTCGCCGCCCAGCATCCGCTGGATCTCCTCGAACGTCTCGCGCGCGTCGGACGAACGCCAGTCGTACTCGGCGAGCTCCCGCACCGAACCGCCCGCGTCCGGCGGCAGCGCGCCCAGCTGCATCTCCCGGAACCGCGCGTCCTCGCCGTCCTCGGCGGCCAGCGCGGCGCGCTCCTGCTCCAGGGCGCGGTCCAGCAGCCTGCGCACCTCCCGCACCGTGCCGTCCAGGTTGTGCCTGCGCTGCAGTTCGCTGCGGCGCTGCCACAACCGGCGGGTCAGCTCGTCGAGGCCCGTGGTGCCGCGGGTCCCGGTGCGCAGCAGCTCCTCCAGCGCGGAGCGCGGCGACGCGCCCTCCATCACGTCCCGGCCGATCTGGTCCAGCGCGGACCGCAGGTCCACCGGCGGTTCCAGCGGATCGGAACCACCGTGCCAGGCGCCGTACCGGAACCGCGGCATCAGCCGTACACCGACCGCTGCTCGTCGGTGTCCTTGGCCAGCTTCTTCGCCAGGTACAGCGCTTCCAGCGCCAGCTCCACCGCGCTCGCGATGCGCCCGACCGGATCCCCGGCGCGCACGTCCAGCCGCTCGGCGACCTGGTGCAGCACCGGCAGTTCCGGCAACGCCCGCAGCACGTCGGCGCCCGCCACCCGCTCACCGGTGGCGACCTGGTGCCCGCCGGTGACGGCCGAGATCAGCGAACTCAGGTCCAGCCCGGCGAACAGGCCGCGGGCCGTGTCGGCGACCGAACGGCGCAGCAGGTAGCGGAGGATCTCGTCCTCGCGGCCCTCCTCGCCCGCTTCGAACTCCAGCTTGCCGCGCAGCACGGCCGGAACCGCGTCCAGGTCCACCGGTCGCGCCACCGCCGGTTCCTCCCCGGTCAGCGCCGCCCGGTGCAGCGCGGCCGCGGACACCGTCTCGGCCGCCGCGATCGCGAACCGCGCCGACACCCCGGAGCGCTGGTCGACCGCCGAGGACTCCCGCAGGTGCCCCACGAACCGGGCCAGCACCTCCAGCAGGTGGTCGCCGACCTCGGCCTCCAGCAGCGCTTCCTGCCGGATCAGCGAGATCTCGTCGTCCAGCTCCACCGGGTAGTGGGTGCGGATCTCCGCGCCGAAGCGGTCCTTGAGCGGGGTGATGATCCGGCCGCGGTTGGTGTAGTCCTCGGGGTTCGCCGTGGCCACCAGCAGCACGTCCAGCGGCAGCCGCAGGCTGTAGCCGCGGACCTGCACGTCCCGCTCCTCCATCACGTTCAGCAGCGCCACCTGGATCCGCTCGGCCAGGTCCGGCAGCTCGTTGATGGTCACGATGCCGCGGTGCGCCCGCGGTACCAGTCCGAAGTGGATCGTCTCCGGGTCGCCGAGGGACCGTCCTTCCGCGACCTTCACCGGGTCCACGTCACCGATGAGGTCGCCGACCGCGGTGTCCGGGGTCGCCAGCTTCTCCACGTAGCGGTCCTCGCGGTGCCGCCACGCGACGGGCAGCGCGTCGCCCTCCTCGGCGGCGCGGCGGATCGAGCCCGGGGTGATCGGCTCCAGCGGGTGCTCGTCCAGTTCGGAGCCGGGGATCACCGGCGTCCACTCGTCCAGCAGCGCCGTCAGCCCGCGCAGCAGCCGCGTCTTGCCCTGCCCGCGCTCGCCCAGCAGCACCACGTCGTGGCCCGCGATCAGCGCGCGCTCCAGCTGCGGCAGCACGGTGCGCTCGAAACCGACGATGCCGTGCCACAGCGGATTCCCCGAGCGCAGCGCGGTCAGCAGGTTGCGGCGCACCTCGGTCTTCACGCTGTACGGCAGGTGTCCGCTGGCACGCAGCTCCCCCGCCGTGCCGGGCAGCCCGGGGGGTGGGGTCCGAGAATTCGTCACCCGTTCGACGCTACTCGCTCGGCCCGGCCGCCGCGAACAGGTCTCGCCAGGAGAAACGCCGCCGTGCCAACGGGATTCCGCCGCCGACGGCGATTCCGGTGATCAGCGGCCCGCCGTCCGCCGGGAACCCGCGCGGAAACCGCCCGCGCCCCCGCGCGTGGCGCACCCGGACCGTTGGCGACCGGTGACAACGCGATCGCGCAGCGCGACGACGTGCCGGGGAACACGCTGGCACGCCGTCGGTACCGGCGAGTAGAAAGGTGACGGCCCCGGCGAAGGAGAATGATCAAGTGCAGCTGCAGACCGATCCCGTCCAGGCGGGTTTCGACCCCGAGCGCCTCCGGCGCATCGACCGCCACTTCGCGGAGTACGTCGCCGACGGCAGGCTCCCCGGCTGGCAGCTGCTCATCGCCCGGCGCGGCGTCGTCGCGCACTTCAGCTCGCACGGGCAGCGGGACATCACCACCGGCGCGCCCGTCGAGGACGACACGATCTTCCGGATCTACTCGATGACGAAGCCGATCACCTCGGTCGCGGCGATGATGCTCTACGAAGAGGGCGCCTTCGAGCTCACCGACCCGGTCGGCGCGTTCATCCCCTCCTTCGCCGAGCAGCGCGTCTACACCGGCGGGCCCGCGCGCGCCCCGCAGACCCGGCCCGCGACCGAACCGGTGCGGATCTGGCACCTGCTCACCCACACCTCCGGGCTCACCTACGGCTTCAACCGGCTCAACCCCGTAGACGAGATCTACCGGCGCACCGGCTACGAATTCGGCACCCCCGACCAGGACCTGGCCGGCGTGTGCGACGACTACGCGGCGATGCCGCTGCTGTTCGAACCCGGCACCGCGTGGAACTACGGGGTGTCCACCGACGTGCTCGGCCGCGTCGTCGAAGTCGCCTCCGGCATGGGGCTCGACGAGTTCTTCCGCACCCGCATCTTCGAACCGCTCGGCATGACCGACACCGGGTTCGCGGTGCCCGCGCAGGACAAGGACCGGCTCGCCGCCCTGTACCTCGCCGACTCCGCGGGCAAGGCCACCGTGCCGAAGAACCCGCCCGCCGACGCCGCACCGCGCGCGCTGTCCGGCGGCGGCGGACTGGTGTCCACCGCCCACGACTACCACCGGTTCACCGGCATGCTGCTCGGCGGCGGAGCGCTGGACGGAGTGCGGCTGCTCAGCGACCGGACGGTGCGCTACATGGGCCGCAACCACCTGCCCGGCGGCGCGCACCTGGACCAGATCGCCAACGGGTCCTTCTCCGAGGTCGCCAACGCGGGCAAGGGGTTCGGGCTCGGCTTCGCCGTCGTGGAGGACCCCGTCGCCTCGCACGTGATCTCCACGCCCGGCGAGCTGTCCTGGGGCGGCCTCGCCAGCACCGCGTTCTGGGTGGACCCGGCGGAAGAGCTGACGGTGCAGTTCTTCACCCAGCTCATCCCGTCCGGCACCCACCCCATCCGCTCCCAGCTCCACCAACTCGTCTACCAGGCCCTGGTGGACTGAGGAGTCGGCTCGTTCTGCTTCGGGGGCGGGTGGCGGAACCTCAGCGGGATTCTCGCTGCGGGATCTTTTTCCCAAGTGGCTCCGCCACGAGGGAAAAAGCTGTCCTCGCGAGAATCCCGCTGAGAACCCGCGGCGGTGCCGGGTGCGTGCGTGGTCGCCGCTCAGCGGCTGCGCCGCTGACAAGAGGACTACGGAGAAGCTCTGGGGCGTTCGGCTCGGTCAGAACGCTGGCCAGGGGATGGCGGGCCAGTCGCCGGAGGGGGCCGGGAACTCGTCGGCGGTGAGCAGGGCGTCGACCCGGTTGACGAGCGCCTGCACCTCCTTCGGGGTGATGTGCTCGGCCAGCCGGGGCGCGACATCGCCCTCCAGCAGGGCGCGGAACCGGCTCAGCGCCTCCACCGCGTCCGCGGGAAGCCGCTCCCCGATCCAGCCCCACAGCACCGTGCGCAGCTTGTTCTCCGCGTTCAGGCTCACGCCGTGGTCCACGCCGAACACCTCGCCGCGCGGCGAGTGCAGCACGTGCCCGCCCTTGCGGTCCGCGTTGTTGATCACGATGTCGAGCACGGCGAGCCTGCGCAGCTCCTCGTGCGCCGAATGCACCAGCAGCACCGGGTCACCGCGGTGGTCCTGGGCGCGCAGCACCGCGCGCCAGCCCGCGGGCACCTCCGACGGCGGCACCAGGTCCACCAGGTCGGAGTCCTCCTCGGTGTCCACCCACAGCTGCACCATGCCCGGGCCGAACGGCCCGTCGCGCAGCAGCGTCGGCGGGATCAGGTTCCAGCCCAGCGCCTCGGCCACCAGGAACGAGCCGACCTCGCGCCCGGCGAGGGTGCCGTCCGGGAAGTCCCACAGCGGCCGTTCCCCGCGCACCGGCTTGTACACGCACTCCGCCGCGACGCCCTCGTGCTCGACGGAGCAGAAGAGCGTGGCGTTCGAGGCTTCGACGAGCCTGCCCTCGACCTCGATGCGGCCGTGTGCCAGGACCTCGCGAACGGCCGGATCATCGGGGTGCACGGTCGGTTAGTCCTCCTCGGAGCGGCGGTACCCGTTCTGCCGCGGGCAGATGTGCCCCTCCGAGTCCAGCGGTTCCCCGCACAGCGGGCACGGCTTGCGGCCCGCGTTGAGGACCCGTTCGGCGCGCTCGGCGAACGCGCGGGCGTCGGCGGGGCTGAGGAACACGCGGACCGCGTCCGGACCTTCCTCGGTGTCGTCGAGCACCACCGACTCGTCGATCTCCTCCTCGGTGACCGCGAGCAGTTCGACGACGACGGCCTCGGTCTCGGCGTCCCAGCCGAGGCCCATGGTGCCGACGCGGAACTCCTCCTCCACCGGGACCGCGAGCGGGTCGGTGTCGAGCGAATCGTCCGGCGGCGCGGCGGGCAGTTCCGCGTCGAAGCGGCGCTGCACCTCCTCCAGCAGCGCGCCGATCCGTTCGGCCAGCACCGAGACCTGCTGCTTCTCGAGCTGCACGCTGACCGTCCGGACGTCCTCGGACGCCTGGAGGTAGAAGGTGCGCTCGCCGGGTTCCCCGACGGTCCCTGCGACGAACCGGTCGGGCTGGCGGAAGACGTGGATGACACGAGCCATGGCACCTTCGACAGTAGGCCACCCGGCCCGCGGGCCGCGAAGCCGTCCCCTGTTCGGCCCGGCACGGTCCCTCAGCAGCACCGTCGGCACCACGCGGGCACCTGCGCCCCTCCGGTGCGGGGGGTTCACCCGACCCGCTCGTGCTGTTCGCCGAACGCGAACACACCGCCGCGGGCTGCGGTCCCGATCACCGGCGGCCCGCTACGCTCTGGCCACCCACGATCCGGCCCTCCGGACGGAGTCATGCCATGAGCACCCGTGAACGACACCGGCCGACGCGGCTGCGGGCGGGCGACACGGTCGCCGTGGTCGCCCCGGCGGGCCCGGTGCCCGCCGACCAGCTCGACGCCGGGTTGGAGCTGCTGCGCGACTGGGACCTGCGGGTCGTGCCCGGCAAACACGTGCGCGAACGCCACCCCCGGCTGCGCTACCTGGCGGGCGCCGACGCGGACCGGGCCGCGGACCTGCAGCGGGCCTGGTGCGATCCGGAGATCGACGGCGTGCTGTGCGCCCGCGGCGGTTACGGCTGCATGCGGGTCCTCGACCACCTGGACTGGACGGCGATGGCCGCGGCCGGGCACAAGGTCTTCGCCGGGTCCAGCGACGTGACCGCGCTGCACGACGCGTTCGGCGCGCGGCTCGGCGTCGCCACCGTGTTCGGGCCGATGATCGGCACCGGCGCGTTCGTCGACGACGCCCCGGCCCGCGAACACCTGCGGCGCACCCTGTTCACCCCGGAATCGGTGACGATCCTGACCCGCGGCGGCGCGGAGGCGCTGGTGCCGGGGCGGGCGCGCGGCATCACCTACGGCGGCAACCTGTCGCTGCTCGCCGCCGGGCTCGGCGCCCCGGACGCCGCGCCGCCCCCGGTGCGCGGCATCGCGCTGCTGGAGGACGTCGACGAGGACCCGTACCGGCTGGACCGGGCGCTGACCCAGCTGCTGCGCGCCGGGTGGTTCGACCGGGCCAGCGGCATCGCGCTGGGCTCGTGGACCGGGTGCGGGCCGGTGGACGAGGTGCGGGCGGTGCTGCGCGACCTGCTCGGCGATCTCGGTGTCCCGGTGCTGTGGGAGCTCGGCTTCGGGCACTGCGCGGCGCAGCGCACCGTTCCGCTGGGGGTGGCCGCCGAACTCGACACCGCGGCGCAGCGGCTGAGCGTCCTGCAACCCGCGCTGCGGTGACCGTCGGGTAGAACGGCGGGATGCGGGTTCGGGCGATCACTCCGGAGAAGCTGGCGGGCGAACTCGCCGACGCCGTCGACGCCATGCGCTGCCGGTGGCCGCGGATCGCGGTCGACGGGGCCGCCGCGGCGGGCACCGCGGACTTCGCCGACGGGCTGGTGGAACCGCTGCGGGTGCGCGGCCGCGAGGTGGTGCGGGTGCGGATGGCCGGGTACGTGCGGCCGGCTTCGCTGCGGTTCGAGCACGGCCGGGACGATCCGGACTCGTTCTACGAGAGCTGGTTCGACCTCGCCGGACTCCGCCGCGAAGTGCTCGACCCGCTCGCCGAGGACGGGACCGGGGAGGTGCTGCCCGCGCTGTGGGACGCCGCGACCGACCGGTCCCCCAGGCTCGACCGGGTGCGGCTGCCGGAACGCGGCGTGGCCCTGGTGGACGGCCCGCTGCTGCTGGGCGCGGGCCTGCCGTTCGACCGCGCGGTGCACCTGTGGCTGCCGGGTGCCTCGCTGGCGCGCCACACGCCCGAATCCGAGCGCTGGACGCTGCCCGCCTTCGACCGCTACCACGCCGAGGTCGCCCCGGAACGCCTCGCCGACCACGTGATCCGCGTCGACCGCCCCGGCCACCCGGCCGTCGTCGACGCCTGGACCTGACCCGGAGTCCGCCGGTAGCCGATCACCCGGGACGGCGGTCCAGGGCGGGGACCGCCGCCAGCAGGGTCTTCGTGTAGTCGTGCCGCGGGTCGAGCAGGACCTGTTCCACGGTGCCGACCTCCACGATCTCGCCCCGGTACATCACCGCGACCCGGTCCGCGATGTTCCACGCCAGCCCCAGATCGTGCGTGATGACCAATGTGGACAGTCCGCGTTCGACGCGCAACCGCAGCAGCAGCGCCAAGATCTCCCCGCGCACCGTCGCGTCCAGCGAGGCCACCGGCTCGTCCGCGACCAGCACCTGCGGTGCCAGCACCAGCGCCCCGGCGATCACCACGCGCTGCCGCTGCCCGCCGGAGAGCTCGTGCGGGAAGCGGGACAGGAACGTCGACGCGGGCCGGAGTTCGGCAGCCTCCAGCGCCGCGGTGACCTTCGCGGCCTCGTCGACGACGTCGCCGTGGATGCGCAGTCCCTCGGCCACGGCCTCGTAGACGGTGTGCCGCGGGTTCAACGCCCCGGTCGGGTCCTGCAGCACCAGCTGCACCCGCCGCCGGTAGTCGCGCAGACCGGTGCTGTCGGTGGGCAGCGGACTCCCGTCGAACAGCGCCCGGCCCGCGGTGGGCCGTTGCAGGCCGAGCAGGGTGCGGGCCAGCGTCGTCTTGCCCGAGCCGGACTGCCCGACGAGCGCGACGACCTCGTCCTCGCCGACCTCCAGGTCGACGCCGCGCACCGCGCGCACCGCCGCCCCCGAGCGCGCCGGGAACTCCACCACCACGCCTTCGGCGGCCAGCAGCGGCCGCCCGGCGGGCCGGGCCGGTTCGACGAGCCGGAACCGCGGGTCGCCGACGGTCGGGAACGCGTCGGCCAGCGCCCGGCTGTGCTCGTGCTGCGGCGCGCCCATCACCTGCTTCGACGGCCCGTGCTCGACGATGCGGCCCTCGTGCATCACCGCGATCCGCGCGCAGCTCGCCGCCAGCACCGACAGGTCGTGGCTGATCATGAGCAGCGCGATGCCGCGCTCGGCGACGAGCCTGCCCAGCAAGGCCAGCACCTGGGCCTGCACCACCACGTCCAGCGCGGTCGTCGGCTCGTCGGCGATGATCAAGCGTGGGTCGCAGGCGAGCGCCATCGCGATCATCACGCGCTGCTTCTGCCCGCCGGAGAGCTCGTGCGGGTAGGCGTCGGCGCGGTCGGCGGGCAGCTCCACCGATTCCAGCAGTTCCGCCACCCGCCCGCGCAGATCACCGGTGGCGGTGCCGTGCAGTCGCATCGGTTCGGCGATCTGCGCGCCGACGGTGCGCACCGGGTTCAACGCGTGCATCGCGCCCTGGAACACCACGGAGGCGGTGGACCAGCGGGCCGCGCGCATCCGGCCGAAGGACAGGCCGCGCACGTCCTCCCCGTCCAGCAGCACTTCCCCGTCGAGCACCGCCGAGCGCGGCAGCAACCGCAGCACCGACATCGCCAGCGTCGTCTTGCCGCACCCGGATTCCCCGGCGAGGCCGAGGGTGTCGCCGGGTTCCAGGCTCAGGTCCACGTCGTGCACCGCGGGCACCAGGCCGTCGGCGCCCCGGTAGGAGATCGACGTGCCGCGCAGCGTCAGGATCGGGCTCATCGATTCCCCCGCAACCTCGGGTTGAACACCGCTTCCATCGCCCGGCCGCACAGCGTGAAGCTCAGCACCACCAGCACGATCCCCACACCGGGCGGCAGCAGGTACCACCAGGCCCCGCCGGTGACGGCCCCGGTGTCCATCGCGGACTTGAGCATCGAGCCCCAGGAGACCCGGCTCGGGTCGCCGAGGCCGAGGAACGACAGGGTGGACTCCATGATGATCGCGCTGGCCACCGACAGCGTGGTGTTCGCGAACACCAGCGGCAGCACCGCGGGCAGCACGTGCCTGCCGATGACGTGCCGGTTCCCGCCGCCGAGCACCTGGGCGCGCTCGATGTAGGGCCGGGCCTCCACGGTGAGGGTCTGCGCCCGCACCAGCCGCGCGGTGGTGGGCCAGGAGGTCACCCCGATCGCCAGCACGATCGTGCCGAGCCCCCGGGAGAGCACCGTGGACAACGCGATCGCCAGCACCAGCGCAGGCAGCACCAGGAAGAAGTCGGTGAACCGCATCAGCAGCGCGTCGGTCCAGCCGCCGAAGTGCGCGGCGAGCACGCCCACCACGGTCCCGATCACCACCGACAGCACGGCGGCGGCCAGCCCCACCAGCAGCGACACCCGAGCGCCCCACCAGGTCAGCAGCAGCACCGAGCGCCCGGACTCGTCGGTGCCCAGCCAGGCCGACCCGCTCGGCGGCTGCAGCGCCTCCTCGGTCACCTTCGTGACGTCCAGCCCGGTCTGGTCGGTGAGCAGCGGTGCCAGCAGCGCCAGCGCCGCGATGAGCACCAGCAGCACCAGCCCGACGAGCCCGCCGCGGTCGGCGCGGAACACCCGCCACGACTCGCCCGCGGCCGCCCGCCTGCGCGCGCGCACCAGCCGGGCCGCGTCCCGTTCCGGCGGGATGACCGGTTCGGCGGCCGTCATGCCGCACGCACCCGCGGGTCCAGGACCCGGTAGAGCAGGTCCGCCACCACGTTCATCACGATCACGCTCCCGGCCAGCACGATGAAAGTGCCCTGCAGCAGCGGCAGGTCGGGCACGCGCAGCGCTTCGAAGGTCAGCAGGCCCAGCCCGGGCCACGAGTACACCGTCTCCACCGTGATCGCGCCGCCGACGACCAGCCCGAGGTGCAGGAAGATCAACGTCACGGTGGGCAGCAGCGCGTTCGGGACCGCGTGCCTGCGCCGCACCAGGTCTTCGCGCAGGCCCTTCGCGCGCGCGGTGGTGAGGTAGTCGGCGCCCATCTCCTCCAGCAGCGAGGAGCGCATCACCATCAGGTACTGCGCGTAGATCACCGCGACCATGGTCAGCGCGGGCAGCACCAGGTGCCGCGCCACGTCCAGCACCTGCGAGATCAGCACCGGCGGCGTGTCCGGCGAGACCATGCCGCCGACGGGGAACAGCCCCGGGATGGGCCCCACCCCGACGCCGAACACCATGAGCAGGATCAGCCCGAGCCAGAACGTCGGCACCGACCACAGGGTCAGCGCGATGGAGGTGGAGGCCTTGTCGAACGCGCTGCCGTGCCGCCACGCCGCCCGGGTGCCCATCCACAGCCCGAGCGCGACGGCCAGCACGGTCGCGGTGCCCACCAGCAGCACCGTCGGCCAGAACCGCTCGGCGATCAGCTCCGCCACCGGCCTGCTGTAGGTGTAGGAGGTGCCGAGGTCACCGCGCACCAGCGCACCGAGGAAGTCGACGAACTGCTTCCACAGCGGCTGGTCGAGCCCGAGCCGCTGCCGCAGCTGTTCGAGCTGCTCGGCGGAGACGGGCGCGCCGCGCGTCATGGTGCGCACCGGGTCGCCGGGCAACACCCGGAACAGGAAGAACCCGAGCACCGCCACCAGGAACACGCTCACCAGCCCGCCCCCGAGCTTGCGCGCCAGGTATCCCGGCCAGCCACCGCCGGTGCGGCCCCGGGCCGCCTGGTCGCCGGCTTCGACCGTCAAGTCGGCCATGCCTCACTCCCGTTCGTCGACGGTGGCCCGCCGGTGCCGCGCCACCAGCAGGATCACCGCGCCCGCGACGACCACCACGCCGGCCAGCACCAGCAGGGTGGTGCGGTCGTCGGCGGCCCGCGAGGTCATGGCGGCCGCGGTGGGCTGCGCCCCGTAGTAGCCCCAGTAGCCCTGCTGCCCGGTGATCACGCCGCCGTCAGCGGGCTGCAGGGCGAACCCGCTGAACCGGTCGGAGCGGTAGGCCTCCAGCGAGTTCTGGTAGTACAGCACCGAGGAGGCCGCCTGCCCGTAGAACCGCTCCTGAGCCTGCTTGACCAGCTCGATCCGCTTCGCCGGGTCGAACTCGCCGAGCTGCTCCGCGTAGAGGTCGTCGTAGACCGGGTCGCACAGGAACGAGTCGGGCGTGCCGCCGCCCTCCGGGGTGGGCCGGGAGGCGCAGGTCTGCAGCCGCAGCACGTAGTCCGGGTCCGGGTTCGCCGACCAGCCGGAGATCGCCAGGTCGAAGTCCCCGGCCGTGGTGCGGTCGTTGACCTGGTTGTCCGAGACCGGTTCCAGCTGCACGGGGATGCCGACGTCGGCGAGCCACCGCTTCACGAACTCCCCGACCTGCGCGTCGGCGGAGGCGCTGGCGTGCAGCATGAACCGCAGGTCCAGCGGCTTCCCCTGCGGGCTGCGGCGGGTGCCGTCGGGTCCGCGCCGGTAGCCGGCCTCGTCGAGCAGCCGGTTCGCCTCGGCCAGGTCGAACTCGCGCGGGCGCGGCGGGTTCCAGTGGTAGTCCTCGAAGATCGGCGGGAGGTAGCCGCCGCCGACCTGCCCGTACCCGTTGAGCACCCGCTCGACCAGCGCCTCCTTGTCGACGGCGTGGTCGATGGCCCGGCGCACCCGCACGTCGCGCAGCGCCGGGTCGCCGCTACCGATGGGGGTGCCCGTGCTGTCGGCCGCTCCCGGGTTGATCAGCATCTCGAAGAAGCGCCTGCCCTGGCCCTTGACCTGGGTGATGCCCGGTTCGTCCGCGAGCGCGTCGAACTGGGCGGGGGTCAGCTTCGGCGCGACGTCCACATCGCCCTTGCGCAGGGCCTGCACCGAGGCGTCGGTGTTCTTGAACTGCACGAACTGCAGCTCGGAGACCTTCGGCGGCCCGCGCCAGAACTCCCGGTTCGCGCGCAGCGTCGCGTACTGCTCCGGTTCGTACTCGGTGAGCACGAACGGGCCGGACCCGACCAGCGGCATCCGATCGTTGGCGAACCCGGCGACGTCCCGGATCCCGGACCACACGTGCTCGGGCACGATCGGCGCGTCGATGGCGAGCATCGTGGCCTGCGGGGTCTTGGTGCGGATCACCAGGGTGCGTTCGTCGGGCGCGGCGACCGAGGCGAAGTTCTCCACGAAGTTGCCGTTCGCGGTGGCCGCCGCCGGGTCCCGCATCATCCGGTCGTAGGTGTAGGCGGCGTCGCGGGCGGTGACCGGCTGCCCGTCGGTCCACCGCACGCCGTCCCGGATGCGGAAGGTCCAGGTCAACCGGTCCGGGGAGGTCTCCCAGCTCTCCGCGAGCTCCGGGGTGACCGAGAAGTCCTCGGGGCTGTAGGTCGTCAGCGTCGGGTAGATCAGCCGGAACAGCTCGGTGGCGGCCAGCGAGTACCCGAGGAACGGGTTGAGCGAGTCGATCTGCTGCGGCACGGCGACCCGCAGCCGCGCCTCTCCCTGTCCCGCGGGCGCCGCGATGGCCGCGTTCGGCACCAGCAGCCCGCCCAGGACGAGCAGCGCGACGAGCAGTCTCCGCCCCACGATGCACCCCACCCTTCTCCAGAAGTGAGGAGAAAGAACCATCCCCGGGTGCGGTTAGTCAATGCTTCACGAGCCGTGCCGCGCCCCAGGTCACGGAGTGTGTACTCAACCGTTACGCGCCACCGGATCGGCCCGCGCCCAGCTGCACGATCAGCTGTCGCCCCAGCGGGCCTGCTGCCATTGCACCGCGTCCGGCCGGGCGCCGTCGACGACGTAGCCGAGCAGCCCGGCGCGCAGGTCGCGGAACGGCAGCACCGAGTCCTTCGGGAACAGCAGCGCGCTGCCCGCGTCGAACCGCAGCTTCGGCGCGTCGGGCAGCGGCACCGGGTTGCAGGTGTGCCACGAGGTGAGGTCGCCATCCTCGGACTCCTCGGTGTAGTTGAGCACCCCGACCTCGGCGTCCACGTCGGTGACGATCCGCAGCTGCTGGTACGGCCCGGCGATCTCGTCGCTCTCGTACGGCCGGTCCCACACGTACAGGTGCGCGGCCCGGCCCGCTGTCGGCGGCCGCAGCACCTTCTCCACCAGGGCGGCCTTGTCGTCGCCGGACGTGGCGTAGTGGCGCTCGCCGTCGACGACGGCGGTGGCGACGGTGACGCCGAGTTCGCTGTTGCGCGCGCCCACCGCTTCGGAGCGCAGCGCGTCCAGGCACTCCCGCGCCTCCCGGAGGGCCTTGATCGCGGAGCCCTGGTGCAGCACCAGCTCGCCCCAGTACGGGTGGCCGTGGATCTTGTTGAGCTCGCCGTAGACGGCGTTGGTGGCCTCGATCAGCTTGTCCACCTGGTCCAGCGGAACGTCGGAGAGGCGGGCGAACACCACCGCCAAGGGTTCGACCGGGCCGTCTTGCAGAGGCGGATTCGACATGCCTTCGTTGCACCCCACGGGAGTCGATTCTGCTGGTCTCGCACGGACACGCCGCGAGCCATGATGCCAACCCGCTCGGCGCCCGCGGACAGCGGTACCGGGAGAACGAAGACTACCTGTCGTGATCTTGTCACTCCGCAGCGCGTACGCCCGCGGTGAAACCCCAGTTCGGCGCCCTGCGCGAACGCAGCGGGCCGCCTGCCCCACGAGGGGGCGGGCGGCCCGCGCACGGTCTCGGAACTTGCCCGGCGGTCAGCTCGCCCGGCCGCGGAGGAGCCCGTCCGCGGGCTCCGCGTCCACCGCCATCCCCAGCAGCGAGCGCCCCAGCTCGTCGGGGTCGCCGAACCCGATCCGGCCGACCACGTCGTCCGGCAGGCTCAGCATCGACATCGCCACGCCCATCATCCCGGCCTCCAGCAGCCCGCCGCCGCGCGCGGAGATCGGCTCGCCCACGGCGGCGTGCAGGGTGACGGCCGAGTCGACGCCGGCCAAGGTCATCTCGCCGAGCGCCGAGCGCACCTGCGGATTCCGCACGCCTTCCAGCTGGAGCTCGAACAGCGCCAGGAACTGCGAGCGGGCCGAACCCGCCATCCGGCGCAGCATCGCCAGGTACAGCGCCCGCACGTCGTCGGCGGACACGCCGTCCGGCATGGTCTCCCGCAGCACCCGCATCGCCGCGGTCTGCTGGTCCGCCATCCGCCGCGCGATCGCCACGTACAGGGCGTCCCGGTTCGGGTGGTAGTTCTTGGTGGTGCCCTCGGGGAAGCCCGCTTCGCGGTCCACGGCCCGATGGGTCAGGCCGCGGCCCCCGTCCCGCGCCAGCACCTCGATCGCGGCGTCGGCGAGCTGGACCCGACGATTCCTACGCTGCGGCATGCAACCCCTGTTGATCTTGCGTCGACTCGGTCGTGCGCGGCGCCCGTCCACGACCGACACCGCAGAGTAACCAGTGTAGCGCGAGAGTGATCATCGCACCGCGATCAACACGGCGCCGCCCGCGGGCCGCACCTCGGTTGCCAGCACCCGCACCATTGGTATAGACCGGCAGAGTTCCGCAGTTCACACCCAGGAGTCCGCGCATGCCCGACAATCCCGGCACCGGCCACCCCGAGGCCACCTCGACCGCCGAGCCAGCACCGGCACCGACACCGGCCGTGACCGGACCGCACCACGCGGAACCGACCCTCGCGCACCTGCGCGCCATCGGCGAGCACAACGCGGCGGCGCTGCGCGGGGCGGCCGAGGCACTGCTCGACTGCGTGCGCGCGGACGGCCTCGTGTTCACCGCGGGCGCCGGTCACTCCCTCGCCGGAGTGATGGAGTCGTTCTACCGCGCGGGCGGTCTCGCCGCGGTGCGCCCGCTGTACCACCCCGACCTGCTGCCGCTGCACGGCGCGGTGGCCTCCACCAACACCGAGCGCACCAGCGGTCTCGCCCGCGAGGTCCTCACCGAGGCCGGGTTCCGCGGCGGGCTGGACGCGCTCGTCGTGTTCTCCAACTCCGGGGTGAACCCGTACCCGGTGGAGCTGGCGACCGCCGCGGCGGAAGCGGGGTCGGTGGTCATCGCGATCACCTCGCCGCTGGCCTCCGCCGACGCCCCGCTGCGCGCGGGCACGACCCTCGCGGCCCAGGCCGGGATCGTGCTGGACACGCTGGTGCCGGGCGGCGACGCCAGCTACCCGGTGGCGGAGCCGGTGACCGCGCCGCTCTCCTCGCTGTCCAACGCCTACCTGTGGAACATGCTGCTGGTGGAGCTGCACGACGCCGCGCAGCGGGCGGAGGTGCCGCTGCCGGTGTGGCGCAGCGCCAACACCGTCGGCGGCGACGAGGCGAACAAGGCGAACCTGCAGCACTACGGCGCCCGGGTCCCCGGACTGGTCTGATCCCGGAAAGCGAACCGGGGCCGGTCCCGCACGATGCGGAACCGGCCCCGGTTCGGAAGTCCCCACGAGAACAATCCCCGCGCGGAAAGCGCCGGGATTCGGGCGAACGCCGGGTTCGAGAACGCTCAGCCGGAGCCGAGCATGCCGGAGATGCGGCGGATCTGCGCCGCCCGCTCCGCCGCCAGCTGCTGCTCCGGGTCCACGGCCTCGTCGGCCTGGGCCAGCAGCGCCAGCGTTTCGCGGACCGCGCCTTCCGGCGGCGTGCTCAGCGCCTCCACCAGCCGGTCCAGCTCCGAATCGAGTTCCTCGGCGGCGACGACCGAATTGGCCAGTCCGATCCGCAGCGCTTCCGCGGCCGGAACGTCCCGGCCGCTCACGCAGATCTCCACGGCGCGCGCATAACCCACCGCGCGCACCAGTGGCAAGGTCCCGCCGAGGTCCGGGACCAGCCCCAGTCCGGTCTCGGCCATCCGCAGCGAAGCGTCTTCGGTCAGCACTCGCAGGTCGCAGGCCAGGGCGAGCTGGAAGCCCGCGCCGATGGCGTGCCCGTGCACGGCCGCGATGGTCACCCGGTCGGGCTCCCGCAGCCAGCTGAATCCCTGTTGGAACGTGGCGATCGCCGCGTCGGCCTCTTCGGTGGGGCGCTGCCCCAGCGAGACCAGGCCGGGCTCGCCGTCCACCTCGTCGGCCCCGAACAACCGCCGGTCCAGCCCTGCGGAGAACGCGCGCCCCCGCCCGCGCACCACGACGACCCGGACCTCCGGGTCGAGCGACTGGCCGATCTCGCGCAATGCCGCCCAGGTGGCGGGCGTCTGCGCGTTCAACTTGTCCGGGCGATCAAGTGTGATGGTGGCGCGCCGCCCCTGGACCGTGAGCCCCACACCGCCACGGTCCAGAAGGTCGGCGTCCATCCTCGACTGCTCCAAGCGGGCCTCCATCAGTTCTGCGTTGACCGGACAGGAACCGCGCAAGACGTTACCCGCCTGTCGAAAACGGACCGCATCGAACCGATCATGCCCGCAGGGTCACTTCTTCTTGGTCCGCGTCGCACCCCCACGTCCGCGCAGCTGCACCCCGGACTCGCTGAGGACTCGGTGCACGAACCCGTAGGAACGGCCGGTCGCCTCGGCGAGAGCGCGAATGCTCGCACCCTTCTCGTATTTCTTCTTCAGGTCACTGGCAAGCTTGTCCCGGGCGCTCCCTGTAATTCGCGCACCCTTCTTCAGGTCAGCCACAGTGTCCCCGCCTTCCCTCCGAACAGGTCGGGCCGCTCGCGACCCCTGTCGTCGCAATGATCGAACAGGACGGCCGTAAACGCCAGGCGATCATGCAAAAAGATCGCCCAACGGTTGAGATCGATAGGCTGCGATCACCGGAATGCGCTCGACCGTTCGGTCTAGCCAACTCGCGACATCCGGCGGTGAGGATCGCCATCCCACGACGTTTTCGCTGTTCAGAGCGTGATCACTGTCCGGGGTCGGTCGCCGCTCGTCGCGAGCGGCGACCGGTCGTCGCAGCGGACCGTGACGCGTTACGGAAAGATCGTGGTGGGAAAAACCACTCGTCAGGCGAGTTGCACTAGCTCCAAGTAATCAGCCGACCAGTGGTCCTCGGTCCCGTCGGGCAACAGGATCACCCGTTCCGGCTCGAGTGCTTCCACCGCTCCTGGATCGTGCGTGACCAGGACCACCGCTCCGGTGAAACTGCGCAGTGCGTCGAGGACCTGTTCGCGACTCGCGGGGTCCAGGTTGTTCGTCGGTTCGTCGAGCAGGAGCACGTTCGCCGCGCTGGAAACGAGGCCCGCCAGCGCCAGTCGCGTCTTCTCGCCACCGGAGAGGGTGCCCGCGGGCTGCTCCAGCTGTTCGCCGCGGAACAGGAACGCGCCGAGCAGGGTGCGCAGCTGCTGCTCCGGGGTGTCCGGGGCGGCGCTGCGGATGTTCGCCCACACGCTCGCGTCGTGGTCGAGGGTCTCGTGCTCCTGCGCGTAGTAACCGACGCGCAGGCCGTGGCCGGGTTCCATACCGCCCGCGTCGGGCTCTTCCATGCCACCGAGCAGCCGCAGCAGCGTGGTCTTGCCCGCACCGTTGAGGCCGAGGACGACGACCTTCGCGCCGCGGTCCACCGCCAGGTCGACGCCGCTGAAGATCTCCAGCGAGCCGTAGGACTTCGACAGCCCGCTCGCGGTGAGCGGGGTCCGCCCGCACGGCGCCGGGTCCGGGAAGCGGATCTTGGCGACCTTGTCGTCGACCTTCTCGTCTTCCAGGTCGTTGACGAGCTTCTCCGCGCGGCGGGCCATGTTCTGCGCGGCGACGGCCTTGGTGGCCTTGGCGCGCATCTTGTCGGCCTGCGCCATCAGCGCGGAGGCCTTCTTCTCGGCGTTGGCGCGCTCGCGGCGGCGGCGCTTCTCGTCGGCGGCGCGCGCCTCCTGGTAGCGCTTCCAGTCCATGTTGTAGACGTCGGCCTCGCCGCGGACCGCGTCGAGGAACCAGACCTTGTTCACCACGTCGGCCAGCAGGTCCACATCGTGGCTGATGACCACGAGCCCGCCGTCGTGGGCGCGGAGGAACTCGCGCAGCCAGTTGATCGAGTCCGCGTCGAGGTGGTTCGTCGGCTCGTCCAGCAGCAGCGTCGTCGCCGAGCGGCCACCGGGCCCCGACTCGGAGGCGGCGAACAGGATGCGGGCCAGCTCGACGCGCCTGCGCTGACCACCGGAGAGGGTGCGCAGCGGCTGGGACAGGATGCGGTCCGCCAGCCCGAGGTTCGAGCAGATCCGCCCGGCCTCGCTCTCGGCCGCGTAGCCGCCGCGCGCGCCGAAGCGCTCCTCCAGCTTGCCGTAGCGGTTGATCGCCTTGTCCCGCTGCCGGTCGTCGGCGAGCTCGGCCATCGCGGTCTGCGCCTTCTCCATGTCGCGCAGCAGCTGGTCGAGGCCGCGGGCGGAGAGCACCCGGTCCTTCGCGGTGACCGACAGGTCGCCTTCGCGGGGGTCCTGCGGCAGGTAGCCGAGTTCGCCGCGCCGGGTGAGATCCCCGGCGTAGGGCTCGCCCTCGCCGGCGAGCACCCGCAGCGTCGTCGTCTTGCCCGCGCCGTTGCGGCCGACCAGGCCGATGCGGTCACCCGGCTGGACGCGCAACGTGGCGCCGGAGAGCAGGATGCGCGAACCCGCGCGCAGTTCTAGGCCCGAGGCAGAGATCAAGGAAAACTCCGAAGACGTAGTGGTCGAGCGAGATCACGGGGACGCCCGCCGCAGGCCGGTCCGGTCACCGGGTTCGACGGGCCGAGGGCACCGCGGCTAATCGGCGGAGACCGTCGTGCGCGGCCCCCGCAGGCGGAGCTCCGCCGCGCACCTGTTCGTCGCGCGCTTGCTCACCACGTGCCCAGTGTAGCGGCCGGTCCCGCGGCCTCGGCGCGCACTCCGCGCAGCGGCGACGGGACGCGACCGGGCGGTCACGGCTCGCGGACGTGGACCTCGACGGCGGTGGCGCGCTCGGCCGCGTCGTCGAGGATCGAACGCCGCGGCTCCGGGACGTCGAGCACCCGTGGTTCGGCGGTGGCCAGGAACTCCCGCAGCCGGGGTTCGGCGCGCAGCGCGTCCAGCGCCCGGCGATCACCGCCGAGCACCAGCGCGTCCAGCCGGTTCCGCTCCGGCAGCAGCACCCGGGCGACGTCGGCGGCGGCCGACTCCAGCGAACGCCGGGCCTGGCCTTCGCGGCGGCGGGCGAAGCGCTGCTGGGACTGGCCGCCCGCCTTGTTCCGGCCGTGCACCAGGTGCCGGTCCGTGTGCGAGACCTCGACGGCGCCCGCGCGGGCGATGCCGACGCTGTGCGCGCCGAGGCGCACCAGCACCAGCCCGATCCGCCGGGGCGTGCGCGCGTGCTCCACCAGCGGTTCCACCGCCAGACCGGCTCGTTCGCCGAGCGGTTCGGGGAGGTCGGCGAACGCCACCTCGACCTGGGCGGTGGCGCCGTCGGCGGCGGTGACCAGCACCTCGCGCGCGGTGAGCTCGGTGCGTTCCGCCCCGCCGTGCCGGACCGCGAAGCGTTCGAACCAGCCCGCCAGCCGCTCCGGCGGCACCGCCACGGCCCGGCCGCCCCCGGCGAGTTCCCTGCTGCGCATGTCCCCATCCCAGCACGCGCGGGCGCACCGGCGCGACGGCGTTCGGCGCAGCACCGCACTCCGCCCGACCGCACCCGGCTGCGGCGATCGGCAGGCCCGTTGACGTGCACCGACCCGGTGCGGATGATCTGGACCACCTCGAGCGGAAGGCGTGCCGAGATGACCACTCCCCCTTCCAGCGCCCGGCGGGTCGCGTTCGCCGGGCTGATCGGCACCACCATCGAATGGTTCGACTTCTTCATCTACGGCACCGCGGCCGCGCTCGTGTTCAACCGGCTGTTCTTCCCCGCCTTCGAACCGCTGCTCGGCACCGTCGCCGCGTTCGCCACCTTCGCCGTCGGCTTCATCGCGCGGCCGCTGGGCGGGGTGCTGTTCGCGCACTACGGCGACCGGCGCGGGCGGAAACCGGTGCTCGTCGCCTCGCTGCTGCTGATGGGCGTGGCGACCGTGCTGATCGGGGTGCTGCCGACCTACGGGACCATCGGCGTCGGCGCCCCGCTGCTGCTGGTGGTGCTGCGGTTCGCGCAGGGCATCGGCGTCGGCGGCGAATGGGGCGGGGCCGCGCTGATGGCGGTGGAGCACGCGCCGGCGCACCGGCGCGGGTTCTACGGCAGCTGGCCGCAGATCGGGGTGCCCGCCGGGCTGCTGCTGGGCAACCTCGCGTTCTCCGCGCTGTCCGCCGGACTCGACGAGGCCGCGTTCCTCGCCTGGGGCTGGCGGGTGCCGTTCCTGTGCAGCGGGGTGCTGATCGGCGTCGGCCTGCTCATCCGGCTGCGGATCAGCGAGAGCCCCGTGTTCCAGCACGCCGCGCGCGAACGGCCGCGGACCCGGGCACCGGTGCTCGACGTGCTGCGCGAGCACCCGCGGATCGTGGCGCTGGCCGCCGGGTCGTTCCTCGCCACCAACGCCACCTTCTACGTGGGCACCACCTGGATCGTGGCGTACGCGACGACCGCGCTGGGCTACGAGCGCACCACGATCCTCGGGGCGAACGCGCTGCTCAGCTTCGTCGACATCCCGCTGATGCTGGCGTTCGGGCTGCTGTCCGACCGCATCGGGCGGCGCGGCATGTCGATGGCGGGCATGGCGGGGCTGGCGGTGTTCGCGGTGCCGTACTTCCTGCTCGTCGACAGCGGGTCGATCGCGCTGTTCCTGCTGGGCGGGATGGTCGTGCAGGTGTGCCGGACCGCCGTGTACGGGCCGCAGTCGGCCTACTTCGCCGAGCTGTTCAGCACCCGGTTCCGCTACAGCGGTGCGTCGCTCGCCTACCAGCTGGCGGCGATCTTCGGCGGCGGGCTGGCACCGATGATCTGCGCCGCGCTGTACGGCTGGACCGGCTCGTCGATGGCCATCGCCGGGTACGTGATCGCGGTCTGCCTCATCTCGCTCGGCTCCGGCTACCTGCTCACCGAGACCTACCGCCGAACCCTCGAAGAAGCCCCGCCGACCAGCTGAAACCCCGCCACGCGCTTCATCCCGTCACGGCGAAGCCGCTGAGCGGAGACCACCCGATCAACCGGCACCGCCGGGGGTTCTCAGCTGCTTCCTCGCGAGGACAGCGATTTCTCCTGTGGCGGAGCCACCGGTGAAATCGATCCCGCAGCGAGGGAGCAGCTGAGGTTCCGCCACCCGCCCCGCCTCGCCACAGGAGTGGAGATCCTCAGATCGAGATCTCCGAGAAGAGACGGGTGGTTCTGCCGGAGAGGGCTTCCAGCAGGGAGGCCGCCTGGTCGTCGGTGAGGGAGGCCACGAAGTCGATCACCGCGCGGCCGCGGGCCCACCGCTCCAGGTCGGCGGGCCCGAGCTGGTGGCCGCCGACGGACAGCGCGACCGGATCGGTCTTGCGCAGGCCGTCGAATTCGGCGCGCGCCCGGTCGAACAGGTCGCGCAGCCGGTGCGGCAGCCGCGCCGCCTCGCTGCGGTCGATCAGCCACGAGTCGAGCGCGGTCACCAGCTTCGTCAGCAACCGGTCCTGGCCGCGCTGGTGCAGCGCCAGGTCGGGGCGCTGCAGCACGAACCGGCGGTGCACGAACTTGAGCACCTGCACCTCGTGCCACTGCTCCGGCACCAGCGAGACGTGCCCGGAGCGCACCGTCGGCGTCCGCTCCACCCGCACGCCCGCCACGAGCCGTCGCGTCCACTCGCCGGAGAACGCCGCGACCGCCTGCTCGGCCTGCTTGGACCGGTCGAACGGCACCCGCAGCAGCTTGGTGACCAGTTCGTCGAGGACCCGCTGCACGGCGTCGGTGAACGCCGCGTCCGAGGCGATCCAGGAGTCCTTCGCGTGCAGCCTGCGCCGCAGCCGCTCCAGCGACCGGCCGGGCCGGTGCTCGGTCTCGGCGAGTTCCGCGTCGGCCAGCTCCACCAGTTCCGCCCGGTTGCCCAGCCATTCGGTGAGCTCGTGGGACACGGTGGTGTGCTGCAGGATGCCGACCCGGTGGAAGTCCTCCAGGTCGTGGATCGCGTAGGCGATGTCGTCGGCGGTGTCCATCACCGAGGCTTCGACGGTCTGCTGCCAGCTCTCGATGCGGCCGCGGAACACCGATCGGCAGTCCCGCATGTCCTCCAGCTCGGTGACGTAGCAGGAGAACTTCGCCGAGCCGGTGCCCGGTGCCTCGTCCGGTTCGGACGCGCCCCGGGGCGGGGTATCCAGGTCGCGCGGGTGCGGGGACGGGCGGTGCCGCCGGGTCCACGGGTACTTGAGGAGCGCGGCGCGCACCGCGGCCGTGAGGTCCAGGCCGTCGCCGCCGTTCGGGTCGCCGCGCACGTCGATCGAGCTGACGATCCGGAACGACTGCGCGTTGCCCTCGAACCCGTCGACGAGGCCGAAGTCCTGGCGCGCGATCCGGTCCAGCACCGTCTCCCCGAGGTGCCCGAACGGCGGATGCCCCAGGTCGTGGCCCAGCCCGGCGGCCTCGACCACGTCCAGGTCGCAGCCGCCGAGCTCCTCCAGCACCGCCAGCGACTCCGGCACCGCGCGCAGCCGCTCGCCGATGGCCCGCGCCACCTGCGCCACCTTCAAGCTGTGCGTGAGCCGGTTGTGCAGCAGCATCCCGGAGCCGCTGGGCGTCACGACCTGCGTGACGCCGCCGAGGCGGGCGAAGAACGCGGAGCTCGACACGCGGTCCCGATCGGCGCGGAACGGGCTCCCCGCCAGGTCGGACGCCGGCGGCCCGGATCGGGTCGCATCGCTGCGGCGGGACGTTCGCTCGACCGGCGGATCGGTTCGCATACGAGGACGTTAACCGCGACCGGCCGGACGGCGGCACCCGCACCGGACGTGATCTGATGCCACCGTGGTGGACGTGCTCATCGTGGGGGCGGGGCCCGCCGGCCGGGCGGTGGCCGCGGCCTGCGCCGACACCGGGTTGGACACGACCGTGGTGGATCCGGCGCCGCGGCGCGGCTGGGGGAACACCTACGGTTCCTGGATCGACGAGCTGCCCGCCGCGGTGCCGCGCGAGGCGCTGGCGGCGGTGACCGGATCGATGCTGGCGTTCGGCACCACGCGCCACGAGCTGGACCGGTCGTACGGGGTGCTGGACAACACCGCGCTGTGGAAGCACCTGTGGCGGCCGGACGTGCACGACGTGACCGGCCGCGTGGTGGGCGCCGAGCACGGGCCGACCGGGTCGACGGTGCATCTCAAGGACGGCAGGCGGCTCGCCGCTGCCCTCGTCGTGGACGCCTCCGGGGCGGCGCGGGTCCTCTCCGGCGGACGCCCGGCGCGGACCGCGGCGCAGCAGTCGGCGGTGGGCGTGGTGCTCGACTCCGCCACGGCGGAACCGCTGTGCCCGGAGGGTTCCGGGATGTTCATGGACTGGCGGGCCGCGCCCGACACGCGCGGCGGCTGGCCCACGTTCCTGTACTGCGTGCCGCTCGGCGGCGACGCGGTGCTGCTGGAGGAGACCTCGCTGGCGCGGCGGCCGTCGCTGCCGCTGGCGCTGCTGCGCCGCCGCCTGCACGGGCGGCTCGCCGCGGCCGGGATCGAGGTGCCCGACGGTGCCGTCGAGGAACGGGTGCGGTTCCCGGTGGACGACCCGGTGCCGATGCCGGGCCGGGCGGTGTCGTTCGGCGCCTCCGGTGGCCTGGTGCACCCGGCCAGCGGGTTCAGCGTGGCCGCCGCGCTGCGGCAGGCGCCGTGGCTGGCGGGGGCGCTCAGCGCCGGCCTGAGCTCGGGTCCGGCGAAGGCGTCGAAGGCGGCGTGGGCGATCTCCTGGCCACCGCGCGCGGTCGCCGTGCACGGCCTGCGCAGGCGGGGGCTGCGCGCGCTGCTGTCGTTCCCGCCCGAACTGGTGCCCGAGTTCTTCGAGGTGTTCTTCTCGCTGCCCGCCGCCGACCAGGCCGCGTTCCTCGCGGCCGATCACGACCCCGCCCGGACGGCGGCGGTGATGACGGCCCTGTTCCGCCGCTCCCCTTGGTCCGTCCGGCGTAGGCTCGTGACCGGCGGATTCGGGCCGGGAGGCGGCGAGGCGCAGCACGGCTTCGGCGGTCTCTGAGCGGTCTCTGGGCGGTCTCCGAGCGGCCGCGCACGCCACGACCAGCACGTCAGGGCGCTGTGTCTGTTCCCACAGCGGGTGGGCGAGCTGGGTGCCCGGGGGCGGTTCGTCGCGCTAGGTTGGCGTCCGGCAACCCCCCGTCCGCAGACGAGGAGCAGCTGAGATGTCGGTGAACAGGTCGTGAACCCGCTCGATGGAGAGCCATGAGTGCAGGCAGCATCGACCCCGTGCTCGCGCTGGTCAACGAAGTGCGCTTCGCGTTCCAGCCCCTGATCAACGTCAAGACCGGTGCCATCGTGGCGGTGGAGGCCCTAGCCCGGCCCACCGGTGGGGGCGTGCACGACCTGTTCCGGGAGGCGGCCCGGCACCGCAGGCTCACCGAGCTCGACGTCGAACTGGCGCGCGCCGCCGTCACCGCGGCCGCCGACCACGAGACGCTGTTACCGCTGCACCTCAACCTCTTCGGCGGCACTGTCACGCACGACCTGACCCGGATCGAGCGGCTGCGGGAACGGCTGCACGAGGTGGGCCGCCGCGAGCACGAGGTGACCTTGGAGATCGGCCCGCCGTTCGCCCGCCTCGACCCGGCGCAGCTGGTGGAGGGCGTGCAGGCACTCAAATCCGACGGTTTCCAGATCGCGGTGGACGGCGTCGGTGACGGTGACGTGCCGCTGGCGCTGATCGCCGACATGGAACCGGGCATGGTGAAGCTGGACCGGGGCGTGGTTCGGGGCCTGCCGGATTCGGCGCCCCGCCGCGCGGTGCTGGAGGCGGTGCGGCACCTGTGCGAGGCCGCGGAGGCCGACCTGGTCGCCGAGGGCGTGGAGAACGACCGGCAGCTCTCGGCGCTGCGCCGCACCGGGGTGCGGCTGGTGCAGGGCAACCTGCTCGCCCCGCCCGCGCGCCGGCCACCGACCACGATCACCGTGCCGGGCGTGGCCGCCGAGGTCACCGATCCGGCCGGGCAGCCGGTGAACACGCTCGCCGCGGGCCCGCGGGTCACCGAATTCCTCTCCCCCGCCACCCTGCTGTCGGTGGACGCGACGGCCGACAAGGTGCGCGGCGTGCTCGCCGACCACCCGGAGATCAGCGGCGTGGTGCTCGTCGACGAGCACAACCGGCCGCAGTACACGATCGACCGCAACCGGTTCCTGCTCGCCGTCACCGGGCCCTACGGGCACGCGCTGCACGCGAAGCGCCCGGCGTCGCGGCTGGCCGACGAACCGCGGGTGGTCACCACCGCCACCACCGCCATCGAGGCGCTGAGCCTGGTGACCCGCTCCGACCAGTACCGGATGTACGACGACGCGATCGTGGTGGACGAGTCCGGGCGCTGCCTGGGCGCGGTGCGGGCCGGGCACCTCATCCGCGGCATGGCCGACCTGAAGGTGGAGGAGGCGGCGGCGCTGAACCCGCTGACCAGGCTCCCCGGCAGCGACGCCATCGCCAGGGACGTGGGCAGGCGGATCGCGGCGGGCGACGTGTTCGCGGTGAGCTGGCTGGACATCGACGAGTTCAAGGCCATCAACGACGGCGCCGGGTTCTCCGCCGGGGACGACCTGATCAGGTCCATCGGCCGGGGGCTGACGGATGCGGCGGCCTCGCTGCCGTCGGTGCGCGTCGGGCACGTCGGCGGCGACGACTTCCTGCTGGTGGCCGACCTGGACGACCTGGTGCCGCTGTCCGAGCTGCTGCTGGACCCGCCGCGGGAGGCCGGCGGCATCCCGGTGACGCTGTCGCTGGCGACGCTGGTGTGCACGCAGAGCACCGTCACCGGCTACGACGAGGCCTCCCGGCTGCTGGCGCCGCTGAAGCACCGGGCGAAGGACCTCACCGGGTCCAGCTGGGTGATGTCGCGGCCCGGTTCGGACCACGTCGACGTGCTGCGCGGGAAACCGGCGCCGCAGCCGTTCCCGGAGCCGATCGGCCCGGCGGAGGGGATGTTCCCGTCGCAGGACCCGGACCGCGACCGCCCGCAGTCCCGGGCGCGATGACCTCGGCACGGCCCCGAACGGCGCTCCCGCCACCACCTCGCGCGGCACGGCCCCGGACGCACGGCCCCGGACGCACGGCGGCCCCGGCAGGACCGGAGTCCCGCCGGGGCCGCTGCGAACCGGGTCGGACCGGATCAGACGGTGAAGCCGAGCGCGCGCAGCTGCTCGCGCCCCTCCTCGGTGATCTTCTCCGGACCCCACGGCGGCATCCACACCCAGTTGATGCGGAAGTCGCTGACCAGGCCGCCGCCGGGACCGCCGGTGAGCGCGGAGCGGGCCTGCTCCTCGATCACGTCGGTCAGCGGGCAGGCCGCCGAGGTCAGCGTCATGTCCACCGTGGCGCTGTTGTCCTGCTCCACGCGCACGTCGTAGACGAGGCCGAGGTCGACGACGTTGATCCCCAGCTCGGGGTCGACGACGTCGCGCAGCGCCTCCTCCACGTCTTCGAGCGCGGCGAGCTCCGCGGCCGGCGCCGGGGGCTCCGGCAGGTTCTCGGCGCCGCGCGCCACGTCGGTGGCCTCGCCCGCGGCTGCTTGCTCGTCCTGCACCTGGGTTCGGTCTGTCATGACGCTCCCACTTCGTCGACGACGCGCGAAACGGCGTCCTTGAAAGCCATCCAGCCCAGCAGCGCGCACTTCACGCGTGCCGGGTACTTCGCCACCCCCGCGAACGCGATGCCGTCCTCCAGGACGTCCTCGTCGGGTTCGACCTGGCCGCGACCCTGCATGAGTTCGCTGAACGCGGCCTGCCGCCCCATCGCCTCCTTCACCGACTTGCCGACGACGAGGTCGGTGAGCACGGAGATCGAGGCCTGGCTGATCGAGCAGCCCTGCCCCTCGTAGGAGACGTCCTCGACGGTGGCGTCGAGGCCGTTGCCGGCCAACCGGACCCGCAACGTCACCTCGTCCCCGCACACCGGGTTGACCTGCGAGGACTCCGCGTCGAACGGGTCCCGCAGGCCGTGCCCGTGCGGGTTGCGGTAGTGGTCCAGGATGATCTCCTGGTACATCTGTTCGAGCTGCATCACACGTCCTTCAGCCGTTCACCCGACACCGAAGAAACGCTGGGCCTCCCGCACAGCTTCCCCGAGCGCCCGGACCTCGTCCAGATCGTTGTACAGGTAGAAGCTGGCGCGGACCGTCGCGGGCACGCCGAACGCCCGGTGCAGCGGCCACGCGCAGTGGTGGCCGACGCGCACCTCGACGCCCTGGCTGTCGAGGACCTGCCCGACGTCGTGCGGATGCACGCCGTCGACCACGAACGCGACGGTGGCGCCGCGGGACTCGGTGGTCCCCGGGCCGATGATGCGCACCCCGTCGATCGCCGAGAGCTCCTCGATCGCCGCCGCGGCCAGCTTCTTCTCGTGCGCGGCGATGCGTTCCATGCCGACGACCGACAGGTAGTCCACGGCCGCGCCGAGCCCGACGACCTGGGAGGTCATCGGCACGCCGGCCTCGAACCGCTGCGGCGGTTCGGCGAACGTGGACCGGTCGATGTGCACCATCTCGATCATCGACCCGCCGGTGAGGAACGGCGGCATCGCGCGCAGCAGCTCGTGCCGCCCGTAGAGCACGCCGACCCCCGAGGGCCCGAGCATCTTGTGCCCGGAGAACACCGCGAAGTCCACGTCGAGCTCGGCGAAGTCCACCGGCGCGTGCGGCACCGACTGGCACGCGTCGAGCACGACCAGCGCGCCGACCTGGTGCGCCCGCGCCACGATCTCGCCGAGCGGGTTCACCGTGCCGAGCACGTTGGACTGGTGCGCGACGGCGACGACCTTGGCCCGCTCGGTGAGCACCCCGGACAGGTCGGACAGGTCGAGCCTGCCGTCCTCGGTGACGCCGAACCAGCGCAGCGTCGCCCCCGTGCGGCGGCACAGCTCCTGCCACGGCACGAGGTTCGCGTGGTGCTCCATCTCGGTGACCACGACCTCGTCGCCCGGGCCGAGGCGGAAGCGCTCCGCCTCGGGCCCGGACGTCGCGGCGTTGCTCATCGCGTACGCGACCAGGTTGACGCCCTCGGTCGCGTTCTTGGTGAACACGACCTCGTCCACCCCGGCACCCACGAAGCGGGCGATCTTGGCGCGAGCGTCCTCGTAGGCGTCGGTGGCCTCTTCCGCGAGCTGGTGGGCACCGCGGTGCACCGCCGCGTTGGAGGTCTCCACGAAGGCGCGCTCCGCGTCCAGCACCTGGCGGGGGCGCTGCGACGTCGCCCCCGAGTCCAGGTACACCAGGCGCCGGTCGTCGCGGATCGTGCGGCCCAGGATCGGGAAGTCGGAGCGGATCGCCGCGACGTCCAGCGGGCCCGCGGCCGCACCGGCAGTGGTGAGGGGCTGAGCGGTCATGACTGCGCGACGGCCTCCTTCTTGCCGGTGAACCGCACGTAGCCGTTCTTCTCGAGCTCGTCGGCCAGTTCCGGCCCGCCCGACTCGACGACCTTGCCGCCGGCGAACACGTGCACGTGGTCCGGCGTGATGTGGTTCAGGATGCGGGTGTAGTGCGTGATCAGCAGCACGCCCTTGTCACCCTTGGACGTGTACCGGTTGACGCCCTCGGACACGACGCGCAGCGCGTCGACGTCGAGGCCGGAGTCGGTCTCGTCGAGGATGGCGAACTTCGGGTCCAGCAGGTCCAGCTGCAGGATCTCGTGCCGCTTCTTCTCGCCGCCGGAGAAGCCCTCGTTGACGCTGCGCTCGGCGAACGACGGGTCGATGTCGAGCTCGGTCATCGCCTGCTTGACCTCCTTGACCCAGTGCCGGATCTGCGGTGCCTCACCGCGGACGGCACCGGCGGCGGTGCGCAGGAAGTTCGACATGGACACGCCCGGCACCTCGACCGGGTACTGCATGGCGAGGAACAGGCCGGCGCGGGCGCGCTCGTCCACGCTCATCTCCAGCACGTCCTCGCCGTCGAGCAGGACGGAGCCGGAGTCGATCTGGTACTTGGGGTGCCCGGCGATGGCGTAGGCCAGGGTGGACTTGCCGGAACCGTTCGGGCCCATGATCGCGTGGATCTGGCCGGAGTCGATCGTGAGGTTCACGCCGTTGAGGATCGGCTTGGCGCCCTCCTCGGTGAGGACGGAACCGTGCAGGTCCTTGATCTCCAGGGTGGCCATTGTGCTGTGTTCTCCTGGTACGTGGGGAAAGGAAGTGGGGGCGGCGTCAGGCGCCGACGACGGCCAGCTCGGCCTCGATCGCGGCCTCCAGCCGCTCCCGGACCGCGGGCACCGTGATCTTCTGCAGGATCTCGCCGAAGAAGCCGCGGACCACCAGTCGGCGGGCCTGCTCCTTCGGAATGCCGCGTGCCTGCAGGTAGAACAGCTGCTCGTCGTCGAACCGGCCGGTGGCGCTGGCGTGACCGGCGCCTTCGATCTCACCGGTCTCGATCTCCAGGTTCGGCACCGAGTCGGCGCGGGCGCCTTCGGTGAGCACCAGGTTCCGGTTCAGCTCGAAGGTCTCGGTGCCTTCGGCCGCGGCCCGGATCAGCACGTCGCCGATCCACACCGAGTGCGCCGCGTCGCCCTGCAGCGCGCCCTTGTAGAGCACGTTGCTGCGGCAGTTCGGCTGCGCGTGGTCGACCAGCATCCGGTGTTCCAGGTGCTGGCCCGCGTCGGCGAAGTACAGGCCGAGCAGCTCGGCGTCCCCGCCCTTGTCCCCGTAGGTGATCGTGGTGTTGACCCGGACCAGGTCGCCGCCGAGGGTCACCGCCAGGTGTCGGAACACCGCGTCCCGGCCCAGGTAGGCGTGCTCGGAGCTGACCTGGGTCGCGTCGTCGGCCCAGTCGTGCACGGACACGACCGAGAGCCGGGCGGAGTCGTCGGTGATGAACTCGACGTTCTCGCCCAGCACGCCGGAGCCGCGGTAGTCGAGGACGACGACCGCTTCGGCGAACCGCTCGGCGCGGATCTGGATGTGCCCGAACGCCGTCTCACCCTCGCCGGGGCCGTGCACGACGACGCTGACCGGCTCGGCCGGCTGCACGTCCTTCGGGATGGTGATGACGGTGGCCTGCTCGAAGGAGCTCCAGGCCTGCGCGGCGATCCGGTCGGCGGGCACGCCGCCCTTGCCGAGGCGCTCGTCGTCGCGGCCGACGGTCTCGACCGTGACCTCGGCGCTCGCCTCGACCTCGACGTTCAGCGAAGCGGTGGCCTGCGCGGTGCCGTCGTGCAGCCCCTTGAGCCGCTTGATCGGGGTGAACCGCCAGTCCTCCTCGCGGCCGCCGGGGACCTCGAAGGCCTCGACGTCGTAGGAGGTGAAGCGCTCGCCGCGGGAGGACTGCGGCACGACCGCGCCCCCGTGCGAGTGTTCCGTCAGGCCGTGCTGGGCGTCGGCGGTGTCAGTGGTGCTCGTCATGTCAGCCGACGGCCCCTTCCATCTGCAGCTCGATCAGGCGGTTCAGTTCCAGCGCGTACTCCATGGGCAGCTCCCGCGCGATCGGCTCCACGAAGCCGCGCACGATCATCGCCATCGCCTCGTCCTCGGTCAGACCGCGCTGCATCAGGTAGAACAGCTGGTCGTCGCTGACCTTGGAGACGGTGGCCTCGTGGCCCATGGACACGTCGTCGACGCGCACGTCGACGTACGGGTAGGTGTCCGAGCGGCTGATCGTGTCGACCAGCAGCGCGTCGCACTTGACCGTGGAGGCCGAGTGGTTGGCGCGCTTGGCGACCTTCACCAGACCCCGGTAGGAGGTGCGGCCACCACCGCGGGCGATCGACTTGGAGACGATCGTCGAGGAGGTGTGCGGAGCCATGTGCTCCATCTTCGCGCCCGCGTCCTGGTGCTGGCCCTCACCGGCGAACGCCACCGAGAGCACCTCGCCCTTGGCGTGCTCGCCCATCAGGAACACCGACGGGTACTTCATGGTGACCTTGGAGCCGAGGTTGCCGTCGACCCACTCCATGGTCGCGCCCTCTTCGGCCTTGGCCCGCTTGGTGACCAGGTTGTAGACGTTGTTCGACCAGTTCTGGATGGTCGTGTAGCGGCAGCGCGCGCCCTTCTTGACCACGATCTCCACGACCGCCGAGTGCAGCGAGTCGCTGGAGTAGATCGGGGCGGTGCAGCCCTCGACGTAGTGGACGTAGGCGTCCTCGTCGACGACGATCAGCGTCCGCTCGAACTGGCCCATGTTCTCGGTGTTGATCCGGAAGTAGGCCTGCAGCGGGATGTCGACGTGCACGCCCTTCGGCACGTAGATGAACGAGCCGCCGGACCACACCGCGGTGTTCAGCGCGGAGAACTTGTTGTCCCCGGCCGGGATGACCGAGGCGAAGTACTCCTTGAAGGTCTCCGGGTGCTCCCGCAGCGCGGTGTCGGTGTCCAGGAACTGGACACCCTTCTCCTCGAGGTCCTCGCGGATCTTGTGGTAGACCACCTCGGACTCGTACTGGGCGGCGACACCGGCGACGAGCCGCTGCTTCTCCGCTTCCGGGATGCCCAGCCGGTCGTAGGTGTTCTTGATGTCCTCGGGCAGGTCCTCCCAGCTCTGGGCCTGCTGTTCGGTCGAGCGCACGAAGTACTTGATGTTGTCGAAGTCGATGCCCGACAGGTCGGCGCCCCAGTTCGGCATCGGCTTGCGCTCGAACAGCCGCAGCGCCTTCAGCCGCGCCTCGAGCATCCACTCCGGCTCGTCCTTCTTGGCCGAGATCTCCCGGACGACGTCCTCGTTGAGCCCGCGTCGCGCGCCTTCGCCCGCGACGTCCTTGTCGGCCCAGCCGTACTCGTAGTTGCCCAGGGTCGCCAGCGTCTCCTCTTGGCTGAGCTGGCCAGAGGTGTTCGACGCCGTGGTGGGTGTGCGCTGCTCGGCAGCGGCAGTCATACGGACTCCCCTCCGTCAGGAATCGGGGCGGTCTGCCGCCCGTCGGTCTGGGACCGGTCGTGGGCGGCCGGATCGGTTTCGGCCGACGCGGATTCCGGGATGACCTGGGTCTCCGGGCCGCGATCGGCGGTTCGCTCGGACCGCGTGAGCGGTACGTGCGTCGTGCAGGCCGCGTCGCCGTTGGCGATGGTGGCCAACCGCTGCACGTGGGTGCCGAGGACTTCGGCGAAGGCCTCCGTCTCGGCTTCGCACAGCTGCGGGAAGTCCGCAGCGACGTGCGCCACCGGGCAGTGGTGCTGGCAGAGCTGCTCGCCGGAGGCCACGCTGCGCGTCGAGGCAGCGTAGCCCTCGCGGGTCAGCGCACCGGCGAGGACCTCGGCCCGTTCGGCCCTGGTCCGCGCAGCGGCCAGCGCCTCCCGGTGGTGGGCGACCAGTGCGGCGATCCGCTTGCGCGCGAACTCCCGCACCGCCTGTTCACCGTCGGTGTCGGCGATGAACCGCAGCGCCGCCACGGCCAGGTCGTCGTAGGCGTGCCCGAACCTGGCCCGGCCGACCTCGGTCAGCAGGAACAGCTTCGCGGGCCTGCCCCTCCCCCGGCGCTGCCGGGCGGAGGACTCCCTGGTGTAGGCCTCGCCTTCGGCGACCAGCGCGTCGAGGTGCCTGCGCACCGCGACCGAACTGATCCCGAGGGCCTCGGCCACCGCCGCGGCGGTGATCGGCCCGCGCTCCAGCAGGAGGCGGGCGACCGAGTGCCGGGTCCGCCCGTCCCCGGACGGCGCGCCTGCACCCGGGGCTGCGGCGCCCGAGTCGGCGGCCGCGGCCGGAGGTGACGTTCCAGCGTTTTTCACAACACCGATGTTACCTATTTAGCTCCGGCACACCAGACCGCAGGTCCACCAACGTGACCCGGATCACTCCGATCGGCGGTTGCGCGACGGCGGGACGCCCCGCCCGACCCCTGCCCTAAGCTTCGGTGCCGTGGGCGCAGGCGAGACGAACCAGCAGGACGAGGCCGGGCCGGGCGAGTCAGCGACCTCCGGCACACCGGACGCGGGCACCGGATCCCGGAACGCGACCGGACGGCAGGACGCCACCGGCACCGCGCCGACCGGCGCTGAGCAGGACGAACGCGGCACCACCCGGGTCGCCGAAGCGCCCCCCAGCAGCGACACCGCCTACGCGGGCGATGCGCCCGCCGAGTACCAGCCCGCCCCGCTGGACGCCCCCGAACGCCGCCAGCTCGACCTGGTCCGCCGCTTCGGCACCACCGGCTCGCTCGTGCTCGCCTTCGGCGCCATCGGTGCGGGCGCGGCGCCCGTCGACAACCCGCTGATCGGGGTGCGGCTGCTCGGGCTGCCCGCGCGCATCCCCACCGTCGCCATGGCCTGCGCCTGGCTCGGCATGCTCATGGTCGTCACCGCCTGGCTGTGGCTCGGCAAGCTCTCCTGGCCCGGCCGGGACCGGATGGTCAGCCGCACCCAGATGGACCGCACCGTCGTCATGTGGGGGCTGCCGCTGGCCGTCGCGCCACCGCTGTTCAGCACCGACATGTACACCTACCTGGCGCAGAACGCGGTGGCCGCGCTCGGCATCAACCCGTACACGCTGGGGCCCGCCACCGCGCTCGGCGTGGACCACCCGCTGGTCGCCAACGTGCCGAACATCTGGCGGGACACGCCCTCCCCGTACGGGCCGCTGTTCCTGCTGTTCGGCCAGCACCTCGGCCGCGTCATCGGCGACGACGTCGTGTTCGGCGTGCTGCTCTGGCGAGTCGTGATGATCATCGGGCTGGTGCTGGCGATCTGGGCGATCCCGCGGCTCGCCGCCCGCTGCGGGGTGCACCCGGTGGCCGCGCTGTGGCTCTCCGCCGCCAACCCGATCACGCTGTTCCACGTGGTCAGCGGCGCGCACAACGAGGCGCTGCTGGTCGGCATCATGCTCGCCGCGATCGAGCTCGGGCTGCGCTGGCGCGGACCGATCGGCGTGGTCCTCGCCGGGGTGCTGCTCAGCATCGGCGGCGCCATCAAACCGCCGGGCTTCGTCGCGCTCGGCTTCTTCGGCATCTACGTGGCGCGCAGGCGCGGCGGGCGGATGCGCGACCTCGTCGGGGTCGCCGCCGTGCTCGGCGTACTCATGCTGGGGACCATGACGATCATCACCGTGGCCAGCGGCTGGGGCCTCGGCTGGATCGAGACCTACGACGTGCCGAACCGGATCAAGACCTGGCTGGCGCCGATGACCGCGTTCGGCATGACCGGCGGCGGCGTCGGCATGCTGCTCGGCCTCGGCAACCACACCAACTCGATGCTGGTCATCACCAAGATCTTCGGGTACGCCATCACCGGTGTGGTGTGCGTGCGGCTGCTGTGGCTGTCGTTCAAGGGGCGGATCGAACCGCTCGCCGCGCTCGGCATCACCCTCGGCACGCTCGCCGTGTTCGGGCCGGTGCTGCACCCCTGGTACCTGCTGTGGATGGTCGTACCGCTGTCGCTGTCCACCAACGACCACCGGTTCCGGATCGGCGCGGCCACGATCTGCTCCATCGTCGCGCTGGTGGTCCCGCCGACCGGGGCCGCCTACATCCTGCGCGCCTACCAGATCCCGTTCGCCGTCATCGCCTCGCTGCTCGCCTTCGGGATCCTGCTGTGGCTCGTGCGGGGCAAGGTGCCGCCGCTGCTGCCGACCCGGAAGGATGAGCGCCCCGTCACGTCATAGGCTTGGACGTCGTGAACGAAGCCGCGAGCACCCCCACGCCCGGCCCGGTGATCGCAGGACCGGCCGCCGACGGCGACGCGCTGGACGTGCGCGGGCTGACCAAGCGCTTCGGCGGCACCACCGCCGTCGACGGCCTGGACCTGCGGATGCCGCGCGGCAGCGTGCTCGCCCTGCTCGGGCCCAACGGCGCGGGCAAGACCACCACCGTCGAGATCTGCGAAGGCTTCCAGCGGCCCGACGGCGGGACGGTGCGGGTGCTCGGGCTCGACCCCGCCACCCAGGGCGAACGGCTGCGGCCCCGGATCGGCGTGATGCCGCAGGGCGGCGGGGCCTACCCGGGCGTGCGGGCCGCCGAGATGCTGGAGCTCATCGCCACCTGCTCCGCGGACCCGATCGACCCGCGCTGGCTGCTCGACGTCCTCGGGCTCACCTCCGCCGGGCGCACCCCGTACAAGCGGCTCTCCGGCGGCCAGCAGCAGCGGCTGTCGCTGGCCTGCGCGCTCGTCGGCAGGCCCGAGCTGGTGTTCCTCGACGAACCCACCGCCGGGCTCGACCCGCAGGCCCGCCACCTGGTGTGGGACCTGGTCGCCGCGCTGCGCCGCGACGGCGTCGGCGTGCTGCTCACCACGCACCTGATGGACGAGGCCGAAGCGCTCGCCGACCGGGTCGTCATCGTCGACCACGGGCGCGCCGTCGCCGACGGCACCACCGCCGAGCTCACCGCCGACCCGCAGGGCAGGCAGGAGCTGAAGTTCCACTCCGAACCCGCGCTCGACCTGGACCTGCTGCTGGCCGCGCTGCCCGAGGGCTACGAGGCCGTCGAGCAGCGCGCGGGCCGCTACGTGGTGCGCGGCACCATCGACCCGCAGGTCGTCTCCACCGTGACCGCGTGGTGCGCGCGGCACGGCGTGTTCGCCAACGAGCTGCGGGTGAGCAGGCGCAGCCTGGAGGACGTGTTCCTCGACCTCACCGGACGGGAGTTGCGCTCGTGAACCACGGCGCCGCCAGGACAGGCGGGACCGGCACCACCGGGACCGAACTCGCGCACGACGACCGGGACGCCCCGCGCCCCGGCGAGCGGTTCCCCGCGGGCACCTTCGCGTCCGCCCCGGGGCGCGGCCGGGCGCTGCGGATGCTCGCCGCGCACACCCGCATCGAGGCGCTGCTGATCATCCGGCACGGCGAGCAGGCGCTGCTCACGCTGATCATCCCGCTGGCGCTGCTGATCGGGCTGAGCACGCTGCACATCGGCACCGTGCCGGAGCCGCGGGTCGACTCGGTGGCGCCGCGCATCCTCGCGCTGGCCGTGATGTCCACCGCGTTCACCGGGCAGGCCATCGCGCTCGGCTTCGACCGCCGCTACGGGGTGCTCAAGCGGCTGTCCGCGACGGCGCTGCCGCGCTGGACGCTGATCAGCGGCCGGGTGCTGGCGACGCTGCTGGTGGTGGCGCTGCAGGCGGTGCTGCTGGGGATCACGGCCGCGCTGCTGGGCTGGACGCCGAGCCCGGTCGGGATCGTGGCGGCGCTGCCGCTGCTGGTGCTGGGCACGCTCGCGTTCGGCGCGGCCGGGGTGCTGGTCGGCGGCGCGTTCCGCGCGGAGATCGTGCTGGCGGTGGCGAACGCCATCTGGTTCGTGCTGCTGCTGGCCGGCGGCCTGGCGCTGCCGATGAGCGATCTGCCAGGGCCGGTGGGCGCGATCGCGGGACTGCTGCCCTCGGGTGCGCTGGCCACCTCGCTGGAAGCGGCGCTGGAGCACGCGGCGCTGCCGGGCTGGCAGCCGGTGCTGGTCCTGGTGGCCTGGGCCGCGGCAGCCGGAGCGCTGGCGGTGCGGACTACTCGGTTGACTTGATGTTCCGCTCCTTCGGCGAGAGGGTCGGGTGGCGGAACCTCAGCGCTTTCCTCGCTGCGGGATCGTTTTCACCGGTGGCTCCGCCACAGGCGAAAACGCTGTCCTCGCGAGGAAACCGCTGAGAACCCGCTGCGGTGCCGGGTGCGCGCGTCGTTGCTGCTCAGCGGCTTCGCCGCTGACAGGACAGTGCGCTGCCGCGGGTGCGGGGGTGCTCGCGGGACTTCCGGGCCCTGGGGTTACCGGAAGTAGGGTGAGGGCATGACCCAACCGCACGCCGACGCGACGCCCGGTGCCGAACTGGCCCGCCCCTGCCACCGCAGCCTCGAACCGCTGCACTCGCTGATCTACTTCAGCCCCGAAGCCGACGAGGCCTTCGCCGCACTCGGCCTCGACGGCACCCGGATGCGCTACTTCGCCGGCCGCGCCGCCCCGATGGGCGCCGTCGGCGCCGGGGTCGTCGCCGCCACCTTCTACAACTTCAACCCGCGGGTGATCGCCGAGGTCATCCCGCAGGCCTGGGCGATCACCACCCCGGACGCCGTCGTGGCCGCCCGGTTCCGCGCCGCCGACGCCGCGCTGCGCAAGCTGCTCGGCCCCGACACGATCGCCTCCGAGGAGCTCGCCGAGGCCGCCGCGCTCGCCCGCCGCGCCACCGAGGCCTGCCGCCCCGAAGCCCGCCCGCTGTACGCCGGGCACGCCGACCTCGCCTGGCCGGAAGAACCGCACCTGGTGCTCTGGCACGCCCAGTCGCTGCTGCGCGAGCACCGCGGCGACGGTCACCTGATGGTGCTGCAGGCGGTGGGCCTCACCGGGCTCCAGGCGCTGGTCCTGCAGTCCGCGGCCGGCGACGGGCTCTCCCGCCAGTTCTCGCAGGCCAGCCGCGGCTGGTCCGACGACGAGTGGGCGCAGGCGCAGCGCGAGCTCGCCGACCGCGGCCTGCTCGACGCCGACGGCGAGCTCACCGAGCAGGGCGTCGCGTTCCGCGAGGACGTCGAGCAGCGCACCGACGCGCTCGCCGCCGCCCCCTGGGCGCACCTCGGTGCCGAGAACGCGCAGCGCCTCGCCGGGTACGGCAAGAAGCTCAGCACCCAGGTCCTCAAGGCCGGAGCGTTCCCGAAGGGCACCTTCGCCCGCGAGAAGCGCGTGGAGTGACCTGCGGCGCACCACCTGGCGGCCGGGGGATGCGGGACGGCGAATACCATCGATGCGTGCCGTCGTCGATGCTGTCCCGGATCCCGGCCGCCGACCACCGCCTGGTGCGCTGGCTCGCGCTCGCCGTCCTCATCACCCAATCGCTGATCTCGGTGACGGGTTCGGTGGTGCGGGTGACGGGTTCCGGGCTCGGCTGCCCCACCTGGCCGCAGTGCTTCCCCGGCAGCATGGTCCCGATCGACCACCCCGAGGTCGCGACGCTGCACCAGGTGATCGAGTTCGGCAACCGCACGCTGACCGGCCTGGTCGGGTTCGTCGCGCTGGCCTGCCTGATCGCCGCGTGGCTGGTGCGCCCGCGCCGGCCGCGCCTGGTGAAGCTGGCGCTGGTCATGCCGCTGGGCGTGGTCGCGCAGGCCGTCATCGGCGGCATCACGGTGCTGGTGGACCTGAGCTGGTGGAGCGTGTCCATCCACTTCATGGCCTCGGCGGTGCTGATCTGGCTGGCCGCGTACCTGTACAAGGCCGCCGGTGAGGGCGACGAGCCCGCGACGCAGGTGCTCCCGGACCGGATGCGGTGGCTGCTGGTGGCGCTGACCGCGGTGACCGCGGCGATGCTGGTCGCGGGCACGCTGGTGACCGCCGCCGGGCCGCACGCCGGGGACGCCGACACGCCGCGGCTCGTCGTGGCGGTGCCGACGCTGGTCGAGGTGCACGGGCTGCTGGTGATGGCGTACGTGTGCCTGCTCGCGGTGTTCGGGGTGTGGCTGCGCGCCGCCCGGCCGACGAAGGCGCTGCTGAAGGCCTACGGCGCGGCGTGCGTGCTGGTGCTGGCGCAGGGCGCGCTCGGCTCGGCGCAGTACCTGCTCGGGGTGCCGGGGGTGCTGGTGGTGCTGCACGTGCTGGGCGCCACGCTGGTGATCACGGCGACCGCGCTGCTGTGGTGCGAATCCCGCTACCGCGGACCGGTCCCGCAAGTCCCCGCCGCCGAGTCCGCGGAACCCGTTCCCGCCTGACTCACATCCGCAGCGCGCCGCGGCGTTCCCGCTCCCAGCGCTGCCAGAGCTGGGGCATCTCGCCCGAGAGCCACTTGTAGAACTCGTGCACGGTGCGCAGCCGCCGGGCCCGCTCGCCTTGGCCGCTGAACATCCGCAGGCCGTCCTCGGTGAGCTGTTCCAGGCCGGTGACCTGCTCCATCCGGTGCCGCACGAGTTCCGGCCAGCGGTGCTCCTCGACGCGGTAGAGCGCCGCTTCGCGGCCCTGCCGGGTCGTCTTGGAGATCACCCCGAGGCGCAGCAGCAACCGCACGTTGGTGCTGACGGATCCGCTGCTGGCGTTGAGGCCGTGCGAGAGCTCGGCGGCGGTGCGCTCCGGTGGGTCGCAGATCAGCAGGAACGCGAGGATGCGCCCGGCGATGAGCGGCATTCCCTCGGTGGCTTCGAAGTGCGCCGCCATCTGCTCGATCCACTCGGGCATGGCGGGACGGTCGGTGCGCTGGGCGTACTCGGTCACCTCTGGTGCCTCCGACTGATCGACTTCAACCGATGCTGAAACCATAGGCGGAGAAGAACGGCGAAGCCACCCCGACACGCCCCCGAGGAGCTCAGCCGCGCAGCGCCGCGCGCACCGCCGACGCGAACCGCGGCTTCGCCTCCGGATCGGCCTGCCGGAACCCCAGCGACGGTTCGGTGAGCTCCAGCTCCAGCAGCAGCGGCGATCCGTCGTCCCGGCGCACCAGGTCCACCCGCGCGTACAGCAGCTCCGACCGGCGCAGCCGGTGCAGCGCCGCCGCCGCGTCCAGCGCGTCCTCGGCGAGCCTGCGCAGCGCCGGATCCGGCCGCACTCCGAACCGCTCCCCCGGTCCCGGGCCCGCGGCCACTGGATCCGGCAGCATCGCGCCCTTCCCGAACGCGTGCGAGAAGGTCCCGCCGAGGAACACCAGGGCCGTCTCGCCCTCCCGGTCCACCGCCCGCTGGTAGGGCTGCACCAGCACGGTGTGGTCCTCGGCGTGCAGCGCGGCCAGGTGCGCGCCCGCCGCGTCCCGCTCCCCCGCCGCGAACCGCGCCGCACCCCGCGAGCTCGCCCCCACCGAGGGCTTCAGCACGAACTCGAAGTCCGGGCAGCGCAGCGGTTCGCCCGGGGCGACCAGCTCGGTCGGCACCACCGGAACGCCCTGCGCGGCCAGGTCGACGAGGTAGGTCTTGTCGGTGTTCCAGCGCGCCACCCGCGCCGGGTTCACCAGCGCGGGCACCGACTCGCACCAGGCCAGGAAGTCCTTGCGCCGCAACGGGTAGTCCCAGGTGCTGCGCAGCACCACGAGCTCGGCGGAACCGAACGGTGCCGTCGGGTCGTCCCACGGCGCCCAGGCCGCGGGCACTCCCAGCTCGGCCAGCACCTCCGGCAGGTCCGCGTCGTCCGCGTTCGAACCGGGGAGCTCGGCGCAGCTGGCGAGCAGGACCCGAGGTGCCGGTCTCACCGGGCTCGCGGGCCGGCCATCTTGCGGCGGTGCGCCGGCCCGATCTGCAGAGCGGCCGTCGTGTCGCCGTCCCACTCGCCCCCGGTGACCTGCTCGACGGCCTCGACCACGGCCTCCCCCGCCGCGACGTCGGCGACCAGCACGTCGCCGAGCGCGCCGTCCTCGCCGATCAGCACGATGCGGGCGCCCGCCTGGCCGAGGTTCTCCACCACGGCTCGCGCGGAACCGCCGTGGCCCGCGGCGAACGCCTTCACCCTGGCGATCGCCTTCGGCTCGGGCGCGGTGCTCTGCTCGGTGTCGTTCTCGGCTGCCATGCGGGTGATCCTAGACAACCACCCCGACGACACGGACCGAACAGTTACCCAGGCCACCGCCCGCCCGCCGCCGCGCCTGCGAGAGTGGGGGCCGTCCCGGCGGCCGTTCCGGTGCCGGGCGGACGAGGCGAGATCTTGGAGGCACGCATGCGCGCGATTCGGATTCCGGCCCACGGCGGACCGGAGGTGCTGGAGGCCGCCGAAGCGGACCGGCCGACGCCGCAGTCCGGGGAGCTGCTGGTCGAGGTGTCCGCGGCCGGGGTGAACTTCATCGACACCTACCAGCGCAGCGGCCTCTACAGCGTGCCGCTGCCGTTCACCCCCGGTGTCGAGGGCGCGGGCACCGTCCGCGAGGTCGGCCCGGACGTCACCGGCTTCGCCCCCGGCGACCGGATCGCGTGGGCCATGTCGCCCGGCGGCTACGCCGAACAGGCCGTGGTGCCCGCCCGCGGCGCGGTGCACGTCCCGGACGGCGTCGAGGACCGGACGGCGGCCGCCGCGATGCTCCAGGGCATGACCGCGCACTTCCTCGTCGACGCCACGCACCCGATCCGCCCCGGCGAGACGGCGCTGGTGCACGCGGCGGCGGGCGGGGTGGGGCTGCTGCTCACCCAGCTGATCAAGGCGCGCGGCGGGAACGTGATCGGGACCGTGTCCACCGACGAGAAGGAACGGCTGGCGCGCGCGGCGGGTGCCGACGAGATCATCCGCTACACCGAGGCCGACGTGGCCGAGGAGGTCCGCGACCTCACCGACGGGCGCGGCGTGGACGTGGCCTACGACGGGGTCGGCAAGGACACCTTCGACGGCAGCCTCGCGTCGCTGCGCCCGCGCGGCACGCTCGCGCTGTTCGGCGCCTCCAGCGGGCCGGTGCCTCCGGTGGACCCGCAGCGGTTGAACTCGGGCGGCTCGCTGTTCCTGACCCGGCCGTCGCTGGCGCACCACATCCTGGACCGGGAAGAACTGGACCGGCGGGCCCGGGAGATCTTCCAGGCGGTGCGGGCGGGCGAGCTCGACGTGCGCATCGGCGGGACCTACCCGCTCGACCAGGCGCGGCAGGCGCACGAGGACCTCGAAGGCCGCCGCAGCACGGGGAAGCTCCTGCTGCTGCCCTGATCGCACCGGGCGCGCGGCCGCTCCGTCCCGCGGTCGGGCCGGCCGCTCACCTGGAACTTCCGGGGTGCCGCAGCCGACTGGTCGACCGTGATCGATCGTGTGATCGGGCGGCGCGGCGCGCTGGCCCTGCTCGCGGCCGGGCTGCTCGGCGGCTGCCGCCCGGCTCCGGCCGAGACCGGGCGCGGACTGGTGACCTTGGACGGCGGGACGGCCCGCCTCGCCCTGCTGCTCGGCCGCGAGCAGGTGGGCACGGTGGCGCTGCCCGGTGGTGATCCGGTGCTGCCCGCGATCGAGGCGGCGCAGGGCTCGCCGGTGCGCGACCTCGGCGGCGCGGGCGGGCTCGACCTGGAGGCGCTGGCACGGCTGCGCCCGGAGGTGCTGGCCGGGCACCGGCTGCCCGGCGTCCCGGCGGAACTGCTGCGCGGCCTCGCCCGGTTGCGGCTGGTGCGGCGGACCGGGGACGTGCGCGCGGACGCGCTGGCGCTCGGCGCGGCGGTGGGCTCGACCGGAGCCATCGCCGCGTGGGAGGACTTCGAACGGGACCGCGCCGACCTCGCCGCCCGGCTGGCGAACCGCCGGATGCCGACGATCTCGGTGCTCGGCGCGGGCCGCGGCGACGGGGTCGTCACCACCGTGTCCACCGCGACCGCCGCCGGGCAGGTGCTGCGGGCGCTCGGCGCGGCCCGGCCACCGGCGCAGGAGGCGGTCGCCGACGGTCCACTGCCGTTCCCGGAGATCTCCGGTGAGCGGCTCGGCGAGCACGATGCGGACCTGCTGGTGCTGCTGCGCGGCGGCGCCGGTTCGGTGCGGGAGCAGCCGCTGCTGCGGACCCTGCCCGCGGTGCGCGCGGGCCGGGTCGTGGCGGCCGACCGGTTCGAGTGGGCCGCGCTGGCCTCGCTGCCCAGCGCCCGCTGGGTGCTGGCCGACCTGGCCGGGCTGCTGCTGGACCGGGCGGAGCCGCTGCTGGGGATCGGCTCTCCCCCGGGCCTGGACCGGCTCCGCGCCTTCCGCGCCCGCTGACCGACCTACCGGCGGCGCCCTTGGCCGGAGCTCAGCCGACCGGCGTCGCCGCCCTCCGGAGGTCGGCCGACCGCAGTCGCTCCCGTCCGGAAAGCAACCGGCCCGCGTCGCTCACTTCCGGACACCGACCGACCGCACGCTCCCGTCCGGAGGCCAACCGGCCGGCACTGCTCCCGCCCGAGGTCGACCGACTCGCAGCGCCCCTGACCGGAGATCAACCGAGCGGCATGGCTCCCGCCCGAGGTCGACCGACCCGCGTCGCTCCCGTCCGGAGCTCAGCCGACCCGTTTGCGCAGCCGCAGCCCGAAACCGCCCGCGGCCAGCAGCACCACGCCCACCAGCAGCACGATCAGCGGACCGCCCAGCGCACCACCGGTCCAGTGGTACAGCGCCTCCGGCACGGCCACGGTCACCCCGAGCACGCCGAACACCAGCAGCACCGCGGAGCGCAGCGCCACGAACGCGGCGAAGCAGCCGACGGCCAGCACGAACGTGATCGCGTAGCTCCACGACTGGTGCGCCACGGCGGTCCACTGCGCGCCGGTGAGCGCGGTCGCCGCCGCGATCCCGAAACCCACGTCGCGCCGGACCCGTCCCGCGCGACCGCGGGCCGGACGGTCGAGCACCCCGCGCACCGCGAGCACCGCCCACAGCCCGCCGAGCACGATCAGCACCAGCATCTCCGGGACCGACCCGCCGCCCGGCAGCTCACCGGCCAGCGCGATCCCGGACCAGTAGGCGAAGACACCGGTCGCGACCAGACCCGGCACCGCGGGCAGCAGCGCGTACCCGGCGGCGGCCGCGACCAGCCCCAGCGCGCTCGCGGCCAGCGAGGAATCGGTGCCGTCCAACCCGGCCACGACCGCCATCGCCGCGGCTCCGGAGGCCAACGCGAGCAGCGCGGACACGATGCGGCTGCGCCGCGAGGGCGCGTCGGCGGCGAGCTCCCGCGCGCCGCGCGGACCGCCCGCGATGAACCCGGCGGCGAGCACGAGCACCGCGGTGGCGGCGACCAGCAGTCCCACCCGGGCCGGGACGGACAACGTCTCCCAGGACATGCCGACCAGCAGCGACGCGCCGCCGAGCACCAGGGCACCGCCCGCGTACCCGAGGACCTCCCAGATGCCGCCCGCGCGCTGCGGTGCCGGTTCGGCGGCGAACTCGGTGCGCACCGCCTCGGCCTGCTCGGACGTCAGCGTGCCGCGTTCGACGAGGCGCTCCAGCGCCTGCCGCTGCCGCGGGGGCAGTTCCGCGCTCATCGGTCTCCCTCCGCCGTTGATCGGCGCCCACGGTCGCACACCTGCACGAGCGCGTGGTGGACGGTCGCGGCGGCCCGCAGGAAGGACCAGGTGAACGCCTCGCTCGCCCCGGCGGGGAGTAGCCCGGGAAGGGTCAGAACGGCCAGCCCAGCACCGGCAGGCCCAGCGCCGAGTCCACCGCCAGCGCCACGCACACGATCATCAGGTACGTGTTGGACATGTGGAACAGCCGCATCGGCTTCGTCGGCTCGCCCCGCTTGGTCGCGGTGTGCAGCCGGTGCGCCAGCCACAGGAACCAGGCGCCGGACAGCACCGCGAACGCGGTGTACAACCACCCGGTGGCCGGAGCGAGCAGCAGCGTCCACAGCACCATCAGCCAGCTGTAGGCGACGATCTGCCGGGACACGTAGGCCGGTTCGGCGACGACGGGCAGCATCGGCACGCCCGCGCGCTCGTAGTCCGCCTTGTACTTCACCGCCAGCGCCCAGGTGTGCGGCGGCGTCCAGAAGAAGATGATCCCGAACATGACCAGCGCGGGCCAGTCCACCCGCCCGGTCACCCCGGCCCAGCCGATCACCACCGGCATGCAGCCGGCGGCACCGCCCCAGACGATGTTCTGCGCGGTGCGGCGCTTGAGCACCAGCGTGTAGACGAGGACGTAGAACAGGATCGTGGCGACCGCCAGCACCGCGGCCAGCAGGTTCGTCGTCGCCCACAGGAACCCGAACGAACCCAGCCCGAGCACGATCCCGAAGATCAGCGCGTGCCGGTTGGAGACCGTGTGGCGCACCAGCGGCCGGGCCCTGGTGCGCTGCATGACCTGGTCGATGTCGGCGTCGGCGACGCAGTTGAGCGCGTTGGCGCTGCCCGCGGCCAGGGTGCCGCCGACCAGGGTGGACAGCACCAGCCACGGCGAAGGGATGCCGCGCTCGGCGAGCAGCATCGCCGGGATGGTGGTGACCAGCAGCAGTTCGATGACGCGCGGCTTGAGCAGCCCCAGGTAGGCCTTGAGCAGGTCGCCGGGCCGCGTCGCGTGCCGCTGCGCTCCGCTGACCGGGGTCTCGGTGCTGGTCACGAGGCCGCTCCCGCGAGCCGTCCGGCGAGCTCCGCCGCACCGGGGAGCGCGGCCGGGACCGCGCCGTGGTGTCCGCCCGAAGCGCACCGCATCGCAGGCATGGGACTCCTCGTCAGCTCGGGGTGACCGCCGGAACGACGGCGACCGACCGCCCTGAATAGTAGGCGCGCTACACCCCGCCGCCGACCGCAGGGTCCGGGCCGCGGCGCCGCGGGACCGGAGTCGGCGGCGCCGGTACCGTGGGGTGAGCCACCGGACACGCTCCGCGCGGAAGGAACACCCGCCGCGCCGCGTTGCCGGTGGTGGGTCCGCCGCACCGTCGCGAGATCGGTCCCGCGGCGGTCGAGGCGCCGCCGGGCGGGCGACGTACCGCGAACCGGGCCGGACACCGGCCGTGGCGCCCCGGGCACGCACCGTCGGCAGCCTGGGGAGCACGGCGGTGGCGATGCCGGTGCGCTGCACGAACACCGACCGGCACGGTTCGACTCCGCACGACGAGGGGTCTCCGGCGATGCACGCGGTTGACCCGCGATCCTCTCACCCCGGTGGGGGACCGCATCAATTCAGGCGGGCCGCCGCGCGTCCACGAGGTCACGACTAGGCTGCCCGCTGGACGAGGGATAACTGCGGTCCGAATCGGTCCGGGTCAGCGGGCGACGCGCCGGAGCCGCGAAGGACCGCTTCGATTGAAACTTGGAGCTGCGTCCGTGTCCGTCACCGACGATCTTGCCCGCTTGACCACCAAGCGACTGCCCGCAGACTGGACCGAGTTGGACCAGCGCGCCGTGGACACGGTCCGGGTGCTGGCCGCCGACGCGGTCGAGAAATGCGGCAGCGGGCATCCAGGCACCGCCATGAGCCTGGCCCCCGCCGCCTACGCGCTGTTCCAGCGCGTCATGCGGCACGACCCCACCGACGCCGACTGGATCGGCCGCGACCGCTTCGTGCTGTCCGCCGGTCACTCCAGCCTGACGCTGTACCTCCAGCTGTTCCTGTCCGGGTACGGGCTGGAGCTGGACGACATCAAGGCCCTGCGCACCTGGGACTCCAAGACCCCCGGTCACCCGGAGTACTGGCACACGCCCGGCATCGAGACCACCACCGGCCCGCTGGGCCAGGGCCTCGCCAACGGCGTCGGCATGGCCATCGCCGCCCGCCGCGAGCGCGGCCTGCTGGATCCGGAGTCGGCACCGGGCGAGAGCCTGTTCGACCACCAGATCTACGTGATCGCCTCCGACGGCGACATCGAGGAGGGCGTCACCTCCGAGGCGTCGTCGCTGGCGGGAACCCAGCAGCTGGGCAACCTCACGGTGATCTACGACGCGAACGAGATCTCCATCGAGGACGACACCAAGATCGCGCTGTCCGAGGACACCGCGAAGCGCTACGAGGCCTACGGCTGGCACGTGGTGACCGTCGACGGCGGTGAGGACGTGGCCAGCATCCTCGACGCGCTGGACGCCGCCAAGGGCAAGCCCGACCAGCCGACGCTGATCGTGCTGCGCACCGTGATCGGCTTCCCGGCGCCGACGAAGATGAACACCGGCAAGGCGCACGGCGCCGCGCTGGGCGGCGACGAGATCGCCGGCATCAAGAACGCGCTGGGCTTCGACCCGGAGCAGACGTTCGAGATCTCGGACGAGGTCCTCGCGCACGCTCGCAAGGTCGTCGACCGCGGCCAGGCCGCGCACGCCGAGTGGCAGCAGCGTTACGACGAGTGGGCCGCGGCGAACCCGGAGCGCAAGGCGCTGCTGGAGCGCATCCGCGTCCGCGAGCTGCCCGCGGGCTGGCACGAGAAGCTGCCGACCTGGGAGGCCGACGGCAAGGGCGTCGCCACCCGCAAGGCCTCCGGTGAGGTGCTGTCCGCGCTCGCCGACGTGCTGCCGGAGCTGTGGGGCGGCTCCGCCGACCTGGCGGAGAGCAACAACACCACGATGAAGGGCGTCGACTCGTTCGGCCCCACCCAGATCTCCACGAACTCGTGGAACGCGCAGCCGTTCGGCCGGACGCTGCACTTCGGCGTCCGCGAGCACGCCATGGGCTCCATCCTCAACGGCATCGCGCTGCACGGCGGCACCCGCCCCTACGGCGGCACGTTCCTGATCTTCAGCGACTACATGCGGCCCGCGGTGCGGCTCGCCGCGCTGATGAAGGCCCCGACGATCTACGTGTGGACGCACGACTCGATCGGCCTGGGCGAGGACGGCCCGACGCACCAGCCGATCGAGCAGCTCTCCTCGCTGCGCGCCATCCCCGGCCTGTCGGTGGTCCGCCCCGCGGACGCGAACGAGACCTCGTTCGCGTGGAAGGCCGTGCTGGAGGACACCAGCGCCCCCGCCGGTCTGGCGCTGACCCGCCAGGGCGTGCCGACGCTGGAGGGCACCGACGCCGAGGGTGTCGCCAAGGGCGGCTACGTGCTGGCCGAGGCGTCCTCCGGCACGCCGGAGCTGGTGATCATCGCCACGGGTTCCGAGGTCCAGCTGGCCGTCGAGGCCAGGAAGGTCCTGGAGGCCGACGGCGTTGCCACCCGTGTGGTGTCGATGCCGTGCGTCGAGTGGTTCGACCGGCAGGACGTGTCCTACCGCAGGCAGGTGCTGCCGCCGTCGGTGCGCGCCCGCGTCTCCGTCGAAGCCGGCATCGCCCAGTCCTGGCACCGGTTCACCGGCGACTTCGGCGAGAACGTGTCGATCGAGCACTTCGGCGCCTCGGCGGACTACAAGACCCTGTTCGAGAAGTTCGGCTTCACCACGGAGGCGGTCGTCGACGCCGCCCGGCGGAGCCTGGAGAACGCGCGCTCGAACGCGTGAGTGGAGGTATTGCAGTGACGAACAACCAGAACCTCACCGCGCTCAGCCAGGCGGGCGTGGCGATCTGGCTGGACGACCTGTCCCGCCAGCGGATCACGTCCGGCAACCTGACCGAGCTGATCAACGACTACGCGGTCGTGGGTGTCACCAGCAACCCCACGATCTTCGCGAAGGCGCTGTCCAACGCGGCCGACTACAACGACCAGGTCCGCGAGCTCGCCGCCCGCGGCGCGGGCGTGGACGACACGGTCCGCGAGCTGACCACGAAGGACGTGCGCGACGCCGCCGACGTCTTCCGCAACGTCTACGAAGCGGGCGACGACGGCCGGGTCTCCCTGGAGGTCGACCCGCGGCTGGCCCACGACACCGACCGCACCGTCGCCGAGGCGCTCGAGCTGTGGAAGGCCGTCGACCGGCCGAACCTGATGGTCAAGATCCCGGCGACGGTCGAGGGCCTGCCCGCGATCACCCGGGTGCTGGCCGAGGGCGTCAGCGTGAACGTGACGCTGATCTTCTCCGTGGAGCGCTACCGGGACGTCATGGACGCCTACCTGGCGGGCCTGGAGCAGGCGAAGGCCAACGGCCACTCGCTGAGCTCCATCGCCTCGGTCGCCTCGTTCTTCGTGTCCCGGGTGGACACCGAGATCGACAAGCGGCTGGAGGGCATCGAAGGCGGCCAGGACCTGCAGGGCAAGGCGGCCATCGCCAACGCCCGGCTGGCCTACGCGGCCTACGAGGAGGTCTTCTCCTCGGACCGCTTCCAGGCGCTGGCCGCCGACGGTGCGAAGCCGCAGCGCCCGCTGTGGGCCTCCACCGGCGTGAAGGACCCGGCGTACTCCGACACCCGCTACGTCGACCAGCTGGTGGCGCCGAACACGGTGAACACCATGCCGGAGGCGACGCTGTTCGCCACCGCCGACCACGCGCAGGTCGAAGGTGACCAGGTCCGCGGCACCAAGGACGCCTCGCAGCAGGTGTTCGACGCGCTGACCGAGATCGGCATCGACCTCGACGACGTGTTCGCGGTGCTGGAGCGCGAAGGCGTGGAGAAGTTCGAGAAGTCCTGGGAGGAACTGCTCGACACCGTGCGCGAGCAGCTCGACCAGGCCAAGTAGGCGAACGGCCGTTCCACCGCGGGTGTGCCCCGCGCCCGCCCGGGGCACGCGACATTCCACGGAATTCGCGTGCCCCGGGTGCTGTGGCGGGTGGGCCCGGTCAGGCTCATCGGGGTAAGCCCGCGGCGGAGGCGTCCGGTCCGCCCACCGCCGACGTCGCCCATTCCCTAGACACGAGGAAGCAGATGGCAACCGAAACTTCAGTCGAGATCGCAGACGAAGGCCTGGCCGGGGAGGCTCGTGCGCTCGCCGAGCGGCTGGCCGCCGACGGCGCGGCGAGCGGTCTCGCCGCAGGCGACGCCACCCTGTGGGGCCCGGACGCCGAGAGCGAGGCGTCGATCCGGCTCTCCTGGACCACCCTGCACGAGACCTCCCGTCCGCTGCTGGCGGAGATCGCCGAGCTGCGCGCGGAACTGCACGCCGACGGCGTCGACCGGGTCGTGCTCGCCGGCATGGGCGGGTCCTCGCTCGCCCCCGAGGTGATCACCGCGACCGCGGGCGTGCCGCTGACCGTGCTGGACACCACCGACCCGGGTCAGGTCGGGGACGCGCTGTCCGGCGACCTGGACCGCACCGTGCTGGTGGTGTCGTCGAAGTCCGGCACCACCGTCGAGACCGACAGCCACCGCCGCATCTTCGAGGCCGCGTTCGCCGCGAACGGAATCGATCCGGCTACCCGCATCGTCGTGGTCACCGACCCCGGGTCACCGATGGAGACCGCGTCCCGCGAGGCCGGGTACCGGCGGGTCTTCACCGCCGACCCGAACGTGGGCGGCCGCTACTCGGCGCTGACCGCGTTCGGGCTGGTCCCGGCCGGGCTCGCCGGCGCCGACATCACCGCGCTGCTCGACGAGGCCGCCGGCGCGTTCGAACTGGTCCGCGCGGACTCGGCGGACAACCCGGCGGTGCGGCTGGCCGCGGCGTGGGGCGCGGCGCACGAGCGCGGTGCCGAGAAGCTGGTGCTCGCCGACGGCGGCTCCGGCATCCCCGGCTTCGGCGACTGGGCCGAGCAGCTCATCGCCGAGTCCACCGGCAAGCAGGGCACCGGCCTGCTGCCCGTGGTCGTGGAGAACCCGCAGGCCCCGGGCTTCGCCGACGCGGGACGCGACGCCACCACCATCGCCATCGGCGGCGCCGTCGACGGCGCGCAGCTGGTGACCTCCGGCCCGCTGGGCGCCCAGATCCTGCTGTGGGAGTTCGCCACCGCGCTGGTCGGCAGGCTGCTCGGCATCGACCCGTTCGACCAGCCCGACGTGGAGGCCGCGAAGAAGGCCGCCCGCGCGCTGCTCGACGGCCCCGACGGCGGCCCGGTGGTGACGCCGTCGCTGGTGTCCGGTTCCGTCGAGGTCTACGCCTCCGGTGACTGGCTCACCGCGGGCGTGGGCACGGTGGCCGAGGCGCTGCGCGCCTTCGTCAAGGCCGCGCCCGAGCACGGCTACCTGGCGGTGCAGGCCTACCTGGACCGCCTCGACGACGCCTCCGCCGCGCTGCTGCGCCCGGAGCTGGCCCGCCGGACCGGGCTGCAGACCACGTTCGGCTGGGGACCGCGCTTCCTGCACTCCACCGGCCAGTACCACAAGGGCGGCCACCAGAACGGCGCGTTCCTGCAGGTCACCGGCGAAGCCGAGGAGGACCTGCCGGTGCCGGAGCGGCCGTACGCGCTGGCGGGCCTGCAGCGCGCGCAGGCGCTCGGCGACGGCCAGGTGCTCGCCCAGCACGAGCGCCCGGTGCTGCGGCTGCACCTGACCGACCGGGCCGCCGGCCTGGTCGAACTGGTCAAGGCCGTTCAGGAACTGCACGACGAGAGGGGTGGGGCGTGAGCTCCAGAGACCTGCCGCGCAACCCGCTGCGGGACCCGCGCGACAAGCGGCTGCCGCGGATCGCCGGTCCGTCCGGCCTGACGATCTTCGGCGTGACCGGGGACCTGTCCCGCAAGAAGCTGATGCCCGCGATCTACGACCTGGCCAACCGGGGGCTGCTGCCGCCGGGGTTCGCCCTGACCGGCTTCGCCCGCCGGGACTGGGAGGACCAGGACTTCATGCAGGTCGTCTACGAGGCGGTCAAGGAGCACGCGCGCACGCCGTTCCACCAGTCCGTGTGGGACCGGCTGGCCGAGGGCATCCGCTTCGTGCCGGGCTCGTTCGACGACCCGGCCGCGTTCGACCGGCTCGCCGAGACCGTCAAGCAGCTCGACAAGGAGCGCGGGACCGGCGGCAACCACGCCTTCTACCTGTCGGTGCCGCCGTCGGCGTTCCCGACGGTGCTCACCCAGCTGTCCCGCTCCGGGCTGACCGACCAGTCCCCCGACCAGTGGCGCCGGGTGGTCATCGAGAAGCCGTTCGGGCACGACCTGGAGAGCGCCCAGCACCTCAACAAGATCGTCAACGAGGTGTTCCCCGAGGACTCGGTGTTCCGCATCGACCACTACCTCGGCAAGGAGACGGTGCAGAACATCCTGGCGCTGCGCTTCGCGAACCAGCTGTTCGAGCCGCTGTGGAACGCCCACTACGTCGACCACGTGCAGATCACGATGGCCGAGGACATCGGGCTCGGCGGCCGCGCCGGGTACTACGACGGCATCGGTGCGGCGCGCGACGTCATCCAGAACCACCTGCTGCAGCTGATGGCGCTGACCGCGATGGAGGAGCCCGTCAGCTTCTCCCCCGAGGACCTGCGCGCGGAGAAGCTGAAGGTGCTCTCGGCGACCAAGCCGGTCGGCCCGTTCAGCGAGACCACCGCCCGCGGGCAGTACACCGGTGGCTGGCAGGGCGGTTCGCTGGTGCCCGGCCTGCACGAGGAGGGCGGCTTCGCCAGCGACTCGACCACCGAGACCTACGCGGCGATCACCCTCGAGGTGGAGAGCCGCCGGTGGGCCGGGGTGCCGTTCTACCTGCGCACCGGCAAGCGCCTGGGCCGCCGCGTCACGGAGATCGCCGTGGTGTTCAAGCGCGCCCCGCACCTGCCGTTCGACGACACCATGACGGAGGAGCTGGGCCAGAACGCCCTGGTCGTCCGGGTGCAGCCGGACGAGGGCGTGACGATGCGCTTCGGCTCGAAGGTCCCGGGCACCTCGATGGAGGTGCGGGACGTGACGATGGACTTCGGCTACGGCCACGCGTTCACTGAATCCTCCCCGGAGGCCTACGAGCGGCTGATCCTGGACGTGCTGCTCGGTGAACCGTCGCTGTTCCCGGTCAACGCCGAGGTGGAGCAGTCCTGGCGGATCCTCGACCCGGTGCTGGACTACTGGGCGGCGCACGGAGCGCCGGAGAACTACAAGGCCGGGACGTGGGGGCCGTCGACCGCGGACTCCATGATGACCCGCACCGGACGTGTCTGGAGGCGCCCGTGATCATCGACCTGCCGTCGACGACCACCTCGCAGGTCAACAAGAAGATGGTCGAGCTGCGCGAGACCGGCGGTGCCGTCGCGCTCGGCCGGGTGCTGACCCTGGTGATCGTCACCGGGGACGGCACCGAGACGGAGAAGGCCATCCAGGCCGCCAACGACGCCAGCCGGGAGCACCCCGCGCGGGTGATCGTGGTGGCCCGGGGCTCCAAGGAGGCCGCGCCGCGGCTGGACGCGCAGATCCGCATCGGCGGGGACGCGGGTGCCTCGGAGGTCGTGGTGCTGCGCCTGTACGGCGCGCTGGCCGACGAGGGCGCCGGTTCCGTGGTGCCGCTGCTGCTGCCGGACGCGCCAGTGGTGGCGTGGTGGCCGACCGAGGCCCCGGAGGTCCCGGCGAAGGACCCGATCGGGCTGCTCTCGCACCGCCGGATCACCGACGCGGCCGCGGAGCCGGACCCGATCGAGTTCCTGAAGACCCGCGTCGGCTCCTACGTGGAGGGCGACACGGACCTGTCCTGGACCCGGCTCACCTCGTGGCGCGCGATGCTCACCGCCGCGCTGGACCTGCCGCCGTACGAGGCGGTGACCAGCGCCGTCGTCACCGGTGCCGCGGACTCCCCGTCCACGGACCTGCTGGCGGCGTGGCTGGGCGCCTACCTGGAGGTGCCGGTGTACCGGGTGGAGCACCCGCGCGGACCGGGCATCGTCTCGGCCGAGCTGCGGCGGCCCTCCGGTTCGGTGAAGATCGTGCGTCCGGATGGCAAGGTCGGCACGCTGACCCAGCCGGGCCAGCCGGACCGGCGGCTCTCGCTGCACCGCCGCGAGGTGCGGGACTGCCTGGCCGAGGAGCTGCGCAGGCTCGACCCGGACGAGATCTACGAGATCACCCTCGGCGGGCTGGCCGGGATCCGGCGGGTGGCCGAAGCCCCGCCCGCCGACGAGCTCGAGCAGGAACCGGCGCAGGCGGAGTCCGAGCCGGAGCAGGCGGAAGGCGAGGCATGAGCGGGCAGGAAGTCGTCGTGCACGGCGACGGCGAGGTCCTGGCGGCGGCCGCCGCAGCCAGGCTGATCACCCGGATCGTGGACGCGCAGGCCGCGCGCGGTTCGGCGTCGGTGGTGCTCACCGGCGGCCGCACCGGCATCGGCGTGCTGGAGCAGGTCCGGAACTCCCCCGCCCGGGACGCGGTGGACTGGGCGAACGTGGACGTGTACTGGGGCGACGAGCGGTTCCTGCCGGACGGCGACCCGGAGCGCAACGAGACCCAGGCGCGGGCGGCGCTGCTCGACCACGTGGCGGTGGACCCGGAACGGGTGCACCCGATGGCCCCGTCCGGCGGGAAGTTCGGCGCGGACGCCGACGCGGCCGCCGCGCACTACGCGGAGCTGCTGGCCACGATGGCCGAGCCCGCCGTGGAGTTCCCGGTGCCGCGCTTCGACGTGCTGCTGCTCGGCGTCGGCGAGGAGGGGCACACGGCTTCGCTGTTCCCCGACACGCCGTACGTGCGGGAGCAGGAGCGCGCGGTGGTGGGCGTGCACGACTGCCCGAAGCCGCCGCCGACGCGGATCTCGCTGACGCTGCCCGCGATCCGCGCGGCCGCCGAGGTGTGGCTGATGACCACGGGTGCGGCGAAGGCCGAGCCGGTGGCGGCCGCGCTGGGCGGTGCGGATCCGGTGGACATCCCGGCCGCGGGCGCGGTCGGGCTGGAACGCACCCTGTGGCTGCTGGATCCGTCGGCGGCGCCGCGAGGCTGAGCACTGCTGATCGAGTCCGGGCCGTCCGCTCCCCCTCGGAGCGGACGGCCCGTTCGCGTGAAGTGGCCTTTCGTTTTTCCGTAAAATTGGACCTTGGGGGCGTCCACTTCGGCGGCGCAGGATGAGCGCATGACCGAACCGACCACCGCACCGCCGTTGTCCGCGACGCCCCGCACCTCGCTGGGCCGCAAGAAGGACCGGGCGCGTACCGACCGCGCCGACCTGCACGACGTCCTCGACGGGGCGCTGATCTGCCACCTCGGACTGGTCCTGGACGGACATCCGCAGGTGCTGCCCACCGGGTACGGGCGGGACGGCGACGTGCTGTACCTGCACGGCTCGACCGGGGCGCGCAGCGTGCTCGCGGCGGGCCGCGAACCGGAGGTGTGCGTCGCGGTCACCCTGCTGGACGGCGTCGTGTACTCCCGCACCATCAACGACCACTCGATGAACTACCGCAGCGCGGTGATCTACGGCAGGCCGCGGGCGGTGCTGGACCCGGCGGAGAAGCTGCACGGGCTGCGGGTGCTGTCCGAGCACCTGGCGCCGGGTTCGTGGGAGCACGCGCGGGAACCGGACGCGAAGGAGCTCGCGGGGGTGGCGGTGCTGGCGCTCTCGCTCGCGGAGGCCTCGGTGAAGGTCCGCTCCGGCCCGCCCACCGACGACCCGGCGGAACACGGGGCGGGCGCCTGGGCCGGCGTGCTCCCGCTCCGCACCGAGTGGGGGGTTCCGCAGGCCGCCCCGGACCTCGCCGACGGCATTCCCACCCCGCCGCACATCACCGACCGCCGGAACCCCGCCGGCTGAGCGTCCACCGCGCCACGAACGAGCCTGTCGTCCTCCGGTCGGCGGCGACACCGCTGAGCCCGACCGGCCACTCGATCGACCGGCGCGGCCGCGAGCTCTCGGCCACCTCCTCGCGAGCACGGCGCCGTCGCCTGGAGCCACCGGCCCCGCGGCGAGGACGCGGCCGAGGCCCCACCGAGCCGCACGAGCCCGATCACGCCCGGCGGAGCCAGGTGTCGAAGTGGCGGTGCCGGAGCGCGTAGCGGCAGCGCAGCAGCCGCCACTGGCCGTACCCGGTGAACCCCGCGTGCTGCTCGGCGCGCGCCCCGGCCAGCAGCGCCCACGCCCCCACCGCCAGGTCGTCGGCGATGGCGTTGAGCCGGTAGCGGGCGAGGCGCTGCTGGTCGGGCCTGCCGTCGACGATCTCGGCGGCACGCCGCCACTCGTCGTCGAGCTGGCAGGTCTCCACCAGCAGCGCCGCGATGTCGTGGTGCGGGTCGGCGTTGCCCGCGACGTCGAAGTCGACGAGCCGCACCTCCCCCGCCGCGCCGAGCAGCACGTTGGAGGGGCTGCCGTCCCGGTGGCAGGGCCGCGAGTCCCGGCCACCTGCGCGCAGCACCGCGCCGATCCGGCGCACCCGCTCCCGCATCCAGGTGAAGTCGACCGGCAACGGGACCTGCACGGCCGCGGCGGCCTCGGCCCACTGCTCGACGTCGTCGAACACGTCGCGGTCGACGGGCATCTTCGGCCCGCGGTGCAGCATCCGCTTCGCCGCGACGACCGCACCGAGCACGTCCGATTCGCGCAGGTGGTGCGGCTGCAGCGCCTGGAACGTGGCGGGCAGGCGTTCATAGCCCACGGCTCCCACCTCGGCCGCGATGGCGCGGACGGCGGGCCCGACGCCGGTGGTGTGCGCGACGGCCGCGGATCCGGCGGCCCGCGCGGTGTCGACGAGGCCGGTGAGCGCGTCGGGCAGCACCGTCGCGAACCAGCCGTCCAGGTCACCGCCGAGGAACAGGCAGTCGTGCACGGCGGCCTGCCGGGTGCGGTCCAGCCGCGGCGGCACCGCCCGCTCGTACTCGACGTCGTGGCGTCCCGTCAGCGCGTGCAGCGCCCGCCGGGTCCGCGGCTCCCGCGTGTCCGGACCGGCGCTCATCCGGCAGTGCTTCCCACTCCTCGGACGTTAGGAGCGGGAGGCGCCGGTCCTGCTACGCGCGCGTGTCCGGCGGGTCAACTGCCGCGGCGCAGATGTCCACCAGGTAACCGAACCGGACATCCGCCACCATCCGGGCGAGATCCGATGTCCGCCGCGTGTCCGGCTGCGCACCGGCACCTCGACGACCTCGGCAGCACCGAGGTGAATGGCCCATCAGCCCAGCAGGAGTGGGCGGGTGGGCCATTCACCCGGGTGAATCCGGCGTTCCGGGCTCGTTCACGGCTCGGTGAGGACGACGACCCCGTCGTGATCGCTGACCAGGTATTCGCCGGGCACGAACCGCACGCCGCCGAGCTCCACCGGCTCGTCGAGGACGCCGTCGCCGTTCTTGCTGCTCTTGCGCGGGTTCGAGCCGAGCGCCTTGACCCCGAAGTCCATGCCCGCCAGCACCGCGGTGTCGCGCACCGCGCCGTTCACGACGATGCCGGTCCAGCCGTTGGACCGGCCGAGCTCCGCGATCAGGTCCCCGACGAGCGCGGTATGCACCGATCCGGCGCCGTCGATCACCAGCACCTGCCCGTCGCCCGGTTCGGACAGCACCTTCTTGAGCAGCGCGTTGTCCTGGAAGCAGGTGACGGTGCGGATGCGTCCGGCGAACACCTCGCGGCCGCCGTACTGCCGGAACTGCACGTCGCAGCTGCGGATGGCCGGGCCTTCGCGGTCCGCGAGGTCGGCGGTCGACAGGTCCATCGCAATCTCCTCGGCTGGGCCTGCGGCGCTCGCGGCGCCGCACCTTCCCGGGCGCCGAGCCGGCGCGGGCGGCAGCGCCCGGAGCATGATCCGGCGAGCGTATCCGCGGATCAGCGCGCGATGCGGGTTCGGGCGAGCAACGCCACAGCGCTCAGGCGGGAACGGGCGCGGTCCCGTCGTGGTGCGCGCGCAGCCAGCCGCACCATTCGGCGAATCCTTCACCGCGTTTCGCGGACAACCGCACCACCCGGATCCGCGGATTGATGCGCTGCGCGTGCGCGATGAATCGGTCCACGTCGAAATCGAGGTGCGGCAGCAGATCCACCTTGTTCAGCAGCACCAGATCGGTGCTGCGGAATACGTGCGGATATTTCAGCGGTTTGTCCTCGCCCTCGGTGACCGAGGCGATGAGCACCCGGTGGTGCTCACCGAGGTCGAACAGCGCGGGCGCGGCGAGATTGCCGATGTTCTCGATGAACACCATGGATCGCCCGGCCGGTTGCAGGGAACGCAATCCTTCGTCGACCATGTCGGCGTCGAGGTGCCCGCCGGAACCGGTGTTGATCTGCACCACTCGGCAGCCCGCGGCGCGCAACCGGTCGGCGTCGAGGTGGGTCTCCTGGTCGCCTTCGATGGCCGAGATCGACATGGTCGAGCCGAGCTCGCGCAGCGTGCGCTCCAGCAGGGTCGTCTTCCCGGAGCCGGGCGAACTCATCAGGTTCAGCGCGAGAATCCTGCGCCGTGCCAACGAGTTCCGCGTCCGCTCCGCCTGCGCGTCGGAGATCCGCTGCCGGGGGACCGCACCGTCCGAAGCGGACGGTCCTTCGTGGCCGCACGGTTCGGGGAAGTCCGGCCCCGACACCCGGACCCCGGCGCGGCCCGCTGCTGCGTACCCACCGCGCATGATCTCTCGCACCTCCAGCTGTGGCGTCCGGGCGGATTCCGGCTGATCCGTCCAGGCGCGGTAAAGATCATCTCATCGTCGCAGAGAACCGTTCGGTTCTCCATACCGGAATGGCCCGCGAAACGCACTCCGCACGCACATCACGCGGATAGAGCAATGCGCACGGCATCGCCGGAAACGGTCAGTGACCTGGCGGCGAGCCGGAACCGCGCTTTCCCGTTCCGCTCCCCCGCCGGACCCGTCGAATGGTTCGGCGCACCGCGGCGGATCCCCCGACATCCGACCACCGCCGATGGGCGGCGCGCATTCGTCGCGGAACGCGCGCACGACCCGACCCCCATCGCAATTCCCACCGGCCCCGGCGCGCACGCCCTCCCCCGGAACGGGGCAACCGCGCCCGCGCGGGGCGGCTGCTCTCGGACGACACCATGCGGGCCTGCTTCCTGCGACGACGCCGTGCTGCGGTGCGCCCCAAGCTACGACCGGGCCGCGACGGCCCACAACTCGATGTTCCTGCCCGGAGGACGAACGAAGGCGGGCCGGAGAGGTCTCCGGCCCGCCCGCGGTGGACTCGCCGTCAGCGCCCCTGGCGCTTCTTCAGCTTCGTCAACGCCTCTTCGAGGATGGCCATGCCGTCGGAGTCGCTGCGCCGCTCCTTGACGTACGCCAAGTGGCTCTTGTACGGCTCGTTGCGCCGCGCCTCCGGCGGGTTCTGCTCGTCCTGGCCCGCGGGCAGCCCGCAGCGGGGGCAGTCCCACTGGTCCGGCACCTCGGCGTCCATCGAGAAGAACGGCCGCGTGTGGTGGCCGTTGGCGCACCAGTAGTCGACCCGCCTGCGCGGTGCCGACTCGCCCCGCTCCGATTCGCCCATCGGGCCCGCGCCGACGCGCGTGCCTCGGATCGCGTTACCGCCAGTCATGCACTCTCACCCACCAAGCCGCACGGAGGACCGGCCGCACCGGCCGGCCGCTGTTGGTCAACCGCTGCCAGCTCGCCGGACCGTCAACCGATCTTGATCAGCAGCCCGGTACCGATGATGCAGATCACCCAGACCGCGATGACCACGATCGTGATCCGGTCCAGGTTCTTCTCCGCCACGCTGGAACCGGACAGGCTCGACTGCATGCCGCCGCCGAAGAGCGAGGAGAGCCCGCCGCCCTTGGCCCGGTGCAGCAGAACCAGCAGCACCAGCAGCACGCTCGTCAGGATCAGGCCGATCTGCAGGATTAGATTCATCACGTCCTCGTTCACACAGCGGTTCGCCACCGAGAGTACCGGTTGGCGTTCGTCCGGTGGACCGCCGTCCGCCTTAGCGCCGGTGTTCCCCCGGGTTCGGTGGGTGCACCGCCCCGGCCGACGAGGTCGCGCGGCCGGGGCGGTCGCGGTGCCGGCCCGTGCGGACCGGCCTGCGGATCACGGCAGCGGGCCGCCCGCCGCCATGGCGCTGAGCTTGGTGAACTCGTCGCCGTTGAGGCTCGCGCCGCCGACGAGCGCGCCGTCGACGTCGCTCTGCGCGATCAGCTCACCGATGTTGCTGGACTTGACCGAGCCGCCGTAGAGCACCCGCACCTCGTCGGCGATCTCCTTGCCGTACTTCTCGGCCAGCGCCACGCGCAGGGCCGCGCACACCTCCTGCGCGTCGGCGGCGGTGGCGACCTTGCCGGTGCCGATGGCCCACACCGGCTCGTAGGCGACGACGACCGAGCGGACCTGCTCGGCCTTGAGGCCCTTCAGCGCGTTGATCAGCTGGGTGGTGCAGTGCTCGACGTGCCCGCCGGATTCGCGGACGTCGAGCTGCTCGCCGACGCACAGGATCGGGGACATGCCGTTCTTCAGGGTGGCCCGCACCTTGCGGCCGACGACCTCGTCGGTCTCCGCGTGGTACTCGCGGCGCTCGGAGTGGCCGACGACCACGTAGCTGCAGCCGAGCTTGGCGAGCATCGGCCCGGACACGTCACCGGTGTAGGCGCCGGAGTCGTGCTCGGAGACGTCCTGCGCGCCGTGCTTGAGCAGCAGCTTGTCGCCGTCGATCAGGGTCTGCACGCTGCGGATGTCGGTGAACGGCGGGATGACCGCCACCTCGACCTTCGCGAAGTACTTCTCGGGCAGCGCGAAGGCGACCTTCTGCACCAAGGCGATCGCTTCCAGGTGGTTCAGGTTCATCTTCCAGTTGCCCGCGATCAGCGGAGTCCTGGCCATGCGGAGTCCTTTCCTGCGGCGGAGCCGCTAGTCACCACGTCCGGAGGTTCGGGCGCTCAGGCTTCGCCTTCGAGGACCGCGACCCCGGGCAGGTCCTTGCCTTCGAGGAATTCCAGCGACGCGCCACCACCGGTGGAGATGTGCGAGAACCCGTCCTCGGGGAGGCCGAGGGTGCGGACCGCGGCCGCGGAGTCGCCGCCGCCGACGACGCTGAACGCGTCGGAGTCGACGATGGCCTGCGCGACGCCCCGGGTGCCCGCGGCGAACGCCTCGAACTCGAAGACGCCCGCGGGGCCGTTCCAGAACACGGTGCCCGCGGTGCGCAGCGCGTCGGCGAACAGCTCGACGCTGCGCGGCCCGATGTCCAGGCCCATCCAGCCCTCGGGGATGGCGTCGGCTTCGACGACCTGGGTGTTCGCGTCGGCGGCGAAGGCGTCGGCGACGACCACGTCGACGGGCAGCACCAGCTTGTCGCCGTGCTTCGCGAGCAGGTCGCGGGTGGCGTCGAGCTGGTCGTTCTGCAGCAGCGAGGAACCGACCTGGTGGCCCTGCGCGGCCAGGAAGGTGTAGGCCATGCCGCCGCCGATGAGCAGCTTGTCGACCTTCGGCAGCAGCGCTTCGATCACGCCGAACTTGTCGGAGACCTTGGAGCCGCCGAGCACTACGACGTAGGGCCGCCGCGGGTCGCCGACGAGGGTGCGCAGCACGTCCACTTCGGACAGCACGAGGCCGCCCGCGTAGCCCGGCAGCAGCTTCGCCACGTCGTAGACGGAGGCCTGCTTGCGGTGCACCACGCCGAATCCGTCCGAGACGAACGCCGCGCCGTCGCCGACCAGGTCGGCCAGTTCGCGGGCGAACGCGCCGCGCTCGGCTTCGTCCTTGCTGGTCTCGCGCGGGTCGAACCGCACGTTCTCCAGCAGCGCCACCGAACCGTCGGCCAGCGCGTCCACGGTGGACCGGGCCGACGCACCGGTGACGTCCTCGGCGACGGCGACCTCGGTGCCCAGCAGCTCACCGAGCCTGCGCGCCACGGGGGCGAGGGAGAACTGCGGGTCCGGCTCGCCCTTGGGGCGGCCGAGGTGGGCGGTCACCACGACCTGCGCACCGGCCCCGGTCAGCTTCTCGATCGTCGGCAGCGAGGCCCGCACCCGGCCGTCGTCGGTGATCCTGTCGCCGTCCAGCGGAACGTTGAGGTCGGCGCGCAGCAGCACGCGTCGCCCCCGGACTCCTTCGGACAGCAGATCGTCGAGGTTCTTCACGTCTGCTCCTCATGTGAAAGAGAAGGCCCGCACGAGCACGGCTCATGCGGGACCTTCAACAAGCTTCCGACCATCGGGGACTGTCAGCTCGCCGATTCGAGCTTCCGGCACCGGCCGACCATCGTCCTGTCAGCGGCGAAGCCGCTGAACAGCGACCCCCAGAGCAACCGGCACCGCCGCGGGTTCTCAGCCGTCTCGTCGCGAGGACGGCTTCTTCCCTCGTGGCGGAGCCACTTGGGAAGAAGACCCCGCAGCGACGAGGCGGCTGAGGTTCCGCTACCGGATCCGCGAGTCAGAACGAGCCCGTCAGGCCAGCTTCGAACCGACCAAAGCGGAAAGGTCGGCGAGGCGGTTGGAGTAGCCCCACTCGTTGTCGTACCAGCCGACGATCTTGACCTGGTCGCCGATGACCTTGGTCAGCGGCGCGTCGAAGACCGTGGAGGCCGGGTCGGTGACGATGTCGCTGGAGACGATCGGGTCCTCGCTGTAGCGCAGCACGCCCTTGAGCGGGCCCGAGCCCGCAGCGGCGCGGAACGCGGCGTTGACCTCGTCGACGGAGGTCTCCTTGCCGAGGGTCGCGGTGAGGTCGGTGACCGAGCCGGTCGGCACCGGCACGCGCATGGCGTAGCCGTCGAGCTTGCCGTTGAGCTCGGGCAGCACCAGGCCGATGGCCTTGGCCGCACCGGTGCTGGTGGGCACCACGTTGATCGCGGCACCGCGGGCGCGGCGAAGGTCCTTGTGCGGGCCGTCCTGCAGGTTCTGGTCCGCGGTGTAGGCGTGCACCGTGGTCATCAGACCGCGCTGGATGCCGAAGGTGTCGTCGAGCACCTTGACCATGGGGGCCAGGCAGTTCGTGGTGCAGGACGCGTTGGAGATGATCGTCTGCGAGCCGTCGTACTTGTCGTCGTTGACGCCGAGCACCACGGTCAGGTCCTCGCCCTTGGCGGGCGCGGAGATGATGACCTTCTTGGCCCCGCCCTCGTCGACGTGCTTGCGGGCGTCCGCGGCGTTGGTGAAGAAGCCGGTGGACTCGACGACCACGTCCACGCCCAGGTCGCCCCAGGGCAGCTTGCCCGGGTCGCGCTCGGCCAGGATCTTGATCTGCTTGCCGCCCACCTCGATGCCTTCGCCGGTGACCTTCACGTCCTGCTCGAGGCGCCCGAGGACGCTGTCGTACTTGAGCAGGTGGGCCATCGTCGCGACATCGCCCAGGTCGTTGGCGGCCACGATCTCGATGTCGTGGTCGCTGGCGGTCGCAGCCCGCCAGAAGTTCCGCCCGATGCGGCCGAAGCCGTTGATCCCTACGCGAACGGTCACGCCTATCTCCTCGTGACTGACCCTGCCGCCTCGACGCGACGGGTGAGCGGTTGGTGGATTCCTCAGCACCCTATCTGTCCGCGCCAACTGCGCAGACGACCGGGCGCGCGCCTTCCGGAACAATCATGGCGCAGCTCGCCGCACCGCGGGGGATGATCACCCGCTCGTGCCGCGATATCTGCCTTTCGGGTGCCCCGACGTGCTGCATCCGCCGGTTGACCGATCTTGAGCGGGCTCTCGAGAATGTGCGGGGCCGTCGTGATCGACGTCTCTGCACCGGTACCGCCTGCGCGGCGCGACCTGCGGGGCGCGGCGGCCGGTGGAGGTCCCGGCACCCGGCCGGGCCCGACCTGAGGGAGGACCGCGCGATGGCGCTGCCCGGACGATCGCGGAACGGGACGAGGACGGGATCGGCACCGCGCCGGCGGGGCCGGTTGGCCGCGGCGGCGCTGGCCGCGGGGATCGGCTTGACCGGCCTGGCCACCGCCCCCGCCGGGGCGGACGTCCCGCCGCCGGAAGACGGCTGGACGCTGACCTTCGGCGACGACTTCACCGGCGCGGCCGGGTCGGCGCCCGGCGACGACTGGCAGGTGGACACCGGCCGCGGCTATCCGGGCGGACCGGACGGCTGGGGCACCGGCGAGGTGCAGAACTACACCGCCGATCCGGAGAACCTGCAGCAGGACGGCGACGGCAACCTGGTGATCACCCCGCGCCAGGACGAGTCCGGGGGCTGGACGTCCGCGCGGATCGAGACCCGGCGCGGCGATTTCAAGGCCGCCGAGGGCGGGGTGCTGCGCATCGAGGGCCGCGTCCGGATGCCGGACGTGGCCGCGGACCGCGCGCTGGGCTACTGGCCCGCGTTCTGGGCGCTGGGGTCGCCGTACCGCGAGGACCTGTGGAGCTGGCCCGGCATCGGCGAGTTCGACATCATGGAGAACGTCAACGCCGAGAACCGCGTGTACGGGGTGCTGCACTGCGACGTCTCCCCCGGCGGCTCCTGCGACGAGACGGACGGGCTGGCCGCGAACCGGGAGTGCCCGGACAGCACCTGCCAGGAGGCGTTCCACACCTACCGGTTCGAGTGGGACCGCAGCGGCGAGGTCGAGGAGCTGCGCTGGTACGTGGACGGGCAGCAGTACCACTCGGTGCGCGAGTCCGATGTGGACCCGGCGGCGTGGCAGAACATGACCTCGCACGACGGGTACTTCGTGCTGCTCAACGTCGCGGTCGGCGGCCAGTTCCCGGACAAGAACTCCGGGATCACCACGCCGACCGAGGCGACCGAGCCGGGGCACCCGATGCTCGTCGACTACGTCGCCGTCTACAACAGGTGATCCGCGCGCGAACGGCCCCTCCCGCACCGGAGGGGCCGTTCGGCCGTCAGACCTCGGCTTCGAGCAGTTCCGAGGTGACCGCGGACTCGGTGTCGGGGAGGTTGAGCTCCCTGGCCCGCTTGTCGGCCATCGCCAGCAGCCTGCGGATCCGCCCGGCCACCGCGTCCTTGGTCATCGGCGGGTCGGCGAGCTGGCCCAGTTCCTCCAGCGACGCCTGCCGGTGCGCGAGCCGCAGCCGCCCGGCCACCAGCAGGTGATCCGGCGCGGTGGGTCCGAGCAGGTCCAGCGCGCGCTGCACGCGGGCGGCCGCGGCGACCGCGGCGCGCGCCGAGCGGCGCAGGTTCGCGTCGTCGAAGTTCGCCAGCCGGTTCGCGGTGGCCCGCACCTCGCGGCGCATCCGCCGCTCTTCCCAGGACAGCACGCTGGAGTGCGCGCCGAGCTTGGTCAGCAGCGCGCCGATGGCGTCGCCGTCGCGGACCACGACGCGGTCGGCGCCGCGGACCTCGCGGGACTTGGCCTGCACGCCGAGCCGCCGGGCCGCCCCGACCAGGGCGAGCGCCGCCTCCGGTCCCGGGCAGGTGACCTCCAGCGCGGAGGACCGGCCGGGTTCGGTGAGCGAGCCGTGCGCGAGGAAGGCCCCGCGCCACGCCGATTCGGAGTCGCAGGAGCCGCCGGAGACGACGTGCGCGGGCAGGCCGCGCACGGGTCGTCCGCGCGGGTCGAGCAACCCGGTCTGCCGGGCGAGGCTCTCGCCGTCCTTGACGACGCGCACCACGTAGCGGGTGCCCTTGCGCAGCCCGCCGGAGGTGATCATGTGCACGTCGGAGGTGTGCCCGAACAGCTCGTGCACCTCCTTGCGCAGCCTGCGCGCCGAGGAACCGCTGTCCAGCTCTGCTTCCACCACGACCCGGCCGCCGACGATGTGCAGCCCGCCCGCGAACCGCAGCAGTGAGGAGACCTCGGATCTGCGGCAGCAGGTCTTGGTCACCGGCAACCGGCTCAGTTCGTCTTTGACCGCCGCGGTCATCGCCACCGGTCAGTCCTCCTCTCCAGCGCGGCCGCCAGGCTCGCCGCGAGCGCCTCCGGGTCGTGCCTGCCCGGCGCGGCGGGCGAGGCGACAGTGTCGAGCAGAGTTTGCGCACCCAGCCCGGCAGCCGCAGCACGAAGCCGATCAGGTGTCGGCACCGATCCGGCGTCCGCGAGAACCGCGTCCACGGACAATCGCGGTGCGTGCTGCGAGAGTACGTCGAGATGTTGCTCCGGGGAGAAACCCGCTGTTTCGCCCGGTTGTGGGACGAGGTTGAGCACCACCACGCGCCGCGCGCTCGTGGTCACCAGCGCCTCGTGCAGCTCCGGAACCAGCAGGTGCGGCAGCACGCTGGTGAACCAGGAACCGGGGCCGAGCAGCACCACGTCCGCGTCCAGCACCGCGCGCACCGCGTGCGGGCAGGCCTGCGGGGTGTGCTGCTCGCCGTTCGCCGCCGCGAGCCGCACCTTCTTCACCCGGCCCGGGGTGCTGGCGATGGCGACCTGGCCGCGGATGGTGCGCACCGAGTCCGGGTCCGCGTCCAGGCCCACCACCTCGGCCTCCATGTCGAGCGGTTCACCGGACATCGGCAGCACCCGGCCGCGGGCGCCGACCAGGCGGCAGGCCTCGTCGAGCACCGCGACCGGGTCGCCGACCACGTCGAGCAGCCCGGCCAGCAGCAGGTTCCCGACGGCGTGCCCGGCCAGCGCCCCGTTGCCGCCGAAGCGGTGCTGGAACACCTGCGCCCAGCGCTGCCCGTTCTCGTCCGGCGCGGCCAGCGCGGCCAGCGCCTTGCGCAGGTCGCCGGGCGGCAGCATGCCGAGTTCGCGGCGCAGCCGCCCGGAAGAACCGCCGTCGTCGGCGACGGTGACCACGGCGGTGACGTCCGGGGTGAGCCGGGTCAGCGCGGCGAGCGTGACCTGCAGGCCGTGCCCCCCGCCGAGCGCGACCGCGCGCAGCGGGCGCTCGGCGGGGTCGTGCGGTGGTGCGGCCGGGCTCACTCGCGCCCCAGGTCCCGGTGGACGGTCTTGACCATCATCCCTTCGTCGTCGGCGAGCCTGCGGGCCATCTCCTCGACGAGGGCGACGCTGCGGTGCTTGCCGCCGGTGCAGCCCAGCGCCAGCGTCAGGTACCGCTTGCCCTCCCGGTGGTAGCCGGCGCCGACCAGCCGCAGCAGTCCCTGGTAGCTCTCCAGGAACTCCTCGGCACCTTCTTGGCCGAGCACGTAGTTGCGGACCTCCTCGTCGAGGCCGTTGAACTCGCGCAGCTCCGGGATCCAGAACGGGTTCGGCAGGAACCGGCAGTCCATCACCAGATCCGCGTCCATCGGCAGCCCGTACTTGTAGCCGAAGGACAGCACGGTCACCCGGGTGCGGGTCTCGGCCTCGGTGCCGAACGCGTCCTCGATCTTGGTGCGCAGCTGGTGCACGGACAGCCCGGTGGTGTCCACCACCAGGTCGGCCTCGGAGCGCAGCCGGGACAGCAGCGCGCGCTCGTTGGCGATGCCGTCGGCGAGCCGCCCTTCGCCCTGCAGCGGGTGGCCGCGGCGCACCTGCTCGAAGCGGCGGATCAGGACCTCGTCGGTGGCCTCCAGGAACAGCACCTTCGGCTTGTAGCCGCGGGCGTCCAGGTCCTTGATGACCGATCCGAGGTCTTCGGTGAACGCGCGGCTGCGCACGTCCATCACGACCGCGACGCGGGTGATCGCGCCGCTGGAACGCGCCCCCAGCTCCACCATCGTCGCGATCAGTTCGGGGGGCAGGTTGTCCACGACGAACCAGCCCAGGTCCTCCAGGCATTTGGCGGCGGTGCTGCGCCCGGCGCCGGAAAGGCCGCTGACGACGGCGACCTCGATGCCCGACTTCTCCTCGCTCACTGATTCTCCCCTTCAGTGCTGGTGTCTCCCCCGCCTGCCCCGGCCGCCTCAGCGGCGAGGGCCGCGCACACGGTCTCGGCGGTACTCCTGCCGAAGCCGGGTACCGCCATGATGTCCTCGATCCTCGCCTGCTTGAGCTTGCGCACCGAACCGAAGTGCTTCAGCAGGGCGGTCTTCCGGGCCTCCCCAAGCCCGGGGACCGAATCGAGCACGGACCGGCTGAGGCGCTTGGAGCGCTTCTGCCGGTGGTAGGTGATCGCGAACCGGTGCGCTTCGTCGCGCACCCGTTGCAACAGGTACAGCGCCTCGCTGGTGCGGGGCAGGATGACCGGATCGGGCTCGTTGGGCAGCCACACCTCTTCGAGGCGCTTGGCCAGTCCGATCACGGCGACGTCGGTGACGCCGAGGTCGGCGAGCGCGTCGGCGGCGGCGTTGGCCTGCGGCGCACCGCCGTCGATGACCAGCAGGTTCGGCGGGTAGGCGAACTTGCGGGGGCGGCCGGTCTCCGGGTCGATGCCGGGGGCGGGGCCGTCGAGGTCGGCGAGCTCGCCGGAAGCGGCTCGGACGTCCACTTCGGACTCGGCGGTGCGCTCGGCGCGCTGGTCCGCGGCACCGGGTTCCGCGGCGCCGGGACCTGCCGTGCCGGAACCCGCGTTGCCGGAACCCGCCGTGCCGGAACCTGCGATGCCGGAACCCGCCGTGCCGGAACCTGGGGCGCCGGACGCTCCCGCGTCGGCCTCCCCCGCGGCAGGCCGCCCGGCACCGGTCCCCTCAGTGCCCGTTTCCTTGAGGTAGCGGGCGAACCGGCGGCGCACCACCTCGTCGATGGAGCCCACGTCGCCGCCCTCGGCGCCTTCGCGCACCGAGAACCGGCGGTACTCGGACTTGCGCGGCACCCCGTCCTCGAACACCACCAGCGAGGCCACCACGTCGCTGCCCTGCACGTGGCTGACGTCGACGCACTCGATGCGCAGCGGCGCCGTGTCCAGCTCCAGCGTCTCCTGCAGCTCCTGCAGCGCCGCCGAGCGGGCGGTGAGGTCACCGGCGCGGCGCAGCTTGTACTGGGTGAACGCCTCCTTGGCGTTGCGCTCGACGGTCTCCATCAAGGTCCGCTTGTCGCCGCGCTGCGGCACCCGCAGGTCCACCCGGCTGCCGCGCAGCTCGCCGAGCCACTGCCCCAGCGCCTCCGCGTCCTCGGGGACCTCCGGCACCAGCACCTCGCGCGGGACCGGGGTGCCGCCCGCGTCGGCCTGGTCGGCCAGCGCCGCCTGCTCCCCGTAGAACTGGGTGAGGAACCGGCCGGTGAGCTCCGCGAGCTCGGTCTCGGCCTCCAGGTCGATGACCCAGCCGCGCTGGCCGCGCACCCGCCCGCCGCGGATGTGGAAGACCTGCACGGCGGCGGCGAGCTCGTCCTTCGCGAACGCGATCACGTCGGCGTCGGTGCCGTCGCCGAGCACCACCGCCTGCTTCTCCATGGCGCGGCGCAGCGCTTCCAGATCGTCGCGCAGCCGGGCGGCCCGCTCGAACTCCAGCTCGGCGGACGCCTCCTTCATCTCGCGGTCCAGCTTGCGCATCAGGGTGTCGGTGCGGCCGCTGAGGAAATCGCAGAAGTCGTCCACGATGGACCGGTGCTCCGCGGCGTCGACCCGGCCCACGCAGGGCGCCGAGCACTTGCCGATGTAGCCGAGCAGGCAGGGCCGCCCGATCTGGCCGTGCCGCTTGAACACCCCGCTTGAACAGGTGCGGGCGGGGAACACGCGCAGCAGCGTGTCCAGCGTGTCCCGGATCGCCCACGCGTGCGCGTACGGACCGAAGTAGCGCACGCCCTTGCGGCGCGGGCCGCGGTAGACGTGCAGCCGCGGGTACTCCTCGTGCAGGGTCACCGCCAGCACGGGGTAGGACTTGTCGTCCCGGTAGCGCACGTTGAACCGCGGGTCGTACTCCTTGATCCAGGAGTACTCCAGCTGCAGCGCCTCCACCTCGGTGCCGACGACGGTCCAGCGCACGCCGGTGGCGGTGGTGACCATCCGCCGGGTGCGCGGGTGCAGCCCGGAGAGGTCGGCGAAGTAGTTCGCCAGCCTGCTGCGCAGGCTCTTCGCCTTGCCGACGTAGATGATCCGCCCCTCGGCGTCGTGGAAGCGGTACACGCCGGGGGCGTCCGGAATCGTTCCGGGTGCTGGGCGGTACGTCGACGGGTCGGCCACGGCTCCACCCTACGTGCGCGACCGACACTCCCCGTCACGGCATCGGCGCCCGTGCGGGGACCTTCGCCCCTTGGTGATGCCGCCGTCACGCGGTGTCCTGGGAGGCCCGCCGGGTCGGCCCGGGGGCGTGCGCGGCGACGAGGAGATGATCACCGATGGCGCAGGTCGGGCACGGCGGTGCGCACGCCGTGCGCCGCACCGGCGGTGCCCGGGTGCGCGGGCCGGCGCGGTTCGCCGGGATCATGCTGGTGCTGGTGGGCGCGTTCCACCTGGCCGTCGCGGTGGCCACGGTCGCCGCGGACCTGTTCCTCGTGGTGCTGGGCAGCTACGTGTTCGGCTACGACGTGGCGACGTGGGGCTGGCTGCACCTCGTGCTGGCGGTGCTGGTGGCGGCCACCGGGATCGGGCTGCTCGCGGGCGGGCGCCCATCCCGGCCCGCGGCGCTGACCGCCGCGGTGCTCAGCGCGGTGGCCGGGTTCCTGTTCGTGCCCTACCAGCCGCTGTGGTCCCTGCTGATCATCGCGGGTGATGTGGCGGTCCTGTGGTCGCTGACCGGGAACCGCCCGGCCGACGCCCCCTGAACTTCCGGCCCCGCCCGCGGCGGGACCGGAGCGGAGCTCACAGCGGGTGCGGGAGCCGGTCGTGCACCGGCAGCAGCCCGAACGGCTTCGACGGGAGGGTCTGGTACCAGTAGGCGACCGAGGAGACGTCGTCGGAGCGCTTGTTGGCGTGCCCGTGCTCGATGCTCACCTCGATCGACGAGTCGAAGGTGATCGGGTCCTCCACGTGGAACCGGTAGTAGGACACCTGCCCGCTCCAGTTCCGCCCGCCCGGCAGCGTGAGCCCGTGGTACGGCGCGTGGTACGGCTGGCTGGGACACCAGGCGGTGTTGAAGTAGTCCTCGGTGCCGGTGCCGTGCAACCGGGGCGGCCACGGCTCACCGTCGATGAAGATCATGTCATCGCCTTCGCCGTACCAGTTCCAGTCGGTGGTGGAGCGCAGGTTGTGCACGTTGAGCACCGAACCGACGTAGTGCCCGCGGCCCTCGGCCTGCAGGATCACGTAGTTGCCCGCCCCGTCGAGGTTGGTGCCGCCGAACAGGAACTCGTCGTTGGTCTGGTCGCCCTGCTCGACGCCGTCGGTGGGGTCCTCGCGGCGCCACTGGGCGTGGAAGTAGCCGAGGTCCGGGTCGGCCCGCTGGTACTGCTCGTAGTCGACGTAGTAGTAGAAGATCACCGTTTTGAGGCTGAGCTCGCTGATCAGCTCGAACCGGGCGCCTTCGGCGAAGGGCATGGCGAACCAGCAGTTGAAGCCCTTGCCGTCCTGCGGGCTCATCTGCAGCGGCGCGGACACGAAGTTCTCGGTGCGGCCGTGGCCCATGCCGAAGAAGTCGCCGAGCGGGACCAGCACGCTCGGGTGCGAGGCGTCATCCCAGGTGATCTTGAGGACGAGCCTGCGCAGGTAGTCGCCCTCCACCTCGGGCCGGTGCGGCCCGTCCTCGACGGCGACCGTGCACCAGATGTGGGTCACCGCACCGGGACCGGTGAGCCGGGCGAGCTCGCGGCTCTCGCCGGGTTCGAGCCGGATGTTGTCGTCGTTGCCCCCGGTCCGGTCCCAGCTGGAGACCCGCCCCCGCTTGGACTGCCGCAGCCGCGGCAGATCCCGCAGGCTGCTCCCGAACGTCCCGTAACCCGACATGCGCCCCTCCCAGTTCGCGTGCTGGACCGGTGATCCCCGCCCCCGGAGAGTCAACGTTCCGCGACCCGTTCGTGTCGAGATCATTCATCCGATCGGCATTTCCCAAGATCACCGTTTCCAGCGGGCGGAGTCCGCCGCTGCCGATCCTCGGTGCGGGAGGTGTAGCGCATGATCCAGTGGTCCCGTTCCGGGTCGTGGCGCACCTCGACGCCGAATTCGGTCCAGCCCCGGACGGGGTGGCGCACGGTCTTGACCGCGGACCGCCCCGCGCCCAGTGCTCGCGGAAGGCCGGGCTGGTCGCGGTCGGTTCGGCGAACACGGCGCGGAGGTAGGGGTCGCCGGGATACCGGCTCAGCGCCGCGCGGAACTCGGCCGCCGCGAGGCGGGAGAACAGCGCGGCGCTCTCCTCGCCGAGGAGTTCGGGCAGCGGGAGACCACGCCCGGCGGCGCGGTCTTCTTCCGCGGGAAGGGGACATGGTCGTCGCCCGCACCGGCAAGCCGTACCGCAACGCCTACGTGGGCCGCTTCGAGGCCGCGGACGGCCGGATCGTGCGCATGGCCGAGCACGGGGACGTGTTCCGGTACGCGGGCCTGCGCGTGCCGCCCAACGGCGCCGAGTTCCGGGCGCTGCTGCGCGCGATCGGGCGCCCGCTGCACCCGGCCCGGTCGGCGACCGCCGGGCGGTGACCGCTCGGGTGCCGGTCCTCCCGTCGGGAGGACCGGCGCCCGCTCAGCGGTTCGGCGGCCGGTAGTGCTCGATGCGGCGCAGCACGCTGCGGATGCGGGCGCCGTGCACCGGGGACAGCGCGTAGCCCGGGTAGCTGGCGAACCAGCTGGCACTGCCCATGCTCACCGCGTCGGCCCCGGCCCAGAAGTACTCGCGGCAGTCGTCGAAGCTGCGGATGCCGCCGGTGCCGATGATCGGCAGCTTCACCCCGGAGTCGCGCAGCTCCTTCACCACGCGCAGCCCGATCGGCTTGATGGCCCGCCCGGACAGCCCGCCGAACCCGTTCTTCAGCAGCGGCTGCCCGGTGTTCGGGTCCAGCCGCAGGCCCTTCACCGTGTTGATCGCGGTCAGCGCGGACACCCCGTGCCGGGCGGCCAGCTTGGCGTGCGCCAGGTAGTCGTAGTCGGAGGACAGCTTCAGGATCACCGGGTGGTCGCTGCGCGGCACCGCCTGCGCCAGCACCTGCTCGATGATCGCGTTGAAGTCGAAGTTGACGTTGTGGCAGGAGACGTTGAACTCGACCGCCGCGATGTCGCCCGCGGGCACCGCCGCGTTGACCTTCTCGACGAGGGTGACGAACTCCTCCGGGGAGAACCCGCCGACCGAGATGATCGTGTTCTGCGAGCGGGTGCGCGGGTAGTAGTCGCGCAGGTAGGCGTCGATGCCGACGTTGCACCAGCCGAACGCGTTCATCCAGCCGCCGTCGACCTGCCGTAGCGCCTGCCCGTAGCGCTTGATCAGCGCCGGGACCTCGTGCAGCGGCCACACGTCCTGGGTGGTGAAGTGGCCTTCGCGCGGTTCGACCGTGACGGTGCGGGCGGTGACGGCGCCGAAGCGCTCCAGCGGGACGAACATCGAGATCGGGCTCATGCCGTAGGGCACCAGCTTGGAGTTCGCGACGCCGTAGCCCAGCAGACTCGACGCGGTGACCAGCCGGTTGCGCAGGTGGATGTCACCGATCCGGACGGCGGGCGCGCGGGGCTCGTCCCGCACCAGCCGAAGATTTCGCTCCTGGGCCACGCTCACGGTCTCCTCCTCCATCGCCGCCCGGCCGCACCGGTGCACCCGCCCGTTCGGCGGCCGCGCCGGAGCCGGGTCCCGGCGCGCGTGCCGGGGTTTCCGGCGCTCGACGCCTGCGCCATTGTCCCTCACCCGTTCGCCCCCTTCACAGCCGCCGTGCCGCGGTGATCGATTGCACTCGTGGAGACCGGACGATGCGGTCTCGGAAACAATCGGGTGGTGCCGAGACGGGGCCTGCGCGGACCGAACCCCGGCAGCCGGACGAGAGGACAGCGGTGCCCGAGACGACACCGGTCGAGCCCGACGCGGCCGCGCGGCGCGCGCGGTGGGCGGTGACCGCCTACTTCGTGGTGAGCGGGTTCGCCCTGGCGACCTGGACGGCGCGGATCCCGACGATCAAGCGGGACCTGGCCCTCGACGACGGCGGCGTGACGATCGCGCTGTTCGCCGTCGCCGCCGGCTCGGTGCTGGCCATGCAGGTCTGCGGGCACCTCACCGACCGGTTCGGCAGCACCCGGGTGGTGCCGCCCGCCGGGGTGCTGGTGGCGCTGTCCGGCACGACGCCGGGCCTGGCCGGCGGCCTGGGGACGCTGGTGGCGGGGCTGCTGCTGTTCGGCGCCGCGCACGGGACGATCGACGTGGCGATGAACTCGCACGCGGTGCGGGTGGAGCAGCGCTACCGCAGGCCGATCATGAGCACCTTCCACGCGACGTTCAGCCTCGGCGGTCTGCTCGGCGCCGGATCGGGGGCGCTGGCCGCGCACCTCGGGATGAGCCCGGCCGCGCACTTCGCGCTGAGCGGGGCGGTGCTGCTGGCGCTGTCCCTGCTGGCCCGGCCCGCGCTGCTGCCACCGGAACCCGCGCCGCCCGCCGCGGACGGACCGCGAGTGCGCGGGTTCCCGCCGGCGATCGTGTTCCTCGGCGCGCTCGGGTTCTGCTGCTCGGTCGGCGAGGGCTCGATGGGCGACTGGTCCTCGATCTACCTGCACGACGAGCTCGGCACCGGGCCCGGGTTCGCGGCGCTGGGCCTCGCCGTGTTCTCCGCCACGATGGGGCTGTTCCGGTTCCTCGGCGACGGGCTGGTGCGGCGGTTCGGGCCGGTGCCGCTGGTCCGGGTGTGCGGGATCGTCGCGGGCAGCGGGCTCGCGGCGGCGCTGCTGCTGCACCACCCGGTGGCGGCGCTGGCGGGGTTCGCGCTGTTCGGGGTGGGGCTGTCCTGCATCGTGCCGCAGATCTTCAGCGCCGCCGGGCACCGGAACCCGGGGCGCAGCGGACGGGACCTGGCGCAGGTCAGCACCCTGTCCTACGGCGGGCTGCTGGCCGGGCCGGTGTTCATCGGGCTGCTGGCGCAGGGCTTCGGGCTCACGGCCGGGCTGGCGGTGCCCGCGGCGCTGGCGCTGCTGGTGGCGGGCGCGGCGGGCGCGGTGCGTCCGGAACCCGCGACCTCGGCGGCTCCCGGACGGGCGTGATCAGCCACTCCGGGTGAGGGCGTAGCCTCCGGAACGCTTGATCGGGTGATGCGGTGGCCGAGATCGCGATTGATCGACGTCACTGCGGGGAACCCGTGGGAAGAGCGTGTGCGCAGCGCGCCGCCTACCGGCGCGCCAACGGAAGGAGGGACACCGTGGGCATCCTCAGCTGGATCATCTTCGGCCTGATCGCGGGCGCGATCGCCAAGTTCATCCTGCCCGGCAGGGACCCGGGCGGCATCATCGTGACGATCCTGATCGGCGTCGTCGGTGGCCTGCTCGGCGGCTGGATCAGCAGCCAGTTCGGCGGCCAGGGCGTCACCGGGTTCAGCTTCATGAGCTTCGTGTGGGCCGTGATCGGCTCGCTCATCCTGCTGATCGCCTACCGGCTGGTCTTCAACCGGTCGCGTTCCTGACGCGGGGTTCGACGCGCAGGTGCCCGGGAGCGCTCGCTCCCGGGCACCTCTCGCGTTCGGGGGTCATTCCCCGCCGCGGCGGATCTCCACTTCGCGGCGGAGCTCGCGGAGGTCGCGCATCGCCTGGACGGCGTGCGCGCCGTCGGTGGACTGGATCGCCATCACCGAGGCGTACTCGTCCTGCGGCAGCTCCAGCCGGGCCCAGGCGGCGCCGTCCGGGAAGCTGACGGCCTGCACCTCGTCCCACGAGTAGCGGTGGGTGCCGATCACGTTGCGCACCTCCAGCCCGGACAGGTCGGCGCGCAGCCGCGGCCGCGCCAGCAGCAGCGCACCGCAGGCCAGCAGCACGCCCAGCCCGGCCATCGCGACCTGGTCGGACACCCGGAAGTACACGCCGGTCGGGGTGTTGCGCAGCAGCACCGCCACCACGGCGAACACGACCACCAGCACCACGGCCACCGGGATCACCACCCGGCGGATCTTGATCGGCCGCACCACCACGGACCGGACCGCGTCCGAGGACTCCACCGCGTCCCCACCTCCCGCCGGTTCCGGACCGGCCACCTCGTCCCGAGCCTCAGCTGACTGCATGCGTCCAGTTTGCCCGTCCCGCGGCGACCTCCCGGTCGCGGGTCAGCGGGAGCGCAGGTCGCGCAGCACCAGCGCGGTCTCCAGGGCGGCCGCGGTCGCCTCGAAGCCCTTGTCCTCCACCGATTCCGGGAACCCGGCCCGGTCCCTGGCCTGCTGGTCGGTGTCGCAGGTGAGCAGTCCGTTGCCGACCGCCGTCGACTCGTCCAGCGCCACCCGGGTCAGCCCGGCGGTCACCGAGTCGCAGACGTACTCGAAGTGCGGGGTGCCGCCGCGGATGACGACGCCGAGCGCCACCACCGCGTCGTGCCCGCGCGCCAGTTCCTGGCACACCACCGGAAGTTCGATCGAGCCCGGCACCCGCACCACGGTCGGTTCCGCAATGCCCGCCTCGTGGGCGGCGGCGAGCGCGCGCTCCAGCATCCGGCCGGTGATCTTGTCGTGCCAGCGGATGCTCGCGATCGCCAGCTTCAGCCCGTCGGCCCGCGGGACCTCGACGCGGGGCCTGCCTTCGCCGCTCATGCGGTGACCCCCGGCCTGCCGAAGCCGGTCTCGTCGCCGTCGCCGGTGATCGAGGAGTCCTCGCCGTCGTCGAGGTGGTTCAACTCGTGCCCCATCCGATCGCGCTTGGTGCGCAGGTATCGCAGGTTCTCCGGGTTCGGGCGGATCGGCAGCGCCTCCCGGCCCAGCACCCGCAGGCCGTAGCCCTCCAGGCCGATCCGCTTCTCCGGGTTGTTCGTCAGCAGCCGCATCGACTTCACGCCCAGGTCGCAGAGGATCTGCGCGCCCTGCCCGTAGTCGCGGCTGTCCACCGGCATGCCCAGCGCCACGTTCGCGTCGACGGTGTCGGCGCCGTCGTCCTGCAGCTGGTACGCCTGCAGCTTGTGGATCAGTCCGATGCCGCGGCCTTCGTGGCCGCGCATGTAGAGCACGATGCCGCGGCCCTCGGCGGCGACCTTCTCCATCGCGGCGGACAGCTGCGGGCCGCAGTCGCAGCGCAGCGAGCCGAGCACGTCCCCGGTCAGGCACTCCGAGTGCACCCGCACCAGCACGTCCTCGCCGTCACCGATCTCGCCGTAGACCAGCGCCAGGTGCTCGATGCCGTCGAGGGTGCTGTCGTAGCCGAAGGTGCGGAAGGTGCCGTGCGCGGTGGGGATGCGCGCCTCGGCGACCCGCTCCACCTGCTTCTCGAACCGCCTGCGGTAGGCGATGAGGTCGGCGATGGTGATCAGCCGCAGGTCGTGCTCGTCGGCGAAGACCTCCAGCTCGTCGCGGCGGGCCATGTCGCCCTCGGACTTCTGGCTGACGATCTCGCACAGCGCGCCCACCGGCCGCAGCCCGGCGAGGCGGGACAGGTCGACGCTCGCCTCGGTGTGCCCGGGCCTGCGCAGCACGCCGCCGTCGCGGGCGCGCAGCGGCACCACGTGACCGGGTCGGTGCAGGTCCGCGGCCTGCGACCCGCCGTCCGCGAGGACTTGCAGGGTGCGGGCCCGGTCGCTGGCGGAGATGCCGGTGCTGACGCCCTCGGCCGCGTCCACCGCGACCGTGTAGGCGGTGCCCTTGCGGTCCTGGTTGGAGTGGTACATCGGCGGGAGGTCCAGGCGGTCGCAGTCCTCGCCGGTCATGCCGACGCACAGGTACCCGGACGTGTAGCGCACCATGAACGCCACGAGTTCCGGCGTCGCCTTCTCGGCGGCGAAGATCAGATCGCCTTCGTTCTCGCGATCCTCGTCATCGACCACGATCACCGGGCGGCCGGCCGCGATGTCGGCCAGGGCGCGCTCGATGTCGTCGAACCTGTTGCTCACCGTGTCCCGTGTTCTTTCGCTCTGGGGCTGCGGCGCACCACCGGTGCGCCCGCCCTCGGTTCGGACTGCCGGGCGGCTGTGCGTCCCGGCACCGTCATTGTCCTCCCGCCACCCGGGTCCAGGGCCGCCGATCGGGCGGTCAGGACCCGGCGGCTCCGGTGCGCGGCCGGTCGAGCTGCGCGGCGGCGAGCCGTTCCAGGTGCTTGGCCAGCACGTCGACCTCGATGTTGACCTCTTCACCCGGTCGGCGCACCCCCAAGGTGGTGAGTTCCCGCGTGGTGGGAATCAGCGCGACGCTGAACTCGGTGCGTCCCGCTTCGACCACGGTGAGCGACACCCCGTCCACCGTGATCGAGCCCTTCTCCACCAGGTAGTGCGACAACCCGGCGGGCAGTTCGAAGCGGGTGAGGTCGCCGTCCGACGCCAGCAGCACCGCGGTGCCGTCCACGTGGCCCTGCACGATGTGCCCGCCGAGCCGGTCGCCGAGCGCCATCGCGCGCTCCAGGTTCACCCGGTCCCCGGCGGCGATGTGCCGGATCGCGGAGCGGCGCACCGTCTCGGCCACCACGTCCACGGTGAACCGGCCGGCGCCGGAGTCCACGACGGTCAGGCACACGCCGTTCACGGCGATGGAGTCGCCGTGCTTCGCGTCGGAGGTCACCAGCGGGCCCTCGACGGTCAGCCGCACCCCGTCGCCGTCCGCGTCGACGGACGTGACGGTGCCGAGCTCCTCGACGATGCCGGTGAACATGTCTTCCTCCTCAGCGACCGGTGGGCACGGCGCTGACGCGCACGTCCGGTCCGCTCATCGTGGTCTCTTCGATGTCCCACCACCATGCTTGGGAGACGCTCGCCACCCCGGCATCGCCGAGCGCGGCGGGACCGGCTCCGAGCAGCGCGGGCGCCAGGTAGGCCAGCACCCGGTCGACGCATCCGGCGGCGACGAACGCCCCGGCCAGCGTCGGCCCGCCCTCCAGCAGCACGTCCACCACGCCGCGCCGCCCGAGCTCGGCCAGCGCGGCCGCCGGGTCGCCGCCGGGCAGCCGGATCGTGGCGGCCGAGTCGTCGAAGACGCGCGCCCCGGCGGGCACCTCGCGGTCACCGACGACGACGCGCAGCGGCTGGTGCGGGCGCAGGCCGCCGTCGGCTTCGCGGGCGGTCAGCTGCGGGTCGTCGGCGAGGACGGTGCCGGTGCCCGCGAGGATCGCGTCGACCTTGCCGCGCAGCTCGTGCACCTCGGCGCGCGAGGTCGCCGAGCTGATCCACTTGCTGCTGCCGTCCGCGGCGGCCGAGCGCCCGTCCAGGCTCGCCGCGTACTTCCAGGTGACGTGCGGGCGGCCGGTGCGGGCGAAGTGCAGCCAGGCGCGCAGCGGGCCGCGCGCGATCTGCTCGCCGAGCAGGCCGGACTCGACGCGGACCCCGGCGGCGCGCAGCACTTCGGCGCCGCCCGCGGCCTGCGGGTTCGGATCGGCCACGGCGTGCACCACCCGCGCCACCCCGGCCGCGAGCAGCGCCGTGGTGCACGGCGCGGTGCGGCCGGTGTGCGCGCACGGCTCCAGCGTGACCACGGCGGTGCCGCCACGGGCGCGGTCCCCGGCGGCGCGCAACGCCATCACCTCGGCGTGCGGCCCGCCCGGCGGCTGGGTCGCGCCGGTCCCGGCGACGGCGCCGTCGGCGTCGAGCACCACGCAGCCCACCGGCGGGTTCGGGCTGGTGCTGCCGCGGACGCGTTCGCTCGCGGCGAGCGCGGCGAACATCGCGGCGCGCACCGGGTCCGCGGTCGCGGCGGTCACTTCCGGGCGTGCGCGAAGTTCGGGGCGGCCTGGGCGCGCAGCGCCTCCACGGCGCGGGCCGGGTCGTCGGCGCCGTAGACGGCGGAACCGGCGACGAAGCAGTCGACCCCGGCTTCGGCGGCCTGCTCGATGGTGTCGGCGTTGATGCCGCCGTCGATCTCCACGACGAGGTTCAGGTGCCCGGTGTCGACGAGGTTGCGGGCGGCGCGGGCCTTCTCCAGCACCTCGGTGATGAACTTCTGGCCGCCGAAGCCGGGTTCGACGGACATCACCAGCAGCGTGTCGAAGTGCTTGAGCACCTCGACGTACTGGTCGAACGGGGTGCCCGGCTTGATCGACAGCCCGGCCTTGGCGCCCGCCGCGCGCAGGTCCTTGGCGATCTTCACCGGGTCCTCGGCGGCTTCGGCGTGCACGGTGACGTTGTGCGCGCCCGCTTCGGCGTAACCGATCGCCCAGCGGTCCGGGTTCTCGATCATCAGGTGGCAGTCCAGCGGGATGTCGGTGGCCTTGAGCAGCGACTCGACGACCGGGAGTCCGAGGGTCAGGTTCGGCACGAAGTGCGCGTCCATCACGTCGACGTGCACCCAGTCGGCGCCCTTGACGGCGTCGAGCTCGGTGGCGAGACGGGCGAAGTCCGCGGACAGGATGGAGGGCGCGATCATCGGCTGGTTCGACACATGCGGGAGTGTAAATCTCACCCGCACGCCACCCGCGCCCGCGTCGACCCGACGGGGGAACCGCCCGCGCGCCCCGGCGGCGGCCGCTCGCCGCCCGGGCCCCGGGCGCGGATCACGAGCGGCCGGCGGCCCGGCGGCGCAACAGGTAGTAGGCCGCGCACAGCAGGACGAGGAACGGCACCCCGGCCTTCCACGCGGTGTCGAACTGCTCGGTGAACGGCGTCGTCAGCAGCACCGCCGCCACGAACACCATCGCCAGCACCGTCGTCACCGGCGCCCCGGCCAGCCGCACCGGCGATGCCGGCAGTCCCGCGGCGGCCCGCTTGCGCCGGAACGCCAGATGGCTGGCGAAGATGAGCAGCCAGGTGATCAGCGCCCCGAACAGCGCCAGCCCCAGCAGCAGCGGGAACGCGGTGGACTCGGCGAACACCGAGATGCCCGCCGCCAGCACCAGCCCGCACGCGGAGAGCAGCAGCGCCCGCTGCGGCGCGCCGTGCCGGCTCAACCCGGCGAACCACTTCGGCGCGTAGCCGTCCTGGGCGAGCGAGTACGTCATCCGCGCCGTCACGTACAGGTTCGTGTTCATCGCCGAGAGCGCCGCGGTGAGCACCACGAAGTTCATCACCCCGGCGGCGGCCGGGATGCCCGCGGTGGCGAACAGCGCCACGAACGGGCTCTGCGTCACGTCCTCCTCCGTGGACACCTGGTTCCACGGCAGCACCGAGACGACCACCAGCATGCCCAGCACGTAGAACAACCCGAGCCGCAGCACCATGTTCCGCGCCGCCCGCGGCACGTCGCGGCGCGGGTTCCGCGACTCGGAGGCGGTGACGGCGACGGCCTCGGTGCCCAGGTAGGAGAAGGTGACCACGGTCAGCGCCAGCCACACCGCGCCGATCCCGTTCGGCAGGAACCCGCCGTGCTCGGTGAGCGCGTCGACGCCGGTGGCGGGGCGCCCGGGCAGGCCGAACACGATGTAGGTGATGCCCAGCAGCACGAACACGACGATCGTGACGACCTTGATCAGCGCGAACCAGTACTCGAACTCGCCGAAGAACCGCACCGCCGAGGCGTTGATCGCCAGCATGATCAGCGAGAACACCACGACGGGCAGCCACAGCGGCAGTTGCGGGTACCAGAACTGCACGTAGAGCCCGGCGGCGACGACCTCGCTGCCGATGTTGACGACCTGCGCGGCCCAGTAGATCCACCGCTGCACGAACCCGGCCAGACCACCGAGGTAGCGCTGCGCGATGGGCCCGAACCCGCCCGCCTCGGGGTGCACCACGACCATCTCGGCGAGCGCGTAGGCCAGGGCGAGCGCGGCGAACGCGGCCACCGCGTAGGCGATGATCACGGCCGGGCCCGCGATGTTGATGGCGAGTCCGGAGCCGAGGAACAGCCCGGTGCCGATCGCTCCACCGATGGCGATCATGCCGACCTGGCGGCTGCTCAGGTCGCGGCGGAGCCCGCCGCCGTCCGCAGCCCGCTCCGGGTCCGTTCCCGCTGGTTCCAACTCGCCGCCTCCTCGCCTGGCGCGCACTCGCGCGCACAGCACCCTAACGACGGCGAATCCGGGAGCACGCGACAGTCTCCCCACCGCAGCGCTTCCCCGGCACGAATGCCCCGTTCGCCCGCCCGGGCAGGCCGAACGGCCCACTCACCAGCGTCGGACCGCCACCGCCCGCACACAGCGGTTGCCGTTGATTCTGTCAGCGGCGAAGCCGATGAGCGGCGACCCAGCACGCAGCTCGACCACCCGCGGGTTCTCAGCGTCCTCCTCGCGAGGACAGCGTTTTCGCCTGTGGCGGAGCCACCGGTGAAAACGATCCCGCAGCGAGGAGGGCGCTGAGGTTCCGCCAGCCGACCACCACCGTCACCGAGGCAGCTCCAAAGAAATAGGAGTGCCCTCCTGGACCGAGCGGGACACGGTGCAGTACCGCTCGACGGCGCGTTCCACCGCATCGAGCAGCTTCGCCCGGTCTGCGTCGGCGACGGAGCTCAGATCGACGTCGAAGCGCACCCGCACCGCGGAGAACTTGTTCGGGTCCTCGGCGGTCTTGTCCCGGTCGGCGTGCACCGCGATGTCGGCGTCCTCGCCCGCGCGGCGCACCAGCAGGTTCTCGCTGGTGACGGCGGAGCACCCGGCGATGGCGGCGAGCAGCAGCTCGCCGGGGGTGAACGCGTCGGGAGCGCCGTCGCGGCCGATGGTGACCTCGCCACCGCGGCCGTTGGTGGCGGTGAAGGTGTGCTCGCCGGTGCGGTGCACTTCGACCGGTGTGCCTGGCATGTCGTCCTCCGCTGCTGGTGGTTCGATCGCCCCGCACGACCGGGGACGGTCCCGGGCTCAGCCGGTGCCGGTGTCCTGGCCGCGGGTGCGGTGGAGCAGGTTCTCGCGGGCCCGGGCGACGCGGGAGCGCACGGTGCCGATCTCGCAGCCGCTCACCTCGGCCGCTTCCTGGTAGGTCAGCCCGAGGACCTGGGTGAGCACGAGCGCTTCGCGCCGGTCGGCGTCGAGCCCGTCGAGCAGGACGTTGACCTCGACGAGTTCCTCGAAACCGCGCCCGGTGCGCCCGCCGCGCTCGGCGGCCTGCACCCAGTCGGCGGTGACGGTGCGCGGCCGGGCGCGTTCGGAGCGGATCTGGTCGACGACGACGCGGCGCGCGATGGCGAGCAGCCAGGTGCGCGCGGAGGAGGAGCCGCGGAAGGTGCGCACGGCCCGCATGGCCCGCAGGTAGGTCTCCTGCGCGAGGTCGTCCGCGGCGGGCACGCCCGCGAGGTGCGCGAGGAACCGCCAGACGTCGCGCTGGGTGGCCCGGACGAGCTCTTCGAGGGCGCGGCGGTCGCCCTTCCCGGCGGCCAGCGCGAGCTCGGTCACACGGCTGTCTTCGGCCTCCGAGTGCGTCACGGTGGTCGAGACTAGTCGAAGCCCCGCCGGGAACTCCTCCCCCTGCTCGGCCGACAATCTGACTGTGAACTGTGAACGATGCCGGACCTCGGTGTCGGCTCTGCTGGACGGGGAGCGGCCGGAGGCTCCGGAGTCCGAGGTCGACGCCCACCTGGAGACGTGCGCGGCCTGCCGGGCCTTCCAGGCCGAGGCGGGCGAGCTGACCCGGCACCTGCGGGTGCGGGCGGTGACGCCCACCCCGGACTTGGCGGGGGCGGTGCTGGCGGCGGCGGAGCGGCCGGGCCGCTGGCGCGGTGTGGCGCGCGGGGCGCTGGCGCTGACGGCGGTGGCGCAGATCCTGCTCGCGCTGGGTCAGCTGCTGGGGCTGATCGGGGTGCACGGGCACGAGGTGCACGGCGGGCCGGGCATGGCGGCGCACCTGTTCAACGAGAGCACCGCGTGGAACCTGGCGCTGGGCGTGGGGATGTTGTGGGCGGCGTGGCGCGATCGCACGGTGGCGGGAGTGCTGCCGGTGCTGAGCGCGTTCGTGGCGGCGCTGGCGGGCTTCTCGGTGCACGACCTGGTGATCGGGGCGGCGACGGTGGAGCGGGTGGCGTCGCACGCGTTGCTGCTCGTGGGGCTGGGCCTGCTGTTCGCGGTGCACCGCACCGGCGGCGGTGGCCCGGCGGACGCGGACCGCACCGCGGCCGACGGCCCGCACGCGGCGGACGACACCTCCACCGCTCCCCGAGCCCCGGAAGGCCCACCCCACCTCCGCCCGACGGCCCACCGCGAAGCGGCCTGACGCACGCGGAAGGTCAGTTGATCATGTGATCATCTCAGCGGCGAAGCCGCTGACCCGCCGACCACCTGACCAACCGGCGCCGCAGCGGGTTCTCAGCGGTTCCCTCGCGAGGACAGCTTTCTCGCATGTGGCGGAGCCACCTGTGAAAAAGATCCCGCAGCGAGGGAACCGCTGAGGTTCCGCCACCCGCCCCCGATCAACAGGAGTACGTCAGGACACCCGCAAAAGCGCGCAGAACATCGCGTCGGTGCCGTGTTTGTGGGGCCACAGCTGCACGGTCGGCCCGTCGCCGAGGTCGGGCACGCCGGGGAACGCCTCGCGCGCGTCGAGCAGTTCCGCGCCGCTGCGCCGGACGACGTCGGAGATGACGCCTTCGGTCTCGGACAGGTGCGGGGAGCACACGACGTAGGCCACGACGCCGCCGGGCCGGGTGAGGCCGACGGCGGACAGCAGCAGCGAGCGCTGCAGCTTGGCGAGTTCGGCGACGTCGGAGGGCTGCCGCCGCCAGCGCGCCTCGGGCCTGCGGCGCAGCGCGCCGAGCCCGGTGCAGGGCGCGTCGACGAGCACCCGGTCGTAGCCGGGTTCGAGCCCGGGTTCGCGGCCGTCGGCGACGTGCACGGTGACGGCGAGGTCGCGGGTGACCTTGCGGATCAGTTCGGCGCGGTGCTCGGACTGCTCGACGGCGTCGAGGGTGCCGCCGTCGAGGGTGATGAGCGAGCCGAGCAGTCCGGCCTTGCCGCCGGGCCCGGCGCACAGGTCGAGCCAGCGGGTGTCGCCGCCGGTGAGGTCGGGCCGGGTGAGGGCGAGCGCGGTGAGCTGGCTGCCTTCGTCCTGCACGGCGGCGAAGCCTTCGCGCACGGGTTCGAGGTCGCCGGGGTCGCCCGCGCCCGCTTCGAGGTGCACGCCGTAGGGCGAGTAGGGCGCTTCGTCGCCGCCGGTGATGGCGGCGAGTTCTTCGGCGCTGATCTCGCCGGGCCGGGCGACGAGGTGCACGGCCGGCCGGGCGTCGTCGGCGGCGAGCGCGGCGGCGAGCTCGTCGCCGGTGTCGCCGAGCGCGTCGGCGAAGGCCTGCGCGATCCAGCGCGGGTGCGCGTGGCGCAGCGCGAGGTGGCCGACGGGGTCGGTGGCGCGGTCGGGGGCGAGCCGTTCGATCCACTGCTGTTCGTCGCGTTCGCCTGCGCGGCGCATCACGGCGTTGGCGAATCCGGCGAGCTTCGAACCGGCCTCACCGCGCACGATGTCCACTGTGGAGGACACGGCGGCGTGGGCCGGGATCCTGGTGCGCAGCAACTGGTACACGCCGAGCCGCAGCGCGTCCAGCGTGATCGGGTCCACTTCGGACACGTCGCGGCCGCTGCAGTCGGCGATCACCGCGTCGAGCAGCCCCTTGGCCCGGCAAGCGCCGTAGGCGAGTTCGGTGGCCAGGCCCGCGTCCCGTCCGCTGATCTTGCGCTGCCGCAGCAGGCCGGGCAGCGTCAGGTTCGCGTAGGCGTCGCGTTCGCGCACGGCGCGCAGCGTGTCCAGCGCGGCCATCCGCGCCGGGTCCTGCTCGGGCGGCCGGGCCGGGCTCTTGCCGCGCTGCGGCGGGCGGCTGCCGCGGGGCCGGGACGGACGGCGGGGGCGGTCGTCGTTCACTGCAGACGTTCTCCTTGCTCGATGCGGGTTCCGCGCGCCCAGTCGGTGGCCGCCATGCGCTTCTTGCCCTGGGCCTGCACCTCGCCGAGCTGCACCGCTTCGGTGGCGGTGCCGACGAGCACCCGGCGGCGCTGCACGTCGATCTCGCCGGGTGCGAGCCCGGTCTCCTCGGTGCGGGTGACGGGTCCGAGCTTGAACCGCTCGTCCCGGAACCAGGCCCAGGCCCCCGGGTCGGGGGTGGCGGAGCGGATCAGCCGGTCCACGGCGAGCGCGGGCGCGGCGAAGTCGGCCTTGGCGTCCTCGGGGGTGACCTTCGGCGCGTAGCTGACGCCTTCGGCGGGCTGCGGCCGGGCCTGGAGTCTGCCGTCCTCGATGCCGTCGAGGGTGGCGACGAGCAGGTCGGCGCCGGAGATCGCCAGCCGGTCCAGCAGTGCGCCGGAGGTGTCGGTGTCGCGCACCGGCTCGGTGACCACCCCGTACACCGGCCCAGCGTCCAGCTCGGGGACCAGGTGGAAGGTGGCGGCGCCGGTGATCTCGTCGCCGTGCCGGATCGCGGATTGCACCGGCGCCGCGCCACGCCACGCGGGCAGCAGCGAGAAGTGCAGGTTCACCCAGCCGTGCCGCGGGATGTCGAGGGCCTGCTGCCGCAGCAGCGCCCCGTAGGCGACGACCGGGCAGCAGTCGGGTTCGAGTTCGGCCAGCCGTGCCAGGAAGTCCGGGTCGGTGGCGCGCGCGGGCGTGAGGACTTCGACGCCGTGCTCGTCGGCGAGCGCGCCCACCGGGGAGCGCAGCACCTTGCGGCCGCGGCCGGCGCGGGCGTCCGGCCGGGTGATCACGGCGGCGACCTCGTGCCGCGCGGAGTCCAGCAGCGCGCGCAGCGCGGGCACCGCGGGTTCGGGCGTGCCCGCGAAGACGATCCGCATGGTCAGCGCTTCCCGAACAGCGGGTGCGGGCTCTCCTTGACGACCGGCACCTGCCCGTCGAACCAGTCGGCCTGCCGGATCTCGCGCAGCGCCCGCTTGCGGGTCTCGGCGTCGAGCCGGTCCACGAACAGGACCCCGTCCAGGTGGTCGGTCTCGTGCTGGATGCAGCGGGCCAGCAGGTCGGTGCCCTCGATCTCCACCGGGTCGCCGTGCATGTTCCAGCCGCGCGCGACGACGCGCTTGTGCCGCAGGCAGTCCCAGCGCATGCCGGGGATGGACAGGCAGCCTTCGGGGCCGTCCTGCATCTCCTCGCCGACGACCTCCCAGCCCGGGTTGATCAGGTGGCCTTCGAAGCCGTCGCAGCGGTAGGTGAACACGCGCAGCCCGACGCCGAGCTGCGGCGCGGCCAGCCCGGCCCCGCCCTGCTCGTGCATCGTGTCCCACAGGTCGCGCACGAGGCCGTGCAGTTCCTTGTCGAAGTCGACGACCTCGTCGGCGCGGGTGCGCAGGACGGGGTCGCCGAAGAGGCGGACGGGCTGGACGGTCACTCGGGCTCCCCGGTCGGGCTCGGCGGCGGGACCCGGCGAGTCTAGTCGTCGCTCCCGCGCCCTCCGACCGGGCGCTCACCCGCGCCCCCCCTGCTCCGGGCTCGGCTCGCTCGGCGGAGCGGACGACCGGGTCTTCCCCGGCGAACGGCCGGGTCAGGGGGCGGGCAGGACCACTTCGGCGGCTCCCCCGCCGCGCCGGGTGGTTTCGGCGGCGGCACGCCAGCGGCCGTCGGGCAGCCGTTCCACGCCGGTCGCGGCGCCGATCTCCGCGGACGGGTCGAGTTCGTGGCCGAGGGCGCGCAGCTTCTCCGCCTCGGGCAGCGCCAGGAACTCCGCCTCCGCCTCGGTGCTCGGCGAGTTCCGCTGCGAGGCGCGCGGCCGCGCGATGGCCTCCACCAGCGGCAGGCCGCGGTCGATCCGCTCGGTCAGCACCTGCAGCACGGTGGTGATGATGGTGGCGCCGCCGGGACTGCCGACCGCCAGCACCGGTGCGCCGTCCCGCAGCACGACGGTGGGGCTGATCGAGCTGCGCGGCCGCTTGCCGGGCTCGGGCAGGTTCGGGTCGGGCTCGCCGGGCGTGGCCGGGGTGAACGAGAAGTCGGTGAGCTCGTTGTTGAGCAGGAACCCGCGGCCCGGCACGGTGATGCCGCTGCCGCCGGTCTGCTCGATGGTCAGCGTGTAGGACACCACGTCCCCGCGGGGGTCGGCGACGGTGAGGTGCGTGGTGTTCGGCCCCTCGTAGGGGGTGGTGCCGCGCGCGGGCGGCCGCGGCGCGCAGGGCGTGGGGTGGCGCGGATCGGCGGCGGCGACCGGGGCGGGCAGCGCGGCGTCCGGGGTGATCAGGCAGGCGCGGGAGTCGGCGAACTCCTGGCCGGTGAGCTCCGCGGTGGGCACGTCGCCGAACGCGGGGTCGCCGACCCAGCGGTTCCGGTCCGCGAAGCCGATCTTGCTCGCCTCCAGGAAGTGGTGCAGGTACTGCGCCTCGTCCAGCGCGCCCAGGTCGGTGCCTTCGAGGATGTTCAGCGCCTCGCCGACCGTGGTGCCGCCGGAGGCCGACGGCGGCATCCCGTACACGTCGAGCCCCCGGTACGACACGTGCGTCGGGTCGCGCTCCTCGATCCGGTAGTCGCGCAGGTCCTCGGCGGTCATGCCGCCGGGCCGCACGGTGCGCCCGGCCGCCGGGTCGACCGGCGGGTTGCGCACCGCGTCGACCACGTCGGCGCCGATCTCGCCGCGGTACAGCGGGTCGAGGCCTTCGTCGGCGAGGGTGCGGTAGGTCGCGGCGAGGTCCGGGTTGCGGAACGTGCTCCCGGTGGCGGGTGGCTGCCCGCCGGGCAGGAACAGGTCGCGGGTGGCGGGGAACGCGCTGAGCCGCTCCTGGTTGGCGGCGGTCTGCTCGCGGAAGGTGTCGTCGACGACGAAGCCGTCCGCGGCGAGGCGCTCGGCGGGCCGCAGCACCTCGCCCAGATCCTTGTTCCCCCACCGCCGCAGCGCCTGCTCCCAGGTGGCGGGGGTGCCGGGCACGCCGACGCCGAGACCGCTGGTGATGGCCTCCGCCGCGGGGATCGGCTCGCCGTCCTGCAGGAACATCTCGGGGTGCGCGGCGGCGGGGGCGGTCTCGCGGCCGTCGAGGGTGGAGACCTCGCCGGTGGCCGCGTCGTAGTGCACGAAGTAGCCGCCGCCTCCGATGCCCGCCGAGTAGGGCTCGGTGACGCCGAGCGCCGCGGCGACCGCGACGGCGGCGTCGGCCGCGGTGCCGCCGGCCCGGAGCACGTCGATGCCGGCGCGGGTGGCGTCCGGGTCGACGCTGGAGACGGCGCCGCCGTAGCCGACGGCCTCCGGCGATTTCGGTGGCACCGGCGGCGGCTGCGGGGCCGGGGACGCTTGGGCCATCGGGGTGATCAGCGCACAGGAGGTGACCGCCGCCAGGGTGATCCGAACGGGTCGTGCTCGCACCATCGAGTGCCTCCGATCTCCGAGTGCCCGTCACTGTGCCGAGCGAAAGCCGCCTCGACAACACGAACGGGTCATCGTTGGCGGACCGAGATCAACTGCGCGGCCCGGGAGCACGGACCGCTGGCCCGACGACACCGGACGACCGTTCCCCACACCCCACGCCGAGACGATCTCGCGCAGCTCACTCATGCGGATACGAGTGAACGGACCGTTCGTCCGACGAGGTGGGACGAACGGTCCGTTCACTCCGGTGCGACCGCGGGTGCGGCTACGGCTTCTGCGGTACCAGCGCGTCGCCGTGGTAGCGGCAGTTCGCCGCCCACAGCAGGTACGACGGCATGCCGTCGTCCTCCGCGGCCTTGATCTGCGCGGCCACCTCGGCGGGCCCGTAGCTGGCGCCGAGGCTGAAGTCCTGCAGCCACGGGATGATCTGCACGTCGGTCCCCTCGACCGCCTTGGCGAACTCGGCGAGCGACCGCTGCACGATGTCGTAGGGCTGGGTGTTCGGGTCGTCGACGCCGAACTCGCCCGGCCCCCAGTGCGACGGGTAGACCATCGGTGCGATGTAGTCCACGTACTTCGCCATCCGCGGGATGTCCTGGGCGATCTGAGTGGGCCGGTCCACGGCGATGCCGAACACCGACGCCCCGAGCAGCGCCCCCTTCGAGCGGACCGCCGTCTGGGTGTCGCGGAGGAAGTCCGCGATGCCCTGCTCCGGCGTGGTGTGCAGCCCGGCGAAGCGCATCTTCTCGATGCCGCCGTCCGGCCTGCGCACGTAGTCGTAGAGGATGTCGTCGAAGCCGAGCGAGGCGGCCTCGGCGGCGAGGTCGATGTTGTACTGCCGCACCGCCGGGTCGGCGAAGTTGGTGAACGCGAAGTCGCCGTACCCGCTGCTCCACGGCTGCCCGCCCGCGGTCTGCACGACCCGTTCCCGGTGGCCTTCGCGCCAGGACGCCTCGCCGAGCACCGGATCCTTGAAGGCGACGAGCCGTCCGACGACGCGCACGCCCATGCCGTGCAACTGGTCGAGGGCTTCGCGAGCGTCGTAGTAGTTCTTCACGGCGCCGATGCGGTTGGCCTCGGGCAGCGCGGAATCGTAGGGGATCTCGCCGCTTTCGTCCTTGATGTCGAGCTCGACGGTGTCGATGCGGCCCTGCCTGGCGAGTTCGAGCACGGGTTCGCGCAGCGAATCGCTGGTCCAGGCGAGCCCGGTCATGTGCACGGCGCGCATGCCCGGGTGCTTGATGTGCACGGTCATGGTGCGCTCCGCGCGGTTGCCCGCGAGGTCGGTGGCCACGACCTGGACTTCCCGTTCCGGCCTGTCGACGACGGCGGAGAACGCGCCGTCCGGACCGGGCCGGACCGGTTTGCCCGCGACGGTCACCTGGTCGGCGCCCGCGGCCTTGCCGGTGACGGTGACGGGTTCGCCGAGCTTCTCGGGCCGCAGCGAATCCTCGACCTGGAGTTCCGGTGGCTCGCTGTCCACTGTGAACTCGTGCGTGGTGCTGGCGGAGCCGAGCCAGGAGATCGCCCTGGGCGTGATGACTTCCAGCGCGTGGGAGCCATCGGGCACGTCGGCCGCGTGCACGGCCACCGCACCGTCCTGGGGCGTGGTGGGCACGGGCTTCCCGTCGAGCAGGACGGTGGAATCGGCGCGTTCGGAGCGGATCTGAATGGATCCATCGGCCGTCGCCTCGGAACGCACCGGGTGCGACGGCAGCCCGTCCACCCGCACGTCCTCTGTGGACAACATGCGGAGCAGCACGTACCCCGCGATCAGCAGCACGATGACGGCGACGGCGACGACGGCCCACTGCGGGATGCCGCCGATTCCGTTGTCACGGCTGGGTTTCGTTGGTCCTGGGGCCCCTTCGGGCGCAGGTTCGGTCACAGCTTTCGCCTCCCCGACGTCGGCGAATCCGGACAACTGAACACGTTACGTTGCCGGTCGAATGTTCGCGCCACCCTTCCAGGTAATAACGCGGAGATCAACAAGTGACTTTGAGTATCCACATCGGCCCAAAACTGCACTAACGTGCGAACCGATGTTGAGCGTGATCGAGCGCACCTGCGCCGTGACGGCGGTGGCGCTGCTCGCCCTGTCCGGTGCCGCGTGCAGCACCCAGGACCCAGCCCCCGACACCCCTGACGTCGCCGCTCCGCCGCCCCCGCCACCGGCACCGCCGCCACCGCCGGCGCCGGAATCGGTGCACGCCAACGAACTCGGCAAGGTCCCGGTGCTGATGTACCACCGGATCACCACCGAGCCGAGCAGCGTCTACGACCGCACCCCGCAGGACTTCCGCGCCGAGCTGGAACGGCTCGCCGCGGAGGACTACACGCCGATCACCGCGAGCGAGTACGCGAGCGGCCGCATCGACATCCCCGCGGGCAGGCACCCGGTGGTGCTCACCTTCGACGACGGCTCCACCGGCCAGTTCGCCCTGGACGGCGCCGGGCAGCCCGCGCCGGACACCGCGGTGCGCATCCTGCTCGACACCGCCGCCGAGCACCCCGAGTTCCGCCCCACCGCCACCTTCTTCGTGTTCGACCCGCCGTTCGAGGACCCGGGCGGGAAGACCACGCTGCCGTGGCTGCACGAGCACAGCTTCGAGGTCGGCAACCACACCCTGGAACACCCCAACCTCGGCCAGGTGAGCTCCGCGGAGGCGCAGCACCAGATCGCCGGCATGCAGCGGGAGATCAACGAGGTGCTGCCCGACGTGCCGGTGCGCGCGCTGGCGCTGCCGCTGGGCGTGCACCCGGACGACGAGGCGCTCGCCGCGGACGGGAGCGCCGAGGGCGTGACCTACCACCACGACGCGGTGTTCCTCGTCGGCTCGAACCCGGCGCGCTCCCCGTTCGACGCGGACTTCGACGGGCAGAACATCCCGCGGATCCGCTCGCAGGCCGCCACCGGCGAGGAGGCCGAGTACGGGTCCACCCAGTGGCTGGACAAGCTGGCGGGCGACCCCGAATCGCGCTACACCTCCGACGGCGATCCGGACCGGATCTCGGCGCCGAACTCCGCCTCCGCGGATCCGGCCCCGAACCTGCCGAACCTCTACCGCTACTGACCGGGTGAGTGGCCCATTCGCCCAGCGTCATGGGGCGAATGGGCCACTCACCTCGGGTGGAGCGGGGTGCTCAGAGGAGTTCGAGCGGATCGACCCTGATCTTGACCCGTTCGGCCGGCCTGCGGGAGGCGCGGGTCGACTGCGCCGCGTGCAGCGCGGCCGCGAGCTCGCGCCCCTCCGGACGGGTGACCCGCACCAGTGCGCGTTCCTGCTCGGAACCGCCGTCCTCGTCGACCTCGCCCAGCGGCACCGGCCCCAGGATCTCGCCGGTGCCGGGCAGTTCCAGGTGGTCCAGCAGGTCGTTCACCGCGTCCGGCGTGCCGTCCACCGCCGCGACCCGCATCGCGGGCGGGAAGCCGAGCTCGGCGCGCCCGGCCAGTTCGATCGACGCGTGCCAGGCCGGGTCCCAGCGCACCAGCGCCTGCACCGGTTGCAGGGTGGAATCGGCCATCACCACCACCCGGCCGCCGTCCTGCGCGGGCCGCACCATCGCCGCCGCGGCGAACCACAGCCGCAGCGTCTCCTCGGTGGCGCGCAGCTCCGGGCGGGACAGCAGGGTGCGCCCGTCCAGCAGCAGCGCCGCCCCGTAGCCGCCGTCGGCGACCGGTTCGGCGCCGGGCGTGCACACGATCAGCGCCGGTTTCGCGGGCACGCTGGACAAGATCTCCCCGCCGCCGGAGGTGCGGACCGCGACGCCGCTGAACGCCCGGCCCAGTTCCTCGGCGGTGCGCCCGGCGCCGATCGCGATCGCCCGCAGCCGCCGCGAGCCGCACGACCCGCAGCGGAACGCGGCCTCCGCGGCCCCGCACCAGCGGCAGGCCGCCGGCTTCGGCGCCCCGTCCTCGGTCCCGCCGGGCAGTCCCAGCGGACCGGCGCAGCGGCGGCAGCGCGCCTGCTCCCGGCAGTCCCCGCAGGCCAGCGCGGGCACGTACCCGCGGCGCGGGACCTGCACCAGCACCGGAGCCCCGGCGCCCAGCGCCGCGCGGGCCGCGTCGAACGCCACCGACGGCAGCCGGGCCGCGCGGGCCGCCGGGTCCCGGGCCAGCTGGGTGTCGTCGGCGCCGATCGCCACCACCCGCGGCGCGGCGGCCCGCACCTGCTCGCGCGCGCCGACGACCTGCTGCGCCCAACCGGTCTCCACCAGCAGCGCGGCCTCCGCGGTCCGGGCGAACCCGGCGACGAGCACCGCGGCCCCGGCGGCGTGCGCCCGGTGGGTGAGCACGTCCCGCGCGTGCGGGTAGGGCATCTGCGGGTAGCTGTGCATCGCGTCGCCGTCGTCCCACACCACGACCAGCCCGAGGTCGTGCACCGGAGCGAACATGGCGGCGCGGGTGCCGATGACCACGCGCACCGCGCCGCGCAGCACCGCCAGCCACCGCTTGTACCGCTCCCCCGGCCCGAGCTCAGAGGTGAGCGCGACGACCCCGGCCTCCCCGATCGCCCGAGCGCAGGCGGCGTGCAGCCGGGTGACGTCGCGGTGGTCCGGCACCACCACGAGCACGCCCCGCCCGGCCGACGCGGCCGTGGCGGCGGCTTCGGCGAGCCGGTCGGTCCACTGCTCCCCGGGCAGCGCCTGCCACACCGCGCGGGCCGGTTTGCCCGCGTGCACGGCCTCCAGCAGCGCGGGGCCGTGCTGGTAGCGCTGCCACGCGGCGACGTCCGGCCGTTCCGGGGCGGGCGCGGGTTCGGCGGTCTGCTTCTCGGCGCGCGCGTGCCGGGGCGGCACGGCGAGCCGCACCACGTCGGCGAGCATCCCGCCGTAGCGGGCGGCGACGGCGCGGCACAGCTCCAGCAGCCGCGGCGGCAGCACCACCTCGGAAGAGATCACCCGGTCCACCCACTGCAGCGTGCCGGTGAAGTCCGAGTTCTCCTTGCGCTCCAGCAGATATCCGTCGACGAGCTTGCCGCGGAACCGCACCCGCACCCGGCAGCCGACGACGGCGGCCTCGTGCAGCCGGTCCGGGATCAGGTAGTCGAAGGTGCGGTCCAGGTGCGCGGGCAGCGACACCTCCACCAGCACGCTCGCCACCGGCAGCGCGGGTGCGGCCGTGCGCTCGGCCTTCGTCGTCGTGTTGGTCCCGCGCCCCGCCATGCGCACTTCTCTACCAGAGCACGGCGACGGGCCCGCGCACCTGGTCGGCGATCCGGGCGGCGCGGACGGGGTCACTACGATGCGGCGGGCAGCGAACGTGAAAGGACCCCGCGTGTTCGACGTCGTCTTCTACCACCCCGAGATCCCCGGCAACACGGGGAACGCCATCCGGATGGCGGCCGGTTCCGGCTGCGCGCTGCACCTGGTGCGGCCGCTGGGGTTCGGCGTGGAGGACGCGCGGCTGCGCCGGGCGGGCCTGGACTACCGGGACCGGGCGGTGCTGCGGGTGCACGAGGACTGGGAATCGCTGCTGGCGGAGCTGGACCCGCAGCGGGTGTTCGCGTTCACCACGGGCGCGACGACCTCGCTGGAGCAGGTCCGCTACCGGCCGGGTGACGTGCTGCTGTTCGGCCCGGAGTCGACGGGCCTGCCCGCGGAGATCTCCGGTTCCGACCGGATCACCGATCGGGTGCGGATCCCGATGCTGCCGGGCATCCGGTCGATGAACCTGGCGAACTCGGCGGCGGTGGCCGTGTACGAGGCGTGGCGCCAGCAGGACTACGCGATGCCCGCGGACTGATCCGCGCCGACCGGCCCCGAACGCGGAACCGCGCGGCACCCCGGTCGTCGGGATGCCGCGCGGTTCGCGGTCTCGATCTCGTCGGCGGCGGCCGCCGAGCGCGATCAGGGCTTGGTCTCGGGCTCCGCCGGAGCCGTCGCCGCCTCGTCCTTGCGGGCCTTCGCCAGGCTGGCCACCGTGGTGATCACCAGCACGCCGATGATGACGCCCAGCGACATCCAGTTGTTGATGTCCAGCCACTCGGGAACCGCGTGGTACTCGTGCAGCGCGTGCACCACCAGCTTGATGCCGATGAAGCCGAGGATGATCGACAGCCCGACGTTGAGGTACACCAGCTTGTCGACCAGCCCGCCCAGCAGGAAGTACAGCTGCCGGAGGCCCATCAGCGCGAAGGCGTTCGCGGCGAACACCAGGAACGGGTCCTGGGTGATGCCGAAGATCGCCGGGATGGAGTCGACCGCGAACAGCAGGTCGGCGCTGCCGATGGCGACGATCACCACGAACATCGGGGTGAGGAACCGCTTGCCGTCGATCTTCACCACGGACTTGGTCTCGTGGTAGTCGTCGGTGACCGGGAAGACCTTCCGGACCCACCGGACGACGATGTTCTCCTTGTACTCCTCGTCCTCGTCCTTGTTCCGGATCATGCCGATCGCGGTCCAGATCAGGAACGCTCCGAAGACGAAGAAGACCCACACGAACCGCTCGATCAGCGCGGCACCGACCGCGATGAACGCGCCGCGCATCACCAGCGCCAGCAGGATGCCGATCAGCAGCACCCGGTGCTGGTGGATCGTCGGCACCGCGAAGCTCGACATGATCACCATGAAGATGAACAGGTTGTCGACGCTCAGCGAGTACTCGGTGATGTACCCGGTGAAGTACTCGATCGCGAAATGCTGATCACCGAAGATCCACACACCGATGCCGAACACGATCGCGCAGGCGATGTAGAAGGTCACCCACCGAGCGGCCTCGCCGGTGGTCACCTCGTGCGGCTTGCGGTCGACGATCACCAGGTCGATCAGCAGCAGCAAGGCGAGACCGCCCAGCGTCGCCGCCCAGACCCACCAGTGAACGTTCAAGGAGTCGGCCGTCTTCTGAGCCTGCTGCGCCACCAAGGTCAGCTCGGCACCCATCGATTACCTCCGGTTCAGGGCGTGCGCCGGGACCGGAGGTCTCTTCCACCGGCGATGTTTCCGACCGGTCGACGGCACCGGGTCCCAACGGGGGCTTCGAGGCAACCGGTGGGGCCGTGATGACGATGCCGCCGCGAAGGAATACTCCCCTCCACAACGTTGCCAAGATTGTCACTTATGCACTGCTTCGAACACCAGCCCGGGTTGATCGCCCCGAATGCAGCCGGAAGGCTACGGCGAGCTACCGGTCGGGGCAATGCCCTGGTCACAGGACCACCCGAACCGGGGTACCGGTATCTGCGTGTGAGCAATCCCATCGCCCGAACCAGCGGCGCTCGAACGAACGGGCGATGGACGTGGCGCGGGACGCGGTTATGATCACCGCGCCCGCACTCGGGGATGCGGCAGTGCACCGAACGACACGACGATCGCGAGGGTGACGCCGCGGCGGACGGCCGGATTTCTGTTCGGTTGCTGCTTCATAGCGTCTTCGCCCTGACCCGACTCAGGATGAAACCGTTGCCGCCTCTTTCCCCTACTGTCGGGCCCGTGCCCCCGCTCCCCCGCCGCAGCAGGCCGTTCCTGCTGCTCATCGTGATCGTCGTGCTGCTGATCGCAGGGCTGGCGGCGCTCTGGTCCGGTGAGCGCCCCACCCCGGCCGCGCCGGCGCCGCGCCAGGCGCTGATCGACGTGCAGGACGGGCCGGGCGGCCGGGAGCGCATCCAGATCGACTCGACCCTCTACGCGCCCGCTGCGACTCCGGCGCCCGCGGTGGTGATCGCGCACGGCATCGGCGGGGACAAGACGGACGCGGATGCGCAGGCCCGGGACCTGGTGCGGCGCGGGTTCGCGGTGCTGACCTACTCGGCGCGGGGCTTCGGCGGCAGCAGCGGGCGGATCCGGCTCAACGCCGCGGACTACGAGGTCTCCGACGCCCACCAGATCGTGGACTGGCTGGCGCGGCAGCCGGAGGTGCAGCGGGACGGCGAGAGCGACCCGCGGGTCGGGTTCACCGGCGTCTCCTACGGCGGCGCGCTGAGCCTGCTGGTGGCGGGCAGCGATCCGCGGGTGGACGCGATCGCGCCGGTGATGACCTACAACGACCTCGGCCAGGCGCTGCTGCCGAACGCGGCGAGCGGCGCGGACTCCCCCGCCGACACGCCCGCGCACGGCACCGCGGGCCCGGAGGGCGTGTTCCGGCGCGCCTGGGCGGGCCGGCTGTTCAACCCGGGCGGGCCCGCGCCCGCCGACGGCTCCTCGGTGGCCTGCGGGAACTTCGCCCCGGACGTGTGCGCCGCGTACGGCGAGCTGGCGCGCACCGGCCGCGCCTCCCCCGCGACCCGGCGGTTGCTCGCCTCGGTGTCGCCGAGCTCGGTGACCGGGAACATCCGCATCCCGACGCTGCTGGCGCAGGGCACCCAGGACACCCTGTTCGGCCTGGACCAGGCCGATGCGAACGCGCGCCAGATCGCCGCCGCAGGCGGGGACGTGAGCGTGCTGTGGTTCGCGGGCGGGCACGACGGCGCGGCGCCGGGGCCGCGCGTGCAGTCCCGGATCGCCGACTGGTTCGCCTTCCACCTGGGCGCCGGCGGGGCGCCCGCGCCGGGCGACCGGTTCCGGTTCGACATCGCGGGCACCGCCCGCGCGGACGGCGAGGTGCCGGTGCGCACCGTGTCCGCCCCCGACTACCCGGGCGTGCACTCGGACCGCACCCCGCGGTTCTCGCTGGACCTGCGCGGGCAGGCCACCACGGTGCTGAACCCGCCGGGCGGTACCCCGGGCGCGCTGAGCTCGCTGCCGGGGCAGCAGGGCCGCGGGGCCGAACCGTACGACCTGCCGCGGCAGGTCGCGGTGTTCGGCACCGAGCCGATGTCCTCCCGGATGCTGATCTCCGGGGTGCCGCAGACCCGGCTGTCGGTGGCCGCCGAACCCGGCCAGCCCACCACCGGGGACGCGGTGCTGTTCGCGAAGCTCTACGACGTGGACCGCGAGGGCCGCCGCGAACTGCTCGGCGACTCGGTCGCCCCGATGCACGTGACCGGCCTGCGCCCGGACGGCACGCCGGTCGAGGTGAACGTGGCGCTGCCCGGCGTGGTGCACTCGGTCGAGAGCGGGCACCGGCTGGAGCTCGCCGTGAGCACCACCGACCAGGCCTACGCGGTGCCGACGGCGACCGCGGTGCACCGGGTGGACCTGGCGGGGCCGCGGGCGCTGTCGGTGCCGTCGGTGAAGGGCACCAGCACCACCGGCGGCACGTTCCCCGTGGTCCCGGTCTCCGGGATCGCCGCGGTCGCCCTGCTCGGCGGGCTCGGCTGGCTGTTCACCCGGCTGCGGCGCGGCTACGCGCCCGCCGCGGAGGCCGAGGTCACCGGCCCGCCGCTGGAGATCAGCGAGCTCACCAAGACGTTCCCGCGCAAGGTCACCGCGCTGCGCGGGGTGTCGATGCGGGTGGAGCGCGGCCAGATCGTGGGCCTGCTCGGCCCGAACGGCGCGGGCAAGACGACGACGCTGCGGCTGCTGCTGGGACTGCTGCACCCGACGTCCGGGGAGGTCCGCGTCTTCGGGCACCGGGTCGAGCCGGGCGCTCCGGTGCTGTCCCGGATCGGGTCGCTGGTGGAGTCCCCCGGTTTCCCGCCGCACCTGACCGGGCTGGAGAGCCTGAAGCACTACTGGGCGGCGACCGGCAGGCCGATGCTGCAGGCCCGGTTCGACGAGGTCGTGCACATCGCGGGCCTCGGCGAGCACGCGCACCGGCGCACCGCCACGTTCAGCCAGGGCACCCAGCAGCGGCTGGCGATCGCGCAGGCCATGCTCGGGCTGCCGGACCTGCTGGTGCTGGACGAGCCGACGAACCGGCTGGACCCACCGCAGATCCACCAGATGCGCGAGATCCTGCGCCGCTACGCGGCGACCGGCCGCTGCGTGCTGCTGTCCAGCCACCTGCTGTCCGAGGTGGAGCAGACCTGCACGCACGTGATCGTGATGCACCGCGGCGAGGTGGTCACCTCCGGCAGCGTCGCCGACGTCGTGTCGGTGGACGGGCAGGCCACCTTCCGCGTCGACGACCCGGCGCGGGCCGCGGCGGCGCTGCGGGCGCTGGAAGGGCTCGGCGCGGTGGAGGTGGACGGCGAGCTGGTGCACGCCGACCTGCGCGGGCACGACCGGTCGATCGCGGTGAACGCGCTGGTGATCTCGGGGGTGGCGGTGGACCAGGTGGGTCCGCGGCGCAGGCTGGAGGACGCATTCCTGAACCTGGTCGGAGAGGAGCAGCGCTGATGCCGGAACGGTCCAGCGGGCCGGCGGCCCCGGACTCCTCGGCGGACGAGCCGTGGGCCGACGCGGGCGGGCGGGAGACCGAGCCGCTGTCGTCGGAGTCCGAGCGGCACCGGGCGGCGATCGCCCGCGCCCTGGAGTCCGGCGGCCTGCTCGGCGGGGATTCCGCCGAGCCGCGCGGCCAGCTGTGGGGTTCGGACGCGATGCTGCCGGACGATCCACCGGGTGAGCGCGACGTCGACCCGGCCGAGCTCACCTGGGACGTGCCGCCGGAGCGGGCGGACGCCGTCCCCGACGACCTGGACCTCGACCTCCCGGTACCGGAGGCCGCCGGTTCCGGCCGGTCGGGCCCGGACCACGACGGCGGTCGGCATCGCGGCGATGCCGAACGCCACGGCGAGCACGGGTACCGCGACGGCTATGCACCCCGCGACGATTCCCCCAGGGACTGGACCAGCCCCACCTGGGAACCGGACGAGCCCCGGTCCGCCGGGCCGGACGCGCCTCGGCCCGCCGAACCGGACGACCCTAGGTCCGCGGGGGCGGACGACCCGAGGCCCGCGGGGCCGGACGGGACCGAGCGCCCCACCGGCGGGCGACCCGGCACCGGCGTCGTCGAGAGCATCCCGGCCGCGGTCGTCGACCCGCCCCCGGCGGCGGACGAGGAGACCGCGGCCGCGCTGCCGGTCAGCGCGCAGGACCCCACCCAGCCCGACGGCAGCGTGCAGGGCTACCAGGTGCGCCGGACGCTGCCGGTGCGGGTGGAGCTGGCCCGGCAGGCGGGCAGGCGGCGGACGCGGCTGGCGCTGGGCTTCCTGGTGCTGCTGCCGCTGCTGCTGCTCGCCGCGTTCGAGATCGGCGACGACGGTTCGGTGCCGCGGACCGCGGACCTGTCCGGGATGGCGACCTCCGGCGGGTTGAACTTCACCGCGTTCGCGGTGTCCTCCTCGGGAGGGTTCCTGCTGGTCCTGGTGGTGGCGTTGTTCTTCGGCGACACGGTGGCCAGCGAGGCCTCCTGGTCGAGCCTGCGCTACCTGCTGGCCGCACCGGTGCCGCGCGGGCGGCTGCTGCGGCAGAAGGCGGTGGTGGCGGCGCTGCTGTCGCTGCTGGGGATCGCGCTGCTGCCCGCGATGGCGCTGGCGGCGGGCCTGTTCTGGTACGGCACGGGTGAGCTGGTGACGCCGAGCGGCAGCGTGCTGTCGTTCCCGGTGGGCCTGCTGACCCTGGTGCTGGCGGTGCTGTACCTGGCGGTGCAGTTGAGCTGGGTCGCCGGGCTGGCGCTGTGGCTGAGCGTGAGCACCGACGCGCCGCTGGGCGCGGTGGGCGGCGCGGTACTGGTGTCGATCCTGTCGCAGATCCTGGACCAGATCTCGGCGCTGGGCGGGCTGCGCTCGTTCCTGCCGACGCACTACGCGTACGCGTGGGGCGATCTGCTGGCCGAGGAGGTCGACTGGACGGGCATGGCGAACGGGGCGTGCTCGTCGCTGGTGTACGCGGCGGTGTTCGTGCTGCTGGCGCACTGGAGCTTCCGGCGCAAGGACATCACCAGCTGATCGGGCGGGGCGGGGCGTGGCCGAACGGGGTAATAGGCTGCGGCACATGGAGGTGTTCCACCTGCGCTACTTCGCGGCCGTCGCCGAGAACCTGAGCTTCTCGAAGGCGGCGCGCCAGCTGCACATGGCGGTGTCGCCGCTGAGCAGGCGGGTCCGCGACCTGGAGCGCGAGCTGGGCGTCCGGCTGTTCGACCGCGATTCGCACAGCGTGAACCTCACCGCGGCGGGCAGCGCCCTGCTGCCGCTGGCCACCGAGGTGCTGACCCGGTTCGACGACATCCCGGGCCGGTTGCGCCAGGAGCTGGGCACCCAGCAGCGCATCGTGCACGTGGGCGTGCCGCCGGGCCTGCACCCGCGGCTGCGGGACCGGTTGCGCGACTTCGACCGCACGGCGGGCTGCGAGGTGCGGCGCTGGCCGGGCGGCAGCCTGGACCTGGTGGAGCAGGTTCGGCGCCGCGAGCTGGAGCTGGCGCTGGTGCACCTGCCCGCGCACGCGGAGGGCGTGGAGGTCCGCGAGGTGATGCGGGAACCGCTGGGCGCGGTGCTGCCCGCCGCCGAGTTCGCGGGCCGCGAGTCGGTGTCGCTGTCCGAGCTGACCGGCCACGTCTACGCGCGACCGGGTTCGGGCCTGTCCCCGACGTACTTCGACCAGCTGGAGGTGCAGCTGACCGCGGCGGGCATCCACCGCCGCACCACGCTGAGCACCAGGGACTACTCGGGCACCGGTGAGTTCGTGGCGAACGGCGGGGCGTTCGCGATCTCGATGCTGGACCCGCAGAACCAGATGGGCCGCCCGTGGGAGCACGACCGGGTGGTGGTGCTCCCGTTCGCGGACATCGACCCGGTGCTGGCGACGGGCTTGATCTGGCGCGCGGACCGCGCCGAGCCGGGCGGGGAGCTCGCCGATCTGGTCGCCGGAGCCCTCGAAGCCCTCTCCTGACCGGCGCGGTCCCGGCTCAGTCCAGTTCGACGGCGATGGGTTCGGCGGCGCGGAGCTCGTCGTAGGTCCAGTTCGCACCGGCGAGCGCGCAGGCCAGGCGGTCGAGGAACGCGAAGTCGCGGCTCGTCGGATCGTCCTGGTCGTCCTGGTCGTCCTCGATGAGCTCGTCGAGGTTCCCGGCCGCGTCGATCGCGGCACGCACGGCCGCGGGCGCGTCGGCGGGCAGTTCGGCCACGTCGCTCTCGACGTTGTCGAAGTCGGTGCTGAACACCGCTGCCCCGCCCTCGGCGTAGCAGAGCCGGTTGAGGGCGTTGATGTCGATGTGCAGCGACACCGCCGGTCCGCCCGCCGCGGCGGAGAGCGCGGTGGCGGGGTCGTCGCCGAGGTCCTCGGTGGTGTTGGCGTCGTCCATGACGAAGGTCCAGCCGCGCACCCGCCCGGCCAGCAGCACGGTCTCCGCTTCGGAGTCGAGGACGGTGGCGGGCAGCGAGCGGGCGTCGAGCTCGGCGGGGGCTTCGGCGGGCAGCGGGCAGGGCACGGCCCGCGCCGGGTCGGCGCCGAGCACCTCCAGCGCGGCGGCGGGTTCGAGGTCCCGCACCAGGTAGAACATCAGGTGGTCGGGCCCGTACAGCGACGTCGTCCAGACCGGACAGCCCTCGTCGTCGAGCGTTCCGGCGGGGAATCCCGGCGTGGTCAGCACTGCGCCTCCTCGGTTCGTGCGGTGTGCTGATCATTGTGGACGGCGGCACCGACAGACCGCGGGACCGGAGGGCGAAATCCCTGGTCAGAGCGCTGTCGTGGTATGACCGCGGCGGTCACGCCGTTGTTCTCCGATCGGGCGCACCGATCGATTGCCGCTCGCCGAACCCGCTCGTAGCGTCGTTAGTGAAGCTAATGAATCCGCGCGAGAGGAACTCCGCAGCCATGACAGCCCCCGCCGACGCACCCGCCACCTCGGGCCGGACCGGTCCGCTGGCAGGTGTCCGGGTCATCGACATGGCCACCGTGGTGATGGGCCCGTACGCGGCCCAGATCCTCGGCGACCTCGGCGCCGACGTCATCAAGATCGAGTCGCCGAAGGACACCGTCCGCAACGGCACCCTGCACCGCACCCCGGGCATGACGCCGTTGAACCTCAACGTCAACCGCAACAAGCGCAGCGTGGCGCTGAACCTCAAGGACGAAGCCGACCACGCCACCGCGCTGGAGCTCATCGGCGGCGCGGACATCCTCATCACCAACATGCGGATCGGCGCGCTGCGCAGGCTCGAAATGGACCACCAGAGCCTCGCCGAGCGGTTCCCGCACCTCATCTACGCGCACGCGCAGGGCTTCCGCCCCGACTCCGACCGCGCCGACCTCGCCGCCTACGACGAGACCGTGCAGGCCGCGTCCGGGCTGCTGGACCTCGCCGCGCGGTCCGGGGACATCGGCGCGCCCGTCGTGCTGCCCAGCATCTTCGCCGACAAGGTCGCGGCGCTGACCATCGCCTACACCGCGCTCGCCGCGCTGCACCACCAGCGCGCCACCGGTGAGGGTCAGCTGGTCGAGGTACCGATGGCCGACACGCTGCTCGCGTTCAACCTGGTCGAGCACCTGCAGGGCGCCGCGTTCGAGCCGCCGATGGGACCGACCGGGTTCGCCCCCTCGATGAACAAGGGCCACCGCGCCCGTCCCACCAAGGACGGTTACGCGATGATCATCCCCTACAGCCCGGAGAACTGCCGCGACCTGTTCCACGCGGCCGGGCGCTCCGACCTCGCGGCGGACCCGCGGGTCAACGGCGAGATCCTGGACGCCATCAACGACGGCGAAGCGCTCGCCGAGCTCATCGAGTCGGTCACCCCGAACCTCACCACCGCCGAGTGGATCGACGTGTGCACCAAGCACAGCATCCCCGTCGGCCCGGTGCTCAAGCTCGACGAGGCGGCGGCCGACGACTACGTCCGCGGCGGCCACCTGCTCGACCTGGCCGAGCACCCCAGCGAAGGCTCCTACCGGGCCATCGGGGTGCCGATGAACTTCTCGGCCACCCCCGCCTCGATCCGCAGCCACGCACCGCTGCCCGGCCAGCACACCGACGAGGTGCTGCGCGAGCTCGGCAGGCGCTGAGCTTTACCGCAGCCCCCATCGGGGAATCCCGGCGACAACCCGCGCACGAAGGAGACCGGTCGTTGAACCGCGAGCAGATCCTGCAGAGCCCCACCACCCCGCTCACCGCACCCGCCTACGCCGCGGCGGTGCCCCGGTTCACCGACCGCGAGTACCTCAACGTCGTGTACCGGACCGACCCCGAGGCGCTGCGCGCGGTGGTCCCGGAACCGCTGGAGATCGATGAGCCGCTGGTGCGCTTCGAGATCATGAAGATGGGCGAGGTCACCTCGTTCGGCCCGTACGTGGAGTGCGGCCAGGCGATCCCGGTGCGCCTCGGCGCCGAACGCGGCGAATACCTGCACGCCATGTACCTGGACAGCTTCGCCGCCACCGCCGCGGGACGCGAGGCCAGCGCCTACCCGAAGGTGCTGGGTTCGCCCGCGCTGTTCCCCGACGAGGGGGCGCTGGTGGGCACCCTGGACTACGGCACGCAGCGGGTCGCCACCGCGACCATGGGCTACAAGCACCGCCCGCTGGACCTGGAGCAGGCGAAGGCCGAGATCACGGTGCCCTCGTTCATGCTCAAGATCGTCCCCGGGTACGGGCGGGAACCCCGGGTGTGCGAGCTGATCCGCTCGCAGATCACCGACATCACCGTCAAGGAAGCCCACACCGGCCCGGCCCGGCTCCAGCTGTTCGAGCACGTGCTGGCGCCGCTGGCGGACCTGCCGGTGCGCGAGGTCGTCTCCGCCAGCCACGTCGTCACCGACCTGACGCTGGGCGCCGCGACCCCGGTCCACGATTACCTCGCCGAGTGAAGGAGCGAAATCCCATGACGAGCAACGAGCTCCGGTGGAAGTCGGTCGCGGTCGTCGGCGCGGGCACCATCGGCCTGTCCTGGGCGGCGCTGTTCGCCTCCCGCGGGATGCGGGTGCGGCTGACCGATCCGCGCGAAGACCTCGCGCAGGTGCTCGGCGAGGCCATGCCGTCGATCGCCGCGGGCATCCCGGGCGCTTCGGCCGCCGACCTGCTCACCCGCATCGAGGTCTCCTCCTCGATGCCGGAGGCGGTGCAGGGCGTCGACCTGGTGCAGGAGAACGGCCCGGAACGGCTGGACTTCAAGCAGGAGCTGTTCGCCGAGATCACCCGGCACGCCCCCGCCTACGCGGTGCTGGCCTCGTCGAGCTCCGGCATCATCGCCACCGACATCGCCGAACAGCTGCCCGCGGAGACCGCCGCGCGCGTGCTCATCGCGCACCCGTTCAACCCGCCGCACGTGGTGCCGCTGGTCGAGGTGGTGCCGGGCGAACGCACCGGCGAGGACGTCGTGCAGGCGACCATCGAGTTCTACCGCGAACTCGGCAAGACTCCGGTGCGGCTGCACAAGGAGCTCCCCGGGTTCGCCGCGAACCGGTTGCAGGGCGCGATCATGCAGGAGGCCGTCAGCCTGGTCCTGGACGGCGTGGTCTCGGCGTCCGAACTGGACACCGTGATGAAGGCGTCGCTCGGCGGCCGCTACGCCACGATCGGACCGTTCGAGAGCTTCCACCTCGGCGGCGGTCCCGGCGGCATCCGGCACATGATGAGCCACCTCGGGCTGCGCATGGCCGAGCAGTGGAAGGAGCTGGGTCGCCCCGAGCTGACGCCCGCCGCCATCGAGGAGATCGTCGGCCAGACCGAATCCGCCTACGGCGCAGGCCCGCACGCCTACCTGGAGCGCTCGGAGTCCCGCGACCGCAAGCACAACGCCATCAACGCCGCGCTGGACGCGGAAGCGGACGGCACCGACCGGAACTGACCGGCCGGGACACCCCCACCCCGGCCATTCGCAGAGAGAGGGCCACGATGCCCAAGAAGATCAACACCGATCCGGACTTCTTCGGATTCGCCGAGCTGCTCAGCGATTCCGAGCGCGCCGAACTCGCCGAGATCCGCGACTACCTGCAGCGCGAGATCGCCCCGCTGGCCAATCCGGCGTGGGACAAGGCGGAATTCCCGTTCGAGGCGATCGAGAAGTTCGCCAAGCTCGGCCTCGCCGGCTACCAGTACCCCGAGCACGGCGACGGCGTGGAGCGCAGCTCGCTGTTCCCCGGCTTCCTCAGCATCGAGCTCAACCGCATCGACCCGTCGCTGGCCGTCTTCTCCGGTGTCCACACCGGACTCGCGATGGGCAGCATCCAGGGCGGCGGCGACCAGGAGCAGCGGGACCGCTGGATGCCGGACATGGTCGCCATGCGCAAGATCGGCGCGTTCGCGCTCACCGAACCCGAGGGCGGCTCCGACGTCGCGGGCGGCATGCGCACCACCGCGCGCCGCGAAGGCGACGAGTGGGTGCTCAACGGCGCCAAGCGCTGGATCGGCAACGGGACCTTCGCCGACATCATCGTCGTGTGGGCCCGCGACGAGGCCGACGGCCAGGTGAAGGGCTTCGTCGTCGGCAAGGACACGCCCGGCGTCACCGCGACCAAGATCGAAGGCAAGATCGCGCTGCGCACCGTGCAGAACGCCGACATCGTCTTCGCGGACGCCCGGGTGCCCGAGTCCGACCGGCTGCAGAACATCAACAGCTTCCGGGACACCGCGAAGGTCCTCGCCCGCACCCGCGGCGGCGTCGCCTGGCAGGCACTGGGCCTCGCGATGCGCGCCTACGAGCTCGCCCGCGAGTACGCGGTGAGCCGCGAGCAGTTCGGCAAGCCCATCGGCGGGTTCCAGATGATCCAGGACCTGCTGGTGAAGATGCTCGGCAACATCACCGCCATGTTCGGCATGGTGGTCCGGCTCAACCAGCTCACCGAGCAGGGCAAGGCGGGCGCCGAGCAGGCCGCGCTGGCGAAGGCGTTCACCACCACCCGGATGCGCGAGGTCGTGGGCTGGGCGCGGGAGCTGTTCGGCGGCAACGGCATCGTCCTCGACTACGAGGTCGCGAAGTTCTTCGCCGACGCCGAGGCCGTCTACTCCTTCGAGGGCAGCCGCGAGATGAACACCCTCATCGTCGGCAAGTCCATCACGGGGCTCAGCGCCTTCGCGTGAGCCCGTGCGGCGAGACGCCCGGGGCGGTCCGCCCCGGGCGTTCCCGTGCTCGGCTCGGTCAGTACGCGGTGCGCAGCGGAGTCCGCTTCCCGTCGTCGATCTCCACGACGTGGATGGCCCGGCCACGCGGTTCCCCGGTCGTCATGTCGAAGTAGAAGCCGTCCCCCGCCCCGCCGATCCGGTGGTCCGGGTCGGAATACCCGCTGATCCCGCTGGTCACCGACACCGGTTCCGGTACGCGGTCCTGGTGGCCCTTGACCGCCCTCGCGATGCCCGCGGCCGCGGCCTTCATCGCGTCGTACTCCATGATCGCCCAGCCGTTGGCGAGGCTCGCCCCGCTGTCGGGCGCCGCGCGGAACCGCGCGCTGAACCGCGTGAAGGCGTCGGCCCGCGCGTTGAACTCCGGCGATCCGAGCGCGTCCGGGTCCGCCAACGCCGCGTAGACCACCCGCACCTGGGCGGGCACCTCCGCCGGGTCCAGGTTCGCCGCGTCCGATCCGGTGATCACCGTCATCGGCCGCTGGCAGGTCGGCAGCTGCTTCAGGAACGGCAGCAGCTGGGACGCCCGCCCGCCGTACAGCACCGCGTCGTCCCCGCTGGCGCACGCGCGATCGGCCGCGTTCTCCAACGAGAAGGAGATCTCGTCCTCGCCCGCGTTGCCGGCGAAGGTGATCGGGTACTCGCTCACCTGGCTCCCGAACGCCGCCTGCAAGGAGTTCGCCAGGCCGACCGTGTAGAAGTCGTCCCGGTTGAGGTCCCTGACCAGCTGGTAGGACGACTTCCCCCGTTCCTCCTCCAGCCGGTCCGCCAACGCCTCCGCTTCGCGCCGGTTGTTCGGGCTGACGAGGAAGAACCCGTCGATCGGACCGCTCGGCACCTCGTCCCCGCCGTCGAAGTCCTCCACGACCCCTCGCGCGTTCAGGCCGTTGGCGGTGAGCACCGCCCCCACCATCGGGATGTCGGCGTCCGAGAGCGCGTGCGCCCCCAGCAGGGTCTCCTTGACGCTCACCCCGAGCCCGGTGACCGCGACCAGCGGGGACTCCGACCCGGTCCGGCGCACGAGCTGGTCGACGACCGGCGCCCAGCCCTGCTCCGCGGATCCCTCGTTGGCGACCACGACCTGCACGGCGGGTCCTTGGGGCCCCTCGTTGACGTCGTGCTGCGCTTGGGCGGCACCTTCGAGCAGGTCGCGCACCTGGTCTTCGGACGCGGCCCCGAAGGCGTGCTTCGGCACCGGGGTCAGCACGGCCACCGTCACCGTCTTGCGGGCCGGATCGGCCGCGGCGTCCCGGTTCTGCTGGTCGAACCTCGCCATCACCGGGCTCAGCGCGTCGACACCGAAGTTCGACGAGGCCGACACTCCGATGCACTCCGCGGCCCCGGCGTCGTCCGCGGCGACACCGGCCGTGCGCAGGCCGGCCGGGCTCACCCACTCGCCCGCACCGCAGTGCGCGTACGACACCGCTCGCCACCCGTTCGAGTACACCGCCAGCACTACGCCGCACGTCAGCCCGGCGGTCAGGAACGCGGCCAGCCACCGCCGCCGCCGCTGTCGCGCGGACTCCCGGTTCGACCGCGGCCGGGTGAAGCTCGTATCCAGCACCGTGTTCAAGGCTTCCTCCTGCACGCCGGTGTTCACCGGTACTTGTCCGCCTCGGCCCGCAGCTCCGGGAGGCCGTCGCGCGCGTACGGCGCGACGTCGTCGAGGTCGACTGCGATCTCGCTGTTCAGCTCGTGCTTGCGGGCACCGCCGAGCGGGTCGGCCGCCACCCACTTCGCGGCGACGAGCCGGGCCAGCGGGGCCACCGGCAGGTCGCGTGGCATGACCCACCTGGTCAGGTCGCGGACCCGCTCGACCGGGGCTTGCCCGCTCGTGTCCCGGCTGGGCGCGGCGCACACCGACCGCAGCAGCGCCAGCCATGTCGTGGCGGGCATCTGGTCCAGCAGGTCCGCGAGCCGCCGCGTCACCTGTTCGATCTCGCCGAGCGCCAAGGCGAAGTGCAGCTCCCCGGCGAGGTCGTGGTCCTGCTCGCAGTGGCTGCGCAGCCAGCGGTGCACCGATTCCCAGTCAGCGCGCTCGCCCGGACCGCGAGCGGCGAGCCTGCGAAGCAGCAGCCTGCGCAGCACCGGGACCATCACCTGGTCCGCGTCGACGGAGCACGGCCACCACGCCGCGTCGAGCACCACCGGCCGCGGGTCCGCCGACGCCAGCATCGGCCGGTACTCGGCCAGCCGCTGCCCTTCCGCGAAGTTCCGCGCCGCGGAGCAGGTGATCAGGTCTTCCAGGCCGGTCAGCGGAACCCCCCGCAGGAACGCCTTCAGCGCGAGGGCCTCCACCCGCTCCGAACCCGTCCCGACCGACAGCGGTCCCGCGAGCAGCTCGTGCAGGTCGGCCGGATCCGCGCCGTGCTCCGCGATCGCGTCCAGCAGCATCCGGGTGGTGCGCGGGTGCCCGTGCGCGAAGCCGTGCAGCATCGCGACCGCGCGCCGCGCGTTCCCCAGCACCGGCCCCAGCGGCGCCGCCATGTCGGCGACCGCGTCGGCGCTGAGGTCGCCCAGCAGCACCGGGTACGAGCCGGGCGTGCGGTTCGCCGCCGAGCGGGCGAGGTGGTCCGCGTAGCCCGCGACGTCGATCGGCACCGGGCCGCCGCGCGCGAGCGGATCGACGTTCGCGGTGGCCACCGCGGTCAGCGGGTCCGGGTCCTCGGTCGCGGCCGTCCCGCGCCGCCTGCGCGCGGCTTCCAGTCCTCGCAGCAGTTCCGGGGCGGCATCCGCGTCGTCGAGCAGCACGACGCAGTTCAGCGTGCGGCGATCGGCCGCCCACCCGCTGCGGAACCCGTCCCGCAGGTCCGCCAGGAACGCGGCCCACAGCACGTCGCCCACTTCCTGCGCGACCTCCGGATCGCTCGCGCGGGCCTTGCGGTTGAGGTCGACCAGCACGTCCACCGGATCGCGGTCGAGCCCCCGGTCCTGGTGCCCGTACCAGGCCCGCTCGTCGCCCCACTGCCACCGGGCGCGCCGCAACGCGTTGATGCCGGTCAGCACCAGGTCCGGCAGGTGCCCGCCCACCGCGGCGGCCCCCGGGACCGCGGCGGTGGGCGCTCCGGCCGCGAGCGAGGCCAGGAACTGCGGCGGGTCGCTGATCTTCGGGTAGGTGGCCAGCGACTCCTCGACCTGCCTGCGCGCGGCGGGCCGGCCGGTGAGGTCCAGGTGCGGCCCGAGGGCGAGGTGGCCCGCGATGAACCGGGGGAACTCCAGCGTCCCGTAGCCCTTGCAGGACCTGCTGAGCTGAGCGGCGAGGTCGGCCAGCGCCCGCGGCACCGATGAGCCGTCGAGCCGCGCGCAGTCGAACCGGGCGCACGGCACGTTGCCGTCCATCCGGGCGGCGAGCTCGTCGAGCAGCGCCGTCTTCCCGGTGCCGCCGGTACCGCAGAAGACGAGGACGGGAACCGGCCGGCTCGCCGGGATTCCATCCCGTTCCGGGCGCGCCAGGAATTCCCGGACCAACCGCAGTTCCCGGTCGCGCCCGCACAACGGTCCGCTCGCGCGCCGCACCATGAGATCCCCCGATCCGCGCTGCACGACTCCCCCGGGCAATTCCCCACCACTCCCGGAAGAGCGAGAAAAGGAGATTACAAAGATCCGGACCGAGCGGTCAACGCTCTTTTATCGGAAAGACGATACCGCCGGTCAGTGGAACCCGATCGGGCCAATCCCCAGCCGCCACATCCGCCGCTGGAGCAGCGCAAACCCGCCCGCACGCACAATTCGACCACCCCGATGGAGAAAGATCGACAACGTCATCAAGATCGGAAATTGCCACCGCCGAATGGTGCACGTTCACGCCGGTCATATTCCACAAGAGCGAACGACGAAAAGGAGCAGCCGGGCGAATAGCACCGCGAACGCATCACCACTCCCGCGCACCGCACGGCCACCGCCTCCTCCCGATGGCACCGCCGCCCCCACCGAGAACCCGACGAGTTCGCCGCCGCCGAGATCCCCTGTTCGTCGACGTCCGCGCTCCACCTTCACCGAACCGACCCCCAACGTTGGTCGAGCGCCCCACCCATCCAGCCGCCCTACCCAGGCGAATGGCCCACTCGCCCACCGAGGCCGGTCGAACGGGCCACTCACCCAGCGGCCCTTCCCAGGTGAATGGCCCACTCGCCCAACGAGATCGGTCGAATGGCCCACTCACCTGACCGCCCTACCCAGGTCAATGGCCCACTCACCCGGCCGTCCTACCCGGGTGAATGGGCCACTCGCCCACCGAGGCCGGTCGAATGGGCCATTCACCCGGCGGTCCTGGCCAGGTGAGTGGCCCACTCGCCCAGCGAAGTTGGTCGGGTGGGTCGTTCACCTGGTTTGCCACCGGTAGCTGCCGCGGGTCGCCGCCGTCCGGTACCGATCCCAGCAGCTGTGCGGCGTGCACGTCACCGCGGTCGTCGACCCCGTCCGCGGTGAACGCCACCCGGCCCGCCGGTGCGACCGACCGGTGCGCGGCAGCCGCGGCGCGCTCCCACTGCCGGACGCGGGTCTGCCGCGCACGCGGGGGCGCTCGCAGGCGCCCCGAAACCCGCCACCGCCCCGGCGCGGGCCGGGACCTACTTGATGCCCGCGGCGTCCATGCCGCGCAGTTCCTTCTTCAAGTCGTGGATCTCGTCGCGCAGCCGCGCCGCCAGCTCGAACTGCAGCTCCCGCGCCGCGTTCATCATCTGGTCGTTGAGCTGCTGCACCAGGTCCGCCAGCTCCGCCCGCGGCATCGAGCTGGTGTCGCGCCCCTCCAGCACGCCGGACGAGGCCACCGCCTCCCCGCTGGGCTTCTTCCCGCGCGAGGAGTTGCGGCCGGAGCCACCGACCGCCACCGACTCCTCGGTGTCCTCGGACTCGGTGTAGACCCGGTCCAGGATGTCGGCGATCTTCTTGCGCAGCGGCTGCGGATCGATGCCGCGCTCGGTGTTGTAGGCGATCTGCTTGGCGCGGCGCCGGTTCGTCTCGTCGATGGCGTGCTGCATCGAATCGGTGATCTTGTCGGCGTACATGTGCACCTGGCCGGAGACGTTGCGCGCCGCGCGGCCGATCGTCTGCACCAGGCTCGTCCCGGAGCGCAGGAAGCCCTCCTTGTCGGCGTCCAGGATCGCCACCAGCGACACCTCCGGCAGGTCCAGGCCCTCCCGCAGCAGGTTGATGCCGACCAGCACGTCGAACTCGCCGAGCCGCAGCTGCCGCAGCAGCTCCACCCGCCGCAGCGTGTCCACCTCCGAGTGCAGGTAGCGCACCCGCACGCCCAGCTCCAGGAAGTAGTCGGTGAGGTCCTCGGCCATCTTCTTCGTCAGCGTCGTCACCAGCACCCGCTCGTCGCGCTCGGCGCGGTCGCGGATCTCGCCGACCAGGTCGTCGATCTGCCCTTCGGTCGGCTTCACCACGACCTCCGGGTCGACCAGCCCGGTCGGGCGGATCACCTGCTCGACGAACTCACCGCCGGCCCGCCCCATCTCGTACGGGCCGGGCGTCGCCGACAGGTACAGCGTCTGCCCGATGCGGTCGGTGAACTCCTCCCAGGTCAGCGGCCGGTTGTCCATCGCGCTGGGCAGCCGGAAGCCGTGCTCGACCAAGGTGCGCTTGCGGGACATGTCGCCCTCGTACATGCCGCCCACCTGCGGCACCGTCTGGTGCGACTCGTCGATGACCAGCAGGAAGTCGTCCGGGAAGTAGTCCAGCAGGGTCGCGGGCGCCGTCCCCGCCTCGCGGCCGTCGATGTGCCGCGAGTAGTTCTCGATGCCGGAGCAGAAGCCGACCTGGCGCATCATCTCGATGTCGTACTGGGTGCGCATCCGCAGCCGCTGGGCCTCGAGGAGCTTGTTCTGCTTCTCCAGCTTCCCCAGCTGCTCCTCCAGCTCGCCCTCGATGCCGCGGATCGCCTTCTCCATCCGCTCCGGACCCGCCACGTAGTGGGTCGCCGGGAAGATCCGCACCTCGTCGACCTCGCGAACGATCTCGCCGGTCAGCGGGTGCAGGTAGTAGAGCCGCTCGATCTCGTCGCCGAACAGCTCGACGCGCACCGCCAGCTCCTCGTACGCCGGGATCACCTCGACCGTGTCGCCGCGCACCCGGAAGGTGCCGCGGGCGAACGCGATGTCGTTGCGGGTGTACTGCACGTCCACCAGCGCGCGCAGCAGCATGTCCCGGTCGATCTCCCCGCCGACCTCCAGCGCGATCGAGCGGTCCAGGTACGACTGCGGCGTGCCCAGGCCGTAGATGCAGGACACCGAGGACACGACCACGCAGTCCCGCCTGCTCAGCAGGTTCGAGGTCGCCGAGTGCCGCAGCCGCTCCACGTCCTCGTTGATCGACGAGTCCTTCTCGATGTAGGTGTCGGTCTGCGGGACGTACGCCTCGGGCTGGTAGTAGTCGTAGTAGCTGACGAAGTACTCGACGGCGTTGTCCGGGAAGAACTCCCGCATCTCGTTCGCCATCTGCGCCGCGAGCGTCTTGTTCGGCTCCAGCACCAGCGTCGGCCGCTGCAACCGCTCGACGAGCCACGCCGTGGTCGCCGACTTCCCGGTACCCGTCGCGCCCAGCAGCACCACGTTCGCCTCGCTGGCCTTGATCCGCCGTTCCAGCTCGTCGATCGCCGCCGGCTGGTCGCCGGACGGGTCGTAGTCGCTGACCATGCGGAAGCAGCCACCGGTGCGCGGGATGTCGCTGACCGGCCGGAAGGTGGTGTCGGCCGGGGTCGGGTACTCAGTCGCGAAAGCCACGTCCTCGAGGGTACGAGCCCCCACCGACAGCGCGCCGCCGCCCGAGGCGCGCACCACCCGCCGTCCCGGATTTCAACCCTGCCGCCGCACCCCGGACCCGACCTACAGTGGCGGGGTGACCACGCAACGCGAGATCGCAGCGAGCCTCGGACTGCCGGTGCACCCGCCGAAGGTCGAACTGTTCGACGTCGAAGCGGGCACCAACACCGATCCCAAGAGCATCATCCGCGACGTCGACGAATACCGGCGCGCGCCGTTCGGCCTCTACCTCCGCCGCGGGATGCCCGACCACCCGAAGCTGCGGGCGCTGCAGTCCTGGCTGCTGCCCGAGCACGACCTCCGCATCACCCGCTGGGAGCACCGGCCCGGATTCGCCGACGGGTGGGACTACTACGTGGACATCGCCCGCGTCGAACCCGGGCCGCGGCGGTGGCGCACCGAGGACCACTACCTCGACCTGCTGGTCGCCGACGGCCGCGAGGCGCGGTTGATCGACGTCGACGAGTTCCTGCTGGCGGTGCGGGCGGAACTGCTCGACGAGCGGACCGCCGAACGGGCCATGCGCGCCGCGTGCACCGCGCTGGAAGGGCTCGCCCGGCACGGCCACCGGTTGGACGACTGGCTGCGGGAGCTCGGCATCGAACTCACCTGGTCCGGGCAATCCGACCACGATCCCGCGGTCCGGGCGGCACTCGTACCGCCGAATCGGTGACGGCCCGCGCACGGGCCGAATCGATATCCGACCAGGACGGGAAAGTTATGTTAAAGAACGGTACTGACGATCACGGACTCCGAAATCGGCGCTACTGTCTGGAGTCGTGGGCGCCGTAATCACTCCTCAGCTGGTCGACATCATCGATCTGTTCGCTGCGCAGCGTTCGCATTCTTCCGGCGCTGTCGTGCCCCTCGATCGATGCCAGGTGGAGCACTGGGGACTGTCCCTGGAGTGCGCCACGCCCGAGGATCCCGCGCACGAAGGCGAGGTCACCTGGCTGATGCCGGACCTCGGACTGCGGCTCACCCGCCGCCGGTCCCGGCGCAGGCACTCCCGGCGGGAGCCGAGCATGCTCACCGTCGTCCACGTCGAACGCGACACCCGATCGTGGACGGTGACGGATCTGCTGCTCGGCCTGCAGGTCCCGGACCGCGGCTCCGCGCGCATCGTGCAAGCCGAGGAATTCGCCACCGCCATCTCCGCGGGAATGATCCGCCTCAGCGAAGCCGACTACGCGCTGCGCACCGTGCACCGAACCTTCGAAGAGATCACCCGCCATCGGGACATCAACCAATGGCTGGCCCACCGAGCCATCTTCGAACTCTGGTGAGTTCTCGGGGGGTCCTTTTACTCCCAGGGCGGGTGGCGGAACCTCAGCGTTCTCCTCGCTGCGGGATCGTTTTCACCCGTGACTCCGCCACAGGCGAAAACGCTGTCCTCGCGAGGAGAAGGCTGAGAACCCGCGGGTGGTCCTGCTGCTTTGGTGGTCGCTGCTCAGCGGCTGCACCGCTGACAGGATTGACGGGCTGGGACTTCGTCAGTCGCGGGGTGGGGTCCAGCCTGTTCGGTCCGCCCATTCCTGGGCTTTCGGGAGTGCTGCGGGGAACCAGGGGTCCTTGGCCGCCGCGTAGGCCTCGGGGGTGTCGTGGCGGGCCGAGAGCTCGCGCTTCACGGCCAGGTAGTCCGCGCGCGCTTCCGGATCGGCCCGCAGCCAGTCCCGCAGCAGCAGCGCCACCCACCAGCCCGGCCCGCCCTGCACCCGCACGTGCAAGTTCACCGGCCGGCCCGGGTCGGCCGAGTTGTGATAGCGCTTGCTCCAGTGCGCCGGCTCCGGGTCGAAGGGGTGCGGGTTGTCCCGCTGGATCCCGTGGTCGGCCGGGAAACCGGCGTCCGCCAGCGCATCCGCGATCGCGTCGGCGTCGGCCAACGACCGCACCGACAGCTGCAGATCGATGATGTCCTTCGCCGGGAATCCGGGCACCGAGGTGGAGCCGACGTGCTCGACCCGCAGCCCGGCCTCGCCCGCCGCGCGCAGCACGCGGGCGCCGAGCCTGCGCGCGGTGCGCGGCCACTCCGGATCGGGGTCGGCGAGCACCGGCGGTTTCCGCGGCGGCCGCTGCCGCTCGCGCACCCCGCGCTCGTAGGGCACCAGCCGGTCGAACCACAGCCGGTCCACCGCGGTGACCAGGTCCTCGACCGGGCCGGTGTTGTCCAGCCACACGTCGGCGGCCTCGCGGCGCTGCTCGTCGGTGGCCTGCGCGCGGATCCGCGCCCGCGCGTCCGCCGCGTCCAGGCCGCGCGCGGTCAGCCGCCGCACCCGCTCCTCCTCCGGAGCGTCCACGATGATCACCAGGTGGTAGTTCGCGGCGTAGTCGTTCTCCACCAGCAGCGGGACGTCGTGCACCACGATCGCGTCCGCGGGGGCTTCGGCCATGCGCTGCGCGGTGAGCTCGCCGATCTTGGGGTGGGTGATGGCGTTGAGGTCGGCGCGGGCCTGCTCGTCGGCGAACGCGACCCGGGCCAGCGCCGGCCGGTCCAGCGCGCCGTCCGCGGTGCGGATCTCCGGCCCGAACCGCTCGACCAGTTCCGCCAGGCCCCGGCTGCCGGGTTCGACGACCTCGCGGGCCAGCCGGTCCGCGTCGATCAGCACCGCGCCCAGCTCCACGAGCCGCGCCGCCACCGTCGACTTGCCCGATCCGATCCCACCGCTGAGGCCCACGCGCAACATGCGCCCCATCCTGCCAGGCCCCGGACGTGCGACGGCCCCGCACCTGCGAACAAGTGCGGGGCCGTCGTGCCTATCCGTTCCGGATCAGACGGAGACCGTCAGATCACGCACCGCCGGAGAGCTTCTCCCGCAGCGCGGCCAGCTGGGCGTCGCTGGCCAGGGAGCCCGCGTCCTCCTGCTGCTCGGACGAGCCGGAGGACGAGTAGTTCCCGCCGCCCTGCTCGGAACCCGCACCGGAAGCACCCGCGGCAGCGGCCTCGGCGTCGGCCTCGGCGGCCTTCGCGACCTGCTTCATGTGCTGCTCGTAGCGGGACAGCGCGTCGGCGTACTGGCGCTCCCACTCCTCGCGCTGGGTGTCGTAGCCTTCCTGCCACTCCTGGGTCTCCGGGTCGAAGCCCTCGGGGTAGATGTAGTCGCCGTTGTTGTCGTACTCGGCGGCCATACCGTACTGAGTGGGGTCGAACTCGGAGTCCGGCGTGAAGCCCTCGTTCGCCTGCTTCAGCGACAGCGAGATCCGGCGGCGCTCCAGGTCGATGTCGATGACCTTGATCATCACGTCGTCGCCGACCTGGACGACCTGCTCCGGGATCTCCACGTGGCGCTCGGCCAGCTCGGAGATGTGCACCAGGCCCTCGATGCCCTCGTCGACGCGGACGAACGCACCGAACGGAACCAGCTTGGTGACCTTGCCCGGCACGATCTGGCCGATCGCGTGGGTGCGGGCGAACTGGCGCCACGGGTCTTCCTGCGTCGCCTTCAGCGACAGCGAGACGCGCTCGCGGTCCATCTCGACGTTGAGGACCTCGACCGTGACCTCCTGGCCGACCTCGACGACCTCGCTCGGGTGGTCGATGTGCTTCCAGGACAGCTCGGAGACGTGCACCAGACCGTCGACGCCACCGAGGTCCACGAACGCACCGAAGTTGACGATCGAGGAGACGACACCCTTGCGGACCTGGCCGTTCTGCAGCTGGTTGAGGAACTCGCTGCGGACCTCGGACTGGGTCTGCTCCAGCCAGGCGCGACGGGACAGGACCACGTTGTTGCGGTTCTTGTCCAGCTCGATGATCTTGGCTTCGAGCTCGCGGCCGACGTAGGGCTGCAGGTCGCGCACGCGGCGCATCTCGACCAGCGACGCGGGCAGGAAGCCGCGCAGGCCGATGTCGAGGATGAGGCCGCCCTTGACGACCTCGATGACGGTGCCCTTGACGGGCTCGTCCTTGTCCTTGAGCTCCTCGATGGTGCCCCAGGCGCGCTCGTACTGGGCGCGCTTCTTGGACAGGATCAGCCGGCCTTCCTTGTCCTCCTTCTGGAGGACGAGGGCCTCGACGAAGTCGCCGACGGTGACGACCTCGGCCGGGTCGACATCGTGCTTGATGGACAGCTCCCGGGACGGGATGACGCCCTCGGTCTTGTAACCGATGTCAAGCAGCACCTCGTCGCGGTCGACCTTGACGATGGTGCCCTCAACGATGTCGCCGTCGTTGAAGTACTTGATGGTTAGGTCGACGGCGGCGAGGAAGTCCTCCTCCGTCCCGACGTCGTTGACCGCGACCTGCGGCTTGGTGGCGGTGGTCGGAACGGTGGTGGTGTCGGTGGACATCAGGTGGGTTGCTCCGGTACGGATAGTTTGTCGGTTGCCTGCGGTTGTCCCCCGCCTCGGCCGGCGCGGGACCCGGGCTGGCAGACCTACCAGCACGCATCCGCGCAACGACCCGCTGGGGGTTGCACCTTGGATCTTAGCCTCCGGGACCGACACCTCTGCGGGCGGAACCGGCGGAACTGGTCCGTTCGCGCTCGGCCCGGTGGTGTTCGACTCCCGGATCCGGTTCGAGCGGTCACCCGCTGCTTCCCCGGCCTGCGCGGCCTGCCACGTCCTCGGACTCGGCGGAACCGCACCACAGTCGAACGCCGGGCCTCCCGTCGTTAATCCCGATCGGGGTGCGCAACCTGCCGGGAAGCTCGGCTCCGGCGACGGCGGTCGGCGGAGCCGACCGGCGGAGCCGGTCCCGGGCGTCTTTCCCCAGCCTGCATGCACGGACACGTTAAGACCCACGGCGCGGGCGGTATCGTACGCGTTCGCGCGATCGCGGAGCAAACCACTTGTCGGCGAAACACCGAACCACAGGACTTCTCATGCCGCACGACGATTCGGCCGCCCCCGAAATTTCACCTGACCCAGCGACAGAAGACCAGCCGGACGGCGGTTTCGCGCACGCCTCCGCCGAGCTGGCGCTGGGCACTCTGGGTGTGAGCAAGCGCACTGCCGGTGCCGCGGAGTCCCGCCGGGCGAGCCGGCTGTGGTGGGACGCCGACGCCGACGACTACCAGGCCGAGCACGGCGAGTTCCTGGGCACCAGCGACTTCGTCTGGTGCCCCGAGCGGGTGCGGGAGGCCGACGCCCGGCTGCTCGGCGACGTCACCGGCAAGCGGGTGCTGGAGGTCGGGGCCGGTTCCGCGCCCTGCTCGCGCTGGCTGGCCGCGCAGGGCGCGCACCCGGTGGCGCTGGACATCTCCGCCGGGATGCTGCGGCACGCGCGGCGCGGCGCCGTCGACAGCGGCATCGAGGTGCCGCTGGTGCAGGCCAGCGCCGACGCGCTGCCGTTCGCCGCGGACAGCTTCGACCTGGCGTGCTCCGCGTTCGGCGGCGTGCCGTTCGTGGCCGACGTCGGCGCGGTCTTCCGCGAGGTCGTGCGCGTGGTGCGCCCCGGTGGGCGCTGGGTGTTCTCGGTGACGCACCCGATGCGCTGGATCTTCCCGGACGACCCCGGCCCGGGCGGGCTCACCGTCGCGCAGTCCTACTTCGACCGGACGCCGTACGTGGAGATCGACGGGGACGGGCGCGCCACCTACGTGGAGCACCACCGGACGCTCGGCGACTACGTGCGGGAGCTCAACGCGGCGGGCCTGCGGCTGCTGGACGTCATCGAGCCGGAGTGGCCCGCGGGCGCCACGCACACCTGGGGGCAGTGGAGCGGCCTGCGCGGCAAGCTCTTCCCCGGCACCTCGATCTTCTGCTGCGAACCGGCCTGAACCCCGCAGGCGGTGCGCCGTTCGGGCGCGGTGATCGTCGCGAGCTGCCAGAATCCTGATCACCCGGCGGCTAGGCGAAGGGGTGACGGCGCAGATGGGTGACGCGCAGGACCTGCTCGACCGGCAGTGCGCGCGGTTCGCCGCGCTGGACCACCGGTTGCCGGAGCGGTACCTGCTGCCGAAGGGCGATCCGCTGCTGGCGCGGCTGCCGGACGGGACGGCGGTCGCCGGGCTGGTCGCGCACACCCGGAACCCGCCGGGTTCGGCGCAGAGCCTGTGGCAGGCCACCGATTCCTTCGAGCTGTTCCCGCTGCTCGGCGAGCACCCCGGTGCGGGCATGGCCGCGCTGCTGGCGGAGTGGCGGCGCTGGCTGGCCGCGCACGGAGCTCCGGCCGAGGACTCGTCGTGCGTGGTGACCTGGCCGAGCCGGGATGCGGAGGCGTCCCGCGCGCTGCTGGACCACGGCTTCGTCCCGCTGTCCTGCCTGGCGATCCGACCGCCCGCGCCGCCCGCGGCACTAGATACGAAACTCTCTGGTACCGTAAACCTGCGCCGCGCCGAACCGGCCGATCTGGACTCCGTGGTCGAGCTCGCCATCGCCGAGCACGCCTACGCCGCCCTCGTCGGCGCCTCGGTGCACCGCCCTCGGACCGCCGAGCTCAAGCGCAACGCCGCGCGCCTGCGGCTCGCCGCGGGCAACGGTCCCGGCGGCGACCCGGTGTGGCTGGCCGAACAGGACGGCACACCGGTCGCACTCGCCGAGTGCGGCTGGATCGACCCCGACCGCCACTCCGGCGGCCACCGGCTCCGATCCGGCAGGTGGGCCTACGTGAACTGCGTGTCGGTGCACGAACGGGCCCGCGGCGGCGGCGTGGGACAGCGGCTGATGGCCGAAGCGCACGCGGAGTTCGCGCGCGCCGGGGTCGTCGGCAGCTTCCTGTACTACAACCCGCCCAACCCGCTGTCGTCGGTGTTCTGGCCCCGCCAGGGCTACCGGCCGCTGTGGACGATGTGGGAGGTGCGCCCGGCAACGGCGCTGCGCTGACCCCCACCGCTGTGAAGGAGTCGAGACGACGCGTGGAGATCGTCGCTGACGCAGTCGAGGTCACCGGGGCGCACAGCACGCTGCTCGCCCCCACCTCGCTGCACGTGAACAGCGGAGACCTGCTGGTGGTCACCGGAGAACCCCACTCCGGCCACACCGCCCTGGCCCTCGCCCTGTCCGGCCGGCTCAAGCCGAGCCGGGGCCGCGTCCTCGTCGACGGCGCCGACGACCCGAAGGCGCTGCGCCGCCGGGTCGCCATCGTCGACGGCCCGGAGATCACCGAACCCGAACCGAGCGTTCCCGTGCGCACCGCGGTCGCCGAAGGCCTCAGCATCGCGGGCCGCCGCTCCGGCCGCGCCGCCGTCCGGACCTGGCTCGCCGCGCACGACCTCGCCGAGCACGCCGACACCCGCGTGGAGAACCTGCCCGCCACCGAGCGGACCCGGCTGCTCGTCGACCTCGCGTGCGCGGCGAAGCACACCGACGCGCTGGTGCTCGACACGCCCGACCGGCACGGCGGCGACCCGAGTTCCTGGTTCGCGCTGGCGAAGCGGGAGGCCCGCAGGCAGCGCGCGGTCGTCGTGCTCTGCTCGCCGCACACCGCCGACCGGCTCGCCGTCCCCCATGCCCGAGTGGGCGCGGACAACCGCGCCGAAGAAGGTGCCCGATGACCACGTTCCGCCTCGCCCTCACCGAACTGCGCAGGCTCACCTCCGGCAAGCTGCCGCGGCTCGCGCTGGTCGCCATCACGCTGGTGCCGCTGCTGTACGGGGCGATGTACCTGTACGCGAACTGGGACCCGTACAACCGGCTCGGCGACGTCCCCGCGGCCGTCGTCATCGACGACGCGGGCGCCACCCGCGAGGACGGCAGCAGGCTGGACGCCGGGGACAAGGTCTACGACGAGCTGGCCGACTCCGGCTCGTTCGACTGGCAGCGCACCGGGGCCGAGGACGCCGAGCAGGGCGTCGCCCAGGGCCGCTACACGTTCGCGCTCGTCGTGCCGCGCGACTTCTCCGCGGCGCTGATGTCGCCCGGCGACTTCGAGCCCCGGCAGGCGCAGCTGCGGCTGGTCACCAACGACACCAACAACTACTTGATCTCCACGATCGCCGACAAGGTCGCAGGCGAGGTGCGCAAGGCCGTCGCCGCCGACGCGGGCACCGAGGCCGCCGACCAGCTGCTGCTCGGTTACGGCACGGTGCACGACAAGACGCTGGAGGCCGCTGACGGCGCGGGGAAGCTCGCGGACGGCGCCGGACGGCTGCAGGACGGGCTCGGCACCGCCGAGGAAGGCACCGGGCAGCTGTCCTCCGGCGCGCACCAGCTCCTCGACGGGCAGCGACAGCTGCTGGACGGCTCCGGCAGGCTCGCCGACGGGACCGGGCGGCTCGCCGACGGCGCCCAGCAGCTGCGCGGCGGGCTCCAGCAGCTGCAGGAGCGCACCGCACCGCTGCCCGAGCAGTCCGCGAAGCTCGCCGACGGCGCCGAGCAGGTGGCCCAGGGCAACGAGAAGCTCGCCGACACCGCGGGCAGGCTCGGCGACGTCTCGCAGGGCTTCGTCGACGACCTGGACCAGACCAAGAGCCGCATCGCCGAACAGCTGCGCGCCACCGGCGCCGACGAGGAGACCGTGCAGCGGGTGCTCGCCCACCTCGACGAGCTGAACCAGCCCATCACCGACGCCAACGACAAGGTGCAGGCCCAGATCGGGCAGATCGACAAGCTCGCCGACGGCTCGCGGCAGGTCGCCGACGGGAACCGGCAGCTCGCCGACTCCACGCCCGCGCTGACGAGCGCGATCGGGCAGCTCAACGACGGCGCGGGCACCCTCGTCGGCGGCGTCGGCGAACTCGACTCCGGCGCCCGGCAGCTGCACCAGGGCGAGCAGCAGGCCGTCACCGGCACCGAGAAGCTCACCGACGGCGCCGACCGGCTCGCCGACGGATCGCGCCAGCTCGCCGACGGCTCCGGGCAGCTCGTCGACGGCTCGCACACGCTCGCCGACTCGCTCGGCAAGGGCGCCCAGGACATCCCCGACCTGGACGATGCCACCCGGGAGAACACCGCTCGCACCATCGGCGACCCGGTCGCGGTGAACAACGACGCCCAGGTCAAGGCCGCCACCTACGGCGCGGGGCTCGCCCCGTTCTTCATGGGCCTGGCGCTGTGGATCGGCGGGTTCGTGCTGTTCCTGATCATGCGGCCGCTGTCGCAGCGCGCGCTGGCCTCCGGGGTGGCGCCGTGGAAGATCGCGGTCGGCGGGTGGCTGCCCGCCGGGATCGTCGGCATCGCGCAGGCGGTGCTGCTGTACCTGGTCGTGGTGTTCGGGGTCGGGGTGAGCCCGGCGCACCCGTGGCTGACGCTCGGGTTCCTGGTGCTGACCTCGTTCGCGTTCACCGCCGTGGTGCACGCGCTGAACGCCGCGTTCGGGCCGAAGGGCAAGTTCATCGCGCTGATCGTGCTGGTGCTGCAGCTGGTCACCGCGGGCGGCACGTTCCCGTGGCAGACCATTCCGGCACCGCTGCACCCGCTGCACCAGGTGCTGCCGTTGAGCTACGTGGTCACCGCGCTGCGGCACCTGCTCTACGGCGGGCCGGGGCTGGAGGCCGCGGGCACGTCCGCGCTGGTGTTGATCGCCTACCTGGTGGCCGGCCTGCTGCTGAGCACCATCGCGGCCTGGCGCCAGCGGGTGTGGACGCCGGGCCGGTTGAAGCCGGAGCTGTCGTTGTGACCCGAGGATGAGCGGAGGGGCCGTCGAGCGGTGTGCTCGACGGCCCCTCCGACGTTCCGATGCTCACTCCGCGTCGGGAGCGGCCTCCGCTTCTTCGTCGTACCGGGCGACCTCGATCAGGTTGCCGTCGGGGTCGCGCAGGTACAGCGAGGTGATCGGCCCGAACGTACCGGTGCGGCCGACCGGCCCCTCCTCGATGCGCACGTCGTTGGCCCGCAGGTGCTCCTGCACTTCGCTGATGGGCTGCTCGGTGACGAAGCACAGGTTGGCCGAGCCGGGCACCGGGTGCGTCGCGGTGGGCTCGACCAGCTCGCTGGCGGCGTGCAGCTTGATGGTCTGCTGCCCGAAGCTCACCGCGCGCCGGTCACCGGGGAAGGTCACCGTGCGCATCCCGAGGATGCGCTCGTAGAACTCTGCCGCCCGATCGACATCGGCCACGGTGAGCACCAAGTGGTCCACTCTGTCGATGTTGATCATTTTCCTCCTCCGGGATCTCCGCCCCGGGTCCGCCGTGCGCACCGCGCGCCGGCTCGTCGGCATCCGCTTTCCGCGAAGTAGGCAGGCTATCCCGGCTATCACCCGAAAGGTCCAACAGGGGGCCCGCCGCGTTCACGTTCCGGCCATCTCAGTGGCTGGGACTCCCGCGGCGCCGGAGAACGCAGGTTTCGTGATCGAGCCGCAATCTCCGCAGCTCGGAGAGCATGCCCTCGGCATATGCCAACCGCGAGTGTGCCGTCCGCCATACGACGAACGGCGCACCCGCCGTGTACTCAGTGTGCCGCCGAATCCCAGGAACGGCCCGCGCCGACCGACACTTCCAGCGGCACCTCGAGCGGGTAGGCCGCGCCCATCTGCTCGCGCACGATCCGCTCCACCTCGGCGCGTTCCCCGTCGACCAGCTCGATGATCAGTTCGTCGTGCACCTGCAGCAGCATCCGCGACCGCAGGCCCGCCTCCGCGAGGGAGCGGTGCACGCCCAGCATCGCCACCTTGATGATGTCGGCGGCGCTGCCCTGGATGGGCGCGTTCAACGCCATCCGCTCCGCCATCTCGCGGCGCTGCCGGTTGTCGCTGAGCAGGTCCGGCAGGTAGCGGCGGCGACCGAGGATCGTCGAGGTGTAGCCGTCCTCCCGCGCCTGCGACACCACCTCGTGCAGGTAGTCCCGCACCCGGCCGAAGCGGGCGAAGTAGGCGTCCATCTGCGCCTTCGCGTCCTCCGCGGAGATCCGCAGCTGCTGGGCCAGCCCGAACGCGGACAGCCCGTACGCCAGCCCGTAGGACATGGCCTTCACCCGGCGCCGCAGCTCCTGGTCCACCTCGCCGATCGGCACCCCGAACGCCTGCGAGGCCACGAAGTTGTGCAGGTCCTCACCGGAGCGGAACGCCTCGATGAGCCCTTCGTCGCCGGACAGGTGCGCCATGATGCGCATCTCGATCTGGCTGTAGTCGGCGGTCAGCAGCTCCGAATAGCCGGAGCCGACGACGAACACCTCGCGGATCCGGCGCCCTTCCTCGGTGCGGATCGGGATGTTCTGCAGGTTCGGATCGGTGGAGGACAACCGGCCGGTGGCGGCGATGGTCTGGTTCAGCGTGGTGTGGATGCGCCCGTCGTCGGCGACGGACTTCACCAGGCCTTCCACCGTGGTCTTGAGCCGGGTGGCGTCGCGGTGCTCCAGCAGGTGCTGCAGGAACGGGTGCTGGGTCTTCTCGAACAGGCCCTGCAGCGCGTCGGCGTCGGTGGTGTAGCCGGTCTTGGTGCGCTTCGTCTTCGGCATGCCCAGCTCGTCGAACAGCACCACCTGCAGCTGCTTCGGCGACCCGAGGTTGATCTCCTTGCCGATGACGTCGTAGGCCTCCTGCGCGGCCTGCTTGACGCGGCCCGCGAAGTGCGCGCCGAGCTCGTCGAGCAGGTCGGAGTCGACGGCGATGCCCGCGGCCTCCAGCTCGTCGATGACGGCCAGCAGCGGCAGCTCCAGGTCGGTGAGCAGGCCGCGGCTGTCGATGCGCCCCAGCTCGGCGTCCAGCGCGTCCGCGAGCTCACCGACCGCGCGGGCCTTCACGAGTTCGGCGTTGGCGGCGTCGGCCTTGTCCTGCTCCTCGTCGGCGAGCAGCGACAGCTGACCGTCGCCGCCCTCGTCCTCGGCGCGCAGCTCCCGCTGCAGGTAGCGCACCACCAGGTCGGGCAGGTCGAAGGAGCGCTGCCCCGGACGCACCAGGTAGGCGGCGAGCGCGGTGTCGCTGGTCAGCCCGGCGAGCGCCCAGCCGCGGCCGCGCAGCGCGTGCAGCGGGCCCTTCACGTCGTGGGCGGCCTTCGGCAGCGCCGGGTCGGCCAGCCACTCCCCCAGCGCCTTGTCGTCGTCCGCGTTGAGCTCGGTGACGTCCACGTACGCCCCGGCGCCGTCGGCGTCGACCAGCGCGATGCCCGCCAGGTCACCGGCACCGGTCGTCCAAGTCCCGCTGAACGCGAGCCCGACGCGGCGGCCGTCCCGGGCGTGCTCGTCGAGCCAGCCGGCGAGCGCACCGGTCTCCAGCGCGCCGCCGGTGACCTCGAACCCGTCCTCCACCTCGGGTTCCGCGGCGGACAGCGTGGCGAACAGCCGTTCCCGCAGCACCCGGAACTCGAGGTCGTCGAACAGCTTGTGCACCGCGTCCCGGTCCCACTGCGCGACCACCAGGTCGGCCGGGGTGACGCCCAGCGGCACGTCGTGCTCCAGCTGCGTCAGCTCCCGGTTCAGCTGCACCGAGGCCAGGTTCGCCCGCAGCGCCTCGCCCGCCTTGCCCTTCACCTCGTCGGCGCGGTCGATGAGCCCCGCCAGCGACCCGAACTGCTGGATCCACTTGGTGACCGTCTTCTCGCCGACGCCCGGGATCTTCGGCAGGTTGTCCGAGGGGTCGCCGCGCAGCGCCGCGAAGTCCGGGTACTGCTCGGGCGAGAGGCCGTACTTGTCCTCGACGGCCTGCGGCGTGAACCGGGTGAGCTCGGAAACGCCCTTCGTCGGGTACAGCACGGTGACCGCGTCGGTGACCAGCTGCAGCGCATCGCGGTCGCCGGTGCAGATGGCGACCGAGAAGCCTTCGCCGGTGGCCTGCGTGGTGAGCGTCGCGATGACGTCGTCGGCCTCGTAGTTGTCCTTGCTCAGCACCGGCACCGACAGCGCGCCCAGCACGTCCTGGATCAGGCTGACCTGGCCCTTGAACTCGTCCGGGCTGGCGCTGCGGTTCGCCTTGTACTCGGCGAACTTCTCGCTGCGGAAGGTCTTGCGGGACACGTCGAACGCGACCGCGAAGTGGGTCGGCTGCTCGTCGCGCAGCAGGTTGATCAGCATCGAGGTGAAGCCGTAGACCGCGTTCGTGTGCTGGCCCGTGCCGGTCTGGAAGTTCTCCTTCGGCAGGGCGTAGAACGCTCGGTAGGCCATCGAATGGCCGTCGATCAACAGCAGGCGTCGGTCTTCGGAAGCCATCACGTCGCGGGAGTCTAGGCTGACCCACCGACAGCACGTGCGGCGAGGCACGAGGAGGGGTGGACCGTGACGGCGACCGAGAACGAGCAGCCCGCGAAGGATTCGATGGCAGCGGTGCTGAACCCGGAGCCGGGCCAGTTGCAGCACCGGATGGGCATCGAATACCTCGAATACTCACCTGAACGTGTGGTCGCGACGATGCCGGTCGAGGGCAACAAGCAGCCCTACGGACTGCTGCACGGGGGCGCGAACGCGGTGCTGGCCGAATCGGTCGGTTCCATCGCCTCGGCGCTGCACGCGGGAGAAGGCCGGATCGCGGTGGGGCTGGAGCTGTCCTGCACGCACCACCGCTCGGCCACGGAAGGCCGCGTCACCGGCGTCGCCACCCCGCTGCACCGGGGTCGCAGCACGGCGACCTACGAGATCGTCATCACCGATGAACAGGACAGGCGCACCTGCACGGCACGCCTGACCTGCGTCATCCGCGATCAGCCCGCGGGCTGAGTCACTCCAGGTTCTCGAGCACCGCCTGGGCCACGGCCTTCATCGTGGTCCGGCGGTCCATGGCGGTCCGCTGCAGCCAGCGGAACGACTCGGGTTCGGAGAGGTTGTGCTTGCTCATCAGCAGGCCCTTGGCGCGCTCGATCGTCTTGCGCGCCTCGAGGCGCTCGCTGAGGTCGGCGACCTCGGCCTCCAGCGCCTGCACCTCGGTGAAGCGGGACACCGCCAGCTCGACCGCGGGCACCAGGTCGCGCTTCGCGAACGGCTTGACCAGGTAGGCCATCGCCCCCGCGTCGCGCGCCCGCTCCACCAGGTCGCGCTGGCTGAACGCGGTCAGGATCACCACGGGCGCGATGCGCTCGCCCGCGATGTTCGACGCCGCCTCGATGCCGTCCATCTTCGGCATCTTGATGTCCAGGATCACCAGATCGGGCCGCAGTTCCTCGGCCAGCCGCACGGCTTCTTGCCCGTCCCCGGCCTCACCGACGACCTGGTACCCCTCTTCTTTGAGCATCTCCACCAGGTCGAGCCTGATCAACGCCTCGTCCTCGGCCACGAGTACGCGACGTTCGACGGGCTTGGCCTCGCTTGGGTCCTCGGCAGCCGGCGTGGTCACCGGGTCCTCCTGGGGTAGTTCTGACACGGTCCAGTGCGGTCCCGCACCGGGAAAAACCAGCTTACCGGCCAGGCCCTCCAGCTGAGATGACCAGGGAGGGTGACCATCCCGACACCCGTTTCCGGCAGGTCACCTCCGCGCTACGGGCGCGTGGCCGGCAGGGCGCCGCGGACCGCTCAACGACTCCGCGACCGGAGTCGACACCAGCGCCCGCCCCTCCCGGACCAGCGACCGGTCGTCGAACGAACGGCGCAACCGTGCCGGCGATGCGCTCATCGTCGACCGCCCGACGTGCATCCGCGCCCGCGTCACGCTGTGCTCGGCCACGAGCACGCCGAAAGCCACCTGTAGGGGCCAAGGCCGTGGCTGAAGTCCTCGACTTGATCAACGGGCAGAATCCAGGACGCGAAGATCCACGTCGATCCGGGACCGAACAGCGCTTACCACCGCAGCGAGCAGGCGCTGCACGTCAAGGCAAGGCCAGAAGACCGCCCCGCGTCCGCAGATAGCCGTCCAAGGCGGAAGAACAACCGAGGGCACGCCGGCGCCGCTCCGCGAGCAATGCGCCTCACGAGAAACCGTCCGGCCTGGTCAGGCATGGTGCCCCCGGTCAGAGTCGAACTGACACTGTACGGATTTTGAGTCGGCCGAGTGCTGTCGTTCTGGTGCTGTCTGCGGCAACGGGCGCGGATCGGTGGCGTCAACGTCGCTCTGTGGGCGTCGCAGGCCGAGGTTCGCACCCAGACTCCCACCCACAGCAGGGGAGCCCTGCTGGGCAGGCACCTAACCGGGCTGCCGTACTGAAAGTAATGCTGTGCGTACACAGCGTTGGCATACCCAGTAGACTGCCGTGAGATACAACGGTTTTAGATCTGGGAGGATGAAGTGGCCACCGATGAGGATGCTAAGCATAGCGATTCGGCGGCAGAGAAACTTCAAAGGCGAACCGGAAGCGGCGATAGTTCCTTTGCTCGCAATAGTATAGATGGATCTAGTATTGCGAACTCCGTCCAGGCATACGAAATCAGTGGCGGGGTTCACTTCCATGGAGTGAACCCCACGCCCATTTACGTATCGCAGACAGAATCAGCCACTGGCGAGGGGTCCAAGCAAGAAGAAACACCAGAGCCCGAGGTGCGCGAGCCAGGTTTGGCATCAAAGTACTTTGACCATATTATCAAGAACCGCTCGCCCATCTTGGTTTGGTCCGCGCTTATGGCCCCCGTTAACATGGCCATTGTGGGCATAACTGAATACTTCGCCGGGGCTCAAAGTCCGGGCGAGTCGCCGTCGACTGATTTGGAAACGGCGCAAGCTGGCACCTTCTTTTCTGTGCTTTTCGCGATTCTCGTCGCTTGGCGATACATTGCCAGACGCAATGGCTCGGAGAAGTGGGGGTCGCTGCGTGAGGTTCACCCTAGGATTGTAGCCTTTCTCCGTAGGCGGGCGCTGGCCGCTGCGGTTATTCTGCTTTTGGTCTTGCTGATATTTTTTAGCATCCCCACTGCTATGGATCCAGAGTCGTTGACCACGGCCGCCTCGAATTCTCCGAGCAATCAGGGTGGATCCGGCCTTAGCAACTTCGGATTTGTTATTTTCATCGATCTACTACTTCTTGAGCTTGTCATTTTCTGCATCAATGTAAATATCCGGCACTATGGAGTCGAAGAATCTTCCGTCGTCGAGTAGGTTGAACGCTGTTTCGGCTCCAGCGCCCCATCGCATCGGTCGGACGAAGCGCCTTCGTGCTCTCCGTTGCGAGCGTGCTTCTCAATCCGAGGCGTGCCGTCGCAACGAGTGCGGCAGCGTCAAAGTTCGCTGTAGAAGCTCTCCAGCATCCGCGCACTGATCTTGTTGACCGCTGTCTCGCCGAGCGCGGGGAGGATGGTGCGCCGGATGTAGCCCTCGTACGTGTGGCGCGTGCTCTCTTCCAGTTCACTGGCGCGCAGCCACTCGCTCAGCACGTAGGAGAGCGCGACGGTCGACGGCGCTGAGTTCTGCTCGTTGACCTGGTTGAGCAACTTCGTCAGAGCCTTCTCGGCGCGCTTGCGCGCGGCGTCGGTCGTGCCCTTGATCGTCTCGCGTAGGTAGACCCGCTTGCCGGTGACCGGATCGACGCCCGCGTACACGACCACCCGGAAGCCAGTAGCTCGCTCCTCGATCCGGCCGCGCTCGCGGGACTCTGAGCGCGCAGCAGTCATGGCCTTGAGCATACTCGCACCCAAGGCCGCACCCAGCGGACCAACTCATGATCCAGATCTTCGGTTGTTTCCGCTGGTGAGCGGTGGTGCCCCCGGTCAGAGTCGAACTGACACTGTACGGATTTTGAGTCCGCCGCCTCTGCCGATTGGGCTACGGGGGCCAAGCGGTGCGAAGTTTACCGGACCGGTGATCACCATCCGGCGACGGGGTACTCGACGGCGGGGCCCGCTCTCTCCCTGCCCGGCGGTGATGACCAGGGCCGCGTGTACCTGCACAGCAGCGGGCGGCCAAGGCCGGCCGGGGGATGCCGCGACAGGTGCCATGAGCCGGGGCCGGGGAGAACACCCCCGCCCGTTCGGCTCAGGTCCGGAACGTCCTCCGGTACGTGGTCGGGGTGGTGGCGAGGGTTCGGCGGAAGTGGAGGCGGAGGTTGGTGGCGGTGCCGAGGCCGCATTCGCGGGCCACCCGGTCGACGGGGTGGTCGGTGGTTTCGAGGAGTTCGCGGGCGCGGGCGAGGCGGGCGTCGAGGAGCCAGCGCAGCGGGGTGGTGCCGCTCTCGTCGGTGAAGCGGCGCATGAGGGTGCGCTTCGACAGGCCCGCGTGCCGGGCCAGGTCGTGCAGGGTCAGCGGCTCGTCGAGGTGGTGCAGGGCCCATTCCCTGGTTCCGGACAGCGATTCCGCTCCCGCGGCTGCGACGGGGGCGGGCACGTACTGGGCTTGTCCGCCTTCGCGGTGCGGGGCGGCGACGAGGCCGCGGGCGATGCGGTTGGCGACCGCCGCACCGTGGTCGCGGCGCACGATGTGCAGGCACAGGTCGATGCCGCAGCACACCCCGGCCGAGGTGAGGACGTCGCCCTCGTCGATGTAGAGCACGTCGCGGTCCACCGACACGGCCGGGTGGTCGCGTTCGAGGTCGTCGAGGTAGCGCCAGTGGGTGGTGGCGCGCAGGCCGTCGAGCACTCCGGCCACGGCCAGCGCGAACGCCCCGGTGCAGATCGACACCAACCGTGCGCGCCGCTGGTGCGCCTCGGACAGCGCGGTGAGCACGGCTTCCGGTGGCCGGGCGGGTGGTTCGGAGCCGGGCACGAGCACGGTGTCGGCGGCGCGCACCTCCGCCAGCCCGCCCCCGCCGGCCGCGGTGAAGCCGCCGGTGGTGCGCACGTCGGCGCCGAGGGTGCACACGGTCATCTCGTAGGAGGTGTCCGGGCGGGGCGCGAAGATCTGCGCCGGAATGGCCAGGTCGAGGGGCATGACGCCGTCCAAGGCGAGGATCGCGATCCGATGCACCGTCATGGCAACATCCTATCGATGCATGGCATTGCTGCCTCTCACCAGGTCAACCCGTTTCCGAGCAGGGTGGAGGCATGACCGAACCCGCTCTCGGCACGATCACCGCCCTGCCCGGCACTCCGCTGACCGCAGCCGTCGTGGAGCTGATCCGCCCGCTGGAGACCCCGTCGGTGTTCCACCACAGCCTCCGCAGCTACCTGTTCGCCCGGCTGGTGGCGGACCACCTCGGGCTGGCCGCAGGCACCGACTACGACGACGACCTGCTGTTCGCGGCGTGTGCGATGCACGACCTCGGGGTCGCGCCGGACGCCCCGCGCCGCGAGCGGTTCGAGGTGGAGGGCGCCGATCGCGCCGCGGAGTTCCTCACCGCGCGCGGAGTGTCCACATCGGACGTCGACGAGGTGTGGCAGGCGATCGCGCTGCACACCTCGACGGGCATCGCGCAGCGCCGCGGCACGTTGTGCGCGCTCGTCCGCGACGGCATCGCGCTCGACTTCGGCGGGCCGATGGGCGACGAGCACGCCGCGGCGCTCACCGACGAGCAGGCCGCCGCCGTGCACGCCGCCCACCCGCGGCTGGACATGGTCCGCTCGCTCACCGACGCGATCGTCGCGCACGCCGGGTCGAATCCCGGTGCGGCACCGCGCTATTCCATCCCCGGCGAATTCCTCCGCGAACGCGAGCGCTTCGGCCGGACCCGGATGGAGCACGCCTGCAGCACGTCCCGCTGGGGCGGGTGACTCCGCGTTCGAGATCGAAAACCACCTGCTGTGCAAGGGAGAAGCACCATGACCGCTCACATCGTCGAGGTTCCCGAGGACCCCGAGGTCTTCGGGACGACCGTGCACGCCTTCGCGAACTTCGGCTACTCCGCCGCCGTCCACTCGCACGGGCACCTGTTCATCGCGGGCACGATCGGGCGTCGCGCCGACGGCACCATTCCCGACGACGTCGAGGAGCAGACCGAGATCGCGATCCGCCGCATCGAGGAGATCCTCCGGCTGGAAGGGCTCGACCTGACCGCGCTCGTCGACGTGACCAGCTACCACGTCGACATCAACCGGCACCTGCCCGGTTTCTCCGCGGCCAAGGCGCGCCTGATCCACCCGCCGTACCCGACGTGGTCCCTGATCGGCGTCAGCGGTCTGGCCAGCCCGGGGCTGCTCGTCGAGATCCGGGCCACCGCCGCCTACCCCGACGCGGGCTGACCGCCGTCCGTGCGCGGGCCCGTGATTCGAGCCCGCGCGCGGGCGGACCCGCGGCGCACAACGTCCGCTGTGGCACGTGCATCCTCGAAAGCTCCAGGAAGTTGCGAACCTCGTCGACGACCTTCGGGCACGCTCCACATCCGGATCGCTGCCGGGCGTTGCGCCTGGCTCGCAATGCCGTGCGGTGCGACGAAGGCCGCTCGCACCGTGCACGGCTGTCCCGGACGGGAAGACGATGCCGGCGGAGCGTTTCTCACGGAGTTCGTCGAGTGCGCGTCGTGCTCACTGCGCGAGCGAGACTGGCGGGACAACGCCGGGCAGCACATCTCGCGCGGACTGGGCAAGTGCGAAATCGACACCGCCGGAGCCGAACGGCTGCCATCGCGCCCGGCCACCCTTGTCGGTTTGCTCGACATAGCAACGGCGAGATCCCCCCTGGCCACGGTAAGTACGACGTGTCCAACCAGGAGCGACCGAGCGAGCTGCACCCGTCCGGCGCCAAGACGATCACACACTGTCAACACCTAGCCATCGCGGACCCAGCCACCCGACGCAATCACGTGCCGCCACTAGTGTCCGCCGATCAAGTAGCGCCCGTGTCAGAGACGAGCCCCGGGCCCGTGTCACGTACACGCCAGGACGGTGCACCACGCAGCGGATCGGCGGCATATCCGTGCGTGGACCGCATCAACCAAGTCTCCCTCCCCGAACACGCAGCAGAGTCGGGACCTCGTGAACCAACCGGCGCTCCTGTGATATCTATTGGGAATGACAGCGAAGAGCACCTATGCGCCACTCGAAGCGTACTGGTCCGCACAGGAATTCGCTCGGAACCACGACAGGTTGATTCCAGATATCGAGAGAGCTTTCACCGAAGCTCATCCAAAAAACTCCAATCCCACGCCTCAAGAAGTGATGTCATGGCGGGAGAGCGCCTACTGGCTCTCCTCGCTTCTCTACAACCTGAACCTCGGCAAGGTTTGGATGTTCATCGAGTACCAGGTCACCCCGACTATGAACCCCGTGGATGTAGTACTCGCCGGACACCATCCAGATGGACGACTCAGTTTCGCCGCAATCGAATTGAAGCAGTGGAGCGCCGTCGAGCGACCGAACACCAATATTCGCGACGGCTTGTGCTCGCGTTGCAGAAAATCTCCTCCCGGTGACGATATATGCAAGGAATGCGCCACCGGAAAAGTGTACTTCGACGGATACGACAGGCACAAGAAGCATCCATCTGTTCAAGTGCACGACAACATGATCGCCCTCAAGAAGCATCACAGCATGTTCGACGATCGATACGTCAACCTCACAGGCGCCTCATACCTGCACAACCTCAAGAAAATCGATTTTCAATGGATCAGAAACGTCTCTCCCCATCCCGATATTCCAACTTTCACAGCCCGGTCGCCACATGACCTCGAAACCTTCCTCGTCGATAACTTCAGCTCAAAATCGGGAGCCGAAGCTGCCGAGGCTCTACTCGAACGACGCAGGTCAGGTCCTACGATCGGAACAGAGATCGGATCGATCGTCAACGGGTACACCCAGTTCAGCCTCGTGGAGAACCAGCTGCGAGCCGTCAGGAACGTGAGCGATGCCTTGAACCACCCACGCTCGTCCGGCGCGAAGAAGGTCTTCGTCATCAGCGGCCGAGCAGGCAGTGGAAAATCTCTGGTGGCGCTGACCCTGCTCGGCCAGTCGATCAGCAACGGCCAAGACTCGTGTTACGTATCCGGCGGCATTGCCTCGCGTGAAACGTTCAGGCGCGGAGCGCGAGGACACGGCAAGGCGTTCGCCACGTTGAACAACGTCGCGAACAGCCGCGGGAACGACGAGCTTGATCTGCTTCTGTGCGACGAAGCGCATCGCCTGACAGTGCGTCCGATGAGCGGCTCCTACTCGATGCGACCCGGTGAATCCTCGGTCTCCGTGATCGTCTCCCGGGCAAAGGTTCCCGTGTTCTTCATCGACGGTGATCAACGCCTGTTCGACGAAGAGGTGTGGTCACCTGAAGCTCTCGTCAACGAGATCAAGGCATTGGGCGCAGAAGTTGTCCCCATTACGCTGGATCGCGTGCTACGGGCCGTCGGGAGTTCCACGTACGACACATGGGTTCGCCGTCTGCTGACCGCCGACCCCCTAACGTGGAAGGCCGATGACGACGACATCCCCGAGCCGTTTCAACTCTACTACTCCGACAGCGCCGGCGACATGGAACGATTTCTGCGCGAAAAGGAAAATTCCGGAGAAATCGCACGGATGAGCGCAGGAATATGCTGGAAGTGGGAGGACCAGAGCGGCACAGAGCCGGAAGTCGCCCCCGAGCCGGGCTGGGCTCGTCCGTGGAACGCCGGTGACCAACACGACACACCTGGAGTCCCGAAGCGGAAGTACTGGGCCACTGAAACCGGAGGATTCGGCCAAATCGGCTGCGTTCACACCGCGCAAGGACTCGAATACGAGTGGGGCGGTGTGATCATGGGGCCGGATCTCACCTGGATTGGTGACGGGTGGCGGGTTCATCGCGAACACGTGCTGAACAAGGCCAACAAGATTCGTTCGGACGACGAACTCCTACGGGCCATCCGGAATGCCTACGGCGTCCTCATGACTCGGTCGATTCGCGGCACTGTCCTCTACTCCGTCGATGCGAAGACGAGAGAACTCTTCGCGGAGCTCGGCCTTCAGAAGGTGTGACCACGCGAAGGTTTGCAGCACAGCGCCCAAGATGACGCGAAGCGGAGGCCGGAAGAGACACCCGTGACTCGACGTGGCCGGACGCGGTGCGCAGGCTCATCTGCGGCCGTTCGGCAGCGCCGGGGACGGAGCGGACCTCGGTCCTGAGCTGCGGGATCCGTCCTTCACCGCGGCTCAGGCCGAACGGCCGTGCACCACGAACGAGTCGTTCAAGTCGTCCCAGACCTCAGGCGAGTAACCCTAGAGCACCAACGTGATGTGGCGATGGGCGCCGGATCCGGCGCCCCGGCGGACAGCGGACCGACTCGCGCAGCAAACGCACCACTCCGAGCCGCGCTCCCGCACATCGTCGCGCCCGCACTCGAATCCACGTCGGGCTGCCCAACACCACTGCCTCGACCGGCGCGGGCTCGCGCGGATTTGCCCACTCACGTCCAGGGCATCGCAGGGGCGGTCCTGGACGTGAGCGGCGGCCCTCCCGACCGGGGCCCCGCTCAGTTCGCCGGGCAGATGGAGCCGAGGGCTCGGGCCAGGGCCTGCTGGTGGATCTGGTCGAGGTCGGCGGATTCCTGCGCGACCGCCTGCTCCAGGTTCGCGGCGCAGCTCTGGTCCTCGCGGTCCGGGGTGGCGGCCTTGAGGGCGATGATGAGCTCGTCGCCGATGCGGTCCAGTTCGGGGCGGACCCGGTCGAGGTCCGGCTGCTCCTGCGGGCGCTGGTCGGGGTGTTCGGTCCAGGTCCGCAGCAGGTCGTGCTGGACCTGGGTGCTCGCGGCGATCTGGTCGAGGAAGACCTGCGCGGCCCACTCCGGATCGACGCCGTCGCGGGACGCATCGGAACGAGCGGTGTCGACGACGACGGCCTCCCGGGCCGGGTCGGTGACGGGCTTGCCGGTGCCGAGCTTCGACGCGGCGACCTGGTCGGAGAGCACGGCCCGCTCCCGCGCCAGCTGCACGATCGTGTTCAGCCCGTTCGCGCTGGGCTGCGCGGGTGCCACGGGCTCCGGGGCGCCGCATCCGGCGAGGACCAGCGCCGCACCGGCGAGAGCGGCGGCGGGCAGGGCTGTCTTGACTCGATTCACGTTCTCTCCTTCGGAGAACCGCCCCGGCGTGGAATGGGGCGGTTCGCGTGCCTGGCTCCCAGGATGCGCGCGATCTCGCCGCGGATGGCGAATTCCGCTGCAGCGCGGGGAAATCCTCCGCCGAGCGATCAGCGCAGGTGGTCGAGCACCGACCGGGCGAACTCGCAGGCCAGCTGGTGCCGGAGCCCGTAGTGGTTCCAGTTCCGGTCGATGGTGTCCGGGCCGGCCGAACCGGTCTCCTCCTGCTCCAGCGCCAGGTCCCCGGCGCGCCGAGCAGCGCCCACCGAGCGGTGCGCGGCCAGGACGTTCTCCGGGTGCCCGCCGCCGGTGCGGGCCAGCAGCGCGCCGAGCTCCGCGGTGCTCATCAGCCGCGGCAGCGAATCCCGGCTCCAGCTCTCGCCCCAGGAACGCACCGGATCCGCCGCGGTTCCGTCGGCGACGCCGAACGCCTGCGGTGGGCGCAGCGCCGTCACCCGTGCGAGCTCGACGGTGCGGCGGCCCGCCGCGGACTGCAGCGCGAGCTGGGCGGTGTCCACCCACCAGCCCACCCACCGCGCGTAGTGGGTGAACCAGCCCTCGCGGATGCCCTCGGCGCGGAACCACAGATCACGGCGGGCGAGCTCCAGCGGATCCACCAGGCCCTCCGCGGGCGTCCGATCGAACTCGGGCGGGTGCGGCACGGCGCGCGCCGCTTCCGAGCACGCCGCCCGGACCAGCTCGACGGCATCGGCCTGGCCCGCCAGCAGGGCCAGGAATTCCGCGGCGTCCAGCTCCGCCGCCCCGCTGCGGGGACGCACCACTTCACCGGGCACGGTCTAGCCTGCCCGTTCGAGCGGCGTCGCGGTCGACCGCGCTGGTCCGGCACCGCACGAGGCTGCTCCGCACGGGAACCCCGCGGGTGCCACGCGGACCGCCGGGCGCCCGCACGGCCACGCGCGACCGGGGCCCGGGATCCGGGGCCTCAGGCGAACTCGCCGAGTGCAGCACCGAACGCGCAGCGGAGTGCGTCCGCGCTCCGCCGAACTCGTGGGACGGTTCGGGCCGGACGGCCGGCGCTGTCGTGGTTCGCCGGGCGGGACTCCACGCAAGCCGTGGTGCCGGAGTCCGTTCTTCCCACCGCCGAACGGGATCGACCCTGTCTGAAGTCCGGTTCGGCGCGGATTCCCCGCTGTGCAGGGAAAGGCCGTTCCGCCCTTGCGGCCGTGCCGCTGGAGAGCCGGACGCGCCAGGGGGAATCACCGCGATCGCCTCGGCGGTCCACGATGGATCGTTCCGCGTGCGGCGAACCCCAGCCGCCGGGCCGGCGCCGGTCACCGGGGCGTCGACGCGGCGATCAACCCGGTCGGCACCGGGCCCCGGCCGCTCGCGGAGCCGATGGTGAGTTGCGCGGCGGTCTCGTCCCGTGCGGGAGCGGGCACCACCGGCACGACGATTCGGTGCGCGTCGATGACGAACCCCCTTCCGCCCGGACCTGGACCGGTCGACCGGACCGTAGGCCACCGCGCACCGGGAGCGGACCTCGCCGACGACCCCACCGGGGATTCCCCCACCAACGGGCCTGCGCCTTCGGAGGTCAGCCGACGACGACGGAGTCGAGGTCCGAGCCGACGACGAGCGGGCCGGTCCAGCCGCCGTCGCGCACCTCGCGCTCGTAGGCGGCGCGGTCCTCATCGCTCTCCGGCGCGGGGATGAGGTGGGTGAGCACCAGCTTCCCGACGCCCGCCTTCGCGGCGAGCTCGCCGAGGGCGACGGTGTCCGCGTGGTAGCTGAAGATCGTCTCGAAGGCGGAGCCGGCGACGAACGGCTGCAGCGAGGAAGCCCGGCACGCCTCGTGCACGAGCACGTCGGCGCCGCGCGCGAGGTCCTGGACCTCGTCGCAGACGCGGGTGTCCCCGGAGACCACCACGACGGCGTCGGGCGTGGTGATCCGGTAGGCGACGGCCTGCTCGACGGGTTCGTGCCGGACCCGCACGGCCTCCACCCGCACCCGGCCAGTGGGGTCGGCCCACACCTCGGTCGGCGCCTCGGGCAGCGGGAACAGGGTCGGCACCAGGCTCGGCGGGTTCTCCTGCACGTGCTCGCGGCGCACGGCCACGTCGTACTCGTAGGCGTCGAGGACGCGGTCCAGGAAGCGGCGGGCGTGCCCGTCGCAGGCGACGACCGGCAGCGGGCCGGAGCCGACGAGGTGGTCCTGCACCCAGCGGGTGTGCACCAGGTCGGCGACGTCGACGACGTGGTCGCTGTGCAGGTGGGTCAGCAGCAGCGCGGCGAGGTCGTGCGGGAAGACGCCGAGCCCGGCGAGCCGCAGCGTGGTGCCGCGGCCCGCGTCGACCTGGATCGCGACGTCCTCGTGGCGGATCAGGGTTCCGGCGCCCGCGCGGTCCGCGCTGGGGAAGGGGACGCCGGTTCCGGTCAAGGTCACCGTGGTGCTCATGTTCGCTCCTGAGAAGTCGGCCGCCTAGTGCAGTATCACTGCAATATAATCATCCGAGGGCGAGTCGCGACCGTCGACCCCGGATTTTCTGACGTAACACTCGTAAGTGATGATACGATCAGAAACATCGCGGAGCCGAACCGCGCGGACCGGGATTCCCGGGCGCCACCGCGGTTTCCGCCGGCCGCCCGGACGCGGGCGCGACCACCCACGACCCCGTTTCCACCCGAGCCCGACCCCGCAGCGCCGCGCTATTGCAGTGCAGCTGCACCACCCGCCGAGCACGTGGAGAACCCGATGAACGACACCGACTCCGCCGCACCGCCCTCCCGCCCCGGCGCGGGCGCGGTGCTGCGGCACATCGTGGACGCGGCCGCACCGCCGTTCACCTTCCTGCTGCTGAACACCCCGTGGGGCGCCCGCCGCGCCGCGCTCGCCGCCCTGCTGGTCGCCGTGGCCATCGCCGCGCTGCGCCGCTACCGCGGCGAACCGCTCGGCATGGTCATCGCCTCCACCGGCTTCGTCGCGCTGCACAGCGCCGGGGCGATCGTCATGGGCGAGGGCAAGGCGTTCTTCCTGCCCGAGCTGCTCATCAACCTCGCGGCGCTGCTGGTCTGCGCCGGGTCGCTGCTGGCGCACCGCCCGATCACCGCCGTGGTCTGCCGCAAGCTCGGTGTCACCCCCGCCGACGTGCCGCACGACCGGCGCGCCGCGCGCAGGCACCGGGCCCTCACCGCCGCCTGGGCGGCGATGTGGCTGCTGCACCTGCTGCCGCTGGCCTACCTGTACTCGATCGACTCCGTCGTCGGGCTCACCGTGCTCGGCACCTTCTTCAACAAGCCCACCCTGCTGGCGATGGCCGCCGCGACCGTGGTCGTCGAACGCCGCGCAACCCGGGCCCCGGCACCCGCCGCCGCGTGAACCCGCAGCACGTTCTGCACCTTCCGCACCACGACGAGAGGAACACCATGACCGAATCCATCCTGCGCACCGCCGAACGGGTCTGGACCGGGGAGGCGCAGCTCGCCGAGCTCGCCGGGCACTCCGCGATGTCGCCGCCGGAGGAGGTCGCCGACGGCGTGTTCATGGTGCCGGGCTTCAGCCACGCCTTCGCGGTGCGCCACGACGAAGGCCTGCTGCTGTTCGACACCGGATCCGCGATGCTCGCCGACAACCTGCACCGCGCGGTGCGGGGCTGGAGCGACGCGCCGGTCACGCACGCCGTCTTCTCGCACGGGCACGCCGACCACGTCTTCGGCCTCGGCCCGTTCGAGGCGGCGGGCGACCGCCCCGTCGTCGTCGCGCACCAGAACGTGGCGAAGCGCTTCGACCGCTACGTGCGCACCAACGGCTACAACGGGGTCATCAACCGGCGGCAGTTCCAGCTGCCGGACCTGACCTGGCCCAGCGAGTTCCGGCGCCCCGACGTCACGTTCACCGACGCGCACCGCATCGAGGTCGGCGGGCTCGCGCTGGAGCTGACCCACCACCGCGGCGAGACCGACGACCACGCCGTCGGCTGGCTGCCGGACCGCAAGATCCTGTTCCCCGGGGACCTGTTCATCGGTCTCGCACCGAATGCGGGGAACCCGCAGAAGGTGCAGCGCTTCCCCGAGGAGTGGGCCGTCGCGCTGCGCTGGATGGCCTCGCTCGGCGCCGAGCTGATGCTCGGCAGCCACGGCGTGCCGGTGGTCGGCGCCGACCGCATCCGGGAGGTGCTGGAGAACAGCGCCGCCTACCTGGAGAGCCTCGTCGAGCAGACGCTGGCGTGTCTCAACGAAGGCGCCACCCTCGTCGACACCCTGCACCGGGTGCAGGTCCCCGACGAGCTCGCCGGGCTGCACTACCTGCAACCGCTCTACGACGAGCCGGAGTTCGTGGTCCGCAACGTCTGGCGGCTCTACGCGGGCTGGTACGACGGCAACCCGGCGCACCTCAAGCCCGCGACCGACGCGGCGCTGGCCGCCGAGCTCGCGGGGCTGTGCGGGGGCGCGGAGGCGCTGGCCGAGCGGGCGACCGCGCTCGCCGCGGAGGGATCGTTGCGGCTGGCCTGCCACGTCGCCCAGCTCGCGGGCGACGCGGCCCCGGACAGCGCCGTCGTGCAGCGCGCTCGCAAGCAGGTCTACGCGAGCCGTGCGGCGTCGGAGCTCAGCACGATGTCCAAGGGCATCTTCAGCTGGGCGGAGACCGAATCCGACACCGCGCTGGCGAAGCTGACCGGCTGAGCCGAGTTCGCGGACCGCGGGGCGGTGGTGCCGGACCACCACCGCTCCGCCGTCGTCCGGACCGGTCCGGGCGGCGGGAACCCCCACAGCGCAACGGGATTCGCCCGGAGAGGACCGCTCCCCCATGTCCGCAGCACCTCGCACGTTCTCCCGCCGGTTCCTGGGCGGCGCCTTCGGCGCGGGCGCCGCCGCCGGTGCCGCCGTCGTCGCGGGCCTGCCCGGGGCCGACGCCCCGGCGACCCCGGCCGCCCCGGCGGAGCGGCCGTTCCGCGCCGCGCCGGCCCGCCGCTCCCCGCGCCCGAACCTGCTGTTCGTGCTCGTCGACGACCTCGGCTGGGCGGACCTGTCCTGCTACGGGGCGCCGCACATCCGCACCCCGAACCTGGACGCGCTCGCCGCGCAGGGCGTGCGGTTCACCGACGGCTACGCCGGGGCGCCGACCTGCTCGCCGACCCGGCTCAGCCTCTACACCGGCCGCTACCCGGGCCGGACCGAGGCGGGGCTGGCCGAGCCCATCGAGGCGGGCGATCCGGGCCTGGATCCGGCGCACCCGACGTTGGCCTCGCTGCTGCGCGAGGCGGGCTACACGACGGCCATGTTCGGCAAGTGGCACTGCGGCGCCCTGCCGGACCACTCCCCCACCCGCTCAGGCTGGGACGAGTTCTTCGGGAACTACGGCGGGGCGGTGGAGCCGTACTCGAAGCTCACCACCGACGGCTCCTACGACCTGCACGAAGGCGAGGTGCCGCACGAAGATCTCCGCTACTACCCGCGCATCCTCGCCGAGCGGGCCGCCGAGTTCGTGGAGCGGGACCACCGGAAGCCGTGGCTGCTCGACCTCAACTTCACCGCGCCGCACTGGCCGTGGATCGCCGACGGCGACGAGGCGGAGGCGGCGCGGGTGGCGCAGCGGGTGCGCGCGCTGCCCGCGGAGCGCAAGAAGTTCGCGCTCGCGCACACCGACGGCGGCTCGCTGGACACCTACCGCCGGATGGTGGAGGACGTGGACCGCGCGCTCGGCGAGGTGCTGGCCGCGCTGGACCGCTCGGGCCGGGCCGCGGACACGCTGGTGGTGTTCGCCGGGGACAACGGCGGCGAGCGGTTCTCGCACAGCTGGCCGCTGGCCGGGAGCAAGTCCACCTTGCAGGAGGGCGGCATCCGGGTGCCGACGATCGCGCGGTGGCCCGCCCGGCTGGACGGCGGTCAGGTCAGCTCGGTGCCGGTGCTCACCCCGGATTGGACGGCGACCGCGCTGGAGGTCGCGGGCGCGCGGCCCGATCCGGCGGCGCCGCTGGACGGGGCGAGCCTCGCCGGGTACCTGCTGCGCGGGGAGGGGCCGCCGGAGCGGGACCTGTTCCGACGGCACCGCGGGGAACGGGCGCTGCGCCGCGGGAAGTGGAAGTACCACCGCGCCGAGCGGGCGAAGCCGCCGGTGAACCACGGCCGGGACGTGCTGTTCGACCTCGTGCAGGACACGTCGGAGTGCGCCGACCACTCGCTGCGGGAACCGGCGGTGCCGGCCGAGCTCCGGGCTGCGTGGGAGGCGGTCGACGCCGGGCTGCTGCCCTACCCGCCCGCCGCGTGAGGCGCGCGGGGGAACGTCCGGTGCGGCCGGGCGTTCCCTCCGCTCGCTCAGCCGAGTTCGGGCAGCGGTCTGCGGGCGACCTCGGCGGCCTCGTCGGCGGTGAGCCCGTAGCTGCGCAGCACCATCTCGGCGAGCTCGGTCGCCGCCACGTCGCCGTCCAGCTCGGGGTGGGAGAACCGCAGCTCGACGAGCGCGAGCAGGCTGCCCGCGAGCGCGGTGAGCGCGATCAGCGGGTCCACGGCGAGGAATCGCCCCTCCGCCACGCCCCGTTCCAGGTCGCGCAGCGCACGCGGGGCGAGCCCGACCCCGGAGTGCATGTGGTCGCGCGCCCGGTGGCGCAGGATCTGCATCACCTCCGGGTCGGAGTCGACCATGCGGGCGCTGAGCCGGAAGCCGCCGGAGACGAGTTCCGCCGGGTCCTCGACTCCGCTGAGGTGGTCGTCGAAGGCGCGGCCGAACTCCTCCAGCACGTCGACGACGGCCGCGTCGAACAGCTGCGCCTTGGACTCGAAGTGGTTGTAGAAGGAGCCGAATCCGACGTCGGCCCGCTCGGCGATGAGCTGGATGCTCACGGCGGTGTCGCCGCCCTCGGCGAGGATCTGCCGAGCCGCGCGCACGAGCGCCTGCCGGGTCGCGGCGCGACGCCGGTCGTTGCGGTTTCCGGTGGTGGCTGGGGTGGGCATGTGGTCCAGCGTAACAAGTCTGCTGACGAAATCCGCTTTTCTGATGTTCTCATCACTTTCTCAGGCTCCCGCTGTTGACGATGATCTCCACATACTTGATTCTTTCATCAGCAACACGGGAAGACCGAGGCAGGAGCACCATGAACCCGACCCCACCGCTGCGCGACGCCATCGACGTGCACGCGCACTACGTCACCCCGCGACTGCGGGCCGCGATGGTGGCCGCCGGGCACGCCGAACCCGACGGGATGCCCGCGATCCCCGACTGGAGCCCCGAATCCGCGCTGGCGGACATGGACTCGATCGGTGTCGCGGCCGCGCTGCTGTCGGTGTCCTCCCCCGGAGTCCACTTCGGATCCGACGCCGACGCCCGGCGGCTCGCCAGGGACGTGAACGCCGAAGGCGCCGAGATCGTGGCCGCCCGGCCGGACCGGTTCGGGCTGCTCGCCTCGCTCCCGCTGCCGGACCTCCCCGGCGCGCTCGCGGAGGTCGAGCACGCCTTCGACGAGCTCGGCGCGGACGGCCTCACCCTGCACACGCACTACGCGGGCGTGCACCTCGGCCACCCCGACCACGAACCGCTGCTGTCCGCATTGGACGAACGCGGAGCGGTGGTGCTGCTGCACCCGACCTCGCCGCCCTGCGCGGCGGAGATCAGCGCCGGAATCCCCCGCCCGGTGCTGGAATTCCCGTTCGAGACCACCCGCGCGGTCGCCTCCCTGGTGCTCAGCGGAGCCCTCGACCGCCATCCGCGCATCCGGTTCGTCGTCCCGCACGCCGGAGCCGCGCTCCCCGTGCTGGCCGACCGGATCGCGATGGCCCCCGCGCTCACCGGCGGACCGCAGGTCGACGTGCTCGGCGCGCTGCGCGGACTGCACTACGACCTGGCCGGGTTCGCGCTGCCGCACCAGCTGCCCGCGCTGCTGCGGCTGGTCGGCCCGGACCGGCTGCTCTACGGCAGCGATCTCCCGTTCACCCCCGCCTGGGCCGCCCGCGGCCTCGCCGAAGCGCTCGCCGCCGACCAGGCGCACCTCGACCAGCACCGCATGCAGCGCGGCGCCGCCGAAGCCCTCTTCCCCCGGCTCGCCACCGAACCGCCGACCGCACCGAAAGGCGACCAGCGATGACCATCGAGATACCCGCACCCGACGACCTGCCCACCGACGCGCACAGCGGCCTGCACAGCGAACGGGGCGCGCTGCCCGGCGAACACCCCGGCCGCGCCCGCGACCCGATCATCAAGGTCCGCGACCTGGCCTGGCTGGAGTTCGAGAAGCCCGACCTGGACCGCACCGAGCACTTCGCCCGCGACTTCGGCTTCACCGTCGCCGCCCGCACCCGCGAAGAACTGCGGCTGCGCGGCAGCTTCCCCGGCACCGACTCGCTGGTGATCCGGCGGGGCTCCCGCTCCCGGTTCACCGGCCCGGTGTTCCAGGCCGCCGCGGCCGAGGACCTCGACCGGCTCGCCCGGCACGCCGGCGCCCGGGTCCGCGGGCTCGGCGCGGGCCGCCCCGGCCGGATCGCCGAGCTCACCGACCCCTCCGGCATCGCCGTCGGCGTGGTGCACGGCGCCGAGGAGCACGCGGAGCTGCCCGGCCAGGTCCCGCTCACCCTCAACACCGGGCTCGGCCCCGACCGCTTCGCCGCGCCCCGGATCAACCGCACCCAGCGGGCCGCGCTCGAACCCGCCCGGGTGCAGCGGCTCGGGCACGTGGTGCTGGAGACGCCGCGGTTCCAGACCGCGCTGAACTGGTACCTGCACACCCTCGGGCTCATCGTCAGCGACTTCCTGCACCTGCCCGACGACCGGTCCTTCGGCCCGACGATGGCGTTCATCCGCTGCGACCGCGGCGGCGAACCCGCCGACCACCACACCCTCGCGATGCACCTCGGCCCGTCCACCGGGTACGTGCACTCCGCGTACCAGGTCAGCGACCTCGACGCGCTCGCCGCGGGCGGTCGCTACCTGGGCGAACGCGGCTACAAGCGGGCCTGGGGCATCGGCAGGCACGTGCAGGGCAGCCAGCTGTTCGACTACTGGCGCGACCCGGACGGCCTGATGGTCGAGCACTTCGCCGACGGCGACCTGTTCGACGCCTCCGTCGAACCCGGCTGGGCGAGCATGTCCGCCACCGGGCTCGCCCAGTGGGGGCCGCCGGTCACCCGCGACTTCCTCGGCGCCGCCCCGTCCCCCGCCAAGCTGCGCGAGATCTTCGACAGCGTGCGCGGGGAAGGCACCGAACTGACCACCGCCCGCCTGCTGAGCCTGCTGAAAGCGATGAACTCATGAGCACCTCCGTCCTGCGCACCACCGACGACTGGTACGTCGAGCTCCCCGGCACCGGCCGCGCCGTCCGGATCGACACCGCCGCGCGCACCACCGCCGACCTGCTGGCCGACCGCGCCGCGATCGACGCGGCCGCCGCCGGGGACGGGGACGCGGACGTGGCGGTCGCCGAGCTGGAACTCGCCTCCCCCGTCACGACTCCCTGCCGCGTCGTCGCCCAGATGGTCAACTACAAGTCGCACGCCCGGGAATCCGGCTTCGACCCCGACCAGGTCCCGCCGACGTTCTTCCGCAAGGCCTCGCACTCGGTGACCGGCCCGAACTCCGCCGTGGTGCGACCCGAGCACGTGCGGCTGCTGGACTACGAGGTCGAGCTCGGCCTGGTCCTCGGTGCCCCGCTCCCGGTCGGGACCGAGGTCACCGAAGCCGACCTACCCCGCTACGTCGCCGGGATCGTCGTCACCGACGACGTCAGCGCCCGCGACGTGCAGCTGCCGAAGGGCCAGTTCTACGAGGCGAAGTCCTACCCCACCTTCACCCCCGTCGGCCCCCGCCTGGTGCTGCTGGACGCCGCGGACTTCGCGCGGCTGGGCCGGTTGCGGCTGCGGCTGGAGGTCAACGGCGTGGTCCGCCAGGACCGCACCACCGCCGACATGATCGTCGAACCGGCCCGCGCGCTCGGTCTGCTCGCCCGCTTCCAGCCGCTGGACCCGGGCGACCTGGTGCTCACCGGCACACCCGGCGGCACCGCGCTGCAGGCACCCGCGAAGGTCCTCGAGGTGATCGGCGGGCTGCTGCCCCCGGCGAAGAAGTGGAAGGCCTTCGTCGACCGCCAGGCCGCGAACCCGGCCTACCTGCGGCACGGCGACGTGATCACCGCGTCCATCGCCACCGACGACGGCGCACTCGACCTGGGCACCCAGCGCACCACCGTGAAGCACCGATGAGCGACCGCGTCCCCGTCGTGGTGATCGGTGCCGGGCCGACCGGGATCACCGCGGCCACCCTGCTCGCCGGGTTCGGCGTGGACTGCCTGGTGCTGGACCGCTTCACCGAGGTCTACCCGCGGCCGCGGGCCGTGCACCTGGACGAGGAGGTGCACCGGATCCTCGCGCGCCTCGGCGTCGCCGAGGAGTTCGCCGCGATCTCGCTGCCCTCCCCCGGCCTGCGCCTGGTCGACGCCGACACCGAGGTGCTCGCCGAGTTCGGCCGCTCCCGCGACCCCGGCGTGCACGGCTTCCCCGAGGCCAGCATGTTCGACCAGCCCGAGCTGGAGCGGCTGCTGCGGCGCAACCTCGCCCGCCACCCGCGGGCCCGGCTGCGCGGCGGCGTGGAGGTCACCGGACTGGTGCGGCACGAGCTCGCGGGCGACGGCGCGGTCACCGTCGAGTACCGCGACACCACCACCGGCGAGACCGGGGCGGTGCTCGCCGACCGGGTGCTCGGCTGCGACGGCGCGAACAGCATCGTGCGGGCATCGATCGGCGCGCGGATGACCGATCTCGGCTTCCAGCAGCACTGGCTGGTCGCCGACATCGCCACCACCGACGACCTGGGCCGCTGGGACGGCACGCACCAGCTGTGCTCCGCCGAGCGGTCCGCGAGCTTCATGCGCGTCGGCCCGGACCGCTACCGCTGGGAATTCCAGCTGCTGCCGGGGGAATCCGCCGCCGACTACCCCGACATCGCGGCGCTGCGGCCGCTGCTGCGGCCCTGGGTGCGGGACGAGCCGGAGCTGGAACTGCTGCGCGTCACCGACTACACGTTCCACGCGCAGGTCGCCGACCGCTGGCGCGACGGGCCGGTGTTCCTGCTCGGCGACGCCGCGCACCTCACCCCGCCGTTCATCGGGCAGGGCATGGGCGCGGGGATGCGGGACGCGCAGAACCTGGCGTGGAAGCTGGCCGGAGTGCTCCGCGGCGAACTGCCCGAGTCCGATGTGGACAGCTACCAGGTGGAACGGCGCAGGCACGCGGCGACGATGGTCCGCGCGGCGGTCGCGATGGGGCGGGCCATGACCGGCGGCGGGCGCACCGCGGACCTGCTGCGCCGGACGTTGCTGCCGAAGCTGCTGCAGGTGCCCGGACTGCACTCGGTGCTGGGCGAGGGATCGAGCCCCGCGCTGGGCCGCTCCTCGCTGGTGCGCGCGCGACCCGGGCTCGCGGGACGGCTGTGCCCGAACGCGGAACTCGCCCCCGGCTCGCGCTTCGACGACCTGGCGGGCGGGCGGTTCGCGCTCGTCACCGACCTGCCGCTGGACGCCGGGGAACTGCACGAGGTGGAACGCGCCGGGGCGCTGCCCGTGCTCGTCACGCCGGAGGAACCGCTGGGCCGTTGGCTGGACGGTGAGCGGGCCGCCCTGGTCCGCCCGGATGCGACGGTGCTCGCCGCCGGGAACGCGCTGCGGCCGGTGCTGGCCCCGCTGTCGGAAGGAGGACGGCGCGTGGCGCCGCCGATCGGAGGAGGGGCGCGGTGAAGGCCGTCGAGCAGGAGTACGCCACGCTGCGCGTGGTGCAGGACGGCCGGGTGCTCACCGCGTTCGTCGAAGCACCGCCGCACAACTACATGACCGCCGCGATGCAGCGGGACTTCATCGCCCTGGTCGACGCGGTGGAGCACGACCGGAGCATCGGCGCGGTCGTCGTCACCGGCGGGGTGCCCGGCCGGTACATCACGCACTACGACATCGGGGACCTGCTCGCCGCGTCCGAAGGTTCGCGGACGCGCTCGCGCCGCGCCACCGCGGCGGTGGTGCGCTCGGTGGCGCTGCTGCACCGGCGCGGCGGGGCCACCGCGCGCCGGCTGCTGCGGCGCGGCCCGCTCGCCGAGGTGCACCGGCTCGTGGCGTTCAACCTGGCGCTGGAACGCGTCCTGCGCTCGCCCGCGGTGTGGATCGCGGCGGTCGACGGCCCGTGCGGTGGCGGCGGGCTGGAGATGTCGGTGTTCTTCGACCTGCGGTTCTGCTCCGAGTCCGCACGCTTCGTGCTGCCGGAGCTGAGCATCGGGCTGTCCACCACCTTCGGCGGGCGGCGGCTGGCGCAGCTGGTCGGACCGTCCCGGGCGCTGGAGCTGATGCTGTCGGCACGACCGCTCGACGCCGCGGAGGCGCAGCGGTGGGGGCTGGTGGACGAGGTGGTGGTGAGTCCGGTGGCCGGGCGCGGCTCGGTGGTCGACGGGGTCTCGTCCGTCGGGGTCTCCGCTGCCGGCTCCTCGCCGGACCGGAATCCGGCAGGCGGGGCCCGCACGGGGGTGGCCGCCCCCGATGCGAACGGGACCGCGCTGAACGGGACCGTCGTCGACGGGACCGCGCCGGGCGGGACCACGCCGCCCCGCCCGGCGGCACCAGGTGCGGTGCTGGCCCGCGCCCAGCACCGCGCCGCGGTGTTCGCCCGGCGGCCCCGGGACGTGGTGGCCGCGCAGAAGCAGCTGTTCCACGACCCCGACGCCACCACCGCGACCGAGAGCCTGCTGCGCGAGCTCGTCGCGCAGGGCGTCGGCGTGCCCACCGAGCGGGTCCGGTCGGCGCTGCGGCGCTGGCTGGAACTCCAAGGCCCGGACGGGGATTCGACCTTCCTCACCGATCCGCGCCCCTGGCAGGACGGCACCGCCGTCGACCTCGTCCGAGACCGGTGATCCGCGCGGCCACGTGCGGCCCGCCGACCGCTCGTGGCCGCGCGCGGACGGCGCTCGGCTCTCGGCGGGTCCGCTCGGCGGCGAGTCCGGTGGTGCCGGTCGTCCGCGGGCCGGTGTAGCGCTCGGTGCACCCGCCGCCCCGCCGCGGCGGGTCTGTGCCGGAGGTGGGACACCATCGTCGCCCGCGCCGTCGCCGACGGGCCCGGCTTCCCTCGCGCCCTGCGCACCGTCGGCTTCCGCGAACCCCTGCACGACATGGTGGCGCTGGTGCGCACCCGAGAACTCGCCCACCTCGCCCAGAAGATGCTGCTCGCCCGGCCGACCCCGGAGCGCTGACGGACCACGCTTCCCGGTTAGTCCACAGTGGACTAGCGGGCTCCGGTGGCGGCGCGGGCTCGGGGGGCGGGGGTTCGCCTGGCGGGTTGGGGGCGGCGCTTCGGGGTGGTCTTCGTCTTCGCGGCGGTCTTGGTCTTCGGTGCGGTCTTCGCCTTCGCGGTGGTGCCGGTGCGGCGCTTGCGGGTGCGGGTCCGCTTGGTCGGGACGCCGGCGTAGGTGACGCCGAGCAGCAGGGCCTGCAGGACGGCGGCGAGCAGCACGCCACCCCACAGCGCGGGCCCGGACAGCTGCACGAACACCAGCGAAGTCGGTGCGGTGACGAGGAATCCCCACATGCCGACGAGGCTGTTGTCGGCGTGCTCGAACAGCAGCACGTCGAGCGCGATCCACGCCCACACCAGGGCGACCAGCGCCAGGTAGCCCAGTCCCGCCGGGTTGAGCAGGTACCGGTGGAGGGCTTCGGTGGCCGGGATGCGCCGTGCGCCGTGCATGGGGTGAGCCTCCCAGAGAAGTGGATCAAGTGCTTCGATCTTCACTATCCCGGCGTGGCGGCCCCCGCCGCATGAGCAGTTCTACCCATCCGGCCCCGGCGTTCGGCCGAATCGGGGTTCAGCGGCGCAGCAGGGCCACCACGAACTGCGAGTCCGGTGTGAACGGTCGCACGTCCCAGGTGGACAGCGCCAGGTCCAGCTCCAGACCGGCGGCGGCCACGTCCGCGAAGAACTCGTCGAACTCGTACCCGCGGCCCGCGCCGAACCCGGCGGCCACCCGCCCCTCCGGCGCCAGGTGCGCGCGGAAACGGCGCAGCACCTCGCGGCGGGTGGCGGGCGCGAGGAACGCGAGCACGTTCCCGGCGCAGACGATCGCGTCGAACGGCTCGCCGATCCCGCGAGCCGGGAGGTCCAGTTCGGCGAGGTCCTCGACGATCCAGCGCGGCCCCGGGTGGTCCTGCTCGGCGGCGGTGATCAACGTCGGGTCCACGTCGACGCCGACCACCTCGTGCCCGGCCGCCGCGAGCGCGGCACCGACCCGGCCGGGCCCGCAGCCCGCGTCGAGGACGCGCGCGCCGCGCGGCACCAGCGCGTCCACCAGCCGCGCCTCACCCGCCAGGTCGTCACCGGCGCGGGCCAGGCCGCGCATCCGCTCGACGTACCAGTCCGAGTGCCCCGGATCGGCGGCGACCTTCTGCATCCAGAGACTCTGCTCGACCATGCCCCCATCCTCCCCCGGCGGAGCGCCGGGCTCGTGCCCCGGCCCCCGTGGATCACCGGAACCCGCCCCGTCCTCGCGTTCCGGCCCCGTCCTCAAGCTCGCAGTGCCAAGCTGGGCCCGTATCCGCCGCGGCAACGGGAGACGAGGGATGACGCTCGACGACGGACTCCGGTTCGACGACCACCGCTGGGTCGCGCACGTGCTGGTGGCGCGCTCCGGCCGCTACCTGGTGCTCAAGCGCGGCGCCGACCGCTACCTCGGCGGCAGGTGGGACCTGCCGGGCGGCACCGTCGAGCCGGGCGAGGACCTGCGCGCCGCCGCCGGACGCGAGGCCGCCGAGGAGACCGGGCTGGTCGTCCGCGCCACCGACGAACTGGCGCGCTTCAGCAACGCCGACACTCGCGGCAGGCCGATCTGCTTCCACACGGTCACCTTCCACGGCGTCGAAGCGGATCCGGCGGCGCAGGTGGTCACCACCGCACCGGAAGAGCACGACGAGCACCGCTGGCTCACCCTGGACGGGGCGCTGCGCCTGGACCTGGTGTGGCACGTGCGCCGCGCCTTCGACGCGCTCGCCGACCGATGACGGCCCGAGACCCGGGAGGTGCCATGCCGGTGAAGATCCGGGTCGACCGCGCGTGCCTGGTGGTCCTGCTGCTGGTGGGAGCCGGCACCGGGGTGTGGGCGTTCGCCGCGCCGGCGTCCTGGCACGGTTCGTTCCCCGGTTTCGGCTTGGACTGGCTGCCGCGGACGGGCCCGTACAACGAGCACCTGGCGCGGGACGTGGGCGCGATGTTCCTCGCGCTGGCGGTGCTCAGCGCCGCCGCGCTGCGGCGGATCGACGACGCGGCGCTGACCAGGGCGGCCGGTGCGGCGTGGCTGGTGTTCAACGCGCTGCACTTCGGCTTCCACAGCACGATGCTGACCATGTACGGCCTGCTCGACCAGGTGCTGAGCATGGGCAGCCTCGGACTGGTCACCGTGCTGTCGCTCGTCCTCGTCCTGCCGCGGCGGGCGGGCTCCGCCGATCAGGGGGCGTCGCGGTAGGCGGTGCCGCTGGCGTTGGCCTGCGCGCCGTCGTAGAGACCGGTGGGACTGGTGCCGGTGGAGAGGGTGAACCAGGCGTAGCGCTCCACGAACGGCAGCCCGTCGAGCATCGCCGCGGAATCGCGCACGAAGTCCGCCTGCTGCTGCGCGTCCGGGTAGCGCGGGGTGTCGCCGGCGAAGTCGATGAGCGCGTACTCGGTGACCCACACCGGCTTCCCGTAGCGGTCGTGCACGGCCTGCACGTAGTCGCGGAGCTGATCGGTGGCCTGCGGGGAGAAATCGCCGCCGTACCAGTGCAGCGGGATGAAGTCGACGCGCAGGCCGCGCTCGTCGGCACCGCGCAGGAACCGGTCGAGCCAGCCGCCGTCCTGGTCGGCGCCGGTGGCGACGGCGGGTGCGCTCAGCCGCATCCCGGTCTCCTCCAGCTGCGGCCACAGGTCGAGGGCCTGCTCGACGCTCATCCCGGCCTGCTCGTCGAAGTCCGGTTCGTTGAAGGTGAGCAGCGTCGACCCGGACTGCTTCGCCGCGTCCAGGTCCTGCTGGTTCACCGAGTCGGCGCCCCAGATCATCGGCACGAATTCGACGCCGTCGGGTGCGGTGACGCCCTGCGGGTCGGCGGCCCAGCCGTAGTACCAGTCGGCGCCGACGTCGCGCAGCGCCTGGTCCACGCCGTCGCCCGGGTTCACGCTGACGCCCTTGCCGCCGGACTCGTCGGCACCGGCGGTGGCGGGGGCGAGCAGCAGGGCCGCGGTCGCAGCCAGCGCGGTCCACCAGGTCCGGCGCGTGAACGTCCCGAGCATCGATTCCCCTTGCGTCGCGGCACTTCCCCGGCCGGATGGCGCGGGCGGGCAGGTCCGGATCATCGTAGGTCGCCGCGGCGCGGTCGGATCTCCTGGAAATTTCCCGGTTTTCTCGGCGGTGGACCGCGCGTTCGGCGGTACCGCAACGGATTCCGGGTGGATCTCGCGGCCGCTGCCGGGGTCGTCCCGGAGACCGAGCACCGATCCGGCGAAACGGGCATTGCAGACGGCCCGCCGAGCCCGGGACGTCCACCAGGTGGAATGCGAGCGGTGTTCAGGATTCCCATGCACTGGGAGATCGACGCACAGGGTCACCACCGACGACCGTCCGCATCGGATCGGCTCCACATCGGGTGATACGAGCAGCAGATCCTGTGCGCAGCGTCACCGAAGCGGCCGAACACGGCCGCGCGGGCCCACCCCCGCCGCCGGGCCGCGCGACCGGCAGGACCATGCTCGGACCCGTGCCCCAACACCGACACACCCGACAGGAGGTCGACGACGTGTCGCCAAGCCCGGTGCGCGCCGCGGACGTGGACGCCGCGGCCCAGCGGTTCAGCACGACGATCCCCCCGACCCCGCTGCAGCACAACGAACGGCTCTCCACCCGGCACGGGCTCGACGTGTGGCTCAAGCGGGAGGACCTCACGCCGGTGCGGTCCTACAAGGTGCGCGGGGCGTACAACTTCATCAGCCAGCTCTCCGCGGAACAGCGCGAGCGCGGCGTCGTGTGCGCCAGCGCGGGCAACCACGCGCAGGGCGTGGCGTTCGCCTGCGAGTCGCTCGGCGTCTCCGCCCGCGTGTACCTGCCGCGCACCACGCCGCGGCAGAAGCGGCAGCGGGTGGCCCGCTTCGGCGGCAGCCACGTCGAGGTCATCGTGCTCGGCGACACCTACGACGACGCCGACGCCGCGGCCCGCGCCGACGCGGCCGACAGCGGCATGACGCTCATCCCCGCGTTCGACGACCCGCGCACCATCGCCGGTCAGGGCACCGTGATCCGCGAGGTCGTGCAGCAGCTCGGCAAGGCCCCCGACGCGGTGGTGGTGCCCGTCGGCGGTGGCGGGCTGCTCGCGGGCACCCTCGCCTGGCTGCGGGAGAACCACCCGCAGGTGCGGGTGATCGGCGCCGAACCGCAGGGCGCGGCGAGCATGGCGCTCGCCATCGACCGCGGCGAACCGTCCCCTGTGGACGATCTGGATCCGTTCGTGGACGGCGCCGCGGTGCGCGTCGTCGGCCGCAACCCGCACGCCATCGCCGCGCTCGACCCGCCGGAGCTGGTGGCCGTGCCGGAGGGGCAGATCTGCGTCGAGATCCTCGACCTGTACCAGTCGGACGGCATCATCAGCGAACCCGCGGGCGCGCTGTCGCCCGCCGCGCTCGCCCAGGACCTCGGGCTCGCGCCGGGTTCGACGGTGGTGTCGCTGATCTCCGGCGGCAACAACGACGTGAGCCGGTACGCGGAGATCGTGGAGCGGGCGCTCGTGTTCGAAGGGCGCAAGCACTACTTCCTCGTCGAGTTCCCGCAGGAACCCGGTGCACTGCGCCGGTTCCTGGACGACGTGCTCGGCCCGGACGACGACATCGCCCTGTTCGAGTACGTCAAGCGCAACAACCGGGAGACCGGCCCCGCCCTGGTCGGCCTCGAACTCGGCGCCCCCGAGAACCTGGACCCGATCCTCAAGCGCATGGAAGCGATCCCGCACCGCATCCAGCAGGTTCCCCCGGACAGCCCGCTGTTCCACTTCCTGGTGTGAGTTCGCCGGGGTGAACGGCCCACCCGCCGGGCCGTTCACCTCCCGCGGCTAGGGGTGCTGCAGGACGTCCATGATGCGGCCGACGTAGTCGTCGTGGTCGGCTTGCAGGCAGGCCCGCTGGGCGTGCTTGCCGTTGCACCCCTCGCCCCAGCCGCTGCCGTCGCCGTAGTCGAGGAAGTCGTGCGGGATGCCCGCCGCCGCGAGGTTCGCCGCGGTGACCACCGCGGTCTCCCGCACCCGGTTCTCCGCGATGGCCAGGACCGGGTCCTCCAGCAGGTTCCCGCCGTTGCCCGCGTAGATCGCGACTCCCATGCCGCGCAGCGCTCCGACGTGCTGCGCGGGGCTCTGCGCGTTCCAGATGCCGTCGTTCGGCCACACCGGCGACCCGAAGATCGCTTCCGGCGGGTCGAGCGGGGTTCCCGCGCCGTCCCACAGCGCCGACGCGGTGACCGCGGCCCGCATCTCCGGGTTCAGCAGGTCGAGGTCGCCGGAGAAGCTGCCGACGTAGCGGAACAGGTCGGGCCGGTGCTCGGCGTAGTGGAACGCGCCGAACCCGCCCATCGAGTGCCCGGAGATGGCCCGGCCCTCGCGGGTGGCGATGGTGGCGAGGTTGTCGTCGATCAGCGGGATCAGCTGGTCGAGGTGGAAGGTCTCCCAGTGCTGCACGCCGGAGCTCCCCGGCGCCACCCAGTTGGTGTACCAGCCGCGACCGCCGCCGTTGGGCTCCACGGTGATCAGCGGGACGCCTGCGGTGGCCTCCTCGGTGATCTCCATGTTCTGCACGGCGTTCGGGTATTCCGGCGAGCCGTGCAGCGTGTAGTGCACCGGGTAGCGGGTGGTGCCGTCGTAACCGTCGGGCAGCGTCACCATGACGACGTGCTCGCCGGAGACCTGGCCCGGCAGCGGCGGGTGTTCCGGCACCTGGTCGGTGCGGACGGTGATGGTGAACGTCCGCTCGCTGTGCCATTCCGGCTGCCCGACGACGGTGATCCCGTGCCCGTCGGCGAAGTGCGGCGTCGCGGGTGCGGCGTGCGCCGCGGGCCCGGTGAGCGCGGCGGTGGCGGTGAGCGCGATCAGTGCCGCGGCCCAGCGGCGCGGCGCGGTGCGGTGTTCGGTTCGCATCAGGGTCCCCCGTCTGATGTCGACCCGCCTCCCCTGGGCGGGTGCCGTGCTGAGCGAACCAAGGCCGGACGCCGGGCTCCAGCGGCCAGTCGGGTGATCGCGGCGGCAACATTCCGCACCAGCGCGCGAACTCCCACTGCTTTCGGCATATACTGAGGAGTTTTCCGGTGATCCGGTCGCAGCGCGGCCGTGTTCAGCGCCGCCGAGTTGTGGGACCTTGTCCTTCCGGGGCGGACGGGGCCGCCCTCCGGGGAGGTTCGTGGGATGTCGGGTTCTGACGAGCGCTCCGGCCCAGCCGCCGATCGGGTGGAGAACACCGTCCGCCTCGGCGACGGCGCCCGGGTGGAGACCTTGATCCAGACCGGCGTGCTGCACGGCGACCCGGCCCGGTCCATCGGGCTCGATCGGCCGACCGCGCTCGACGAGCCGCTGCGCGTGCTGGCGCGGGAGGTGCGCACCCGCTGGAAGCGGGAGAAGGAGCGGGTGCTGCGCGAGCACGACGCGCTCCCGGTGCGGTGGGCCGCCGCACCGGCGGAGCTGCACCGCGACCGGGAATCCGCCATCGACCTCTCCGGCGTGTTCGACGAGGAGCGGCGCGGCATCGTGCCGACCTACCGCAAGGTGCCGTCCGGACGGCTCGTGGTGCTGGGTCCCGCCGGATCCGGCAAGACGGTGCTCACCGTCGACTTCGTGCTGCGGATGCTGGACGGGCGCGGGCAGGTCCGCCGACCGGTTCCGGTCCGCTTCGACCTCGGCTCCTGGGACCCGCGCGAGGTCGACCTCCAGCACTGGCTGGCCGATCGGCTCGCGCACGACTACCCGCAACCGGGCGGCCGGCGGACGGCGGCGGACCTGGTCGATTCCGAACTGGTCCTGCCCGTGCTCGACGGCTTCGACGAGATCGCCGAACCCCGGCGCCGCAGCGCGCTGCACGCGCTCAGCAGGCACGACGGACCGCTGCTGCTGACCAGCCGGGAAGAGGAGTACGCGGCCCTGCTGGCCGAATCCGAGCCGGTGAAGTCGGCCGCCGCGATCCGGCTCGACGAACTCGCCGAGCACGACCTGACCCGGCACCTGGTGCGGAGCGGGACCGAGGCGGGCCGCCGCTGGGAACCGGTCCTGCGGCACCCGCCGCACGACGCGGCGTCCCGGAACCTGCGGCACGTGCTGCGGAATCCGCTGATGGCGTCGCTGGCCCGCGCCGCGTACCGCGAAGCGGGTGCCCGCCCGGAAGAACTGCTCGACACCACCCGCTTCCCGACTCCGGCCCTGCTGCGGCGCCACCTGCTGGAGAAGTACGTCCCGACCACCTACGACGACGAGCTCGCCACCGCCCGGCCGATCCGGTGGCGCAGGCCGTGGACGTCGCGGCAGGTGCAGCCCTGGTTCCGGTACCTCGCCACCCACCTGGCCCGGCGGGACGCCCGCGAGCACGATCACGCGCGGCGGGACGCCCAGGACCTCGCCTGGTGGAAGATCGCCCACGACCTGCCCCGGCGCACCCGGATGCTGGTGGTCGCCCTGGTCACCGGGGTCGCGGTGGGCGCGGTGGTGCTCCTCGGGCACTGGTTCCTCTACGTGGCGGGCGGAAGCGGCGTGGCCGAGAGCCTGGTCGCCGCCGCCGCGGACGGCGTCCTCAACGGGGCGGTCGCCGGGGCCGGGTTCGGGCTGGCGCACGGTGCGGGGCTCGTGATCCGGCGCGCCGCGGTCCAGCCCTCGCACGTGCGCCTGCGGTTCCGGCGCGGACCGCGCAGGCCGGATTCCCGGTCCTTGCGCACGATCGCCACCAGGGCCGCCGTGGCGCTGCTGCTGGGGACCGCGTTCGGGTTCTGCTGCGGGTTCGTGCCCGGGCTGGTGCGCGCCGGCCTGACCGGCGCACCGGTGCTGCCGACCGCGGTGGTGGACGGGCTGCTGTTCGCGGCGATGTTCGGCCTCGGCGCCGGGCTCGTGCTGTTCCTCGCGGCGCTGTTCGACGCCCCCATCGACATCAGCGCGGCGGCCAGCCCCGAGGCGCTGCTGGCCGCCAACCGCCGCGCCGCGCTGTTCCAGCTGCTGCTGTTCGGCCCGGTGTTCGGGCTGTCCGTCGGTGTCAGCGGATATCTGGTGGTGGACCTGCTCAGTGGCCGGTTGTGGGGGCTCGAGCTGGTGTGGACGTGGCTGAGCAGCCTCAACTTCGGCGTCCTGGGCGGGGTCGGCGGCGGTCTCGGGGCGATCCTCGCGTGGAGCGCCTGGGGCGAGTGGGTCGTGTTCGGCCGCATCTGGTTGCCGCTGCGCGGGAGGTTGCCGTGGCGGCCGATCGCGTTCCTCACCGACGCCCACGAACGCGGCGTGCTGCGCAGGCACGGCCCCGTGTACCAGTTCCGGCACGCGCTGCTGCGCACCCACCTGGAGGACCCGCGCGCCGAGCCGGAACGGGTGGTGCCCCGGGCCGATCCGTGCGGCGGAACGGACGAGCCGATCCTGCCCGCGGCGGATTGACCGGCTCGGCGCGCCGACCATAGCGTTGCCGGACGTTGTCGGACATGGCGAACGGAGCGGCCGGTGCGGGAGACTCGCGAATTCCTGATGGCGCAAGGACTTCCCGATGGCGGGCCGCAGCTGCCGGACAGCGGGAAGCGCTTCCCGGACGGCGCGCAGTACCGGGTGGAGATCCCCAGCACTGAAGGTCCCGAGGTGCTCGACGCCGTGCTGGACGAAGCCCGGGCGCGCGAGGTGCCGGTGCACCGGATCTCCCAGGGCAGCGGCGGGATGCTGCTCACCGCCGCCGAACTCGGCGCGATGTCCCGCACCGCGGCCGCCGCCCAGGTGGAGCTGAGCCTGTTCGCCCGCCCGGTCGCCGCCTGGGGCACCGGGGCGCTGGCCACCACGAGCGGCGGCGGGCCGGTCGCCGCGCAGGCCCGCGGCACCGAAGGACTCGTGCACGCGCTGGAGGACGTCCGCCGGACCGCCGAAGCGGGCATCCGCAGCGTGCTGATCACCGACCTCGGCGTGCTGGCGACCGCGTCCCGGATGCGCGAATCCGGTGCGCTGCCACCGGATCTGCAATTCAAGATCAGTGTCCAAATGGGACTGTCGAATCCGGCTTCGGTGCGCATCGCGGAGGAGCTCGGCGCGAACAGCTACAACGTGCCCACCGACCTCGACCTCCGGCAGCTCGCCGACATCCGGGCTGCCACCGAACTGCCGCTGGACGTGTACGTGGAGGCGCCGGACGACCTCGGCGGGTTCGTGCGGCACTTCGAGATCGCCGAGATCGTGCGGGTCGCCGCACCCGTGTACCTGAAGTTCGGGCTGCGCAACGCCCCGAACATCTACCCGAGCGGCACGCACCTGACCCCGACCGCGATCGCGCTGGGCCGCGAACGGGTGCGCCGCGCGCAGCTCGGGCTGGAGCTGCTGCACCGCTACGCCCCGGACGCCACCCGCTCCGAGCTCGCCGCCGCAGGCCTCGCCGTGCCGCACGCCTCCTGACCACCGGCGAACCCGCTCGCGGCCGGGAAAATCCGCAGCGCCGTCCACCGTGGACCGCGTACCGTGCGGCCGGGACACGGCGGGAGGAGCGGGAGCGGTGCGGATCAGGACGTTCGCCGAGGGCGACACCGGAGCGGTGGTGGCGTTGTGGCAGGCGGCGGGGCTGACCCGCCCCTGGAACGACCCGTGGGCCGACGTGCGGCGCAAGCGGTCGGTGCAGCCGGAGCTGTTCTTCGTCGCCGAGGACGGTTCCGGCGCCGTGGTCGGCTCCGCGATGGCCGGTTACGACGGTCATCGCGGCTGGATCCACTACCTGGCCGTCGCCGACGAGCAGCGCGGCACCGGCCTGGGCCGCGCGCTCGTCGAACGGGCCGAGGCCGCGCTGGCGGCGCTGGGCTGCCCGAAGGTGCAGTTGCAGGTCCGGCCGGACAACACCGGGGTCGTGGACTTCTACGCACGCCTCGGCTACACCCCGTACGACGCCGTGGACCTGGGCAAACGCCTCGTTCCGGACGACTGAGCCGGAGCGCCGGCCCGCCACTACCTGCGAAAGCGGGTACTGGACCCGCCGGTCCCGTGCCAGTCTCGGCGGCGACGAGCGGCGCGGCGGCGTCCCCGCGCCGTCGGCTCGCGCCGAGGAGCGATGATGCGCTTGTCCACCGGAACCGCGGTGCTCGCGGTGCTGGTCACGACCTGTTCCTGCGGATCCGCGGAACCACCGGACCTGTTCGCGGACTACCTGGGTTCCACCGCGGTGGTGCACGACCGGTTCCCCGCCGCAGGCACCAGCGAGGATCGGCTCGCGGACTTCGCGGCCTACTACACCCCGGACGAGCTGGCGGCGGAGCTGTTCCGCGCCTTCCCCTGCGAGGAGCCCCCATCGGGCGAGGAGCGCGGCTCGAACGAGGCGCGGGACCGGGGTGCGGCGCGCTGCGACGCGGGCCGCGCGGTGCGGCGGGCGGCGGCGGAGCACGCGCCGGACGCCCGGCTGCACGGCCGGGCGGTGCTGGTGGGGTACGCGGACGGCGGCCTGGAGCTCGGCACCGTCTACGTCGCCACGGCGCCCGCGGCGCGGCCGCTGCTCATCGACGGCACCGGCCGCACCTATCCGGGCGGCCTGGCGGACTTCCGCAGGCACAACGAGCTGTTCTCCCCGGCGGACCACCTGCTGGTGCCGTCGGACCCCGCCGACGTCGCGGGCGGCGGCGAACTGGTCGTGGTGACCGCGCGGACCTCCACGACCTGGCCGTGGCTGGTCGGCCTGGGCGGGCCCGCGGTGCTGCTGTTCGCCTGGGCGCTGCTGCGCTACGCCGCGCGCGACCGCGAGGCCGAGCACGCGGAGTCCGTGCTCGTGGGCTGAGCACCGGATCCGGACCGGAAAACCCGCCACACCCCGTTGACCAGCTCTTTCCGCCGACCACCCCGGTGCGATCCTGCCCACCGGGCCCGGGCCGAGACCACACTGGACACCCGGCGGAGGGGGACGCGATGGGGTCACTGGCGCGTGCGGGGATCGCGGTGCTCGTCGTGCTGCTGGTGGGCGGCGGCGCGGTGCTGGCCACCACGGGGGGCGGTCCGGTCCGGTGCGGGGAGCAGCTCATGGGCCGGGACCAGGTGTGCCGCCTGGTCTCCAGCGCGGGCAGCACGCTCAACAGCTACGACGACCAGCGGCAGGTGCAGCGGGCCGGGCAGGACCGGCGGCTGCTGATCGCGGGCCTGGCGGGGGCGCTGCTGCTGACCTCCGGCGGACTGGTCGCCGTGCTCGTGCCGTCGCGGCGACGCGAGCGCGGGTTCAGTCGAGGGGCGCGCTGAGCACCGATCGGGCCTTCGCGCCGATCGTCTCCCGCACCCCGTCGGCGATGATGCGCAGCGCGTCCGGATCGCCCCGCACCTGCGAGCGGGCCGTGTTCAGCGCCTGCGAGACGGTGACGTGCGGCGGGACCAGCGGCACCGCCGGGTCGACCCGGGCGTCGACCACCGTCGGCCGGTCGGCGTGCAGCGCCCGGTCCCACACCTCGCCGGCCTGGTCGGCGCGGTCCAGCTCGTGCCCGGACAGGCCGAGCAGTTCGGCCCACTTCGCGTACGGCACCTGCGGCAGGTGCTGGGCCTCCGGGTACGGCTTGTCGCCGAGCATCGCCCTGGTCTCCCAGGTCACGTAGGACAGGTCGTCGTTGGCGAGCACCAGCACGGTGAACCGCGGATCGGCCCACTCCGGCCAGTACTTCGCCACGGTGATCAGCTCGTTGACCCCGTTCATCTGCATCGCCCCGTCCCCGACGAGCGCCACCACCGGCCGCTCCGGGTGGGCGAACTTCGCGGCCAGCGCGTACGGCAGCCCGCCGCCCATGGACAGCAGCGTGCCGGAGAGGCTGCCGAGCATGCCGGGCCGCATCTGCAGGTCCCGGGCGTACCAGCTGGTGGCGGTGCCGCAGTCGGCGGCGACCATCACGTCGTCCGGCAGCCGCCGGGACAGCTCCCGCACCACCAGTTCCGGGTTGAGCCCGCTGGTGTCGGCGTCGGCGCGCTTCTCGCTGTAGGAGTCCCAGCGCCGCGTCCACTGCGCGACGTGGTTCCGCCAGGTGTGCCCGGTGCGTTCGTCGAGTTGCGGCAGCAGCGCCTCCAGGGTCGCGCGGGCGTCGCCGACGAGGTTCACCTCGGTGTCGTACCGGGTGCCGCAGCGCGCCCCGTCCACGTCGATCTGCACGGCCCGCGCCTGCCCCGGTGCCGGGTAGAACTCGGTGTAGGGCATGGTCGAGCCGACGATCAGCAACGTGTCGCACTCGCGCATCAGGTGCCAGCTGGCGGTGGAGCCGAGCAGCCCGATGGGGCCGGTGACCCACGGCAGCGCGTCGTCCAGGACCGTCTTGCCCAGCAGCGCCTTCGCCGCGCCCGCGCCGAGCCGGTCGGCGACGGCGGTGAGCGCCTCGGTCGCGCCGTGCGCGCCCGCGCCCGCGAGGATCGCGACCTTCTCCCCCGCGTTGAGCACCTCGGCGGCCTGCGCGACGCCGCGCGGATCGGCGGCGGCGACCGGGGTGCTGGGCACCGCGGAGGTCCGGTAGTAGCCGTGCTCGGCGGGCGGCTCCGGCACGGCCGCCTGCTCCAGCAGATCGCTGGGCAGCACCAGCGCCGTCACCGTCCGGTGCGCCAGCGCGGTGCGGCAGGCCCGGTCGACGAGGTGGCGGACCTGGCTGGGTTCCACCAGCTGCTCGCAGAAGTCGCCCGCGACGTCCTTGAACAGGTTCGTCAGGTCGATCTCCTGGTAGTAGCCGCCGCCGAGCGCGGTGCTCGCGGTGTGCCCGAGCAGCGCCACCACCGGCTGGTGGTCGAGCTTCGCGTCGTAGAGCCCGTTGAGCGCGTGCACCGCGCCGGGCCCGCTGGTCACGGCGCAGCAGCCGAGTGCGCTGCCGCCGTACTTGACGTCCGCGCACGCCGCGAAGCCCGCGGTCTCCTCGTGCCGGACCTGGATGAACTCGGTGCCGGGAGCGGTGCGCAGCGCGGCGATCACCCCGCCGATGCCGTCGCCCGGGTAGCCGTAGAAGCGGCGAGCGCCCCAGCCGCCCAGTCGTTCGACGATGTGCTCGGCGACGTTCTTCGGATCAGCCACTGGTCGCGATACCTCCTCGCAGGGGTCTGCCGCCGGGCGGCGGCGGGGCCGCCACCCGGCGGGGCGGGAGCCGGTTCAGCGCCCCTTCACGGCGTCCTTGACCTTCTCCACGGCCTGCTTGAAGCCGCCCTTGGCCTGGTCGGCCTTGCCTTCGGCCTGCCACTGCTCGTTCCCGGTGACGTCGCCCGCCTTCTCCTTGGCCTGGCCCTTGAGCTCTTCGGCCTTGTGCTGGGCCTTGTCCTCGTCGCCCATGACGCCGTCTCCTTCCGGTGGACGTTGCCTTCCACCGGCGCGTACCCGCACAGCCCGCACTCACACATCCCGGTGCGCACACGCGTTCGGCAGCGGGTTCACCGGGGGCGTTCGCCGAGCAGCGCGGGCACCGTGCTGGTGGCCTTGACGTGGGTGGCGAGTTCCGGGGCGAGCAGGGCGGCGACGTCGAGCACGTCCTGGTGCCGCGCGGGCAGGTTCGCCCGCAGCAGGTTCTCGTGGTGGGCGGCGCGGTTGCGCAGGCCGTGCAGCCGCCCCAGCGGCCGGTCCAGGTCGGCGCGCGCGGTGCCCCGGGGGAACGCGTGGTGCAGCAGCGGGATCCAGAGCCGGTCGTGGTGGCGGCGGGAGGGCGGTGCGGGGCCGGGCGGTCCCGGAGCCGGACGGTCCCGGAGCCGGGACCGATGATCTCGCCGGCACGCCGCGAGGTCCACCGGCGCCGGTCGTCAGAAGCGGACGAGGTCGTCGAGCAGGTCCCCGGCCTTGCTGATGTCCTCGGTGAGCGGCCGGTCCTCCACCCGCGGGTCGAGGGTGTCGGCGGCCAGGTGGAACGCCTCCCGCACCGGCACGTCGATCAGGTCGGCCTCCCGCATCCGCAACGCCCGCACCGCGGCGACGAGTTCGCAGGCCAGCAGCCGCCGGTACGCGGCGGCGGCCGCGGTGGTCGCGCGCGCCGCCTGCGTGGAGAAGCTGGCGTGGTCTTCGAGCCCGCGGGACACGACGGCGGTGCCGAGGGTGGCGGGCAGCGCGGCGTGGCGCAGTTCCGCGAGCGCGTCGTGCGCCACGTATTCGAGGATCATCACCCCGGAGCTGCCGGAGGGGCCCGCGGCGAGGAACGGGCGCAGCCCGGTGAACTCCGGTTCGACCAGGTCGCCGAGGCGCGCGGCGGACAGTTCCGCCACCTGGTGCACCGTCGCCCGCACCCAGTCCAGCGCGGACGCCACGTAGGCGGTGTGGAAGTGCGCGTGGTGGTAGGCGTCCCGGTGCACCACCGAGATCATCGGGTTCTCGGTGCCCGCGTTGATCTCGATGGCGAGCACGTCCCGCAGGTAGTGCACCGCGTCGACCGCGGCGCCCTGCACCTGCGGGTAGGCGCGCAGCCCGAACGGGTCCTGGATGCGCCTGCCCGGCTTCGGGGTGCTGTCCAGCCCGAGCAGCCGCCGCATCTGCGCGGCGCACCCGACCTGCCCGGCGTGCGGGCGGGCTTCGTGCACCGGCGTCGCGTACGCCTCGGGGTTGCCGTCGAGGGCGACGTAGGTGAGGGCGGCGACGACGTGGCTGGCTCGGGTGAGCCGCTCCAGGTCGAGGGTCGCGAGGGTCGCTTCGGCGAGGGTGGCGGCGTTGCTGCTCATGAACGCGAGCGCGTCCCCGGCCGCGATCTCCACCGGCTCTACCTGCCCGGCCAGCCAGGGGCGTTCACCGGCGAGGGCGAGCGCGGTCTCGGCCAGCGGTGCGAGGTCGCCGGTGCCGATGGCGCCGAGCCGGTGCACCAGCGGCAGCGCGCCGGTGCGCACGGCCTGGGCGAGCGCGGTGATCAGGTCGGGGCTGACCCCGGCCCGGCCCGCGACGAGCTGGTTGAGCCGGATCAGCAGCGTGCCGCGGGTGTGCTCGGCGGACATGGGTTCGCCGCTGCCGCCCGCGTGGCTGCGCAGCAGCCGCAGCCCGTGCTCGGCGGAGTCGCGGTCGCCGACCACGTCGTCCTTGTTGGCGCCGACGCCGGTGGTCCGGCCGTACACGACGCGTTCGGTGCTGAGCTCGTCGGCGAGCCGCCACGAGTGCTCCGCCACCCGCAGCGCCGCCGTGGACAGGTCGATCGCCAGCGGTCCCGCGGTGCGCGCGGCGTCGGCGACGTCGGTGCACCGCAGCGTGCGGCCGTCCACCCGGATCACCTTCGTCTCCTCTCGTTCGGCCGGTCCAGTATGGGCGGAGCGGGACGCGCCGCCGATGAGATCATCCGCACTCCGCGGGCCGGGCCGCCGCGGCCGGGGTTATCGTCGCCGCTCGGCGGCCGTCGGGGTCGCCGGACCGTTCCAGCTCAGGAGGATCGAGTGCTCGCCCTCGTCGTGTCCATGCAGGCCAAGCCGGGCCACCGGGACGCTTTCCTGGCCGCCATCACCGCCGACGCGGAGGCTTCCGCGGCGAACGAGCCGGGGTGCGTGAGCTTCGACGTGGTCGTCGACACCGCGGACGACCACCACTTCTTCCTGTACGAGGTCTACCGGGACCAGGCGGCGCTGGAGGCGCACCGGGCGAGCCCGCACTTCGCGGCCTGGACCGAGGCGGCCGCGGAGCACGTGGTGCCCGGGTCCCGCGAGGTCACCGTCACCGAACGCCTGCTCCACGAAGCCTGATCACCGCGGGCGGACGGCCCGTCCGGCCCGGCGGCCGTTCCGCCCGAGGTCAGCGCCGGAGGAGCGTTCACCGCGAGATCAGCGGCCGGAGAGCCGTTCCGCTGCGAGATCAGCGCCCGGAGATCGTTGCGCCCCGAGATCAGCGATCAGAAACCCTTCCGCCGCGAGGTCAGCGGTCGGAGACCGGCGCCAGCCACAGGCCGGTGATCGCGTCGATCAGCCCCGTCGCGGCGTCGTCCCACGTGGACCGCGGCGTGGAGCCGGAGTCCGCGAGCGCCCGCTCCCGTTCCGCGGGCATGTGCACCATGAGCTGCCGCGCCATGTCGTTGCGCTCGGCGCGCACCTCGTCCGGCAGCGCGGGCAGGCACCGGCGCAGCCCGTCGATGATCCGGTGCAGCGACGGTTCGCTGAGCGATTCCTCCACCATCACCGGCCGCAGCGACGGATCGGTCATCACCTGCGCGCCGAACCGGGCGAACCAGGTCGGCACCCCCAGCGAGGCGAGGTGCTCGATGCTGGGCCGCACCAGGCATTCCACCCAGTCCCGGATTCCCGCGTCCTCGCCGACCTCGGCGAGCATCCGCACCCGGATCCGCTCGATCGGCTCGGCGTGCCTGCGCACGATCGCCCGCACCAGGTCGGTCTTGGTGCCGAAGTGGTAGCCGACCGCGGTGTTGTTGCCCTGCCCGGCGGCCTCGCTGACCTGCCGGTTGGACACCGCGAACACCCCGTTCTCGGCGAACAACCGCTCCGCCGCGTCCAGGATCGCTTCCCGGGTCGCCCCGACCCGCTCGCTGCGCGCCGCTTGGCCCGCCATCTGCACCACCACCCGTTCCAACCCGTCCGGCACCGAGTTCCCCCTGCGCACGGGGTTCTCGCGCACCGCCAGTCAACAACCACCACCCGGTTGAGTCAAACGACTGAACCAGGCCGCCCCACCGGACATCCGACCAGATCCGCCCGGGGCGGTTTCACACCGCCCGGGCGGTGAGCAACGACAGGTCCACCGGCAGCCGCCGCGCGGATTCGACGGCGAACCCGGCGCCGCTGAGCAACTTCTCGTACTCGTCCCGGTGCCGTTCGCGGCCGCCGGTGATCGCCAGCATCTGCATGTCCCAGGCCGCGGCCAGCGATTCCCGGCCCGCTACGTCCGGCAGCAGCCGTTCCACGACGAGCAGGCGCGTTCCGGGTTCGCAGGCGTCCCGGCAGGTCCGGAGCAGCCGCGCGCAGTCCGCATCGTTCCAGTCGTGCAGCACCCGGGACAGCAGGTAGACGTCGCCGCCCGCGGGCATCTGCCGGAAGAAGTCGCCCGCCGCGGCCGTCAACCGGCCGCCGCAGTCGTCGTCGAGGCGGCCCGTGACGTGGTCGCGGTCGAACAGCACGCCGTGCAGCCCGGGGTTCGCCGCGAGGACGTGCCGCAGCAGGGTGCCGTCGCCGCCGCCGACGTCGATCGCGGTGCCCGTCGCGGGGAACTCCGCCACCGCGGGCAACGCCTCCCCGACCAACCGGGTCACGGCCCGCATGGCGCGGTCGAACGTCCGCGCGGTGCCGGGGTGCCGGGCGAAGTGGTCGAAGTGCTCGATGCCGAAGTGGTGGCCGAAGGCGGTCCCACCGGTGCGCACCGCGGGCTCCAGGTCGTTCCACGCCTGGTAGAACTCCGCGCCGTAGAGCCGGACCAGGTCGCGGAACGGGTCGTCGTCGTGCAGCAGCGCACCGGTGCCGGTCGTGGTGAACGCGCCGCCTCCGGTGTCGCGGAGCAGGCCGAGGTGCGCGAGGTAGCGCAGCAACCGCTCGGTCGCGCCGGGGTCGGTGCCGAGGCCCGCCGCGACCTCCGCGCCGGTCAGCGGTCGGTCCCGCACCAGGTCCGCGAGGCCGAGCCCGGCGGCGACGTGCACGGCGCGCGCCGCCCAGTGCCCGGACAGCAGCCCGAGCAGCCTGGTGTGCGGGTCGGCGTCCTCGGTTCCGGTGCGCAGCACCGTCTTGCTGCGCATCAGGAATTCGGCGAGGTGGCCGTCGTGCGGGAGTCCCGGCGCCATCAGGTGGGTGGCGTGGTCGCCGACGTGCACGTTGCTGATGCTCGGTTCGTCGATGAGCCGGGTGAGCAGCGCGTCGTCACCGGTGACGGCGGTGAGCACCAGGGTGTCGCGCAGCGGGCCGACGCCGTCGCCGGGCGTCCACGGCGCCACCCAGGCGCAGGGGAACGGCAGCTCGATGCCGGCCTGCGGCGCGTCGGCGACGTCGAGCAGCACGACGGCGGGGCGCAGCACCGCGGATCCGTCGGGTTGCTCGCGCACCAGGTCGCCGCCGGTGATCAGCCGGGCGCCGTCCAGCCGGGACCGCAGGTGCGCTTCGAGTTCGCGGGCGCGTTCGGGCGTGTGCGCGGGCAGTACGGCCTCGTCGTGGTCGACCGGGTGCACGGGGATCGCGTCGAGGCGTTCGGCGAGCCGCCGGGCCAGGTCCTCGGCGTCGCCGTCGACGAACACGGCGGTGGCGTTGACGCAGGCCGTCCCGCCGTGACCGGTGATCGAGTCGACGGCCACGTCGAGGTGGTCGGCGGGCCGCCCGTCGGCGAGCAGCACCTTGGACCGGCCCGGCCCCTGCACCAGCACGTCGGACCGGTTCCCGTAGCGGCGCACCGCCTGGTCGCCGCCGTAGACGAGGGCGAGGTCGGCGGCGGTCACGAGGTCGGCGGCGACGTCGTGGTCCGTCGGCAGCAGCACCACCTGGTCCGGCCCGAAACCGGCCTGCCGCAGCGCGGTGACCAGCCGGTGCGGGGTGAACGGTTCCCGCGCGGAGGGGCGCACCGCGATCCGGTAGCCGAGCGCGAGCGCCTCGATCCACTCGGTGTGCGTGCCCGGGTGGTTTCCGGGCGCGTGCACGGCGAGCACCTCACCGCGGCGGCTCCACACCGCGCCCGATCCGGCGCGGTCCAGCCAGTGCGCGGCGGAGCCGGTCGGGCGCGCCCGGTCCACCGACTCGGCGGCCGCTTCGGCGCTGCGGGCGAGCGCGAGCGATGCGGCCCGCACCACGGGCAGCGCGACGCCGGACGCCCGGCACACCTCACGTTCGTGCTCGGGCAGCGGAATCCCGTCCACGGTGCCGAGGAAGGCCCGGGCCGCGTCGGCGAGCGCGCGTCGGCGGCGCGGCGCGGACAGCGGCTCGGCCCGGCGCAGCGCGGCGACGCTGCGCTTGACGTAGAGCCGGGGCACCAGGCTCAGCTCGGCGAGCACCGCTCCGTCGACAGCGGTGACCTCCCGGCGGCGGGTGGCGCGGAACGCACCGGTGGCGCCGAGCGCATCGAGCCGGCGGGCGCTCATCAGTACACCCCCTCGATCACGGCGGAGTTCTCGAAGGTCCGCACGGGCGCGACGTCGGCGACCGAGGAACCCAGCGATCCGGCGGGCGCGGCGATGCGGGTGGCGACGTCGCGTTCGAGGTTGTTCGGCAGCAGCATGGCCTTGCTGACGTGGTGCATCACGACCTGCCCGCGCTCGCCTTCCGCCACCTCGGCCCCGGTGTCCGGGTCGACGACGGTGAACGTGGTGTACGGGGAGAACGAGTCGAACGTGCAGGTCCGGCCGTCGCAACCCGGCCGTTCCATGCTGCCGCCGAGGATCGTGGTGCTGCCGTACTGGCCGCGCAGCGCCACGTCCGGGAAGACCTCGTGCTGCAGCAGGTACCGGGTGTCCGGGTCCAGGTGCGCACCGCCCCACATGATGGTGCCGACCCGGTCGTTGATCGCCGCGGTGAGGCGGTCGCGGTCGGCGATGCGCTCCAGCAGCGGCGGAGTCGCCACCAGCACGCCGACCTCCTGGCTGTCCAGCACCGCTTCCACCTGGTCCACGACGTGCTCGGCGTAGCGGTCCGCCTCGTCCGGGCGGCCTTCGGCGATGCTGCGGCGCACCCACCGCGGGTCGAGGTCCACGGTGAACGCGATGCCGCCGCGCATGCCCGGCAGTTCCGCCATCAACCTGCCGAAGATGTGCGGGCCGCCGGGCGCCACCGTCAGCCAGTGCGCGTCGCGCGGGAAGCCGAGCTCGTCCATCCGGGCCGACTTCCACGCCAGCGAGTGCTCCAGCCAGTCCCGCAGCAGCACGACCCGCTTCGGGGCACCGGTGGTGCCCCCGCTGTCGAACGCGCCGAGCACGTCGGGCCGGTCGCCGTAGCCGCGCGGAACCAGGTCGCGGATCGGGACGCCGCGGAGCTCGTTCACCACGTTCGGGAAGCGGGCCAGGTCGGCGTGCCTGCGCACGTCGCGCCGCGGGTCGAACCCGAGCGAAGCCGCCCGGTCGAGCCAGAAGGGCGACCCCGTTTCCGGGGAGAAGTGCCAGTCCATCGCCGCCGACAGGAAGGCTTCCTCGTCGAACTCAGCGGCATCGTTCCAGTTCCAGTGCACGGCTTCTCCGAATCCGGTGATCACAGGCGTCGGCCCGGTGGTTTCCCGCGGCAGGCGGCGCGGGCACGGGCGGAGGTGCGATCGCGACCGGATTCCCGCGGCACGAGCGCGGAGGGACGGCGACGGCCTTCCGACGATGCGGCTCCTCGGAGCGCGGCTTCAGCAGATCACAAGCTCCGCACCACCGGAACGAACCGTGCCAACCATCACAGACCGCGGTGCGCGGCCGATGCCGATGGGCCGCGCACCGGCGAAAGCCCGTCAGCGCGGCGAGCTCGTGGCCCGCTCGGAACGATCAGCCGCGGTGCTGTCCAGCGCCCGGCCCTCCCGCGCGGGCCGATCACGACGCAACCGCCGCCTCCGCTCGTGCTCCCGCTGCATCCAGCGTCCCCCCTCGGACGCCACCGCTTCCAGCGTGCGCAGCGCGGTGGGAATCCCGGCCGCGTCGAGCTCGCGGTCCCGCAGGTGGGCTTCCTCCTCGCTTGTCACATCGCGGAGGCGGTCGAACTTGTTCGTGATGACCGTGATGTCCGGCCCGTTGAACAGCACCAGTCGCAGCGTCCGGCTGCGCAACCGCACGATCTCCAACGAATCGGGCCTGTTCTCGTTCCGCAGCGCGTACCTGTCGTTGGCGACGCGCACCCCCACCTCGGTGATGCCGGCGGAGGCCAGTGCTTCGTAGCGGAACGACGAGCGCTGCTCGTTCCTGCGCGCCCCGTTGAGGAAGTTCAGCTCGGACTCGACGACTCGAACCCCGTTGTGCGTGAGCAGGAAGACCTTGACCACGTATTCGGAGTAGCGCGGCGGCCCGCCCGGGACGAGCGCCTGGCGCGCTCGCGGCGCCTTTTCCAAGGTCACGAACTGGTCCATGAGATCACTTCCGGCCAATCTGCCGTGCCTGGTCGCCGCCGTGATCAGGTAGCGCTTGTCCAGGTTCAGCCATCGTCCCATCTCCTCGTCCGACGGACGGTCCGCGAGCGTCGAGGTCCACTCCGCGAAGGCTTTCAGCTCTTCGTCGTGCAACGCAGCGTCGGCCGCGGTCCTGCGCAGGTCGTCCCGGCGAACAGCGGCCAGTTCGACACCGTGCACGAGCCCGAGGTACCCGCTGCCGACGAGCAGCAGCGCGGGCAGCACCGCTCCCGATGTCATCATCACCACCGCGCCGGTGGCCGCGAGCGCGATGCCCGATCGCAAGAGCAGGACGGTGCGCCGGGTGGGAAGCAGTTCCGTGCGATGGCCGAAGAGCGCGCCGACCCGCCAACGCTCAGCGCATCGATAGCCGTGCCAGCGGATCAGCCAGTCCAGCGATTCCGGTTCCACACCGGCGTTTCCGTACAGCGCCGCGAGGCGGATGGTCAGAGTGCGGCGGACACCACGGGTCTGCGCCTTCCACTGTCCCGCGATGTGCGGGCGGACGGCGCGGAAGCCCGCTTCGACCCGTTCGTGGACGGCTGCGACGAAATCGGTCCGCACCCAGTGCCCGGGGGAAGGCGGGGCTTCGTCCGGGACCTGATCGTTGTGCTCCCGCTCGGCGCGTTGCCGCTCCTTGTTCAGCACTCGACGGGTGAACTCGTGAAGGCAGGCGAGGAGCCCGCCGCCGACCACCAGAGCCAGACCGCACCACATGGCCGGGCTTGCCCAGTACGCGAACGAGGTGTACAGGCCGAGCAGCCCGCTGAGGACTCCGAGTCCCGCCCGCGTCCACACCGGAGTACCGACAGCGGTGCGGGCCGGAACGAATGCACGTGGTCGTGCCGGATCGGGTTCGAAGAACTTCCACGCCCTCCCCTTGCGGTCCGGGGCCATCCGCTCGCCCAGGACGCGCTCGGTCTCCGCCGACGCGAGGCGGGTCGCTGTCACACCGTCGAGGATCAACTTCAGGTGCCTGGTGATCTGGCCCCGTTCGATCGCGGGCAGCGCGTCGTAACCGGTGTCCACCGGCGCGAAGCCCACCGATTCGGCCGGGCCGTGGGGATTCTGCTCCCACGCCCGGCGGAAGAGCTCGTCCACCACGTCCAGTGCGTCGCGCCACTCGTCCCGCGGGCATCGTTCCGCCACTTTCCGGGCAACGTCGAACTCGTCCAGCACGGCGGCGTCGACTTCGGTGAGCGCGCGTTCGCTGAACAGCGCGAGCGCGTAGAGGTAGGACCGGCGCGTGTTCCCGTGCCCTGCTTCGAGAATCTCGCGGAGCAGCTTCTCAGCTGGGCGCGGAGTACCCCCCTCCAGGTGGTGGAGCGCCACTTCTTCCTTGCGTTCCGGCGGATCGCCGCGGTTGATGTGGTACGTCCCGTCGCGGTGGATCGCCGTTTCGCCGATGTGCACGCCGACGGCTTGACCGACCTCCGCTTCACCTCCGACGTGGACGCCAGGCCATTCAGAACTCAGATCGACCCAGGGAGGAACGTTCACGAGTTCCCCCCGCGGCCACCCATGTTGATGGTGCGCAAACCGGAGCTGAAGGTCGCCACCTCTCCCACCTGGGCGTTGCCCTGCACGATCGGGCCACCTAGCGGCGGAGGCCCCGAATCCGGGCCGAGGTGCCGGCCCCGCCGTCCCCCACCCCTCTCCTCCAGTGCCGCGCAGAGCGCCGCGGCGTAGGCGGCGGCGTTGCGGGCGGCGGTGGCCTGCCAGCCTTCGCCGTCGACGGCCTCCTTCGCCCCGTCCGCGTAGTCGCTGATGGCCCGCACGACCGCGAGTTGCGCGTTGTCGTTGATGTGCCCGGCGAGGGCGAATCCGGCGCCTTCCATCTCCACTGCGATCGCGTCGTTGTAGGTCTCGCGGAGCCGTTCGGCGTACTCGGAGGTCCGCGAGTTCAGCACCACGTCACCTGCGGCGATCGGGGCGGTGTGGACGGCGGGGGCGCCGCCGCCGGCGGTGAGCCCGGCGCACCAGTCGTCGGACAGGGACACCTGGTGCACCGCCTGCTCGATGCGGTGCGGGATGTCCCAAGCCCGCGGGCGGGTGCGGAATCCGCCGTCTTCGCTCTTGCCGCCGTGGTAGCCGTAGACCCGGTTGGCGACCACCACGTCGCCGAGGTTCAGCCAGTCGCGGAGCGCCCCGGCGACGCCGACGAACAGCAGCGCGTCCGGGCGGAACTCGTCGATGGCGCGTTCGGTGAGCACGCCCGCGTTGATCGTGCCCTGGCCCAGTCTGGCGATCGCCACCTCCCGACCGGGCCGGGCGGTCAGCTCGCCCACTTCGAACAGGGTTCCCTTGTCGCTCCAGTGCTCCGCGCGTCCGGTGAGGTGTTCGCGGACCGCGGTGTACTCGACGTCCAACGCCGTCAAGATGACGATCATCGTGTTGCTCCATCGCTTCGATCAGGGGTGCTGGTCGTGCTCTGGCGCTCAGGTGCTCAGCGGAGAGCGCTTCCCGGGGCGGTGGCCGCGAACGCGTTTCCGGGGCCGGGAAGCGGGATCCGCGGCGATGTGCTGGTGCCGCGGCGCGAGGGACGCTAGCCCAACCGGAGTCTTATAGTCAATATGACGATAACTGTTGCGCATCGGCGGCGCCGCTACCAGCACGAGTACGGTGTACCTAGTGGACAGACGTCCGAGCCGACCGATCACGACCGGGGGTGACCACCGTGTCCGACGACGACTGGACCATCCCCGAAGTCGCGCTGGCCGTCGACCTCGCGATCCTGACCGTCCGCGACGGCGCACTGCGGATCATGCTCGTGGAGCGGGGCGAGGACCCGTTTCGCGGAATGCTCGCACTACCCGGGGGCTTCCTGTTCGACGACGCCGAGGACGTCGACGAGGCCGCGGCGCGGGAGCTCACCGAGGAAACGGGCCTGCATCCGCAAGGCCTGCACCTGGAGCAGCTCCGCACCTACGGCGCACCGGACCGCGATCCGCGCCGCCGGGTGATCACCGTGTGCTACCTGGCGTTCGTCGCGGATCTGCCTGATCCCACCGCAGGTGGCGACGCGCGCGCCGCCACCTGGGTCCCGGCGCGCGACGTGCTGGAGGGCGAGACGCAGGTCGCCTTCGACCACGCGCGGATCATCGCCGACGCGGTGGAGCGCGCTCGCGGCAAGCTGGAGTACACCACCCTCGCCGCGTCGTTCTGCGCCACCGAATTCACCATGACCGACCTGCGCCGGATCTACGAGATCGTGTGGGACACCCGGCTGGACCCGCGGAACTTCCACCGCAAGATCACCGGCGTGCCGGGATTCCTCGTCCCCACCGGCGAGCGCACCACCCGCGATGGCGGACGCCCGGCGGCGCTGTACCGCTCCGGCGGAGCGGCGCTGCTCCATCCGGCGATGCTGCGGCCGGACCACGAGGTCTGACTTCCACCGACCCCCTTGTTGTCTCATTGACAATAAGCACGGACAGCGCCTAGCGTCATCTCCAACAACTTATAGTCACTTTGACAACAAGGGGTTCGAGATGCAGATCCACTGCTCGTTCCGGCTTGCGGCGCACGCCGTCGTCATCGCGTTCCTCAGCGGCGCACTGCTCAGCGGCACGCTCATCGGCCACGCGTCGATCGACACCGGCACCACGACGGTCGGCGGAGATCAGCTCCTGCGCGGCGGCATCATCGGAGGCACCAGCTCGTCCGCGGATCCCGCCCGGTAGAGCGCGGCAGGACGCCCGTTCGACGCGGCACGCCGCTGCCCCGTCGGCACGACGAACCCCTCCGCATCGGTGACCTTGCGGTGGAAGTTCGGCCGATCCAGCTCGACCTCCCACACCGCTTCGTAGACCTCGCGCAGCTCGCCGATGGTGAACTCCGCGTCGCAGAACGCGGTCGCCACCGTGGTGAACTGGAGCTTCCGCCGGGCCACGTCGATCGCGTCCCCCAAGATCCGCGGGTGGTCGAACGCCAGCCCCACCGATCTGGCCTCCGAGACGGGCATCCAGCTCGCCGCCCGAGCATCCGATCCCGCCTCCGGCAGCGGCAGATCCGGCGCGATCGCCAGGAATGCACAGGTGATCACACGGGGATCGCGGGGATCCCGGTCCGGAGCCGAATAGGTGCCGATCTGCTCCAACGGCAGGGAATCCGCCACGATCCCGGTCTCTTCCTGCAACTCCCGGGCCGCGGTCTGCTCCAGGCTCTCGTCGCCGCGCAGGAAACCACCCGGCAGGGCGAGCCGCCCCGCGAACGGCTCACCCGCGCGCTCCACCAGCAACACGCACGACCGACCGGCGCGGATCGTCAGGATCACCAGGTCCGCGGTCAGCGCGACCGTCCGCCGGGCACGAGGAACACGAGCCATGAGCGGACCCTACGCGGTGTCCGGCCCCGCCGGACCCGAACGCACCGGCTGATCCACCCGGTGGCGGGAAATCCGCCGAACGTGACTTTTGACGTAGAGGGGGCGGGGGCGCGGGACTACCAATGAGGCATCAGCGAGCAGTTTCCGGCGTTCGACAGGAGGTTCTTCCATGATGGCCACGACTTCCGCGCACCGAACGGCTCCGCTGCCGGTCGGCAAGATCCGTCGCAGGCGGACCCGGTCGGGTCCGTACATGTGGGCGGCCACGATCTCCGCCGCCGTGATCGAGAGCTGGTGGGCGGACCCATCCTCGGTGGGCGCGCCGGTGCTGGTGCTGACCGGCGTGCTCACCACCTGGATCGCGACGCGCGTGCTGTGAGCCGACGCGTGATCGCGGCGGGATGAGACCGCCGGCGGTGGAGGGGGAACGGGGGTTCCGCCGTCGGCGAGCGGCTCCGGTAGCGCACCAGCGGGGGTGCGCGCCGGGGCCGCGTCCCCGAACATCCAGCGGTCGCCGAACGCCCGGCGGCCCCGAACGACCAGCCTTCCCGAATAACCGGCCGTCCCGAACGACCAGCCGTCACCGAACGCCCGCCCGTCCCGAACAGTCGGCCGTCCCGAACGACCAGAGTCCGCTGAAACCCTTGGCCACAACGGGAATTCCGATGTCACCCGAGCGTGCGGGCGAGTTCGGCGGCGTCCGGCACCAGCAGCACCGCGACCAGCACCAGGCACACCAGCTCGATGCTGCGCTCGATCCGCTTGCCCTGCTTCGATCCGACGCTCCAGCGCATCGACTTCGGCAGCACGTGACCGCGGCGCCAGCGGGCACCCGAGCAGCGCGCCGTGCGCTTCCGGCTGCACTTCGCGCAGCGGCGGCGGATCGGGAACGTCCAGCAGATCCCGCTGCGCGTCGCCGAATCCCCCACCGAGTGCACCAGCATCCCCATCGTGATGGACACCCCGGCGAACCAGCCGAGCTCGGCCATCGCGCCCGCCGCCGCCAGCGACCAGCTGATGGCGACCGCGGCGATCAGCGCCACCGCGTCCTGGTCGGTGCACAGCCTGCGCCGCACCCACTTCGGGCCGGACCGGGACAGGGTGCTGATACCGGGCGCCAGCACCAGGACCATCGCGATCCCCGGCACCCACGGCGTCAGCAGCGCGCCCAGCGCGACCAGCAGGCCCAGCCCGGCCGCGAAGAGCGGGGTGTGCACCAGGCCGCGGTGCTCGCCGTCGCCGGGCGGATCGTGCGGCAGCCGCGTCCGGCCGTAGGTGGTGCGCGCCAGGAGCTGGAAGGACTCCCCCACCAGCGCCGTCACCCGCCCGCCGCTGCGGTAGGCGGTGGCGCCGTCGGCGTCGAGGTCGGGCAGCAGCGCCGCGCCCGCGCCCAGCAACGCGCCCAGCGCGGTGCCCGCGACTCCGAGGTCCGCGCCGGTGAGCGCGCCCACCGTGCTGCTCGATGCCGCCCCCGCCAACGCTCCCGTGCACGCGTGGCCGCCCGCTTCCATGCCCTGTCCGCTCCCTCGGTCGAGGCGCCGCGACCGGACGGACGAACGCTGCGCTCGGCCGGACGGCGCAGCGCCGGATCACCGGGCCACCGATTTCCGTTGCGGCCCAACGGACATTTGAACATGATCTTGGAGGCGGTGGTGCCGGGACCGGTCGGGATCACCCGCGCGGACGCCGCTACGGCACCGGATGGCCGGTGGTGACGTCCACGTGCTCGGGCACCTCGTCGTGCGCGTCCCCGACCGAGAGGGTTCCGGTCGGCTCCACCAGCAGCACGGCCGCGCCGTGCTCCGACGACGGCTTGTGGAACGTGCCGCGCGGCACCACGAACACCGAACCACGCGGCAAGGTCACCGTCCGCTCGCCGTCCTCCTCGCGCAGCCCGATGGCGATCTCGCCGTCCAGCACCAGGAAGAACTCGTCGGTCTCCAGGTGCACGTGCCACACGTGCTCGCCGTGGAACCGGGCGAGCCGGATGTCGTAGTCGTTGAGGTAGGCGATGATCCGCGGGCTCCACGGGGCGTCGAAGCCGTCCAGCGCGGTCTTGAGGTCGATCGGGTTCTCGGTCATGCCGACATCCTCGGCTCGACCCGACCGCACCACGAGTGCTAGGAATCGCACATGCCGCAAGAATTCTCGCACCGGGTCGCGGTGCTGGTCGACGAGGGCTCGAACCCGTTCGAGATGGGCGTCGCGACCGAGCTGTTCGGGCTGCGCCGCCCGGAGCTGGACCGCCGCTGGTACGACTTCGCGGTGTGCGCGGTGCGGCCGCGGGTGCGGATGCACCTGGGCATGTTCACCCTCTCCGACGTCGCCGGGCCGGAGGTCGCGGACGCCGCGGACACGCTGATCGTGCCCAACCGGCCCGATCCGGACGTGCCCGCCGCGCCCGAAGTGCTGGCCGTCATCGCCCGCGCGGCGCGGCGCGGGGCTCGGCTGGTGAGCTTCTGCACCGGCGCCTTCACCCTCGCCGAGGCGGGCGTGCTGGACGGCAGGCGCGCCACCACGCACTGGCGCTGGGCCGCGGAGTTCACCCGCCGCTTCCCGGCGGTGCGCCTCGAACCGGACGTGCTCTACGTCGACGACGACCCGGTGCTCACCGCGGCGGGCAGCGCGGCGGCGCTGGACCTGGGGCTGCACCTGATCAACCGGGACCACGGCGCCGAGGTCGCGAACGCGGTGAGCAGGCGGCTGGTGTTCACCGGGCACCGCGATGGCGGCCAGCGGCAGTTCGTGGAACGGCCGGTGCCGGACGTCGCGGACACCTCGCTGGCACCCGCGCTGGACTGGGCCCGCGCGCACCTGGACCGGCCGCTGACCGTGCCGGACCTGGCCGCCCGGCTCGCCACCAGCCCAGCGACGCTGCACCGGCGGTTCCGCGCGGAGCTCGGCACCACCCCGCTCGGCTGGCTCACCACCGAGCGGGTCGCGCTGGCGTGTCGGCTCATCGAGCGCGGCGAGCTCAGCCTGGACCGGGTCGCCGCGGCCAGCGGGTTCGGCACGGCCGCGAACCTCCGCGCCCGGCTGCGCGAGCACACCGGGCTCAGCCCGTCCGCCTACCGCCGCCGCTTCGGCGCGAACCCGCCGGAGCCGGTGCCACCCCGGCCGACCGGATCGCCTGCCGGTCGGGGAACCCGGGCGGCACCGAAGGGCTGACCCCCGGCGGACGAGCAGGAGGCGGCGGGGCTGCCCGCCGCCGTCCCGCTACTCGTCGGCGAGCGGCTCCGCGCCGATCCCGCGCAGCATCAGCCCGCTCGCCGATGCCGCCAGCGCCGCCACCAGCAGGCCGAGCACGATCGGCACCAGGATCGACGGGGTCAGCGTGGTGCTCTGGTCCAGCACGTGGAGCAGCCCGAGGCTGACCCCGGTGCCTCCCGCGGTCGCCATCCCGGCCGCGACCAGCGCCGGCAGTGCCGCCTCGACGTGCAGTGCGCGGACCAGCACCCGGCGCTGCGTTCCGGCGGCGATCAGCGCCCCCAGCGTGCGGCGCCGGTCGACGACCGATCCCGCCGCCGTGATCGCCGCGCTGGCCGCCGCGAGCACCGACGCGATCGACAACCCGATCACCGTGATCCGGTGCAGGTCGCCGGTCTGGACGTCCCCGGCGACGCTGCGCGACTCGATCGACTCGATGTCCGCACCGGGGATCGTGCGCGCCATGGCGGTGCGCACCCCGATCCGGTCCGCCTCGGTGGCCGGGAGCACGGACAACGTGGCCTGCTCCGAACCGTCCGCCGCGGGCACCGCGCCCGGGTCGATGAGCACGGTGTCCAGGTTCGGCTCGGCGATGACCGGGGTTCCGGGCGGCACCGGCACGGCGGGCGGCCGGTCGGCGCCACCGGTGCTCGGGGTGACGGTGAGTTCCGACGGCTGCGCCCCGCTCGGCACGTGGACGCCGGGCGGTCCCTCGCAGGAGGGCCGGAAGGGGGTCACCTCGCGAGCGGCGCGGCAGTCGATGACCAGCCCGAAGGTGGACGAGTCGCCGATCCCGCCGACCAGCACCTGCTCGTAGTCGGCGACGGTGGCCCGCACGCCCCGCGCCGCCAGTTCGTCGGTGAGGCGTTGGCGCAGTTCGGGTGCTCGGCTGCCGGGCACGTCCGCGAGGATCACGTCCTGCTCGTCCCAGCTGCCCATCGAAGAGGGCCCGGCGGTCATCGCGGGCAACGCCGTCAGCGCCATCGCCCCGGTGAACACCGCGAGCACCATGCCGGACGACGACCGGTAGGCGCTCTTCGGGTCGCTGACCAGCCGCCTGCCCGCCAGCAGCACCGCAGGACCGCGCCACACCCGCGCGAACAGCCGGCCGATGGTGGCGGTGATCCAGGGCCCGACCAGCGAGAACGACCACACCACCGCGGCGATCGGCAGCACCAGCACCAGGAATCCCGCGCCGTCGTCGTACCTCGCCATGCCGAGCACGAACAGCCCGGCGACCACCGCGAGGATCAGCAGCCGCCACGCCTTGGGCCTGCCGCGCGGCTGCTCGGTGGCAGCGCTCAGCGGCGCGCGCACGACCCGCCCGGCGCCCAGCACGGACGAGGCCACCACCAGCGCCGGAACGCCGATCGCCACGCCCAGCACCGCCCAGGTCGACGGGGTGATGTCGCTGACGAACCAGGTGCCGTCGCCCCAGGGGACCATTGCGATGAGGTACCGCAGCGGCCAGGTCAGCAGCAGCCCGGCGGCGGTTCCGGCCACCGCGGCGAGCCCGGTCTCCGCGGCGACCGTCGAGACCACTTGGGACGGAGTCGCACCCGCCATCCTCAGTGACGCCATCCGGCGTTCCCGGCGCGCCGCGGTCAGCCGCGAGGCCGAGGCGACCAGCACGAGGCTGGGAGCCGCCAGCACGAACAAGCCGAACAACGCCATCGGTTGCAGCAGCAGGTCCTCGGACTCCGCCTGGATCGTCACCGAGGAGTACGGGTTGGCGACGGCGGCGGCCTCGTCCAGCGCGCCTTGCGGATGCCCGACGACGGCGACGAGCTGTTCCGGGTAGCGCAGCAGCCGCGGGTCGATCGTGCCCGCGATGCGCTGCGGGAAGCGGTCGGCCAGTTCGCCGTCCGGCAGCGCGGCCGCCTTCTCCGCGAGCGCCGGGGACAGCAGCGCCTCGCCGGGAGCCGGGAATTCCGGGGCCTTCCCGCCGCCGGAGGCGCCGGAGACGTCCAGCCGAGTGATCATCTCGCCGCGCACGTAGTCCTGGGAGGCCAGTTCCACCCCGCCCGTCTCGGAGACGCCCTGGTGGCCCTCCTGCCAGGAGGAGCGATCGGTGCGCGCCTGCGCGGCGTGCGGCAGCGCCGTGAGGATCAGCACCAGCGCGGTCGCCACCATCACGCCGGCCGCGGTCAGGATCGCCGAGGTGCGGGTGCGGGGGTCGTGCCGCAGCACCCGCACGGCCAGCTGCAGCGGGTTCATCGGGCCACCGCCCCGCCGGGCGCGGTGACGTCGTCGGCGATGAGGCCGTCGCGGATCTCCACCACGCGGCCGCATCGGGCGGCCAGCTCGCGGTCGTGGGTGACCACCACGACCGCGGCGCCGGATCTGCCCGCGCCGTCGGCCAGCGCCCGCATCGTCGCCGCACCGGTGCGGGTGTCCAGCGCGCCGGTCGGCTCGTCCGCGAAGATCACCTTCGGTTCGTGCGCCATCGCCCGCGCGATCGCCACCCGCTGCGCCTGGCCGCCGGAGAGCCGGCCGGGCAGTCGTCCTTCCATACCGCTCAGCCCCAGCTCGGCCAGCCATGCGCGGGCGGCTCTCGTGGCCGTGCGCCGGTCGGTGCCGCCGAGCAGCAGCGGCAGCGCCACGTTCTCCTCGGCGGTCAGCTCGCCGACGAGCATGCCCTGCTGGAACACGAAGCCGAACTCGTGCCGCCGCAGCTCGCTGCGCTTGGTCTCGGAGAGCTGGTCGACGCGGCGCTCGCCGAAGACGACCTCCCCGCGGTCCGGGCGCAGGATTCCGGCGAGCACGTGCAGCATCGTGGTCTTGCCGGAGCCGGACGGGCCCACGATCGCCAGCACCTCACCGGCTCGAACCTCGATGTCCGCGCCGCCCAGCGCCCAGTGCTCGCCGTACTGCTTCGCCAAGCCGCGGCCCGCCAGCACCGCCCGGCTCGCCGGTGTGCGCCCCTGCTGCATGTGTTGTTCCCCCTGGTCCCGATGCGCGCCGTGCGGCGCGGTCGCTGGTGCGGAAGTCGATCGGGAGGAACGTTCGCAGCGGACGAGGGGCGCGCACCTCATCCGACCGGCCGCGCGGGGTCGGCTGATCGGCCGGTGCTCCGGGGCCATCAGGCCGGGTGGAGCGTTCAGGTGTGCCGTCGCGTCGGGGTTTCCGGCCGACTGCCGGCGCACCCCGAGCCGGGTCGGCGTCGCCCGGGCAGGATTCCGCGCGAGGTCGCCGAACCCGTTCCGGGGAGGTGCTCGGCTCCGGCGGGAACCCGTTGCGCCGCAACGGTTCGATGCACACCGCCGGCGCCGGCGCTACCCCGCCAGTTCGAGGTCTTCGAGGCTGCGCCGCGAGGTCTCCCGCACGCAGAAGAACGTGAACACGAGCGCCAGCGCGGCGAAACCGGCGAAGATGCCGAACACGGCACCCGCCCCGAACACGAGCAGCACCGGGAAGAACTGGGACACCAGCAGGTTCCCCGTCCAGTTCACGAACGACCCGACGCCGACGCCGAGGGTGCGCACCCGCAGCGGGAACTGCTCCGGCAGCAGCACCCACATCAGCGGGCCCCAGCTCAGCGAGAACGCCACCTTGAACACCGCCAGGCACAGCACCGCACCGGCCGCCCCGGCGGTTCCGGCGAGCAGTTCCGCGCCGAACAGCACCGCGAGCACGCTCATGCTCAGCAGCATCGCGGTGCCGCCGATCAGGAGCAGCTTCTTGCGCCCCACCGCGTCCACCACCCGCGCCGTGATCAGCGTGGTGATGATGGACAACGCGCCGAGCCCGACGCTGTTGAGCAGCGCGGCGCTGTCGCCGAACCCGGCGGCGCGCAGGATCGTCGGCGCGTAGTAGACGATCGTGTTGATGCCGATGAACTGCTGCAGCAGCGCCAGTCCGACGGCCACCAGCAGCGGCCTGCGCAGCGCGGGCGTGAGCAGTTCGCGCCAGCGGGCCCGATCCTGCTCGGGTTCGGCGTCCTTGGTGCGGCGGATGTCGGCGAGCACCGATGCCGCCTCGTCCTCGCCGAGCTGCGCGCGCAGCACCCGCCGCGCCTCCTCGTCCCTGCCGTGCGCGACGAGCCAGCGCGGCGTCTCCGGCGAGCGGGACACCCCGAACAGCAGCAGCAACGACGGCACCAGCGCGAGGCCCAGCATCCACCGCCACGCGCCCCACGGCGACAGCGCCAGGCTCGTCACGTAGGCGACGAAGATCCCGATCGCGATCATCAGCTGGTTGAGGGTGGCGATGCCGCCGCGGTTGCGGGTCGGCGCCAGCTCGGACAGGTAGGTCGGCACCACCACGGAGGCGATGCCGACGGCGAGCCCGCCGAGCACCCGGGCCGCGACCAGCACCGCCACCGACGGGGCGAGCGCCATGCCGATCGCGGACACGCCGAACACGGCCGCGCCCAGCTGCAGGATCGGCCGCCGGCCCCAGCGCTCCGCGAGCGAGCCCGCCACCAGGCTGCCGAGGATCGCGCCGAACATCAGCGAGCTCACCACCAGGCCCTTCGTCCACGGGGTGAGCCCCAGCGCGGGCGTGAGGAACAGCAGCGAACCGGCCGCGATGCCCTGGTCGTACCCGGCGAGGATGCCGCCGAAGGAACCGAAGAAGAACACCGAGCGCGCCGCGGCGGACGAACTGGGCGAACGGGTCTCGGTCATGCACATCTCCACTTCCGGCGGCGGGATCGGATGGTCCCGGCGGATCGGTGCGATGGAGCGTGGCACCGGCCACCATTTCCGTCAACACTCGGTCAGATTCCGGGATGGATTTTTGACCGACTCCGGTCGTAATTCGGCCGGGCGGCGGATACGCTGCCGCCATGTCCGACGCCGCACCGACCGCGCTGCACCGGCTGCGCCAGAGCAACGCCGAACGGGTCCTCGGTTGCCTGCGCAGGCACGGCGAGCTGAGCCGCGCCGAGGTCGCCGAGCACAGCGGGCTGTCCCGCACCACGCTGTCCGCGATCCTCGGCGACCTGATCCGCCGTGGTCTGGTGGTGGAGACCGAACGTCCGCCGTCGAACCGGCGCGGACGTCCCACGAGCGGGCTGGTGCTCAACCCGGCCGCGGGCCAGTACCTGGGGATCGAGTTGGGCCGCAACCGGATCCGGCTGGTGCTCGCCGACGCCTCGCACCAGGTGCGGGCCCGGCACGAACTGCCCTACGGAGCGGCGCGGTCGGCGGCGGACCGGCTCGCGCTGGCCGAGCGGGCCGTCCGGGACACCGCGCGGCGGCACGGCATCACGCTGGACGCCCTCGCCGGCATCGGCGTCGGTTCCACCGGCCCGGGTGAGCTGGTACTCGCCGACGCCGGTGGACTGCCCGGTGCGCTGCGCGGGCGGGAAGTGGTCGCCGACGGGCTGGCCCGCGCGTTCGGGGCACCGGTGGGCGTGGACAACAACACCCGGCTCACCGCGCTCGCCGAGGCGACCTGGGGCGCGGCCGCCGGGGCTTCGGACCTGCTGTACGCGCACTTCTCGCACGGCGTCGGCGGTGGTCTCATCGTCGGCGGCCAGCTGATCCGCGGTGCAGGCGGCGTGGCCGCGGAGCTCGGGCACCTGTGCGTGGACGAGTCCGGACCGGAGTGCTGGTGCGGCGGTCGCGGCTGCCTGGAGCGCTACGCCTCGGTGCCCGCCGTGCTGCGCGCCGCCGGGCACCGGCGCTGGCCGCTGCTGCGGGACGCCCTCGGCGGTGTCGCCGAACCCGGCGCTGCGCGGGCCGTCGAACGCGATGCGCGGGCCGCCGAACGCGGCGCGCGGGCCGCCGATCAGGGCGCGGTGCGGGCCGCGGAACGCGAAGCGGTGCGGGCCGCCGGTGCGCACGCGGGCACGGCGCTGGCCGCGATGTGCACCGCGGTCAACGCGGGCCGCGTGGTGCTCGGCGGGGAGCTCGCCGAGCTGGGCGAGGTATTCCTCGGCCCGCTGCGGGAATCCTTCGACCGGCGCGCGATGCGCTCGCTGCGCGGCGGCGTCGAGTTCGCCCGCGCCACCACCGCGCCGTGGGGCGGCGCACTCGGCGGGCTGGCGCTCGCCCTGCACGAATCCCCGCTGCTGGCGCGATATCCGCTGCCCGCGGGCTCGGAACCGGCCGCTCCCGCCGACGCCGGATCCGGCAGCTGACCCGTCACCGACGACCAGACCCCTCTCCCGATGACCCGCCCCTCCCCGACCAGGAGTTCCACCGTGCCGCGCAACGTCCTGTTCCTGATGACCGACCAGCACCGCATCGACACGCTGGGCTGCTACGGCGACCCGTCGGCGGTGCGCACCCCGAACCTGGACGCGCTCGCCGCGGGCGGCACCCGGTTCGCGAACTGCTTCACCCCCACCGCGATCTGCACGCCCGCGCGCGCGAGCCTGCTCACCGGGTACGCCCCGTTCCGGCACAAGCTGCTGGCGAACTACGAGCGCAACGTCGGCTACCTGGAGGACCTGGCGCCGGACCAGTTCACCTTCGCGGAGCGGCTCGCCGAGCGCGGCTACAACCTGGGGCTGCTCGGCAAGTGGCACGGCGGGGTGCGGCGCAACGCCGCCGACTACGGCTTCCAGGGCCCGGACCTGCCGGGCTGGCACAACCCGGTGGACCACCCGGACTACCTGGCGTACCTGGCGGAGCACGGGCTGCCGCCGTACGCGATCCGCGACGAGGTGCGCGGGACGGCGCCGAACGGCAACCCCGGCAACCTGCTCGCGGCGCGGTTGCAGCAGCCGGTGGAGGCGACCTTCGAGCACTACCTGACGACCCGCACCATCGAGATGCTGCACCGGTTCGCCGCCGACGAGTCCACTTCGGACACTCCGTTCTTCTTGGCCACGCACTACTTCGGCCCGCACCTGCCGTACCTGCTGCCGGACCACTACTACGACATGTACGACCCGGACGAGATCGAGCTGCCACGCTCGGTGCTGGAGACCTTCGAGGGCAAGCCGCCGGTGCAGCGCAACTACAGCGAGCACTGGGCGTTCGACACGATGTCGCCGGAGGAGAGCCGCAAGCTCATCGCCGTCTACCGCGGTTACGTGACACTGATCGACGAGCAGGTCGGCCGGTTGCGCCGCGCGCTCGACGAACTCGGCCTGGCCGACCGCACCTCGATCATGTTCACCGCCGACCACGGCGAGTTCACCGGCGCGCACCGGCTGCACGACAAGGGCCCGGCGATGTACGACGACATCTACCGCATCCCCGGCATCGTCTCGGTGCCCGGGGAGCCACCGCAGGTGCGGGACGAATTCGTCAGCCTCACCGACTTCACCGCCACGATCCTGGACCTCGCCGGGGAGGACTCGTCCCCCGCCGTGGACAGCCGCAGCCTGCTGCCGCTGGTGCGCGGCGAGCACCCGGAGTGGGCACCGGACCTGGTCGCCGAGTACCACGGCCACCACTTCCCGTACCCGCAGCGGATGCTGCGCGGCGCCCGCTACAAGCTGGTGGTCAACCCCGAGTCGCACAACGAGCTCTACGACCTGGAACTCGACCCGGACGAGCTGCACAACCGCTACGAGCAGCCCGAGGTCCGCGAGATCCGCAACGCGATGCTGCGCCGCCTCTACGAGCTGCTGCGCGACCGCGGCGACAACTTCTACCACTGGATGACCAGCATGTACCCGGTCGGCGAAACCGACTACGACCCCACGCTGAGCTCCTTCTGACGCGCGGAACGGACAAGAGCCCCGGCGGATCGCACCGCCGGGGCTCCGTCTCGGAACAGGTCAGCCGTCGAAGCGACCGGCCTTCACCGCACCGACGAACGCCGACCACTGGCCGGTCGTGGTGGTGAAGTACCCCGCCGCTCGATCTTTGGTGTCACGGACGGCGGCGCCATCGACGACCCGGCCGACCTCGACGCATGCGGTGTTGTTGCTCGACCGCTTCGCCTTCCGCCAGCCGCGAGGCTCGGTGCTCATGATGCTCCTTCCAGCTCGGTGATTCGCCGAGCCCGGAACCTGTCGGACGAGACTCGAACGGCGAGGAGCCCCGCCGGATCGCATCGCCGGGGGATAGTCGAGCGGTTCAGCCGTCGAAACGGCCGCTCTTCACCGCACCGACGAACGCCGACCACTGGCCGCCCGTCGCCGTCAAGAAACCGGCCGGGCGATCCTTGGTGTCACGAACCGCGGCACCACCGGCCGACCGGCCGACCTCGACGCAGTTCGTCTGCTGGGCCGACCTGCTGGACTTGCGCCAACCGCTGGGCTGCCTGATCATGATGCTCCTTCCAGCTCGGCGGAATCATCAGTCGATGATCCCGAACTCCCCGGCGCATCCGCACGCCCAACCGGACGAAACGAGCACCACCGCTGGACGACTCGCGCTCCGCGGAAAGGAAAAGGCCCCGACGGATTCGCTTCGCCGGGGCACCTGCTCGAAGTGGTTCAGCCGTCGAAGCGACCGGACTTGACCGCACCCACGAACGCCGACCACTGACCGGCCGTCGCCGTCAGGAAACCGGCCGCACGATCCTTCGTGTCGCGGACCGCGGCGCCGTCCACAACCCGACCGACCTCGACGCAATCGGTCTGCTGGGCCGACCTGCTGGACTTGCGCCAGCCACGAGGCTCAGTGCTCATGATGCTCCTTCCGGTTCAGTGCAACGTCACTCGGTGATCTCGTCGGCTGACCCGGTCCTACAACCGGATCGACCGGAGCCCGCCGGACGAGTCTCATCCTCGCCTGGTCATCTTTCCTGGAACACGGTTCGCGATCACGAGCCGACGAGATGCCGGGGGCATTCCTGCTGGGGCCGCGGAATGCCCCCGGCTTCCTCCCTCGCGCACACCCCGAATCGGGGCTTTCGGGTCGCTGCGGACAGGAGGCCCCTGCCTCCACACGGATCAGCGGCCCCGCGTGGATCAGGAGACTTTCAAGGGGTACTAGCTATTCGTCGTCATCGATGTCCGCGCCTCCCACCGGCGCACGCTCCGAAATCAGAATCCCGTTGCACGTTCCGCACGTCGGGGCCATGCACCAGCCCTGTTCCGAAATCTCCTGCTCCAACGCCACCGACACGTCACACACCGACATGCCCTCGGCCTGACCGTTGTAGCGCCTCCCCCGGAACGCGTGCCGGATTCCGTCACCCGCCGGGCGCCAGAAGTGCCACCCCGGATCCGGCTCCAGCGGACTCACGCCGCCGCCTGCCGAATTCCCGCGCACCCCGGCCCCTCCCGCAACCGATGCCGACCCCGCCCCCGCTTCCACGCAGGCACTTCGACGGAGATCGCCGAGATCGGAGCCGGGGCCGGTGCATCCGGGTCAGCCGTCGGCCACACCACCGCGTCCCCGTCCTCGAAGGCCGCACCGGCCCGGCACGGCTCCGGCAACACCCCCGACGCCACGATCCCCGCAACATCCGCGACAGGTGGATCGACCACCGGTTCATCCCACGCGAACAAGCTCACCGGACGCGGCACCGCCACACCCACCCGCAGCGCACACATCGGGCAGACCTCGCGATCCGCCACACCATCCGGACACACCGCCCGACGCGTGAACACCGGCCCGTACACCCACGCACCACACGCCGACGGCAACGCACCACCACCCCGACGCGTCACCACGTGCCACCGCGTATCCACCGGACCCCACGACGCAGCCCACACCCACATCACCGACCACCTCCGACGACTTCGGCGGCCGTGCCGCTAGCTAGTTCCTGCTGCGCAAGCCGCTGAACTTGATCTGACACGTGGCCTCCCTGCGTAGGTCCCCTCGGTCGTAGCTGGTACAACTTCCGCCACCAGAACTGACCCGACTTCGCAGAAGCATTTCAACTTGAAATTCAAGTTGCAATGATTCGTTCGGGTGATGGGACCGTCTTGAGCCAAGGGGGCAAGATTGACGACCATGAACCCACCGAGCCCGGCGGTGTGCCGTCTGCTTCTCGGCCGTGAACTCCGACAACTCCGCGACGCCGCAGGCGTCACGCGCGACGAGCTCGGCAAACGAACAGGCTGGACAGGAAGCAAGGTCAGCCGAGTCGAGCAAGGTCAGGCCACGCTGCAAGTCACCGAAGTCGACAAGCTGCTGACGTTGTTCAACGTGAAGGACGCCGACTCGGACCGGGTCCGTGCACTTGCACAACAAGCACGCAAGCGCGGGAGCTTCGGGAAGGTGCCCGACTGGTCGAGGCAATACCTCGGCTTGGAGTCAGACGCGGACACGCTGACCATCTGGGATGCCGAGCTGATCCCAGGACTGGTTCAGACCGAAAGCTACGCCCGTGCGGTGGTCTCGACGTCAGTCGTTGTGGCCACGGCCGATATCGATCAAACGGTCAAGGCGCGACTGCGGAGACAGCACCTCGTCACCAGACCCGAACCACCCCAGCTGAATATCATCCTCGGAGAAGCCGCCCTCAGACGTGAGATCGGCGGCCCGGCAGTGCTCCGCGAGCAACTGCTTCACCTGCGCACCATCGCCACGCTGCCTCACGTGACTCTCCAAGTGCTGCCGTTCAAATCCGGCGAGCACGCCGCGCTGGGCACCTCGTTCACGCTACTTCGCCTGAACCTGGAGGGCGTCGCCTTCACCTACGCCTACCTCGAAGACCTCACACGGGCGGATTGCCTGGACGGCGACCAACACGTGCAGGTGTACGAGCTGGTCGCCGAGCGACTGCGGATCGCTGCACTCGGTCAGCGTGAGACACTGGAGACGCTCGATAGGGCGATCCGTGAACTGCCGAGTGAGGAAGCGACGTGACGACGCTCAAGGACGAACGCAGCGCCACCTGGCACAAGAGCAGCCGCAGCAGCGGCGGCGCGAACAACTGCGTCGAACTCGGCGCTCAAGACCACACCTGGCACGCCATCCGTGACAGCAAGGACCCGCACGGCCCGGCCCTGTCTCTGAGTCACGACACCGTGGTCTCGCTCATCGGTGCAGTTAAAGCGGGACGCTTACCTCACGCAGAATAAGACGCTTCCTTGTGAATCCTCGCTTGCTCCGGCAGGCGAGGATTTCTCTATCTACGTCAAGGCGCGCCTTCGGCGACGTAGGCGGATCTTTCCAGCGCTGCGCTGCGCCACCGGCGCACGCTGGTCGGCGAAACCCGGGTAAGGCGAACAGCCCGTCCGTCCCGAGGTATCGAGTCGGACGGGCCGGGCCGCGGGATCACCAGGCGACGGGCAGCGACTTCAGGCCGTAGACGAAGTGGTACGAGCGGAACTCGATCTCGTCGTCGGGGATGGCGGTGCGCAGCTCCGGGAACGCCCGCAGCAGCGCGGGGAACGCGATGCGCATCTCCATCCGGGCCAGCGGCGCGCCGAGGCAGTGGTGGATGCCGTGGCCGAAGCCGATGTGGTTCGTCGGTTTGCGGGTGATGTCGAGCGCGTCGGGATCGTCGACCAGTTCCGGATCCCGGTTCGCCGCGGGCAGCGCGAACACGACCATCTCCCCGGCGGGGATCACCTGGCCGGCGATCTCCACCTCGGTGGTGGTCACCCGCGGCGTGCCGGAGTGCACGATGCTCAGCCAGCGCATCAGCTCCTCCACCGCGGGCGCCACCCGCTCCGGGTCGTCGCGCACCAGCGCCAGCTGGTCGGGGTGGCGCAGCAGCGCGAGGGTGCCGAGGCCCAGCATGTTGGAGGTCGTCTCGTGCCCGGCGAGCAGCAGCAGGCTCGCGATGCCGGTCAGGTCCGGGGTCTCCAGCTCGTGGCCGTGCTCGCGCACCAGCATGCCGAGCATGTCCTCGCCCGGATCGGCCTGCGCGCGTTCGACGAGTTCGCGCATGTACGCCCGCTGCGCGAGGCTGGCCTGCCGCCGCACGTCCTCGGGCAGCGAGGTGTCCAGGATCGTGCCGGTGCGGGTCTGGAACTCGTCGCGGTCGGCGTAGGGCACGCCCAGCAGCTCGCAGATCACCAGCGAGGGCACCGGCAGCGCGAAGTCGGTCACCAGGTCGCGCGGAGCACCGGCCCGGCGCATCGCGTCCAGGTGCTGGTCGACGATCTCCACGATGCGCGGTTCGAGCCGCCGCATCCGGCGCACCGTGAACTCGGGGGTGAGCATCTTGCGCAGCCGGGTGTGCTCCGGCGGGTCGTAGCCCAGCAGGTTGCCGCGGCGCAGCTCCGCCGCCTCCTCCGGGGACAAGTCGCTGTTCGGCCGCTGCCAGCCGTTGCTGAAGGTCTCCGTGTCGCCGAGCAGCGCGCGGACGTCCGCGTGCCGGGTGACCAGCCAGGCGCGGGCGCCGAACGGGGTGGCGACCTGGGTGACGCCGTCGTTCTCGCGGGCCGCGGCGAGGTCGGGAACCGGGTCGAACCCGTTGCGCCGCATGTGCAGGGGCAGGGCGGGAGTGGTGGCCGGGCTGTCCGTCGCAGAGGACATGGGCGCTCCTGGTGTCGGAAGGGGAACCCGACCCACGCTACCTAACCGAGAGTCGACTCTCACTTAATCCGGCTGTGAACTTCCTGAGAGCTCACCCCGACCCGACCGGCCACCCACCGAGCCGAAGGTGAGTGGCCCACCCGCCCAACAGGAATGGTCAAGCGACCCACTCACCCAACATGCCGATTCAGGTGAGTGGCCCACCCGCCCAGCGGGGTTGGTCGAGCGGGCCACTCACCTAGGTCGTCAGCGGCGCGGCCGCTGGCATCCCGCAGCGAGGGAACAGCCGAGGTTCCGCCACTCCACCACCGCGCGACCGAAGCAGCAGAAACTCAGCACTCCGAAGCCGTCGAGGCTTCGCCCGGCGGGCACGGCAGTTCCGCTCCCCCCGCCCGGCTGCCGTCGAGCAGCAGTGCCAGGTAGCGCCGCCAGCCGCACGATTCGCCGGTGGCGCGCTCCGCCACCCCGGTCGTCGCGGTCGCCAGCACCATCACCACCACGGCGGTGAGGTCGCGCTCCCCCAGTTCCGCGCGCACCCGCCCGTCGCGCTGGGCACGCCGCAGCACCTCCCCCATCGTCGCCAGGAACCTCGGCAGCACGTCGGACATCGTCACGCCGGTTTCGTGCACCGCGTTCAGCAGCGCTCCGTTGCGCACCACCGTTTCAAGGCTCTCCTCCAGGCCGCGGCGCAGGCCGCGCCACGCGTCGGGTTCGGCGGCGGCTTCGGCGAGCAGCGGTTCGACCTCCTCGGTGAAGAACTGGTCGAACACGGCCGCCACCAGGTCCCGCCTGCTCGCGAACCGGCGGTACAGGGTGGCGAGTCCCACTTCCGCGCGCCGGGCCACGTCCTCCAGCCGGATCGCCGAGCCTTGTTCGGCGAGTTCCGCCCGCGCGGCGGCGAGGATCCGCCGGTGGTTGCGCTGCGCGTCGGAGCGCAACGCGCGCCGGTGCGGGTTCGCGGATTCGGACATGGGCACCAGCATGCCGGACCGGCCCGCACCTGCCGGGACGAGGGCGAACACGTGCACGGCGCGATCACCGGCCCGGTAACCTCACGGCCAGCGAACCCGGCCGCGCAGGCCGGACCCAGATCCCCGGATTCGACGGCCGGACGCGACATGCGGCCAGGAAGGAACTCACGTGAGCACGCAGGTGGAAACGGCCGAATTCCAGGCCGAGGCGCAAAAACTGCTGCAGCTGATGGTGCACGCCATCTACTCGAACAAGGACACGTTCCTGCGGGAGCTCATCTCCAACGCCTCCGACGCGCTGGACAAGCTGCGGTTGGCCTCGTACCAGGACAAGGACCTCCAGGTCGACACCGAGGACCTGCACATCTCGGTGGAGCCGGACCGCGAGCAGCGGACCCTGACGATCCGCGACAACGGCATCGGGATGTCCAAGGACGAGGTGCGCGACCTGATCGGCACCATCGCGAAGTCGGGCACCGCGGAACTGCTGCAGGAGCTCAAGGACACCTCCGACGGCGCCGCCGCGCAGGAGCTGATCGGCCAGTTCGGCCTCGGCTTCTACTCCAGCTTCATGGTCGCCGACAAGGTCACCCTGCTGACCCGCAAGGCCGGCGAGGACGCGGCGACCCGCTGGGAGTCCAGCGGTGAGGGCACCTACACCATCGAGACCGTCGACGAGGCCCCGCAGGGCACCGCGGTCACGCTGCACCTCAAGGCGGAGGACCAGGAGGACCGGCTGCTGGACTACGCCGACACCCGGACCCTCACGCAGATCATCAAGAAGCACTCCGACTTCATCGCGTGGCCGATCCGGATGGAGGTGGACAAGCCCGGCGCCGAAGGGGAATCCACCACCGAGGTGGAGACCGTCAACTCGATGAAGGCGCTGTGGGCCCGCCCGAAGGGCGAGGTCGAGCAGGCCGAGTACAACGAGTTCTACAAGCACATCAGCCACGACTGGAACGACCCGCTGGAGACGATCCACCTGCGGGCCGAGGGCACCTTCGAGTACCAGGCGCTGCTGTTCATCCCGTCGACCGCGCCGTTCGACCTGTTCTCCCGGGACCAGAAGCGCGGCACCCAGCTCTACGTCAAGCGCGTGTTCATCATGGACGACTGCGAAGAGCTGATGCCGGAGTACCTGCGGTTCGTCAAGGGCGTCGTGGACGCGCAGGACCTGTCGCTGAACGTGTCCCGCGAGATCCTGCAGCAGGACCGCCGCATCCAGATGGTGCGCCGCCGCCTGGTGAAGAAGATCTTGAGCACGGTGCAGGAGATCCAGGCGAACGACGCCGAGCGCTACGCCACGTTCTGGGACAACTTCGGGCAGGCCGTGAAGGAGGGCATCGTCGGCGACCCGGACAACGCGGAGCTGGTGCTGGACATCTCCTCGTTCGAGTCGACGCACCACGAGAGCGACAAGACGACGCTGCGCCAGTACGTGGAGCGGATGCCGGAGGACCAGGAGGTCATCTACTACATCACCGGCAACTCCCGTACCAAGATCGAGAACTCGCCGCACATCGAGGCGTTCCGGGACAAGGGTGTCGAGGTGCTGCTGCTGAGCGACCCGATCGACGAGATGTGGGTCGAGTCGGTGCCGGAGTTCGACGGCAAGCGCTTCCAGTCCATCACCAAGGGCGAGGTCGACCTCGACGAGAAGTCCGAGGAGGACTCCCAGCAGCAGGAGGAGTTCGCCGGAGTCCTGTCCTGGATGGGCGAGGCGCTGTCCGAGGACATCAAGGAGGTGCGGCTGTCCTCCCGGCTCAGCAGCTCCCCCGCGTGCATCGTCGGCGACAACCACGACATGACGCCGACGCTGGAGAAGATGTACCGGGCGATGGGCCAGCAGGTGCCGCGGGTCAAGCGCATCCTGGAGATCAACCCGTCGCACCCGCTGGTGACCGGGCTGCGGTCCGCGCACGCCGCGGACGGCGAGCGGGCCGACCTGGCGGAGACGGCGCAGCTGCTCTACGGCATGGCGCTGCTCGCCGAGGGCGGTGAGCTCCGCGATCCGGCGAAGTTCACCTCGCTGCTCGCGAACCGCCTCGCCAGCACGCTCTGATCGTCGAGGTGGGCGGCCCGTCCCGGCGGGTCGCCCACCCGGGCGTCAGACCCGCGCGGTCTCGTCGCGGAGTTCGCGGAGTTCGCTGATTTCTCCGCGCAGCGCCTGGACTTCCGCCAGCAGCGCCGCCATCGTGGCGCTCTCGTCCGCGGCGCGTTCCCGGTCCTCCTGGCCCACCTGGGTCTCCATCGCGCTGACGGCGACGGCGATGAACAGGTTGAGCACGGTGAACGTGGTGACCGCGATGTAGGCGACGAAGAAGATCCACGCGATGGGGCGCTCGGCCATCACTTCGCGGGCCACGTCGGACCAGGCTTCGCCGGTCATCACCTGGAACAGGGTGAACAGCGAACTGCCCAGGTCGCCGAAGTACTCGGGCGCCACGTCGCGGTACAGCGTGGTGGCCAGCACCGAGGACACGTAGAGGATCAGCGCGAGCAGCGCCGCGATGGAGGCCATGCCGGGCAGCGCCGCCAGCAGCGCGGACACCACGCGGCGCATCGTCGGCACCACCGAGATCAGCCGCAGCGCCCGCAGCACGCGCAACGCCCGCAGCACGTCGAACGGTCCGGTGGCCGGCGCCAGCGCCACCCCGACGATCACCAGGTCGAAGCAGTTCCACGGGTCGCGGAAGAACCGGCCGCGGTGCACGTACAGCCGGGCGAGGAGCTCGACGACGAAGACGGCCATCGCGGTGCGGTCGATCACGTGCAGCGGGGTGCCGTAGCGGTCCAGCAGGTGCGGCACCGTCTCCAGGCCGAGGGTGATCGCGTTGACCACGATCACGCCGATGATGAACGCGTGGAACCGGGGCGCTTCGACGACGTTCTCGACGCGCTCGCGCACGCTCATGGTGGTTCTCCCGCCGGACTGACTCCATTTCGGACGGTGATCAACTTAGCGCCCGCCGAACACGGCCCACGTCCGGGGGATCACTCAACGTGACGCGGCCCCCACTCCCGGCAGCGGGAGCGGGGGCCGTGCGTGCGGAGCGAACCTGCCCGGCAGATCGTGTCCGTTTCCTGTCAGCGGCGAAGCCGCTGAACCGACGACCACCTGATCAACCGGACCACCCGCGGGTTCTCAGCTGCCTTCTCGCGAGGACAGCTTTTTCCCTCGTGGCGGAGCCACTCGGGAAAAAGATCCCGCAGCGAGAAGGCAGCTGAGGTTCCGCCACCTCACCCCCTCCCGACAAGAGTTCGGGGGCAGCCGGTCAGAACGTCGCCGTGTCGATGACGAAGCGGTAGCGGACGTCGCTGGCGCGAACCCGCTCGTAGGCCTCGTTGACCTGGTCCGCGGCGATGACCTCGATCTCGGCGCCGATGCCGTGCTCGGCGCAGAACTCCAGCATCTCCTGCGTCTCCGGGATGCCGCCGATCATCGATCCGGCCAGCGACTTGTTCCCGGCGATCAGCGAGAAGGCGTTGTAGGACAGCGGGGTCCCGGGCGCGCCCACGTTCACCATCGCCCCGCCCGGCCGCAGCAGCGACAGGTAGGAGTCGACCGGGATCTCGGCGGAGACGGTGTTGAGGATGAGGTCGAACCGTCCCTTGAGGACGTCGAAGGTCGCCTCGTCGGAGGTGGCGTGGTAGTCGGACGCGCCGAGGCGCAGCCCGTCCTCCTTCTTCTTCAGGCTCTGGCTGAGCACGGTCACCTCGGCGCCCATCGCGGCCGCGATCTTGACGCCCATGTGCCCGAGCCCGCCGAGGCCGACGACGGCGACCTTCTTGCCGGGGCCCGCGTGCCACTGGTTCAGCGGCGAGTAGGTGGTGATGCCGGCGCACAGCAGCGGGGCGGCAACGTCGAGCCCGATCCCGTCGGGGATGCGGCACACGAACGCGTCGCGGACGACGACCTGCTTGCTGTAGCCGCCGTAGGTGTTCTCGCCGTCGAAGCCGACGCCGTTGTAGGTCTGCACGTTGCCGCGCACGCAGAACTGCTCGGTGCCGGCCCGGCAGGGGTCGCACTCGCCGCAGGAGTCGACCATGCAGCCGACGCCGACGCGGTCGCCGACCTGGTGCGCGGTGACGGCGGAGCCGACGGCGGCGACGGTGCCCGCGATCTCGTGACCCGGGACCATCGGGAAGATCGCGTCGCCCCACTCCTCGGCGGCCTGGTGCAGGTCGCTGTGGCAGATGCCCGCGTAGGCGATGTCGATCAGGACGTCGTCCGGGCGCAGGTCGCGACGGTCGATCACGGTGCGTTCCAGGGGTGCACCGGCGCTCGGTGCGGCCATGGCGGGTGTGGGAGCCACTGCGGCCTCCTGTTCCTGTGTTCGGTGATCATCCGCATTGCCGGATGCGCATGTGTTCCCCTAAAGTAAGAGACCACTTACATCGCACGCAACCGATACCGTTGTGAGCTGCCTTATGCCCCGCGCCTACCACCACGGCGAGCTCCGGACCGCGCTGGTCCGCGCCGCTCGCGAGCTGCTCGCGGAACGCGGCGACTACTCCGTCGCCGAAGTCGCCCGCCGCTGCGGCGTGAGCTCGGCCGCGCCCTACCGGCACTTCCCGGACCGCGCCGCGCTGCAGGCCGAGGTCGCGATCACCGTGGCCCGCGAACTGCGCGCCGAGGTCACCGCCGCGATCGCCGAGCACGACGACCCCGACCGGCGGCTCGCCGAAGCGGCCGCCACCTACACCGGCTACTCGATCCGGCACCGGGCGGGCCTGCACGTGGTGTTCGCGGAACCGCTGAGCGGGGACCGGTTCCCGGAGCTGCGCCGGGCGGCCCGCGAACTCATCGACGAATACCTGGTGCTGTGCTTCGCGTCCGCCCCGTCCGCGCAGCAGGCGCTGCTGCTGATGGAGCAGCTGCTCACCCAGGCGCACGGCTACGCCACCTTCTACCTCGACGGCGTGCTGTCCCTGCAGGGCTACGACGTGGCCGTGGTCTGCCGGAAGTCCGCGGAAGCCGCCATGACCACCATCACCGGCGCCCGGCGCACCTGACCCCCCGGCAGGCGCGTCAGCGGCGCGGCGGCACCCGCGGTTCCAGGAACTCGGCGGTGCTGCCGCTCATCAGCGCCGCCAGGTAGAACGTCATGTCCTCCACCGGTTCCCGCCGGGGGTTCGCCGCCCAGGTCTCGACCGTCCCGACGAACGCGTGGGACAGGAACGCCAGCAGGTAGTCCGGCGGGCAGTATGCCGCGTCGATGCGCGCCCCCAGCACCGCGAAGTCCTCGGCGAGCAGGCCGCTCAGCAGCCGGCGGCAGCGCGGCCGGAACCCGGCGCCCTCCGGCCCGCGGCACAGCAGCGGCAGCAGCTCCGCGTGCTCCTCGACGACCGCGAGGACCGCCCCGATCCGCGACGTGAGCACCGGGTACAGCCCGGCGTCCCGGCCCGCTTCCCGTTGCGCCGCGCGGAAAGCGGCGCACAGCTCGTCGAGCACCCGCGTGCGCAGCGACTCCAGGTAGGAGCCGATGTCCGCGTGGTGCCGGTAGAACGTGGTGCGCCCGACCCGGGCGCGCCGCACCAGCGCGGAGACGGTGATCGCGCCGACGTCGGACGCGGCACCGAGCTCGACCAGCGCACCCCGCAGTGCAACCTCCACCCGGCCCGGTCCGCGAACGACGTCCTGCACCGGCCCATCGTCCCACCGGGCGCGGTGGGCGGGTCCGCCGCGCCTCGCCGACCTGCGCGGTGGAACATCTGGCACCGATCTGTTCCGCCTCAGCCCGGCACCGCGCCCGGACGTCGGGACACTGGCGGCCGGTGAGCGCGCAGGCCCGCGGACTCCGGGCCACCGTTCCGCGTTCCGGAACCCGAGGAGGACCATGCCCCACGACGTCGAAGCGATCCACGACCTCGCGCCCGTCGTCGACCGGCTGCCCGGCGAACCGGTGCCGTACTACCTCGCCAGCGGCGAGGGACGGCGCTACGAGATCGACGGCGTGCTGTGGACCGTGATCGCCCGCGCCGCCGACACCGGCGGCCTGTTCGACGCCGCCTTCGTCAGCGGCGGGCGCGGCGCGGAAGTGCCGTGGCACGCGCACGCCGCCGAGCAGCGCTCGTTCCACGTGTTCGACGGCAGCGTGCAGGTGTGGCTCGGCGACCGCAGCCGCGTTCTCACCCGCGGCGACTCCCTGCACGTGCCGCCGGGGACACCGGTGGCCTTCCGGATGCTGGCGCACGTGACCCGGCTGCTCACCTGGGCGGCACCGGGTGGTTCGCTGGCGCTCGTCGAACGGCTCGGCACCCCGGCGCGGCGGCACGTGCACTCCGGGCGCACCGAGGTCACCACCTCGGCGCGGCAGCGGGCCGAGGCGGGCGCACCGCTGGGCATCACCTTCCCGGACGCGGCGCGCGCGGACGCCGGCGACGAGTGGGACGCGGCGCTGCCCGGCGGCGCGCTGCCCTACTTCCTGCGGCGCGGGGAGGGTGATCGGCGGGAGACCGGGGACGCGCTGAACACGTTCCTGGCACGCGGCGCGAACACCGGCGGCCGCTACTTCGCCGTCGACACCCTCGGCGGGCGCTCCGAGTACTTCATCCGGCACTTCCACCGGCTGCACACCGAGAACTTCCTGTGCGTGTCCGGCCGGATCCGGTTGTACGTGAACGGGCGGGAGGTGCTGCTGACCGAAGGGGACTTCGTGCACGCCCCGGCGGGCACCGTCCACACGTTCGCGTTCGAGGCGCACCACACCCGGATGCTCGGCATCCTCACCTCCGACGTGTTCGAACCGTTCTTCGATCTCACCGGCCGCCCCACCGAGCTGCACGTGCACCCGGACGGCCCCGCCTCCCTGGCGGTGGACCCGGCGGAGCTGGCCGCCACCGACCTGGACCTCGTGGTCGTCGGGCCGCCGCCGGAGCGCGGGAAGGCGATCGGCGACTGATCCCGCATCCGGGGGAATCACGCGGTGCACCGCTTCCCCGGTGCGGCGCCGGTCGGGTTCGCTGGGTGCCGGACGCGCCGTCACAGGCGACGGCGCGCGGTGTTCCGGGAGGCTCGTCCATGTCCCAGACGCTCGGAGATGACCAGACGCGCGAAGCGAACCAGACGTCCCAGGGAGACCCGGCGGCGCGGCAGGGCTGGGAGACGCGGCCACCCGCCGCGAAGTCCGCGGCCCGCACCCGCGCCGAGGCCTGGCTCGCCGAATTCGAAGCGGCCCTCACCGCCCGCGACGCGGACCGGGCGGCCGCGCTGTTCGCCACCACCTCGTTCTGGCGCGACCTGGTCGCGTTCACCTGGAACCTCAAGACCGTCGAGGACCGGGACGGCGTCGCCGACCTGGTCCGCGCCACCGCCGCCGACACCGGCGCCCACGACTTCCACCTCACCGCGGAACCCACCGAAACCGACGGCGTCGTCGAGGCGTGGCTCGGCTTCGAGACCACGGCTGGTCGCGGACGCGGGCACCTGCGGCTCGTCGACGAGGGCGCCTGGACGCTGCTGACCACGCTGCACGAGCTCAAGGGCCACGAGGAACCGAGCGGGCACCGCCGCCCGATGGGCGCCGAGCACGGCGCCGACCCGGACCGCACCACCTGGCGCGAAGCCCGCGACGCCGAAGCGGCGGAGCTCGGCCGCACCCGCCAGCCGTACGTGGTGGTCGTCGGCGGCGGCCAGGGCGGCATCGCGCTCGGCGCCCGGCTGCGCCAGCTCGGGGTGCCGCACGTGGTGCTCGACGCGCACGCCCGGCCCGGCGACCAGTGGCGCGGCCGGTACAAGTCGCTGTGCCTGCACGACCCCGTCTGGTACGACCACCTGCCGTACCTGGACTTCCCGCGGAACTGGCCGGTGTTCGCGCCCAAGGACAAGATCGCGGACTGGCTGGAGATGTACACCAAGGTCATGGAGATCAACTACTGGTCTTCGTCGACCTGCCGCTCCGCCTCCTACGACGAGCGCACCGGCGAGTGGACGGTGCTGGTGGACCGCGACGGCGAGCAGGTCGAACTGCGGCCGCGGCAGCTCGTGCTCGCCACCGGCATGGCGGGGAAGCCGAACGTGCCCGAACTCCCCGGGCAGGACCGGTTCCGCGGCGAACAGCACCACAGCTCGCGGCACCCCGGGCCGGACGCGTACCGCGGGAAGCGGGCCGTGGTGATCGGCTCCAACAACTCGGCGTTCGACATCTGCGGGGCGCTGTGGGAGGTCGGCGCCGACGTGACGATGGTGCAGCGCTCCTCCACGCACATCGCCAAGTCCGACTCGCTGATGGAGCTCTCGCTCGCCCCGCTGTACTCCGAGGAAGCCGTCGAGGCGGGCATCACCACCCAGCAGGCGGACCTGGTGTTCGCCTCCCAGCCCTACCGGATCATGGACCGGTTCCAGCGGCCCGCGTGCGAGGCGATGCGGGAGCGCGACGCCGACTTCTACGCGCGGCTGGCCGCCGCCGGGTTCCGGCACGACTTCGGCGACGACGACTCGGGGCTGTTCATGAAGTACCTGCGGCGCGGGTCCGGCTACTACATCGACGTCGGGGCGGCGGACCTCGTCGCGGACGGACGGGTGGCGCTCGCGCACGGACAGGTCGCCGAGCTCACCGAGGACGCGGTGCTGCTCGCCGACGGCACCGCGCTGCCCGCGGACCTGGTCGTCTACGCCACCGGGTACGGCTCGATGAACGGGTGGGCGGCGGACCTGATCAGCCAGGAGGTCGCGGACAAGGTCGGCAAGGTGTGGGGCGTCGGCTCCGACACCACCAAGGACCCGGGGCCGTGGGAGGGCGAGCTGCGCAACATGTGGAAGCCCACGCAGCAGGAGGCGCTGTGGTTCCACGGCGGGAACCTGCACCAGTCCCGGCACTACTCGCTGTACCTGGCGTTGCAGCTCAAGGCCCGCTTCGAAGGGGTCCCCACTCCCGTCTACGGCCTCCAGGAGGTCCACCACACCACCTGACCCCCACCAGGTGAACGGCCCGACCCCCGCCGGGCCGGTGGCCCGCTCACCTGAATCCGCTCGCCAGGTGAATGGCCCACCCGACCAATCCCGTTGGGCCGGTGGGCCACTCACCCCGACCGACCCACCAGATGAATGGCCCACCCGACCAACCCTGTTGGGCCGGTGGGCCACTCACCTTGGGCGGCTCTCCTGGTCGGTGGGGGGCTCCGGCGAGGTCGATGGGTGTTCGGCTGGGGTGCGCGGCGGGTTATCAGCATGTGACAACGGGGGTTGGGCCGGTTCGGACGGTGCGGCAGGGTGTGCGGGGCGGCGCGCGGGCGCCGCGCGTCGTCGATCTCGCAGGGAGCCGAGCCAGTGATCTTCATCGTCGTCAAGTTCCACGTCCGGCCCGACCTCGCCGACCAGTGGCTCTCGCTGGTGGACGAGTTCACCAGGGCGACCCGGAACGAGCCCGGCAACCTGTTCTTCGACTGGGCCCGCAGCGTCGACGACCCGAACCAGTTCGTGCTCACCGAAGGCTTCGCCTCGCAGGAGGCCGGCGTCGAGCACGTGCAGTCCGCGCACTTCCAGGCCGCGCTGGAGCGCATGTCCGAGGCGATCTCGGCGACCCCGGACATCATCAACGTCGAGGTCCCGGGCGACGGCTGGTCCAAGATGGGCGAACTCACCCCGAAGAGCTGATTCTTGCTCTGCTCCTGCCGCGTGGTGCTGGGGTGGCGGAACCTCAGCGGCTTCCTCGCTGCGGGATCGTTCTCACCGGTGGCTCCGCCACAGGCGAAAACGCTGTCCTCGCGAGGAAGCCGCTGAGAACCCGCTGCGGTGCGAGTTGCTCGGGTGGTCGCTGCTCAGCGGCTTCGCCGCTGACAGGACGACTAGCCGCTGATGGGACGACTACCGGAACCGCCGCGCGGGTTCGGCGCGCTCCGTCAGGTGGACAGGGTGTCCACCAGGTCTCCTACCTCGTGGTGGGGCAGCGCCTTCGCGACGTCGCCCAGGGACACCATGCCGACGAGCCGCTGCCCGTCGATCACCGGTACCCGGCGCACCTGGTGGTCCTTCATCGTCGCCAGCACCTCTTCCGCGGAGTCGTCGGCGCCCGCGGTGATCGCCTCCGCCTGGTTCAGGTCCCCGGCGGGGAACGTCCCGGCGTCCCGGCCCTTGCCGACGACCTTGACGACCAGGTCGCGGTCGGTGATCACGCCCTTGATCTTCTCGTCCGGGCCGCAGATGGGCAGCGCGCCGACGCCGAGGTCGGTCATCTTGCGCGCCGCGTCCGCCGCGGTCTGGTCGGTGTTCACGCACTCGGCGCCCGCCGTCATGATCTGCCGTGCCGTCGTCATCGTGCTGCGCCTCCTTGCTTTCGGAAATCGCGATCAGCCCCCGGCTACCCGCCGAGTTCCGCGCGCAATCATCCGATCGGGCGGGCCCGGGTTGGGGTTTCTCCTACTCTTCGCCCGGTAGGAATGGTCGCGAACCGGCCTGCCGCGCCTGCGGATCGCCGGCAATCACCGCCGTGAGGAGATCCCGATGGCGCCCTCCGCCGGAACGGGCTTGCTGCGCAAGCCGGACACGACGCTGCCGCACCGGTTGGCGCGCTCGGCGCACGCCGAGCAGGACGCGCTGCACTCCACCGAGGAACTGCTCGCCTGGGTGCGCGAACGCGGCGCGGCGCAGCTGCACGACGTGCGGCGGATTCCGTTCGCGGCGCTGGACAAGTGGCGCTTCGACGACGCCACCGGCGACCTCGGGCACGCCAGCGGCAAGTTCTTCAGCGTGCAGGGCCTGCGCGTGTCCAGCGACCACGGCCCGGTGCGCTCCTGGACGCAGCCGATCATCAACCAGCCGGAGATCGGCATCCTCGGCATCCTGCTGCGCGAGATCGACGGCGTGCTGCACTGCCTGATGCAGGCGAAGACCGAACCGGGCAACGTCAACGGGGTGCAGCTGTCCCCGACGGTGCAGGCGACCCGCAGCAACTACACGCGGGTGCACGAGGGCGGCTCGGTGCCGTACCTGGAGCACTTCCGCGACGCCGCCGAGCAGCAGGTGCTCAGCGACGTGCTGCAGTCCGAGCAGGGCTCTTGGTTCTTCCGCAAGCGCAACCGGAACATGCTGGTGGAGGTGCACGAACCGGTCGCCGAGCACGAGGACTTCCGCTGGGTGACGATCGGCCAGCTGCACCGGCTGCTGGCGGTGGACAACCTGGTGAACATGGACGCCCGCACCGTGCTGTCCTGCCTACCCGGCGGCTTCGAAGGGTCCGAAGTGGACGGTTCGGAGTTCGCGGGCGCGCTGGCCCGGTCCGGGGACCCGCGCGCGGGCACCCTGCACACCACCGCCGAGGTGCGCAGCTGGATCACCTCCCGCCAGTCCGAGCACCAGGTCAAGACCTCGCTGATCCCGCTGCACGCGGTGCGCGACTGGCGGCGCACCGACGCCGAGATCCGCCACGAGCTCGGCACCTTCTTCACCGTGCTGGCCGTGGACGTGCGCAGCAACAGCCGCGAGGTCGGCGGCTGGACCCAGCCGCTGCTGCACCCGCACGGCACCGGAGTGGTGGCGCTGCTGGTGAAGCGGGTCGACGGGGTGCTGCACGCGCTGCTGAACGCGCGCGTCGAACCCGGCTACCTGGACGTGGTCGAACTGGCGCCGACCGTGCAGTGCACCCCCGAGAACTACGCGGGGCTCGGCGTCGACTACCGGCCGCCGCACCTGGACGTGGTGCTGGGCAGGCGGCCCGAGCAGGTGCTGTTCGACACCGAGCTGTCCGAGGAGGGCGGCCGGTTCTACCAGGCCCGCAACCGGTACCAGATCATCGAGGTGGACGCGGACTTCCCGGACTCGGACCTGCCGGACTTCCGGTGGCTGGCGCTGCACCAGCTGACCGGGCTGCTGGAGCACAGCCACTACGTGAACGTGCAGGCCCGCAGCCTCATCGCCTGCCTGCGGGGCCTGCGGTGAGCCGGCGGGTGCGGCTCGGCGTGCTGGGCTGCTCGGCGATCGCGCGGCGCCGCGCGCTGCCCGCCGTCGCCGAGATCCCGGAGCTGGAGATCACCGCGATCGCCAGCAGGGACGCGGCGAAGGCCGCCGAGTTCGCGGACCGCTTCGGCGGCACCGCCACCACCGGCTACACAGCGCTGCTGGACGACCCCGGCGTCGACGCCGTCTACCTGTCGCTGCCGACCGCGCTGCATCACGAGTGGGCGCTGCGGGCGCTGCGCGCCGGGAAGCACGTGCTGTGCGAGAAACCGCTCACCGACCGCGCCGACCGCACCCGCGAGCTGACCGCGCTGGCCCGGGAGCGGAACCTGGTGCTGCGGGAGAACTTCGCGTTCCTGCACCACCCGCAGCACCGGACCGTCGCCGACCTGGTCGGGGACGGGCGGATCGGGGCGCTTCGCACGTTCACCGCGACCTTCGGCATCCCGCCGCTGCCGGACTCCGACATCCGCTACGACGCGGCGCTCGGCGGCGGCGCGCTGCTCGACGTGGGCGTCTACCCGATCCGGGCGGCGCAGCTGCTGCTCGGGCCGGGCCTGGCGCTGTCCGGGGCGGTGCTGCGCGTCGACGAGCGGCGCGGCGTGGACCTCGCCGGGCACGCGCTGCTGGTGGCGCGGGACGGCACGTTCGCCGACCTGGAGTTCGGCTTCCAGCACGGCTACCGGTCCCGCTACGGGCTGTGGGGCGCGACGGGGGCGCTGGGCCTGGACCGCGCGTTCACCCCGCCCGCCGAGCACCGGCCGCTGCTGCGCATCGACGAGCAGGACCACGCCGAGGAGCTCGTGCTCGCCGCGGCGCACCAGTTCCGGGACTCCCTCGCCGCGTTCGCCCGCACCGTGCTGGACCGCGCGCCGGACGAACCGGCGTGGCTGGACGCGGCGGAGGAGACCGCGCGGCTCGTGGAGCAGGTGCGGGCGGGCGCGGTGCGGGTGCCCGCCTGATGGAGGTCGTCGGTTCCGGTTTCCTCGCCCGGCACTTCACCGCGCGGCTCGGCGCGGCGCACCCGGAGGTGGTGGTGATCGCCGCCGGGGTGTCCACCACCGCGGCCGCGGACACCGCCGAATTCGACCGGGAGGCGGCGCTGGTCGGCGAGGTGCTGCGGCGCTGCCGGGCGGACGGGCGGACCGCGGTGTTCCTGTCCACGTCCTCGGCGGCGATCTACGGCTCGGACGGGACGCCGGGGCGCGAGGACGGGCCGGTGTTCCCGCTGAACGCCTACGGCAGGCACAAGCTGGCGCTGGAGCGGGTCTGCGAGCTCTCCGGCGCCCGATACCTGGTGCTGCGGCTGACGCACCTGGTCGGGGACGGCCAGCAGCCGCGGCAGCTGCTGCCGTCGCTGGTGCGCGGCGTGCTGGACGGGGTGGTGACGGTGCATCCCGAGGCGCACCGCGACCTGCTGGACGTGCGGCACGTGCCGCCGGTGCTCGATGCGCTGTGCGCGGCCGGCGTGCGCGACGAGGTGGTGAACGTGGCCTCCGGGGTGCCGATCGCGGTGCCCGCGGTGGTGGCCGCGCTGCGGCGGCGGCTGGGCGCGGACCCCGAGGTGCGGACGCTGTCCCGCCCCCCGCAGCTGACCCGGGTGGACCTGGCGAAGCTGCACCGCCTGGTCCCCGCCTTCGCCGAGCACGACTTCGGTCCCGGCTACCTCGACGACCTCCTGGACCGCTACCTGGACTCCTACCTCACGGCGTCCACTGTGGACAAGATTTCCGGATGAGCGGCCCCGGCCCGATCCGGACGGACCAGCAGGCCGTTCACCTGGTGACCCACCAACGTGGACCAACCCGACAGGCCGTGTCTTTCGCCTGTCAGCGGCGAAGCCGCTGAGCTGACGACCACCAGAGCAACCGGCACCGCAGCGGGTTCCCAGCGGGATTCTCGCGAGGAGGGCTTTTTCCCTCGTGACGAAGAAAGGATCCCGCAGCGAGAATCCCGCTGCGGTTCCGCCACCCACCCCGGAACAACGCAAGCTCATCCCCGCGCAACGAGCCCCAGCAACGCAGGAACCGCATCAGCCGGGGTAGGCAGTTCGGCAGCGGAAGCGGCCACCTCGGCAGCGGACTCGGTGAACGCCGGTTCGGTGAGCAGCCGGTGCAGCGCACCGGTGATCCCATCGGCGTCGGCCTCCCAGTTCGGGATGTCCAGCCCGGCTCCGGAACCGGTGAGCCGCCGCGCCATCAGCGTCTGGTCGAACCCGCACGGCAGCGCCAGCTGCGGCACACCGGCCAGCACCGAGGTCATCGTCACTCCCCCGCCGCCGTAGTGCACCACCGCGTCGCACTCCGGCAGCACCAGGCTCAGCGGCAGGTCGGTGCGCACGTGCGCGGAGTCCGGCAGCGGCCCGCACTCGCGCGCGTCGGCGGGTGAGGCGAGCAGCAGCACTTCGCAGCCCAGCCCGGTCGCGGCCGCCACGACCTGCGGCATCTTGTTCACCGTCGCGCCGAACGTGCGGGTCGCCGAGCGGCCCCACACCACGCACACCCGGGGTCGCCCGGTGCGCGGCGGCAGGTCCAGCGGTGCCGCGCCCGGCCCGTTGTACGGGATGTAGCGGGCGGGGATGCGCGGTTCGCCGCCGCCCGGCCGGAGCTGCTCGGGGCACGGGTCCAGCACGTGGTCGACGTGGTGGAAACCCATCTCGCCCACCCCGTAGCGGGCGAAGGCACCGCTGGTGTCCACCGGCACCGCGGGTTGCGGTGCACCACCACCGACGGGGCTGTAGTCGTCGCCGGTGCCGACCGGGCCCCACAGCTGCAGGACGTCGGGCACCCCGGTGACCTTCGCGACCAGCGGGCCTTCCAGGCTCATCAGGTCGTGCACCACCAGGTCGGGCCGCCAGTCGCGGGCGTAGGAGACGGCCGCGTCGGTGCTGCGGGTGGCGTGCTCCAGCAGCACCGGACGCAGTTCCTGTTGCCACGCGGCGAAATCGAAGCTCGCCAGGTCCAGCGGCTCGCCCGTCTCCGGGTGCAGCGGCGGCACCGGGTACGGCCAGTTCCCCTGGTACGCGCCGATCAGGTTGATCATCCGCGCGCCGAGCAGCAGGTCCAGCCCGCGCAGCACCGGCACCGGCGTCAGTCCCGCCCGCGTCACCGGGTCCACATCGGACTCCGCGCACAGCACCCGCACGTCGTGGCCCGCGGCGCGCAGCGCCCAGCCCAGCGGGACCAGCGGGAAGTAGTGGCCCGGCCAGGCGGACACCGCGAACAGCACTCGCATGCGCGTCTCCTCGTTCCGCTCGACGTGCGCCGCCAAGCTACGCCGCGCGGCGGTGGGCGAATCCCTAGATGTGGAGCGGAATTCGGCGCTCCCGACGTCGGAGGCGCGTGCTGTTCTAGTCGTCGCACGAGTGTTTCGGTGCTAGCCGTTGGCCCGCCACCGACCGGTACCGCATGCTCGGCTCGCGGATCCTGGGGAGACGCGAGCACCGTCCCCGGGGCACACGACGAACCAGTTGCGGGGGAGCCACGCATGACCGTGCTGCCAACGGCCCCCGGTGAGCGGCCCGCCCGCGGTGCCGTCGGCGCCGGGACTCCGATGATCGAGGCGATCGACGTCGGCAAGTCCTTCGGCGCGGTGCCCGCGCTGGATTCGGTGACGTTGAGCGTGCCGCGCGGCTCGGTCCTCGGCCTGCTCGGGCACAACGGCGCGGGCAAGACGACGCTGGTGAACGTGCTGACCGCGATGCTGCCCGCGACGTCCGGGGTGGCCAGGGTCGCCGGGTTCGACGTCGCCGAACAGCCGCGGGAGGTGCGCAAGCGCATCGGGCTCACCGGCCAGTTCGCCTCGGTCGACGAGCAGATGAGCGGCCGCGACAACCTCGTCATGCTGGCCCGGCTGCTCGGCGCCGACGGGAGCCGCGCCCGCAAGCGCGCCGCGGAGCTGCTGGAGGCGTTCGACCTCACCGCCGCCGCGAGCCGCCGGGCGGGCACCTACTCCGGCGGGATGCGGCGGCGACTGGACCTGGCGGCCTGCCTCGTCGGCAACCCCGAAGTGATCTTCCTGGACGAGCCGACGACCGGGCTGGACCCGTCGAGCCGGATGGCGATGTGGGACATCGTGGAACGCCTCGTCGCGGAGGGCACCACGGTGCTGCTGACCACCCAGTACCTCGACGAGGCGGACCGGCTCGCCGACACGATCACCGTGCTGTCCGCCGGAACGGTCGTCGCCGCCGGCTCGGCCGCGGAGCTCAAGGCGCAGGTCGGCAAGCGCACCGTCACCGTCGTGCTCGGCACCGGCTCCGACGCGGAGATCGGCTGCGCGGCGCTGCGCCGCGCCGGTTTCGCCCCGTCGGCCGCGCAGGACGGCGCCGCGATCGTGACGCCGATCGAGGAATCCCGGGAGACGGCCGCGGTGATCCGGGTGCTCGACGAAGCCGGGATCGACGCGGCCGAGCTGGCCTTCGGCGAGCCGACGCTGGACGACGTGTACCTGGCGCTCGCCCGCCACGCGCGCGACGCGCCCCCCTCGACCGCAGTGGAGCGAGCATGACCACCACGATCACCGGCTGCGCACCGCCCCGCTGGAACGGCAGTTCCGCGGTCACCCAGGTGGTGGTGCTGACCGGCCGTTCGCTGCGCGCCTTCCTCACCGATCCCGGACTGGTGCTGGTCGGGCTGATCCAGCCGGTGATGACGCTGTTCGTGTTCACCCAGATCTTCGGGAACCTGCCGCTGGCGGGCGGGTTGCCGCCGGGCACCGAATACCTCGACTTCCTGATGCCCGCGGTGCTGGTGAACCACGTGGTGCAGACGTCCTCGCAGACCGGCGTCGGGCTGGTGGAGGACCTGCGCAACGGGATCGTGTCGCGGCTGCGATCGCTGCCGATCATGCCGAGTTCGCTGCTGCTGGCGCGCAGCACCTCCGACTTCGTGCGCACCGCGGTGCAGCTGGTGATGATCCTGGCGCTGGCCGTCGGGCTGCTCGGCTACGCGCCGCGCGGCGGGTTCGTCGGCATGGTGCTGTCCGCGCTGCTGACGCTGGCCGTGGGCAGTGCGTTGAGCTGGGCTTTCCTCGCGATGGGCGCCTGCATGCGGCGCACCGAGCCGATGCAGAACATCAGCGTGCTGGTGATGGTGCCGCTGATGTTCATCTCCAGCGCGTTCGTGCCGATCGAGCAGCTGCCGGACTGGCTGGAGGTCGTGGCGCGGTTGAACCCGCTCACCTACGCGGTGGACGCCTCCCGCGCGGTGGCGCTCGACCTGGCCGACGGCGGGCAGCTGGTGGTGCCGTCGCTGCTGATCAGCGTCCTGGTCACCTTGGCCAGCGCCGCCCTCGCGATCCGCGGCTTCCGCCGCCCGCTCTGATCCGGCCCGCCGCCCGTCCGGCCTGATCGCCGCCCGGTCCGGCTCGACCGCCGGTCCGGCTCGACCACCGCCGATCCAGCTCGGCCGCCGCACGGTTCCCCGCACGGCAACGGATGCCACCGCGCCGTATCACCGTAAGGCACCGCCGATCCCCTGACGGCGGGCGAAAACGTCCCCGCTTGAGCCCTGGTTGCGCTCTTTGCGGATGCGCCACCCCCAGTCCGCAGGCTCAGACCGGGCGAACTCCCGATTCCATCCCACCGGCGACCCCGGCCGCCGGCACACCCGGCGACTCCCAGCGTCCCAGAACGACGACCCCGCAGTACGAACATCGCCGCCCGCAAGATCTCCCGCAACAAAGCAACCGCGAACGACACCTACGAACCGGATCTCCCCACCATCCTGTCAGCGGCGAAGCCGCTGAGCAGCGACCACGCACGCAGCAGGACCACCCGCGGGTTCTCAGCTGTTTCCTCGCGAGGACAGCGATTTCTCCTGTGGCGGAGCCACCGGTGAAATCGATCCCGCAGCGAGGGAACAGCTGAGGTTCCGCCACCCACCCCACCGAGCAGAACGAGCGCGGAGACCGTTTTCAGGACAGTTCGTCGTCGAGCATGTGGAACATGTCCTCGTCGCTGGCCTCGTCGAAGCTGAACTCTTCGGCGGGTTCCCCGCCGCGCAGCGCTCCCCACTTGCTGCGCAGCACGTCGAGGCGACCGGTGACCTGCTCGTGCAGCTCCTCGTCCACTTCGAGCCCGTCGAAGGCCCGGTGCAGCCGGTCCAGTTCGGCCAGCAGCGCCGCCGCCCCACCGCGTTCCGGGGCGAGTTCGCCGAGCAGGTGCTCGACGAGCTCGGCCGGGGTCGGATGGTCGAACAGCAGGGTGGCGGGTAGCCGGAGCCCGGTCGCCGCGCTCATCCGGTTGCGGTATTCGACGGCGGTGAGCGAGTCGAAGCCGAGTCCCTTGAACTCGTCGTGCGGTTCGACACCGGTGGCGTCGGCGTGCCCGAGGACCTGGGCGGCGTGGGTGCGCACCAGTTCCAGCAGGGTGTCGCGGCGCTGCGGCCCGGTTTGCGCAGCGAGCGTCGTGGCCAGGTCCTCGCCGGTGCTCGCGGCCCGCTTCGCGGGGGTGCGCAGCAGTCCGCGCAGCAGCGGCGCCGGTTCGTCCTGGGTGCGCAGGGCGGCCAGGTCGAGCCGCACCGGTGCGGGCACCGGATCGTCCGCGGCGAGCGCGGCGTCGAACAGCGCCAGGCCGAGTTCTTCGCTCAGCGGTGGGGTTCCGGCGCGTTCGAGGCGTGCGGTGTCCCGCTCGTCGAGCGCTCCGGCCATGCCGCTGTCCCACGGGCCCCACGCCATCGACACGGCGGGCAGCCCGGCCGCCCGGCGGTGCCGGGCCAGCGCGTCGAGGTAGGAGTTGGCGGCGGCGTAGCCGCCCTGCCCGGCGGCGCCGAACATCCCGGCGATGGAGGAGAACAGCACGAATTCGGCGACGTCACCGGCCAGGTCGTGCAGGTTCCAGGCGGCGTCGACCTTCGGCCGCAGCACCGCGTCCACCCGTTCCGGGGTGAGCGAGTCGAGCGTCCCGTCGTCGAGCACTCCGGCCGCGTGCAGCACCGCGCGCAGCGGCCGGTCCGCGGGGATGTCCGCGAGCAGCGCGGCCACGGCCTCGCCGTCGGCGAAGTCGCAGGCGGCGAGTTCGGCGTGCGCACCGAGCCCGGCGAGTTCGGCGACCAGTTCCGCGGCGCCGTCGGCGTCGGGTCCGCGCCTGCCTGCCAGCAGCAGGTGCCGCGCTCCCCGTCCGGCGAGGTGCCGGGCCAGCGCGCGGCCGAGGCCGCCGGTGCCGCCGGTGATGAGCACGGTGCCGGTCGGGTCCTGGTCGGCGGGTTCGGCGAGCTCGGCGGGTTCGACGGGCTCGGCCCGCACCAGCCGCGGCACCCGCGGCGCACCGTCCACTAGGGACACGTGCGGTTCGTCGACGGCGAGGGCGCGCAGCACCGCGTCCGCGGTGACCGGCCCGGTGCCGAGGTCGAGCAGCGCGAACCGGCCGGGGTGTTCGGTGGCGGCGGTGCGCACCAGTCCGGCCGCGGCGGCGGCCGCGAGGTCCTCGGCTTCACGGGTGACGAACACCAGCGTGCCGCCGCGGTCGGCGGCGAGGTGCTCTCGCACCAGGTCGAGGACCTGCCGGGTGAGAGCGTGTGCGGCCGCCGGCTCGTCGCCGCCGTCCAGCGAGCACAGCACCGTCCCGGTCGCGTCGCCCGGGTGGTCGTGGATCTCGGCGAGCCGCCCGGCTTCGCGGAACAGCTCGGTCAGCCCGAACGGGTCCGGTCCGGCCAGCGCCGGGACCTCGGCGGGCGCGCCGGTCGCGGCGGGTTCGGCCCAGTCGCGGCGGAACAGCGAGTCCCGCCCGATGCCGTGCCGCACCGGCGCGGCCGCCCGGGTGCGCAGCGCGTCGACGGTCGCGACGGGCGTCCCGGCCGGGTCGGTGAGCGCGATGCTCAACGCGTCCCCGTCGCGGGTCAGCCGCACCCGCAGCGCGCGGGCGCCGGTGGCGTGCGCGGTGACGCCGCGCCACTCGAAGGGCAGCTCGCCGTCGCCGGAGCTCGCGAGGATCGCGGCGTGCAGCGCCGCGTCCAGCAGCGCCGGGTGCAGGCCGTAGCCCGCGACGTCCACCTCGGCGGGCAGGGCCACCTCGGCGAACACCGCGTCCGCGTCGCGCCAGGCGGCCTGGAGGCCTTGGAACACCGGCCCGTAGTCGAACCCGAGGTCGGCGAACCGCTGGTAGCAGTTGTCGACATCGACCGGTTCCGCGCCGGGCGGTGGCCAGGTGCCGAGCTCGGCCGGTTCGCCGGCGGCCGGGGCGAGCGATCCGGTGGCGTGCAGCCGCCAGTCCTGCCCGTCGTCCTCGCGGGCGTGCACGGTGAGCGCGCGGTGGCCGTCCGCGTCCGGAGCGGCGGCCGCGACCTGCACCTGCACCCCGCCGCGCGCGGGCAGCACCAGCGGTGCGGTGAGGGTGAGCTCCTCGACGCGGTCGCAGCCGGTCTCCTCTCCCGCGCGCAGCGCCAGCTCCAGCAGGGCGGTGCCGGGCACCAGCGCGGTGCCGCCGACGACGTGCTCGGCCAACCACGGGTGGGTGCGGCGGGACAGCGTGCCGGTGAACAGCGCGGTGCCCGCGTCGGCGAGTTCCACGGCGGCCCCGAGCAGCGGGTGCCCGGCGTCGCGCAGCCCGGCCGCGGTGACGTTCCCGGCCGCGGCGGGCGGGGTGTCCGGCCAGAACTCCTGGTGCTGGAACGGGTAGGTGGGCAGGTCGACGCGCCGCGCCCCGGGCAGCACCGCCCGCCAGTCCGGTTCGGTGCCGTGCATCCGCAGCCGGGCGAGCGCGGTGAGCACCGCCGGTTCCTCGGGGTGCCCGGCGCGCAGCGCGGGGATCAGCACCGCGTACTCCGGGGCGGTGTCGCGGGCGAGCGCGGTGAGCGCGCCGTCCGGCCCGAGTTCGAGGAACGCGGTGGCCCCCCGGTCGGCGAGGTCGCGGACGGCGTCGGCGAACCGGACCGGGGCGCGCAGGTGCCGCACCCAGTGCTCGGCGTCGAAGTCGCCGGGCTCGCCGCTGGTGGAGGTGATCGGGATCTCGGGGTCGCGGTAGGTCAGCCCGGCCGCCACCGCGCGGAATTCGTCGAGCACCGGGTTCATCAGCGGTGAGTGGAAGGCGTGCGACACCCGCAGTGCGGTGGTGCGGCGACCGAGCTCCCGGAAGTGCGCGGCGACGTCCTCGACGGCGTCGGCGGCACCGGAGAGCACCACCGAGTCCGGTCCGTTGACGGCGGCGACGCCGAGTTCGCGGTCCGCGAGCAGCGGCAGCACCTCGTCCTCGGTGGCCTGCACGGCGGTCATCGCGCCACCGGCGGGCAGCGCCTGCATCAGGCCGCCGCGCGCGGCGACGAGGGTGGCCGCGTCGGGCAGGTCGAGGACGCCCGCGACGTGCGCCGCGGTGATCTCGCCGATGGAATGCCCGGCGAGGTGGTCCGGCCGCACGCCCCAGGACTCCAGCAACCGGAACAGGGCCACCTCGACGGCGAACAGCGCGGGCTGCGCGAATTCGGTGCGCTGCAGCGCTTCCACGTCCTCGCCCCACATGACGTCCCGCAGCGGGCGCTCCAGGTGCGGGTCGAGCGCGGCGCAGGCCTCGTCGAGGGCGGCCGCGAACGCCGGGAACCGCGCGTGCAGTTCGCGGCCCATCCCGAGCCGCTGGGCGCCTTGGCCGGTGAACAGCACGGCCAGCCCGCCGCGACCGGCCGGACCGCCACGACCGGCCAGCCCTTCGACGGTGGCGCCGTCCGGTGTCCCGGCGGCCAGGGCGCGCAGCGAGCGCACCGCCGCCGGTCCGTCCGCGGCGACCACCGCGGCCGCCCGGTCGAACCGGGATCGGCCGGTGGCCAGCGAGAACGCCAGGTCGGCCGGTTCGACAGCGCAGTCGGCAGCGGGGTCGGCGAGGTGGTCGGCGAGGCGCTCGGCGTGGGCGCGCAGCGCCGCCGGGGTCTTCGCGGACAGCACCAGCGGCACCGGACCGGCCGGCACCTCCCGCTCCGGCAGCGGCCGGGGAGCGGGCTGTTCGAGGATGGTGTGCACGTTGGTGCCGCTGATGCCGAACGAGGAGATCGCGGCACGGCGCGGCCGCCCGGTATCCGGCCAGTCGGCGGGTTCGGCGAGCAGCCGCACGGCTCCGGCCGTCCAGTCCACTTCGGACGACGGGCTGCCCGCGTGCAGGGTGCGCGGGAGGGTGCCGTGCCGCATGGCCTGCACCATCTTGATGACGCCTGCGACACCGGCGGCGGCCTGGGTGTGTCCGAGGTTCGACTTGATCGAGCCGAGCCACAGCGGGACGTCCCGGTCCTGCCCGTAGGTCGCCAGCAACGCCTGCGCCTCGATCGGATCGCCCAGCCGGGTTCCGGTGCCGTGCGCCTCCACCGCATCGATGTCCGAAGTGGACAGATCAGCGGCGGCGAGCGCCTGCCGGATCACCCGCTGCTGCGACGGCCCGTTCGGCGCCGTCAACCCGTTCGACGCGCCGTCCTGGTTCACCGCGCTGCCCCGCAGCACCGCCAGCACCTCGTGCCCGTGCCGCTCGGCATCCGACTTCCGCTCCAGCACCAGCATCCCGACGCCCTCGGCCCAGCCGACCCCGTCGGCCGCAGCCGAGAACGCCTTGCACCGGCCGTCCGCGGACAGCCCGCGCTGCCGGGAGAACTCGACGAACGCCGCGGGCGTCGACATCACCGTCACGCCGCCCGCGAGTGCCAGCGAGCACTCCCCCGAGCGCAGGGCCTGCGCGGCCCAGTGCATCGCCACCAGCGAGGAGGAGCACGCCGTGTCGACCGTGACCGCAGGTCCCTCCAACCCGAAGGTGTAGGCGACCCGGCCGGAGGCGACGCTGCCCGCGCTGCCGTGCCCCTGGTAGCCCTCGTGCTCCGAACCGGCCAAGGTGGCGCTGTAGTCGTTGTACATCACCCCGGCGAACACGCCGGTGTCGCTGCCGCGCAACGAGATCGGGTCGACGCCGGTGCGTTCCAGCGCCTCCCAGGAGGTCTCCAGCAGCAGCCGCTGCTGCGGGTCGGTGGTGAGCGCCTCGCGCGGGCTCATCCCGAAGAAGCCCGGGTCGAACTCGGCGGCGTCGTGCAGGAATCCGCCGTGCCGCGTGGAGGACGTGCCCGCGGCGTCCGGATCCGGGTCGTAGAGGGCGTCCAGGTCCCAGCCGCGGTTCTCCGGGAAGGAGCTGATCGCGTCGGTCCCCTCGGACACCAGCCGCCACAGGTCCTCCGGTGAGGACACCCCGCCCGGGTAGCGGCAGGCCATGCCGACGATGACGATCGGATCGCCGTCGACCGCCCGCACCGGCACCTCGGCCGGCGCGGTCTCCTCCTCCCCGACGAGTTCGGCGAGCAGCCTGGTGGCCAGCGCGGCCGCCGTCGGGTGGTCGAACACCAGCGTCGCGGGCAGCCGCAGCCCGGTGTCGGCGGCGAGCCGGTTGCGCAGCTCCACCGCGGTCAGCGAATCGAACCCGAGGTCCTGGAACGCCAGGTGCGGGTCCACCTCGTCGGTGGTGGCATGGCCGAGCACCGCGGCGACCTGGCCGCGTACCAGCTCCAGCACCTGCCGGTGCCGTTCCTCGGCGCCGAGCCCGGCGAACCGCTGCACCTGGGTGGCGGTCGCGGCGGCCACCGCGCGACGCGCGGGCGCCCGCACCAGGCCGCGCAGCAGGCTGGGCAGCTCCTCCCGCCCGCGCAGCGCGGCGAAGTCGAACCGCACCGGGACCGCGACGGCCTCGTCCCCGCCGACCGCCGCGTCGAACAGGGCGAGGCCCCGCTCGTGCGTCAGCGGCGGGATGCCGGAGCGCTCCAGGCGCCGCCGGTCCGCCTCGGCGAGGGTCCCGGTCATGCCACCGGACTCCACCCACGGCCCCCAGGCCAGGGACACCCCGGGCAGCCCGGCCGCGCGGCGGTGCGCGGCCAGCGCGTCGAGGAACGCGTTCGCGGTCGCGTAGTTCGCCTGCCCGGCCGAACCGAACGTGCCGGCCAGCGAGGAGAACAGCACGAACTCGGCGACGTCCCCGGCCAGTTCGTGCAGGTTCCAGGCGGCGTCGACCTTCGGTCGCAGCACCGCGTCGAACCGCTCCGGGGTGAGCGAGTCGAGCACCCCGTCGTCGAGCACCCCGGCCGCGTGCACCACCGCGCCCACCGGATGGCGGTCGAGCAGCGCGGCTAGCGCGTCCCGGTCGGCGACGTCGCAGGACTCCACCAGTACGTCCACTTCGGATAGTTCGGCGACGAGTTCGTCGGCGCGGCCGGTGCGGCTGACCAGCAGCAGCTCCCGCACCCCGTGCTCGGCCACCAGGTGCCGCGCGACCGCGGCGCCGAGACCACCGGTTCCGCCGGTGATGAGCACCCGGCCGCAGGACGCCCAGGACGCGCCCGGCCCGGCCGTGCCGGTGGCGAGCCGCCCGACGTGCGGGACTCCGGCGCGCACCACGCGCGGTTCGGCCGACCACTCGGCCGCCGACGGCAGCGAGGCCGGGTCGTCGTCGAGGTCGAGCAGCCCGATCGCACCCGGGTTCTCCGCCTGCGCCGCGCGGATCAGGCCCCAGATCGCGGCGGCGGCGAGATCGCGCACGTCCTCGGCGTCGTCGCGGGCCACCGCGCCGCGCGTGACGAACACCAGCCGGGCCTCGCGCAGCGCGGGCTCCCGGAGCAGGTCCAGCACCCGGGTGACGAGCTCGCGGACCGATCGCGGGACGTCCGCGCCACCGGTGATCGGGACGAGCACCAGCGCGGATTCCGCCGGTACGTCCGGGAACTCGGTCATGTCGGCGAGGTCCGCCACGTGGCGCGCATCGACGTCGGCGGCGCGCAACTCGGCGGCGAAGTCCGCGGACCCCAGCACCACCACCGGGTGCTCGGCGGTGCCGGGCTCGGTCCCGGTCCACCGCAACCGGTACAGCCCGTCCTGCTCGGCCGTGCGCTGCGGCGCGCCCGCGCGCAGCACCAGCGACTCCACCGAGACGACCGGCTCCCCGGCCGGGTCGACGGCGGCGATCGACACCTCGTCCGCGCCGGTGCGGGTGATCCGCACTCGCAGCGCTCGCGCGCCCGTGGCGTGCAGCGACATGCCGCGCCAGGCGAACGGCAGCGCCCCGGCAGGCAACCCGCCGAGCAGCGCCGCCGCCTGCACGGCCGCGTCCAGCAGCGCCGGGTGCAGGCCGAACCCGGCGACGCCGGTCTCCTCCGGCAGCTCCACCTCGGCGACCACCGCGTCCTCGTCGCGCCAGGCGGCGCGCAGGCCGCGGAACACCGGCCCGTAGTCGAAACCGGCCTCGGCGAGGCCCTCGTGGAACCCGGCCAGCTCGATCGCCGTGCCCGCGCCCGCGCCGGTCGGGAGCTCGACGCGCGCGCCCCCGCCGGTGAGCACGCCGGTGGCGTGCCGCGTCCAGGCGCGGTCCGCGTCGTCGTCCGGGCGCGAGTACACCTCGACGCCGCGCCGCCCGTCCTCCTCGGCGCCGACCCACACCTGCACCCGCACCGCGGCCCGCTCCGGCAGCACCAGCGGCGCGAGCAGCGTCAGCTCGTCCACCCGGTCGCAGCCAGCCTCGTCCCCGGCGCGCAGCGCCAGCTCGGCGAACGCGGTGCCCGGCACCAGCACCGCACCGCGCACCACGTGCTCGGCCAGCCACGGGTGGCTGCCGGTGGACAACCTGCTGGTGAACAGGAACCCGTCCTCGTCGGCGCGCTCCACCGCCGCGCCCAGCAGCGGGTGCCCCGCCGAGCTGAGCCCGGCGGCGCGCACGTTCCCGCCGCCGGCGGCCGGTTCCGGCCAGAACCGGCGGTGCTGGAACGCGTAGGTCGGCAGCTCCACCTGCCGCGCCCCGGGCAGCAGCGCCGCCCAGTCCAGCTCGACGCCGCGGACGTGCAGCCCGGCCAACGCCGTGCGCACCGCATCCGTCTCGGCCCGGTCCTTGCGGACCAGCGGGACCGCGACGGCCGTCGCGTCCAGCGAGTGCTGCGCGAGCGCGGCCAGCGATCCGTCCGGCCCGATGTCCAGCAGCGTCGTCGCGCCCAGCGTCACCAGTTCCCGCACGGCGTCGGCGAAGCGCACCGCCTCGCGAACGTGCCGCACCCAGTGCTCGGGGTCGCGCACCTCGTCCCGCCGCCCGGTCACGGCGGACACGACGGGGATCGCCGCCGGGTGGTAGGTGAGTTCTTCCGCCACGGCGCGGAATTCGGCGAGCACCGGGTGCATCAGCGGCGAGTGGAAGGCGTGCGAGACGCGCAGCCGCGTCGCCCCGGGGAACCGCTGCTCCACCTCGGCGACCGCGGCGTCGGTGCCGGAGACCACGACCGAGTCGGGGCCGTTGACGGCGGCGATCCCGATGTCCTCGCGGCCGTCCACGAGCTCGGCGACCTCGGCTTCGGCGGCGCGCAGCGCGCTCATCACGCCGCCCGCGGGCAGCGACTGCATCAACCGGCCGCGCGCGGCGACGAGCTTCGCCGCGTCGGCCAGCGACAGCACGCCCGCGGCGTGCGCGGCGGTGATCTCGCCGATGGAGTGCCCGGCGAGGTGGTCCGGGTGCACGCCCCAGGACTCGACGAGGCGGAACAGCGCGGTCTCCACCGCGAACAGCGCGGGCTGGGCGAATTCGGTGCGGTGCAACGATTCCGCGTCCTCGCCCCACATCACCTCGCGCAGCGGGCGCGGCAGGTGCGGGTCGAGCTCGGCGCAGGCCGCGTCGAGCGCCGCGGCGAAGGCCGGGAAGCGGGCGTGCAGCTCGCGGCCCATGCCGAGCCGCTGCGACCCCTGCCCGGCGAACAGGAACGCGAGCCCGCCGTCGGCCACCTGGCCGTGCACGGCCTCGGGCCTGCCTTCGGCGACGGCGCGCAGCGCCTCCAGGGTTCCGGCGGGTTCGTCGGCGAACACCACGGCGCGGTGCTCGAACCCGGTGCGCGCGGTGGCCAGCGAGTAACCCACGTCGGCGGGGTCGGCCCCCGGGATGACGTCCAGGTGCTCGGCGAGCCGGGCGGCCTGCGCGCGCAACGCCGGTTCGCCGCGGGCCGACAGCACCCACGGCACCGCCCCGATCGCCCGCCGCGGCCGGTCGGCGGGCACCGGTTCGGGTTCGGCCTGTTCGAGGATGACGTGCGCGTTGGTGCCGCTGATGCCGAACGAGGACACCCCGGCGCGGCGCGGCCGGTCGTGCTCGGGCCAGCGGCGCCGCTCGGTGAGCAGCTCCACCGCACCGTCCTCCCAGTCCACGTGGGTGGAGGGCGCGTCGGCGTGCAGGGTGGCGGGCAGGGCGCCGTGCCGGATCGCCTGCACCATCTTGATGACGCCCGCGACACCGGCGGCGGCCTGGGCGTGCCCGAGATTCGACTTGATCGAGCCGAGCCACAGCGGGACGTCCCGGTCCTGCCCGTAGGTCGCCAGCAACGCCTGGGCTTCGATCGGATCACCGAGCGACGTGCCGGTGCCGTGCGCCTCCACCGCATCGACGTCCGAAGTGGACAGTCCGGCGCTGGCGAGGGCCTGCCGGATCACCCGCTGCTGCGACGGCCCGTTCGGCGCGGTCAGCCCGTTCGACGCCCCGTCCTGGTTCACCGCACTGCCCCGCAGCACCGCCAGCACCCGGTGCCCGTGCCTGCGCGCGTCGGACAACCGCTCCAGCACCAGCACGCCCACGCCCTCCGACCAGCCGACGCCGTCGGCCTCGGCGGAGAACGAGCGGCAGCGCCCGTCCGGGGACAGGCCGCGCTGCCGGGAGAACTCGACGAACGTGCTCGGCGTGGACATCACCGTCACGCCCCCGGCCAGCGCCAGCGAGCACTCCCCCGCGCGCAGCGCCTGCGCCGCCAGGTGCATCCCGACCAGCGAGGACGAGCACGCGGTGTCGACGGTGACGGCCGGCCCCTCGAAACCGAACGTGTAGGACACCCGGCCGGAGGCGACGCTGCCCGCGCTGCCGCTGCCCTGGTAACCCTCGAACTCGGTGCCCGCCAGCAGCGATCCGTAGTCGTTGTACATCACCCCGGCGAACACGCCGGTCCGGCTGCCGCGCAACGAGATCGGGTCGATGCCGGCGCGTTCCACGGCTTCCCAGGACACCTCCAGCAGCAGCCGCTGCTGCGAGTCGGTGGACAGCGCCTCCCGCGGGCTCATCCCGAAGAAGCCCGGGTCGAATTCGGCCGCGCGGTGCAGGAATCCGCCGCGGCGGGTGTAGGAGGTGCCGGGGTGGTCGGGGTCCGGGTGGTACAGCTCGTCCAGGTTCCAGCCGCGGTCGGCCGGGAAGTCGCCGGTCGCGTCGACGCCGTCGGACACCAGCCGCCACAGGTCCTCCGGCGAGGACACCCCGCCCGGGTAGCGGCAGGCCATGCCGACGATCACCACGGGGTCGTCGACGACGGGCGGCAGCACCTCGTCGGGGGTGGCGGCGGCGGTGGCGCCGAACAGCTCTTCGGCGACGAACCCGGCCAGCGCTTCGGCGTTCGGGTGGTCGAACACGGCGGTCGCGGGCAGCCGCAGCCCGGTGGCCGCGTTGATGCCGTTGCGCAGCTCGACCGCGGTCAGCGAGTCGAAGCCGAGTTCCTGGAAGGCGCGCCGCGGCTCCACCGCGGTCGGCCCGGAATGCCCGAGCACGGTGGCGACCTGGCCGCGCACCAGGTCGAGCAGCGCGGTGGCGCGCTCGGCCTCCGGCAGCGCGGCGAGCCGGTCGCCGAGCGCGCGGGCCACCCCGGTCCCGGCACCGGCCCGCCGGGTGCGGGTGCGGATCAGGCCGCGCAGCACGCTCGGCACGTCGCCGCGGGCGCGCAGCGCGGGCAGGTCCAGCCGGGCGGGGAGCACCACCGGTTCGCCCGCGCCGACCGCCAGGTCGAACAGGGCGAGCCCCTGCTCCACCGCCAGCGGCGGCATCCCGGAGCGGGCCATCCGCTCCCGGTCGGCGTCGGTGAGCGCGCCGGTCATGCCGTCCGCCGCCCACGGTCCCCAGGCCAATGAGGTCGCGGGCAGCCCCGCGGTGCGCCGGTGCCGGGCGAGCGCGTCGAGGAACGCGTTCGCCGCCGCGTAGTTGCCCTGCGCGGGCGAGCCGAAGGTGCCCGCCAGCGAGGAGAACAGCACGAACGCGTCCAGGTCACCGGTGAGCTCGTGCAGGTGCCAGGCCGCGTCCACCTTCGGCCGCAGCACCGCCGCCAGCCGCTCCGCGTCGAGCGCATCCACCACGCCGTCGTCGACGACGCCCGCGGCGTGCACCACGGCGCCCACGTCGTGCCGGTCCAGCAGCCGCGCCACCTGCTCGCGGTCGGCGACGTCGCAGGCGGCGACCTGCACGTCGGCGTCCATCGCGGTGAGCTCGGCGACCAGCGGCACCACGCCGTCGGCCTCCCCACCTCGCCTGCTGACCAGCAGCAACCTGCGCGCGCCGCGGTCGCGCACCAGGTGCCGGGCCACGGCGGCACCGAGCCCGCCGGTGCCGCCGGTGATGAGCACCTGCCGGTCCGGGTTCCAGCCGGGCGCGGTCCCGGAGGGCGCGCTCAGCCGGGCGAGCCGGGCGGCGGCGAGCACGCCGCAGCGGATCCGCAGCTGCGGTTCGGCCGCGGCGACGGCCTGGGCGAGCAGGTCCGGGTCGGGAGTCGCCGAGTCGAGGTCGAGCAGCCCGAACCGGCCGGGGTGCTCGCGTTCGGCGGTGCGCACCAGGCCCCACACCGCGGCGGCGGCCGGATCACCGCCGGTGGTGGCGTCGCGGGTGACGAACACGAGCCGCGCCGGGTCGTCGGCGGCGAGGTGCTGCTGCACGGTGTCCAGCACGTCGCGGGCGAGTTCGTGCGCGGCCTCGGGCCCGGTACCGGCGGGTTGCACCGGCAGCAGCACCACGTCCTGCCCGGCGGGCACGGCGGCGGCGCGCAGCGCTTCGCCGACGCCGAAGTGGTCGGCCCCGGCGGCGGTGGCGGTCACGCCGCCCGCGGCGGCGCGGATCGGCGTCCACTCCAGCCGGAACAGCGCGTCGCGGCCCGCGGCGTCCGCGGCGTCCTCCGGTTCGCGCAGGGTCAGCGCGGCGATGGAGGCGACGGGGGCGCCGGTCTCGTCGGCGGCGGCCACCGACACCACGTCCGGTTCGACCGGGGTGATCCGCACCCGCAGCGCGGTGGCGCCGGTCGCGTGCAGCGACACCCCGTCCCAGGTGAACGGCAGGCCGCGGCGCACCCCGTCGAGCTGGGCGATGGCGTGCAGGGCGGCGTCGGCGAGCGCGGGGTGCACCCCGTAGGAGGCGGCGTCGGCGAGCGCCGGCTCCGGCAGCCGCACCTCGGCGCACACCTCGTCGCCGACGCGCCAGGCGGCGGTCAGGCCGCGGAACAGCGGGCCGTACTCGAAGCCGGCGTCGGCGAGCGCGTCGTAGCAGCCGTCCAGGTCCACCGGAACCGCCCCGGCGGGCGGCCATTCGGCGAGCACGGCGGGTTCGGCGTCGCCGCCGGTGGTGAGGGTGCCCGCGGCATGCCGGGTCCACGGCAGTTCCGGGTCCCCTTCGGGGCGGGCGTAGACCTCGGCGGGACGGCGTCCGGCCTCCTCGACGCCGAGCCGCACCTGCAACTGCAGCGCCCCGGTGGCGGGCAGCGCGAGCGGGCGGCCGATGGTGAGGTCGTCGACGCGGTTGCAGCCGACCTCGTCCCCGGCGCGGGTGACGAGTTCGAGGAAGGCGGTGCCGGGCAGCAGCACCGCGCCGTGCACGGCGTGCTGGGCGAGCCACGGCTGCGCGGCGGTGGAGAGCCTGCCGGTGAACAGGGTGTCGCCGGAGTCGGCGACCTCCACGGTGCCGCCGAGCAGCGGGTGCTCCGCGGGCCGCACCCCGAGCGAGGTCGCGTCGCCCGCCGCGGTGGCGGGCGCGGGCCAGAACGGTTCGTGCTGGAACGCGTAGGTGGGCAGCTCGACGCGGCGGGCGCCGGGGAACAGCGCGGCCCAGTCCAGCGGGACGCCCCGGACGTGCAGCCGGGCGAGCGCGGTGAGCAGGGCGCGGTCCTCGTCGTGGTCGCGGCGCAGCGCGGGCAGCGCGGCGCTGTCCGGGTCGGTGAGGCCCTCGCTGACGAGCGGGGTGAGCGCCGCGTCCGGTCCGGCTTCCAGGAAGGTGCGCACCCCGTGCTCGTGCATGGTCCGCACCCCGTCGGCGAACCGGACGCAGCCGCGGACGTGCCGCACCCAGTACTCGGGGGTGGCGATCTCGGGTCCGGCGAGGGCGCCGGTGACGTTGGAGATGATCGGCAGCCGCGGGGCGTGGAAGGTGAGCTCGGCGAGTTCGGCGGCGAAGTCGTCGAGCACCGGTTCCACCAGCGGTGAGTGGAAGGCGTGCGAGACGCGCAGCCGGTGGGTGCGGCGCCCGTCGGCGGCGAACCGGCCCGCGAGCTCGGCGACGGCGTCGGCGTCGCCGGAGAGCACGACCGAGCCGGGCGCGTTGATCGCGGCGAGGTCGGCGCGCTCGTCCAGCAGCGGCAGCACCTCGTCCTCGGTGGCCTGCACGGCGATCATGGCGCCACCCGGGGGCAGCGCCCGCATCAGCCGGGCGCGGGCGCCGACGAGCCGGGCGGCGTCGGGCAGGTCGAGCACCCCCGCGACGTGCGCCGCGGTGATCTCGCCGATGGAATGCCCCGCGAGGTGGTCCGGCCGCACGCCCCAGGACTCCAGCAACCGGAACAGAGCCACCTCGACGGCGAACAGCGCGGGCTGCGCGAACCCGGTGTCGTCGAGCAGGTCGGCGTCGTCGCCCCACAGCACCTCGCGCAGCGGCCGGTCGAGGTGCCGGTCGAGTTCGGCGGTGGCCGCGTCGAAGGCGGCGGCGAACGCGGGGTACCGCGCGTGCAGCTCGCGTCCGGCGCCGAGGCGTTGCGCGCCCTGCCCGGAGAACAGCACGCCGAGCTTGCCGCCGGTGGTGGTCCCGGCGATGACCTGCGGCGCGGGTTCGCCGGTGGTGAGCGCGGCGAGCCCGCCGAGCAGCTCGTCCGGCCCGCCGCCGAGCAGCACGGCGCGGTGTTCGAGGCCGGCGCGGCCAGTGGCCAGCGAGTAGCCGAGGTCGGCGCGGGACCCGGTCCCGGCCTGCGTCCGGGCCAGCAGCCGGGCGGCCTGGGCGCGGAGGGCCTGCGGGGTGTGCCCGGACAGCACCCAGGGCTGCACGCCGGGCTCGTCGGTCCGGTCCGCCACCTCCCGGCCGGGGCCCTGTTCGAGGATGACGTGGGCATTGGTGCCGCTGATGCCGAACGAGGACACCCCGGCGCGGCGCGGGTGCGCGTCCGCCGGCCAGGGCCGGGCGTCGGCGAGCAGCCGCACCGCTCCCGCGTCCCAGTCCACGTGCCCGCTGGGCTGCTCGGCGTGCAGGCTGCGGGCGTGCACGCCGTGTCGCATGCCGAGCACGGTCTTGATGACGCCGGCGACGCCCGCGGCGGCCTGGGTGTGCCCGAGGTTCGACTTCACCGAGCCGAGCCACAGCGGTGTCTCGCGGTCCTGCCCGTAGGTCGCGAGCAGCGCCTGGGCTTCGATCGGGTCGCCGAGCGCGGTTCCGGTGCCGTGCGCCTCCACCGCATCCACGTCCGAAGTGGACAGTCCGGCGGCGGCGAGGGCCTGCCGGATCACCCGCTGCTGCGAGGGACCGTTCGGCGCGGTGAGCCCGTTCGAGGCCCCGTCCTGGTTCACCGCGCTCCCGCGCAGCACCGCGAGGATCTCGTGCCCGTGGCGTTCCGCGTCGGACTTGCGCTCCAGCACCAGCATCCCGACGCCCTCGGCCCAGCCGACCCCGTCGGCCGCAGCCGAGAACGCCTTGCACCGGCCGTCGGCGGCGAGGCCGCGCTGCCGGGAGAAATCGATGAAGGTGCCGGGCGTGGACATCACGGTGACGCCCCCGGCCAGCGCCAGCGAGCACTCCCCGCTGCGCAGCGCCTGCGCGGCCCAGTGCATCGCCACCAGCGAGGAGGAGCACGCGGTGTCGACGGTGACGGCCGGCCCTTCGAAACCGAAGGTGTAGGCGACGCGGCCGGAGGCGACGCTGGGCGCGCTGCCGTTGGCGCGGTGCGCTTCGAATTCGGCGCCGGGCAGCAGCGTGCCGTAGTCGTTGTACATCACCCCGGCGAACACGCCGGTTCCGCTGCCGCGCAACGAGATCGGGTCCAGCCCGGCCCGTTCGAGGGCTTCCCAGGAGGTCTCCAGCAGCAGCCGCTGCTGCGAGTCGGTGGCCAGCGCCTCGCGCGGGCTCATGCCGAACAGGGCGGGGTCGAACTCGGCCGCCTCGTGCAGGAAGCCGCCCGCGCGCACGTGGGTGCGGCCCGGCACGTCCGGGTCCGGGTCGTAGAGCCGGTCGAGGTCCCAGCCGCGGTTCGCGGGGAACCCGGTGATGCCGTCGGCGCCGTCGGACACCAGCCGCCACAGGTCCTCCGGCGAGGACACCCCGCCCGGGTAGCGGCAGGCCATGCCGACGATCACCACCGGATCGTCCACATCGGACTTGACGGGCACGGGGGCGAGCACGTCGGTTTCGGCGCCGAACAGCTCGTCGTGCAGGAACCCCGCGAGCGCCTCCGGGGTGGGGTGGTCGAACACGAGCGTGGCGGGCAGCCGCATCCCGGTGTCGGCGCCGAGCCCGTTGCGCAGCTCCACCGCGGTCAGCGAGTCGAAGCCGAGGTCCTGGAACCGCCTGTTCGCGGGCACCGCGGACGCGCCGGAGTGCCCGAGCACCACGGCGACCCGGCCGCGCACCAGCTCCAGCAGCGCCTCCCGGCGTTCCACTTCGGACAGACCGGTGAGCCGGGAGGTGATCCCGCTCGACGCGCCACCCGCCGCGCGGGTGCGACGGCCGGGAGTGCGGATCAGGCCGCGCAGCAACGGCGCGACCTCCCCGCGCGAGCGCAGGCCCGCGAGGTCCAGGCGCACGGTCAACGGCGCCGGGTCCGCGCCCGCGACGGCCGCGTCGAACAGCGCGAGCCCCTCGGCGACGCCCAGCGGCGGCATCCCGGAGCGGGCCAGCCGCGCCACCTCGCCGTCGCCGAGCGCGCCGGTCATGCCCACGTCCTGGGTCCACGGCCCCCAGGCGGGCGCGGTCGCGGGCAGTCCGGCGGCGCGCCGGTGCCGGGCCAGCGCGTCCAGGAACGCGTTGCCCGCGGCGTAGTTGCCCTGCCCGGCGCTGCCGAACGCGGCCGCCACCGAGGAGAACAGCACGAACGCGTCCAGGTCACCGGTGAGCTCGTGCAGGTGCCAGGCCGCGTCCACCTTCGGCCGCAGCACCGCCGCCAGCCGCTCCGCGTCGAGCGCATCCACCACGCCGTCGTCGACGACGCCCGCGGCGTGCACCACGGCCCGCAGCGGGTGCGGTTCGGGAATCCCGGCCAGCACCTCGACCAGCGCCGCGCGATCGGCCGCGTCGCAGGCCGCCACCTCGACCTCGGCGCCGAGTTCGCGCAGGTCGGCGGCCAGTTCCGGGGCGCCCGCGGCGTCGAGCCCACGGCGGCTCAGCAGCAGCAGGTGCCGCACGCCGCGCTCCCGCACCAGGTGCCGGGCCAGCTCAGCGCCGATGCCACCGGTGCCGCCGGTGATGAGCACGGTGCCGTCCGGGTCCCAGGTGGCCGGTTCGGCGGGCACGTCGGCGCGGGCCAGCCGGGCCGCGAGCACCCGGTCACCGCGCACCAGCACGTCCGGTTCCGCGGTCGCCATCGCGGCGGCCAGCGCGTCCGGCTCCGGATCGTCGAGCACGAGCAGGCCGAACCGGCCCGGGTGCTCCGACGCCGCGACGCGGACCAGGCCGTGCACCGCGGCCGCCGCCGGGTCGGTCGCGGCATCGGCGGTGGCGAACAGCAGCCGGGCGTCCGCGAACCGGCCGAGCCAGTCCTGGACCAGCGCCAGCGCGGCCGCGGTGAGCTCGTGCGCGGACGCCGCCAGGTCCGGTCCGCCGCGCACCGGGACCACGACCGGCCCCGGCTCGTCGGCGAGCGCGGCGAGGTCGGCGGCCTCCGGCGCGCCGAGCAGGCCCGCCAGGTCCCACGCGGCGCCGATCGGTGCCAGCGCGGTCACCCGCTCCGGCCGTTCCTCGACCTGGATCGGCTCGTGGTCGAGCCGGAACAGCGCTTCGCGCGCGGTGGCGGCGGCACCGACGCCCGCGGCGGGAACCTCCCGCGCCAGCAGGGAATCGACGGTGGCGACGGGTGCGCCCTGCGCGTCCGCGACGACCACCGACACGGCGTCCTCACCCGCGCGGGCGAGCCGGGCGCGCACCGCGGACGCCCCGGTGGCGTGCAGCGCCCCGCCTTCCCAGGCGAACGGCAGCCCGCCCCTGCTGATCGGCCCGAGATCGGCGAACGCGGCCGCCTGCTGCACCGCGTCCAGCAGCGCCGGGTGCAGGCCGAACTCGCCGGCGTCCACATCGGACGGCAGCGCGACCTCGACGAACACCTCGCCGTCACCGCGCCACGCCCGGTGCAGCCCGCGGAACGCGGGACCGTAGTCGAAGCCGAGCTCCGCGAGCCGCTCGTACGCCCCGTCCAGGGCCACCGGTTCCGCCGCGGGCGGCCACTCGGTCAGCGGCACCCCGGTGTCCGCGGCCGCGCCGAGCACTCCGGTGGCGTGCCGGGTCCACGGGGAGTCCTCATCGGCGCGGGCGAACACGTCCGCGGGGCGGCGGCCGTCCGCGTCCGGCGCGGCCACCCGCACCTGCACCCGGACCCCGCCGTCGGCGGGCAGCACCAGCGGCGCCGCCAGCGCCAGCTCGGCCACTCCCGCGCACCCGGTCTCGTCCGCCGCGCGCAGCGCCAGCTCCAGGAACGCGGTGCCCGGCAGCAGGATCCGGCCGCCGACGACGTGCCCGGCCAGCCACGGCTGCGCCGCCACCGACAGCACCGAGTCGAACAGCACCTCGTCACCACCGGCGAGCTCCACCCTGGAGCCCAGCAGCGGGTGGGATCCCGGACCCGCGGCGGGCGCGTCACCACCGCGGGTCCGGGAGGTCGTGGGCCAGAAGCGGCGGCGCTGGAACGGGTAGGTCGGCAGGTCCACCCGGCGGGCCCCGGTGCCGTCCAGCACCGCCGCCCAGTCCACCGGCACGCCGGCCACGTGCGCGCGGGCCAGCGCGGTCAGCGCGGTGCGTTCCTCGTCGCGGTCGGCGCGCAGCAGCGGCACCGCCACCGCGTCCGGCAGCAGCCGAGCGGCCAGCGCGGACAGCGTGCCGTCCGGGCCCAGTTCCAGGCAGGCCCGCACGCCGCGCTCGCCCAGCACGCGGACGGCGTCGGCGAACCGGACCGGTTCGCGCACGTGCCGCACCCAGTGCTCGACGTCCCCGAAGTCGGCGTCGGCGGTACCGGTGCGGGTGGAGGTGATCGGCAGCCGCGGGGTGCCGAAGTTCAGCCCGGCCACCACGGCCCGGAACTCCGCGAGCGCCGGTTCCATCAGCGGCGAGTGGAACGCGTGGCTGACCGGCAGCCGCGTCGTCCGGCGCCCGTCCCGCGCCCAGCGCTCGGCGAGCTCGTCCAGCCGCGCGGCGTCGCCGGAGAGCACCAGCGAGTCGGGCCCGTTGATCGCGGCGATGCCCACCTGCTCGGCCATGCCCGCGTGGTCGGCCAACACGGCCACGACCTCGTCCTCGGTGGCCTGCACCGCGAGCATCCCGCCCCCGGCGGGCAGCGCCTGCAGCACCCGGCCGCGCGCGGCGACGAGGGTCGCGGCGTCGGCGAGCGAGAGCACGCCGGCGACGTGCGCGGCGGCGATCTCGCCGATCGAGTGGCCCACCAGGTGGTCCGGGTGCACGCCGTGGCTCGCCAGCAGCCGGAACAGCGCGACCTCGACGGCGAACAGCGCGGGCTGCGCGAACTCGGTGCGCTGCAGCACGTCCGCGTCCTCGCCCCACATCACCTCGCGCAGCGGCCGCGGCAGGTGCGGGTCGAGCTCGGCGAGGACCTCGTCGAACGCCGCCGCGAACACCGGGAACCGGGCGTGCAGCTCGCGGCCCATCCCGAGCCGCTGCGAACCCTGCCCGGCGAACAGGAACGCGGACGGGCACTCCGGTGCCGCTGCGCCGTCCGCGACGACGGCGGTGCCGTCGGGTCCGGCGAGCCGCACCGCGCGGTGCTCGAACGCGGACCGCGCCGAGGCCAGGGTCAGCGCCACGTCCAGCGGTTCCAGGTCGGGGTGCGCGGCGAGGTGCGCGTCGAGCCGGTCCAGCTGCGCGGCCAGCGCCTCCGGATCGCGGGCGGACACCGGCAGCGCCACCGCGCCGGGCACCACCTGTAGCTCGCGCGGGGCGACCTCGACCGGCGGTGCCTGCTCGACGACGACGTGCGCGTTGGTGCCGCTGATGCCGAAGGACGACACGCCCGCGCGCCGCACCCGGTCCTGCTCCGGCCAGTCCCGGCGTTCGGTGAGCAGCCGGACCTCGCCCGCGGACCAGTCCACGTCCTCGGACGGCGCATCGGCGTGCAGGCTGCGCGGCAGCACCCCGTGCCGCATCGCGAGCACCATCTTGATCACTCCGGCGACGCCCGCGGCGGCCTGGGTGTGGCCGATGTTCGACTTCACCGAGCCCAGCCACAGCGGTTCGTCCCGGTCCTGCCCGTAGGTCGCCAGCAGCGCCTGCGCCTCGATCGGATCGCCCAGCGAGGTGCCGGTGCCGTGCGCCTCCACCACGTCCACATCGGACGGTGCGAGCCGCGCGTTCTCCAGCGCCGCGCGGATGACGCGCTGCTGCGAGGGCCCGTTCGGCGCGGTCAGCCCGTTCGAGCCGCCGTCCTGGTTGACGGCGCTGCCGCGCACCACCGCCAGCACCTCGCGGCCGTGCCGCCGGGCGTCGGACAACCGCTCCAGCACCAGCACACCGGAGCCTTCGCCCCAGCCGGTGCCGTCCGCGCCCGCCGCGAACGGCTTGCACCGGCCGTCGGCGGCCAGGCCGTGCTGCGCGGTGAACGAGGTGAACGGTCCCGGGGTCGCCATCACCGAGGCGCCGCCGGTCAGCGCCAGCGAGCACTCCCCCGCGCGCAGCGCCTGCACCGCCTGGTGCAGCGCCACCAGCGAGGACGAGCAGCCGGTGTCCACCGTGATCGCCGGGCCCTCCAGGCCCAGCAGGTAGGACAGCCGCCCGGACAGCACGCACGCCGCGTGCCCGGTCGTGGAGTACACCTCCACGTCCTCGTCCGAGGCGTCCAGGACCTTGCCGTAGTCCTGGCCGGTGGTGCCGGTGAACACGCCCGTCGCCGAGCCGCGCAGCACCGACGGGTCGATCCCGGCGCGCTCCAGCGCCTCCCACGCGGTCTCCAGCAGCAGCCGCTGCTGCGGGTCCATCGCGACGGCCTCGCGCGGGGAGATGCCGAAGAACTCGGCGTCGAACTCGGCCATGCCGTCGAGGAAGCCGCCTTCGAGCGCGAGGCTGGAACCGGGTCCGCCACCGCGCAGCCGCTCCAGGTCCCAGCCGCGGTCGGCGGGGAACGGCCCGATCGCGTCGCGTTCGGCCGCGACGAGGTCCCACAGCTGCTCGGGGGTGCCGACGCCGCCGGGGAACCGGCAGCCGATGCCGACGACGGCGATCGGCTCGGCCGCCGCGGACACCAGCCGCTGGTTCTGCTCGCGCAGCCGCTCGATCTCCTTCAGCGAGGAGCGCAGCGCTTCGACGTACTGGGCGTTGGAGTCGGTCATCCCGGTCTCCCCGTTCACTCGCTGGTGCCGGTCGCCAGCCGCAGCAGGCTCTCGGCGTCCATGTCGTCGATGGAGTCCGCGGCCGCGGCGGGTTCGTCCGCGGCGGGATCCGGGTCGTCCTCGGCCAGCCGCAGCACCATGTCCAGCAGGCCCGCTTGGCGCAGCCTGCCGAGCGGGATGGTGCTGAGGACCTCGCGGATGCGGTCGTCCGGATCGTCCGGCCGGTCCGCGGCGTCGCCGAACAGCTCGGCGGCCAGGTGCGCGGCCAGCGCCGACGGGGTCGGGTGGTCGAACACCAGCGCCGCGGGCAGCGGCAGCCCGGTGGCGGTGCGCAGCCGGTTGCGCAGCTCCACCGCGGTCACCGAGTCGAAGCCGACGTCCTTGAACGCGCGGGACGCGGGCACGTCGGACGCCCCGTCGTGGCCGAGGGTGGCGGCGGCTTCCCCGCGCACCACCTCCAGCAGCGCCTTGGCGCGTTCGGCGGCGGGCAGGCCGTGCAGCCGGTCCCGCAGTCCCCCGGAGCCGGCGGTCTCGGGTTCGGCGTCGAGCACCGCGCGGGCTTCGGGGAGCTCCGCCAGCAGCGGGCTCGGCCGGGAGGCGGTGAATCCGGGTGCGAACTTCTCCCAGTCCAGCGCGGAGATCACCACCGTCGCGACACCGTCCACGATGGACTGGTCGAGTCCGCCGAGGGCGGCGTCCGAGCTCATCGCGGGCACGCCTTGGCGGCGCAGCCGGTCGCCCACCGCCTCGTCGGCCGCCATGCCCGCCTCGCCCCAGGTGCCCCAGGCCACCGCGGTGGCGGGCAGCCCGTGCGCGCGGCGGTGCTCGGCCAGGCCGTCGAGGAAGGCGTTCGCCGCCGCGTACCCCGGTTGCCCGCCGCTGCCCCAGGCGGCGGCACCGGAGGAGAACAGCACGAACGCGTCCAGCGGGTGCCCGGCGGTGAGCTCGTGCAGGTGCCGCGCCGCGTCCCGCTTGGCGCGCAGCAGTTCGGCGAGCCGCGCCCCGGTGAGTTCGAGCACCGGCGCGTCGCCGTCGGCGATCCCGGCGGCGTGGAACACCGAGCCGAGCTCGCCGACCTCGGCCAGCAGCTTCCCCAGCGCGTCCCGGTCGCTGACGTCGCAGGCGGCGACGGTGACCCGCGCGCCCAGCTCTCGCAGTTCGGCGGCGAGCCGGTCCGCGCCGGGCGCGTCGGGGCCGCGGCGACCGGCGAGCACCACGTGCTCGGCACCGCGCTCCACGGCCCACTTCGCGACGCGGGCGCCGACGCCGCCGGTGCCGCCGGTGATCAGCGCGGTTCCGGCGGTGCGGAATCCGCCGCCGGTGGCGGGCGCGGGGCGCAGCAACCGGCGGCCGTGCGCGGCGCCGTCGCGCAGCGCCACCTGGTCCTCGGTCCCGGCCGCCGCGGTGGGCAGCAGCCGGGCGGTCGCCGCGTCGAGTTCCGCGGGCAGGTCGAGCAGGCCGCCCCACCGGTCCGGGAGCTCCAGCGCGGCCACCCGGCCCAGGCCCCAGGCGGCGGTCTGCTCGGGGCGCACGTCCTCGCCGGTCACGGATACCGCGGCCCGGGTCGCGCACCACAGCGGCGCGTCCGGTCCGGCATCGGCGAAGGCCTGCACCTGCAGCAGCGCGGTGCCCACCGGGTCGTCCGCGGCCGCGACCAGCAGGGACAGCACCGAGCGGAACTCGCGGCCCGCGGTGGCGGCGCGCAGTTCGGCGGCGAGCTCGCCGCGCTCGGCCGCGCCGGTGCGGAGCACCTCGACGTCCGGTCCGAGCGAGTCGAGCACGGTCGAGGTCCACTCGTCCGCCACCTCCGGCACCACCACCAGCCGGGGACCCGCGGGGTCCGCCGCGGGCAGCCGGGTCCAGCCGATCCGGTAGCGCAGCCGCTCCACCTCGGCGCGGTGCCGGGACCGCTCCCGCCAGCCCGCGAGAGCGGGCAGCACCGCGGCGCCGTCCACGCCGAGCTCCGCGGACAGCGCGTCCGGGTCGCCGCGGTCGACGAGCTCCCAGAACGCCGAATCGGGCGCACCGCCGCGTTCCGGGCGCCGGGACCACCAGTACGGGCGGTGCTGGAACGGGTAGGTCGGCAGCGGCACGGGCCGCGCGGGCGCGCCGGTGAGCACGCCCGTCCAGTCCACGCCGACGCCGTGCACGTGCGCCTCCGCCAGCGAGCGCAGGAACCGGCGCGGCCCGCCGTCGTCGCGGCGCAGCGTGCCGAGGACCACCGCCGGGTCCGGGCAGGCGTCCTCGATCGTCTCCTCGACGGCCGCGGCCAGCACCGGGTGCGGGCTGATCTCGACGAACGCGCGGCGGCCGTCGGCCAGCAGCGCGCGCGTCGCCTCGGCCATCCGCACGGTGCGGCGCAGGTTCGCGAACCAGTAGTCGGCGTCCAGGTCGGTGGTGTCCAGCCGCTGCCCGGTGACGGTCGAGTAGAACGGGATCGCCGCCGGGCGCGGGGTGATCGGGGCCAGCACCTCGGCCAGCTCCGCGCGCACCTGCTCGACGTGCGGGCCGTGCGAGGCGTAGTCCACGTTGACCTTCCGGGCGCGGATCTCGCGGCGCCCGCACTCGGCGAGGAGCTCCTCCAGCGCGTCGGGTTCGCCGGACACCACCACCGAGGAGGGCCCGTTGACCACGGCCAGCGACACCCGCTCCGCCCACGGTTCGAGCAGCTCGGTGGCGCGTTCCGCGGACACGGCGAGCGACACCATGCCGCCCTGCCCGGCCAGCGCCAGCAGCGCCTTGCTGCGCAGCGCCACGACCCGCGCCGCGTCCGGCAGGGACAGCGCGCCCGCCGCGCAGGCCGCGGCGATCTCGCCCTGGGAGTGCCCGATCACCGCGGACGGCGTGCAGCCGTGGGACCGCCACAGCTCGGTGAGCGCGATCATGGTGGCGAACAGCGCGGGCTGCACCACGTCGACCCGCTCGGCCAGCTCCGGGTCGGCGGTGCCGTCCAGCACTTCGCGCAGCGACCAGTCCACGTGCGGTGCGAGCGCTCGCGCGCACTCGTCGACGGCGGCCGCGAACACCGCGGAGGTGGCGAGCAGGTCGCGGCCCATGCCGCGCCACTGCGACCCCTGCCCCGGGTAGACGAACACCGGGCCGGGTCCGCTGACGTCGCTGCCGCGCACCGCGTCCCCGGCGCCACCGGTGGCGATCGCGTCCAGCCCCGCGGTGAGTTCGGCGGTGTCCGCGCCGAGCACGACCGCGCGGTGCTCGAACCGGGCGCGGGTCGTCAGCAGCGACCAGGCGAGTTCCGCCGGGGCGGTGCCGGGCGCGATCGCGGCGAGCCGGGTGGCCTGCTCGCGCAGCGCGGGCTCGGACTTCGCCGACAGCACCCACGGCACGATCCCGTCCCTGCCGCCGGGTTCGTCCCGTTCGGCGGCGGGTTCGTCCGGGGCCTGCTCCAGGACGACGTGCGCGTTGGTGCCGCTGATGCCGAACGCGGACACGCCGGCCCGCCGCGGCCGTCCCGGATTCCACTCGACCTCGTCGGTGAGCAGCCGCACCCGGCCCGCGGACCAGTCGACGTGCTCGGTCGGTTCGGCGGCGTGCAGGGTGCGCGGCAGCACGCCGTGCCGCATCGCCTCCACCACCTTGAGCACGCCCGCGATGCCCGCGGTGGCCTGCGAGTGCCCGATGTTCGTCTTCAGCGATCCCAGCCACAGCGGCGATTCCCGCTCGTCCGCGCCGTAGGTGGCGAGCACGGCCTGCGCCTCGATCGGATCGCCCAGGGCGGTGCCGGTGCCGTGCGCCTCGACCGCGTCCACTTCGGACGGTTCGAGCCCCGCGTCGGCGAGCGCGGCGCGGATCACCCGCTCCTGCGCGGGCCCGTTCGGGGCGGTCAGCCCGTTGGAGGCGCCGTCCTGGTTCGTCGCGGAACCGCGCACCACCGCCAGCACCGGGTGCCCGTTGCGGCGCGCGTCGGACAGCCGTTCCAGCACGAGGACGCCGACGCCTTCGGCGAGGCTCATCCCGTCGGCGCCCGCCGCGAACGCCTTGCAGCGCCCGTCCGCGGCCAGCACGCCCAACCGGCTGAACCCGAGGAAGTCCTGCGGACCGGCCATCACGGTCGACCCGGCGGCCAGCGCCAGCGAGCTCTCCCCGGAGCGCAGCGAGCGGCACGCCAGGTGCAGCGCCACCAGCGACGCCGAGCACGCGGTGTCCACGGTCAGCGCCGGGCCCTCCAAGCCGAGCAGGTAGGCGAGCCGCCCGGAGAGCACGCTCGCGGCGGCGCCGGTGATGTACTGGCCTTCGGTGCCGTCGTCGATGCCGAAGGTGCTCGCGCTGTAGCCCTGGTGGGTGGCGCCGACGAAGGTGCCGGTGGCCGTGCCGCGCAGCGACTCCGGGTCGATCCCGGCGCGTTCCAGCGCCTCCCAGCCGGTTTCCAGCAGCAGCCGCTGCTGCGGGTCCATCGCCTGCGCCTCGCGCGGGGAGATGCCGAAGAACTCGGCGTCGAACCCCGCCGGATCGTGCAGGAATCCGCCGAGCAGCGAGTAGGTGCGCCCGGCCCGCTGCGGGTCGGGGTCGTAGCGCTCGGCGAGGTCCCAGCCCCGGTCCTGCGGCGCCTGCCCGATCGCGTCGACGCCGTCGCGCACCAGGCGCCACAGCTCGTCGGGGCCGGTGACACCGCCGGGGAGCCGGCAACCGGTGCCGATGATCGCGATCGGTTCGTCCGCCGACCCGCGCACCTCGGTGCGGGTCCGGGCTCCACCGTCGAACCGGGTGGCGAGGTGCTCGGCGAGCGCGGCGGGCGACGGGTGGTCGAACACGACGGTGGTCGGCAGTGCGAGTCCGGTGGCGCGCACCAGCCGGTTCCGCAGCTCCACGGTGGTCACCGAGTCGAAGCCGACCTCGCGGAACGCGCGCCGGTCGGCGAGGCCGCCCGAGCCGCCGAGCGCGGCGCTCGCCTCGGCGCGCACCAGGTCCAGCAGTTCCGCGGCCCGCTCGGCCGCGGGCAACCCGCGCAGCCGGTCGGCGAACCCGCCGGTCGCCGCGGGGGCGTCGGCGCGGTCCCGCACCTCGGGGATGTCGTCGAACAGCGTGCTGGGGCGGGCCGCGGTGAACACCTGGTGGTACTCGGCCCAGTCCACGTCGGTCAGCGCCAGCACTCCGGCGTCCTCGTCCAGGGCGCGGCGCAGCGCGGTGAACGCGGTGGCGGGTTCGAGGATGCGCAGCCCGCTGCGGCGCGCCCCGTGCCGGTCGGCGGCGGCCAGCTCCGGGGAGTCCGGCCACTTGCCCCAGTGCAGCGAGGTGGCGGGCAGCCCGCGGGCGCGCCGCTGCTGCGCCAGCGCCGCCAGGTACGCGTTCCCGGCCGCGTAGGCGGCGTGCGCCCCGCTGCCCCACATCCCGGCGATCGAGGAGTACAGCACGAACGCGTCGAGGTCGGCGCCCAGCAGCTCGTCGAGGTGCCGCGCTCCGGAGACCTTGGCGCGCACCACCCGCTGCACCGACTCCAGGTCGAGCCCGTCGAGCGCGCCCAGTTCGATGGTGACGGCCGCGTGCACCGCGGTGCGGATCTCGTGGCCCGCCGCGGCGAGCCGGTCCAGCAGCGCGGCGAGCGCGTCCCGGTCGGCCACGTCGCAGGACTCGACGGTGACCTCGGTGCCGAGCTCGGCCAGTTCCGCGACCAGCTCCGGCACGCCCTCGGCGTCGGGTCCGCGCCGCGAGGTGAGCACGATGCGCGCCGCGCCCTGCTCCGCGAGCCAGCGCGCCAGGTCCGGCCCGATCGCGCCGGTGCCACCGGTGACCAGCACGGTGCCGCGCGGTTCCCAGCTGCGCACCGGGCGCGGCGCGGCGGCGCGCACCACGCGGCGGGCCAGCACCGCGCCCTCCCGGATCGCCAGCTGGTCCTCGCCGGAGGCACCGGCGAGCACCGCGGCCAGCGGGGGCGCGGTCCGCTCGTCCGGTTCCGGCAGGTCCACGGTGCCGCCCCAGCGCTGCGGGTGCTCCAGCGCGGCCGTCCAGGACACGCCCAGCACCTGCGCCTGCACCGGGTTCGGCACCGGGTCCGCCGCGGTCGCGGCCACCGCGCCTCGGGTCACCGTCCACATCGGAGCATCGATTCCCGCGTCGCCGAGGGCCTGCACCAGTGACACGGTCAGCGCCAGCCCCAACGGCAGGTCCGGGTACCGCGCCCCGGGTTCCTCGTGGTGGGCGAGGGTGGAGAGGACGCCCGCGAACTCGCCCGCACCGGCGAGCTCCGCCGCCAGCACCGCTCTGTCCACGTGGGACTCGTCGAGTTCCAGCCGCACCACGTCGACGCCCTGCCCGGCCAGCGCGTCCGCCACCTCGTCGGTGCCGTCGCCACCGGTTCCGTCGGTGCCGTCGCTGCCGGTGCCGTCGCTGCCGCTGCCGACGCCGGTGCCGACCAGCAGCCAGCGCCCGGCCGGTGCCCCGTCCAGGTCGCCGACCGGCGTCCAGGTCACCTCGTAGCGCCACTCGTCGGCCGCCGACGCCGCGCGGCGCCGCTCCCGCCACGACGACAGCGCGGGCAGCACCGCGGCCAGCGCCGCCTCGTCCACGTTGACCTGCGCGGTCAACGCCCGCGCGTCCTGCTGCTCCACCGCCGCCCAGAACTCCGCGTCCGCCGGGTCGCCCGCCCGCGACGGCTCGGTCCAGAACCGCTGGTGCTGGAACGCGTACGTCGGCAGCTCCACCACGCGGCCGCCCGCCAGCTCCCGCGACCAGTCCACCGCGACGCCGCGGACGGACAGCTCCGCAGCCGCGGTCCGGAACCGGTCCAGGCCGCCGTCGTCGCGCCGCAGCGTGCCGACGGCCACCGCGGGCACCTCGCGCCGCTCGATCAGCTCCTGCACGCCGGAGGTCAGCACCGGGTGCGCGCCGACCTCCACGAACACCCGGGATCCCTGCTCCAGCAAGGCTTCCACGGCCGGGGCGAACAGCACCGCGCTGCGCATGTTCCGGTACCAGTACTCCGGATCGGTGACCGCCTCGGTGCACCACTCGCCGGTGACGGTGGACCGGAACGGCACCTGCGGCACCCGCGGGGTGATGCCCGCGAACGCGGCGAGCAGCTCCTCCCGCAACGGCTCCACGTGCGCCGAATGCGACGGGTAGTCCATCGAGACCCGGCGGACCCGCACGTCCTCCGCCGCCAGTTCCGCCGCCAGCGCGTCCAGCTCGGCCTCCGCGCCGGACACCGCCACCGACGCGGGACCGTTCACCGCGGCCAGCGCGAGCTCCCGGCCCTCGATCCGCCGCTGCACCGCCTCCCGCGGCAACGCCACCGACAGCAGGCCGCCGGTGCCCGCCAGCCGCTCGCCGATGATCCGCCCGCGCCGCGCGACCAGCTGCGCGCCGTCCCGCAGCGACAGCGCCCCCGCCACCACCGCGGCCGCGATCTCGCCCTGCGAATGACCCACCACCGCATCCGGTTCGACGCCGCGGGACCGCCACAACTCCGCCAGCGCCACCATCACCGCGAACGTCGCGGGCTGCTGCACCTCGTCCCGCTCCAGCGACGGCGCACCGTCCGCGCCGCGCAGCACCGCGGTCACCGACCAGTCCACGAACTCGGCGAACACCGCCTCGCACTCGGCGACGCGCGCCGCGAACACCGGCGACTCGTCCAGCAGCGCGCGGCCCATCCCGGCCCACGCCGAACCCTGCCCGGGGAAGGCGAACACGACACCGCCGTCGACATCCGCGACGCCCCGCAGCACCGACGCGTCCGGGGCGTCCGCGGCGAGCGCGCGCACTCCGGCGCCCAGCCGCTCCCCGTCCGCGCCGAGCACCACCGCGCGGTGCTCGAACGACGAGCGGGTGCGCCACAGCGAATGCCCCACGTCCACCGGATCCGCGGCGTGCCGCGCGAGGTGCTCGGCGAGCCGACCCGCCTGCGCGCGCAACGCCTGCTCGGTGCGGGCGGACAGCACCCACGGGACCGCGCCGCCCGGAACCGGTGCCACGGCGTCGGCCCCGGCTTCGGACTCGGCCGAGGCTTCGGCCGCGGCTTCGGTCTCGGTCTCGGACTCGGCTTCGGACTCGGCGGCCGGCGGCGCCTCCTCCAGCACCGCGTGCGCGTTGGTGCCGCTCACCCCGAACGAGGACACCGCGGCTCGCCGCGGCCGATCGGTGGCGCCCGGCCAGTCCACCTGCTCGGTCAGCAGGCGCAGCGAACCGGCGCTCCAGTCCACGTGCGGCGACGGCTCCGCCGCGTGCAACGTGCGCGGCAGCATCCCGTGGCGCATCGCCTGCACCACCTTGATCACGCCGCCGACCCCGGCCGCCGCCTGCGCGTGCCCGATGTTCGACTTCAGCGAACCCAGCCACAACGGCCGGTCCCGGCCCGTCCCGTACGCCTCCAGCAACGCCTGCGCCTCGATCGGATCGCCCAGGGACGTCCCCGTGCCGTGCGCCTCCACAGCGTCCACATCGGACGGTTCCAGTCCGGCGCTGGCCAGCGCCCGCTCGATCACCCGCCGCTGCGCGGGCCCGTTCGGCGCCGTCAAGCCGTTCGACGCGCCGTCCTGGTTCACCGCGCTGCCGCGCAGCACCGCCAGCACCTCGCGCCCGTCCCGCTGCGCGTCCGCGAGCCGCTGCAGCACGAGCACGCCGGCGCCCTCCGCCCAGCCCGTGCCGTCCGCGTCCGCCGAGAAGGCCTTGCACCGGCCGTCCGCCGACAACCCGCCCTGCCTGCTGAACTCCACGAACAACGACGGGTCCGACAGCACCGTCACACCGCCGACGATCGCCAGCGACGACTCCGCCGCCCGCAGCGACCGCGCCGCCAAGTGCAACGCCACCAGCGACGACGAACACGCCGTGTCCACCGTCAACGCCGGGCCCTCCAAGCCCAGCGCGTACGCGAGCCTGCCCGACAGCACGCTCGCCGCAGTGCCCGTCATCGTGTGCCCGCGCAAGTCCTCCGCCGCGGCCTGCGAACGACCCCAGTGGTACGAGCCGACGAACACCCCGGCCGGGGAACCGCGCAACGCCGCCGGAGCCATCCCGGCCCGCTCCACCGCCTCCCAGCACACCTCCAGCAACAACCGCTGCTGCGGATCCATCGCCTGCGCCTCGCGCGGCGAGATCCCGAAGAACTCCGCGTCGAAACCGGCCGCATCGTCCAGGAAACCGCCCGCGGACGTGGCGCAGTCCCGGCGCAACGCCGCCAGGTCCCAGCCTCGGTCCGCCGGGAAGTCCGACACCGCATCCGCGCCCGCCGACACCAGGTCCCACAGGTCCTCCGGCGACCGCACCCCGCCCGGGAAGCGGCACGCCATGCCGACGACCGCCACCGGCTCGCGGTCCCGCGCCTCCAGCTCCTCGATGCGCCTGCGCGCGTGCCGCAGGTCGCCGGTGACTCGCCGCAAGTAATCGACGACTTTGCCCTGCTGCTCATCCTGCACCGGTCAGTCCTTCTCTCGGCAATCTCCGGACTCGTCGTGCTTAGCGGGTCCAGTGGCGGAACCTCAGCGCCCTCCTCGCTGCGGGATCGTTTTCACCGGTGGCTCCGCCACAGGAGAAAACGCTGTCCTCGCGAGGAGAACGCTGAGAACCCGCGGGTGGTCCTGCTGCTTTGGTGGTCGCTGCTCAGCGGCTTCGCCGCTGACAGGAGGGACGGGGGCGGCGGGTCAGGCGACGAACTCTTCGTCTATGAGGTCGAGGAGGCGGTCGAGGGGGGCTTCGGCTATGTCGTCGTCGGCCAGGTCGTCGTGGGCGGTGCCGTTCGGCATGGCTCCGCGGAGGCGGGTGGCGAGGCGGTCCAGGTGGGCCGCCAGGCGTTCCCGCTCCGCCGGGTCGGCGGGGGCCTCGTCGAGGCGGCGCTCCCAGTCGGCCAGTTCGGCGGTCAGGTCCGTCGTCGGCAGATCCGTCGTCGGCAGCTCCGCGGCGAGCAACCCGGACAGGTGCTCGGCCACCGCGCGCGGCGTGGGGCGGTCGAACGCCAGCGACGTCGGCAACCGCAAGCCCGTCGCCGCGCCCAGCCGATCCCGCAGCTCCACCCCGGTCAGCGACTCGAACCCCGCTTCCTTGAACACCCGGTCCGCACCCACCCGATCAACGTCGCGATGCCCCAGGACCTCGGCAGCCGCACCGCGCACCAGCTCCAGCAGGAACGGGACGCGCTTGCGCTCCGGCAGCGCCGCGAACCGTTCCGGCACCTCCGCAATCCGTTGCGATGCCTCCGGAACCCGTTGCGGCGCCGGGGTTCCCGCGGTACCCGCCGCGGCCGGTGCGGCACTCGTCCGCGTCGGCCAGAACCGCTCGTGCTGGAACGGGTACGTCGGCAGCGGCACCGGGCGCGGCCCGGTCCCGGCGAACACCGCGGACCAGTCCACCGGCACGCCCGTCACGTGCAGGCGGGCCAGCGCGGTCACCCACGCCGCCTCTTCGTCCCGGTCCCGGCGCAGCGCGGGCACCACGACCACGCGGCGCTCCGGCACCGACTCCGGCACCAGGCCCGACAGCACGCCGTCCGGCCCCAGCTCCAGGAATCGCCGCGCCCCCGCCGCGTGCAGCGCGGCGACCCCGTCCGCGAACCGCACCGGCTCCCGCACGTGCCGCACCCAGTGCTCCGGGTCGGACAGCTCGCCCGGTCCGGCCAGCGCGCCGGTCCTGTTGGACACCACCGGGATCGACGGCTCCGCCACGGACAGGCCCGCGACGACCTCGCGGAACTCCGCCAGCATCGGCTCCATCAACGGCGAGTGGAAGGCGTGCGACACCCGCAGCCGGTTCGTCTTGCGGCCCAGGTCGGTGAAGTGCTCCGCCAGTTCCGCCACCTGCTCGGCCTCCCCCGAGACCACCACCGCGTCCGGCGCGTTCACCGCGGCCAGCCCCACCCGATCGGTGAGCAACGGGGTGACCTCGGCCTCCGTCGCCTGCACCGCGGCCATCGCGCCGCCCGGCGGCAACGCCTGCATCAGCCGGCCGCGGGCCGCGATCAGCGCCGCCGCGTCCGGCAGCGACAGCGCGCCCGCGACGTGCGCGGCGGTCACCTCGCCGACCGAGTGGCCGCCGACGTGGTCGGGGCGGACGCCGTGCGCCTCGGCGAGGCGGAACAACGCCACCTCGACCGCGAACAGCGCGGGCTGCGCGCACCCCGTCCCGTCCAGCGCCGACTGGTCGGTGCCCCACACCACCTCGCGCAGCGGGCGGTCCAGGTGCCGGTCCAGCTCGGCGAGGACCTCGTCGAACGCCGCAGCGAACACCGGGAACCGGGCGTGCAGCTCGCGGCCCATGCCGAGCCGCTGCGAACCCTGTCCGGAGAACAGCACCGCCAGCGGACCGTCCGCCGCGACCCCGCGGGCCACCTCGGTCGCCCCGTCCGCGGTGCTCAGCAACACCGCGCGCCGTTCGTGCGCGTGCCGCCGCACCGCCAGCGTCCAGCCCAGGTCCACCGCGGAACCCGGGGCGTCGGCCAGCTCCGCGACCTCCGCCACGAGCGCGTCCAGCGCACCGTCCGAGCGCGCCGACACCGGCAGCGGCACCGCCGCGGGCGAGATCTCCGCGACCGGCGACGTCTGCTCGACCGGCACCGGCTGTTCCACGATGACGTGCGCGTTCGTCCCGCTGATGCCGAACGAGGACACCCCGGCCCGGCGCACCCGGTCGGCGCGCGGCCACGGCGCGGCCGCGGCCAGCACCTCCACCGCACCCGCCGTCCAATCCACCTCGGCCGAGGGCGCGCGCAGGTTCCGGATCCCCGGCAGGTGGTCCCGGCCCAGCGCCAGCACCGATTTGATCAGCCCGGCCATGCCCGCGGCGGCCTGCGCGTGCCCCAGGTGGCCCTTCAGCGAGCCCAGCAGCAGCGGCACCTCCCGGTCCTGCCCGTAGGTGGCCAGCAACGCCGCCGCCTCCACCGGATCACCCACCGGCGTTCCGGTGCCGTGCGCCTCCACCGCGTCCACATCGGACGGATCGAGGCCCGCATCGGCCAGCGCGTCACGGATCACCGCGCGCTGCGCCGCACCGCTCGGCGCCGTCAGCCCCGGCGACGCACCGTCGGAGTTCACCGCCGACCCGCGCAGCAGCGCCAGCACCTCGTGCCCGTGCTCGCGCGCCCGCGACAACGGCTCCAGCAGCACCACCCCGGCGCCCTCCGACCAGGCCGTGCCGTCCGCGTCGTCGGAGAACGGCTTGCAGCGCCCGTCGGCGGCCAGCCCGCCCTGCCGGGAGTAGCCGACGAACGCGGCGGGCGTGGACATCACCGTCACCCCCGCCACCAGCGCCAGCTCGCACTCGCCCGCCGCCAGCGACCGCGCCGCCGTGTGCACCGCGACCAGCGACGACGAGGACGCGGTGTCCACCGCCAGCGCCGGGCCGGACGCCCCCAGCAGGTACGCCACCCGGCCCGCGGCCACCGCGGGCGAGAACCCGGTCACCGCGTGCCCGCTCACGTCCTCGGCCGCACCGTCCGCGGCCACCGCGTAGTCCTGTCCGTGCAGTCCCGCGAACACCCCGGTCCGGCTGCCGCGCAACGACTCCGGGTCGATCCCGGCCCGCTCCAGCGCCTCCCAGACGACCTCCAGCAGCACCCGCTGCTGCGGATCCATCGCCAGCGCCTCCCGCGGCGAGATCCCGAAGAACTCCGCGTCGAAACCCGCCGCATCGGCCAGGAAACCCCCGGTCCGCACCGCGCAGGCCGCGTGCAACGCGTCCACGTCCCAACCCCGGTCGAGGGGGAACTCCGATTCCGCGCCGGAATCGGAGTCGACCAGCGCCCACAGGTCCTCCGGGGACCGCACTCCGCCGGGGAACCGGCACGCCATCGACACCACTGCGATCGGATCGGCCGCGGCCGGGCTCGTCGTGCGCCGGATCGTCATGCGCTGCACCACCTCAGGAGAAGTCGGGCGGGACTGCACCATTCGAGTGCGCAGCGTAGGGGCCGATTCGCTGTACTTTTCCCTAGAGCCGCAGGTCGCGGGCCTGGAAACGGGGGCAGGACTAGGGATTCTCCGCACCTCGTCGTGGGAGAAAGTTCCCCGTCCCGGCCCGCCGCCCGCCGCCGGGACGCCGACTCTGGAGGGTGTGCCCATGGAATCGACCCGGCGGCCGATCCTGTTCGTCAGCTACCCGGAGAGCGGGCTGCTCAACCCGCTGCTCGTGCTGGCGCAGGAGCTGTCCCGGCGCGGTGTCGCCGACCTGCACTTCGCCACCGACGACAACCGGCGCGACGAGGTGGCGGCGCTGCAGGTGGACAGCCCGGTGAACTTCGTCCCCCTCGGCCCGGTCGTACCGGAGATGTCCGCGGTGACCTGGGACGACGAGGTGTACCGGGAGGTCACGCAGCGGTCCCGCTTCAAGGCGCACCGCGCGGTCATCCGGCACACCTTCTCCCCCGAGGCGCGCATCGACAAGTACCGCGCGCTGGAGGCCGCCGTCGAGGAGATCCGGCCGGCGCTGCTGGTCGTGGAGAGCATGTGCTCCTACGGCTACGAACTGGCCATCACCAAGGGAATCCCGTTCGTGCTGGGCGTGCCGTTCATGCCCAGCAACGTGCTCACCTCGCACATCCCGTTCGCGAAGTCCTACACCGGACCGGACTTCCCGGTCCCGCACTCCGGGCTGCCGCACGAGATGTCGCCGTGGCAGCGGCTCGCGAACCGGGTGTTCAAGTTCCGCACGCTCGGCATGTTCCTGACCAAGGAGCTGCGCGAACGCGCCGCGCGGGACCAGCGGATCCGCGACGAGCTGGGCATCGCGAAGGAGGCGGGCGGGTTCATGTCCCGCATCGAGCACGCCGAGATGGTCCTGTGCTACTCCGTCCCCGGACTGGACTACCCGTTCACCGCCCCGGAGCACCTGCGGCTGGTCGGCACGATGGTGCCGCCGCTGCCGCAGGCACCCGAGGACGACGGGCTCGCCGACTGGCTCTCCGCCCGGGATTCCGTGGTGTACATGGGATTCGGCACCATCACGCGGCTCACCGCAGGCCAGGTGCGGTCGCTGCTGGAGGTCACCCGCAGGCTCGGCGAGCGCGGCACCGACGTGCTGTGGAAGCTGCCCGCCGAGCAGCAGCACCTGCTGCCGCCCGCGGCCGAACTGCCCGCGAACCTGCGGGTGGAGGCCTGGGTGCCCTCGCAGCTGGACGTGCTCGCGCACCCCTCGGTGCGGCTGTTCTTCACCCACGCCGGCGGCAACGGCTTCCACGAAGGCCTGCACTTCGGCAAGCCGCTGGTGGTCCGGCCGCTCTGGGTGGACTGCGACGACCAGGCGGTGCGCGGCCGCGACTTCGGGGTGAGCCTCACCCTGGACCGGCCGGAGACGATCGACGTCGCGGACGTGCTGGACAAGCTCACCCGAGTGCTCGACGAGCGCTCGTTCCGGGACCGCGCCGCGATGTTCGGGCAGCTGCTGCGCGACGCGGGCGGCCGGGAGGCGGCCGCGGACCTGCTGGCCGAACTGCCCGCGCTCGCCGCGGAGAAGGCGGGGCTGTGATGGGCTTCCCCGTCTCCCAACCCTGGTTGCAGGGCCGCGAGCAGGAGTACGTCACCGAGGCCGTCGCCGGGAACTGGATCTCCTCGCAGGGCCCGTTCGTGCGGCGCTTCGAGGAGGAGTTCGCCCGCAGGCACGGGTCCGCGCACGGCGTGGCCTGCTCCTCGGGCACCACGGCGCTGACGCTGGCGCTGCGCGCGCTCGGGGTCGGCCCCGGCGACGAGGTCATCGTCCCCGAGTTCACCATGATCGCCTCCGCCTGGGCGGTCACCTACCACGGCGCCACCCCGGTGTTCGTGGACTGCGGCGACGACCTGAACATCGACGTGGACCGCATCGAGGAGAAGATCACCCCGCGCACCAAAGTGATCATGCCGGTGCACGTGTACGGCAGGCGCTGCGCCATGGAGCCGATCATGGAGCTGGCGCACCAGTACGGCCTGCGCGTCGTGGAGGACTCCGCGGAGGCGCACGGGGTGCCGCCGGTCGCCGACATCGCCTGCTTCTCGCTGTTCGCCAACAAGATCATCACGGCCGGGGAGGGCGGGATCTGCCTCACCGGCGACCCGTGGCTGGCCGGGCAGCTCGCGCACCTGCGCGGCATGGCGTTCACCGCCGATCACGGCTTCCTGCACAAGAAGCTGGCCTACAACTTCCGGATGACCGCGATGCAGGCCGCCGTCGCGCTCGCCCAGACCGAACGGCTCGACGAGATCCTCGCGCTGCGCGAGGCGATCGAGCAGCGCTACGACGACGGGCTGCGCGACGTCGACGGCATCGAGCTGATGCCGCCGCGCGACGTGCTGTGGATGTACGACCTGCGCGCCCGCGACCGCGAAGGGCTGCGCGCCCACCTCGCGGAGCACGGCATCGAGACCCGGCTGTTCTTCAAACCGATGAGCCGGCAGCCCGGCTACCTCGACCCCGGCTGGCCCGAGCTCAACGCCGCCCGGTTCAGCGCGGACGGGCTCTACCTGCCCACCTACACCGGGCTCACCGCCGACGACCAGGAGCAGATCGTGGGCCGCATCCGCGAGTTCTACGGCCGGAACTGACCACCAGCAGACGACGATGGAGTGCGGATCATGTCCGACGTGGTCGACTTCCCGATGCGCCGCCCCGGCGCGTCGTTCCCGCCCGCCGAATACGCCGACTTCCGCGCGCAGTCCGGGCTGGTGCGCGCCCGGCTGCCCACCGGCGCCGTCGTGTGGCTGGTGACGCGGCACGAGGACGTGCGCACCGTGCTCACCGACCCGCGCGTCAGCTCCAACCCGACGCACGAGGGATTTCCCAGCCTGCTCGGCAAGACCGGCGGCGTGCCCTCTCCCGACACCATGCCCGGCTGGTTCGTGGCGCTCGACCCGCCCGACCACGACCGATTCCGCAAGACGCTGATCTCCGAGTTCTCGGTGCGCCGCATCCGGGACATGCGCCCCGCCATCGAGCAGGTCGTGCAGGACCGGGTGGCGGACCTGCTCGCCGCGGGCGGTACCGCGGACCTGGTGGCCGACTTCGCGCTGCCGGTGCCGTCGCTGGTGATCTCCAGCCTGCTCGGGGTGCCCAAGGCGGACCGGGACTTCTTCGAGGCCAAGACCCGGACGCTGGTCAGCACCACCGCCACCGACGACGAGCGCGAGGCCGCCACCAAGGAACTGCTGCGCTACCTCGGCAGGCTCATCTCGATCAAGGAGAAGCGGCCCGGCGACGACCTGATCAGCCGGCTGCTCGCGGTGGGCACCATGTCCGCCGCCGAGCTGTCCGGGGTCGCGATGCTGCTGCTCATCGCCGGGCACGAGACCACGGCGAACAACATCGCGCTGGGCGTGCTGACGCTGCTGCTGCACCCCGAGTGGATCGGCGCCGACGGCATCGTCGAGGAGCTGCTGCGGCTGCACTCGGTGGCCGACCTGGTGGCGCTGCGCGTCGCCGTGGACGACCTGGAGATCAGCGGGCAGCACATCGCCCGGGGCGACGGCATCGTGCCGCTGGTCGCCGCCGCCAACCACGACGAGGCGGCGTTCGGCTGCCCGCACCGGTTCGACCCGACCCGCAACGCTCGGCACCACGTGGCCTTCGGCTACGGGGTGCACCAGTGCCTGGGGCAGAACCTGGTGCGCGGCGAGATGGACCTCGCCTACCGGGTCCTGTTCGACCGCATCCCTAAGCTGGAACTGGCGGTACCGGTGGCGGAGCTGCCGTTCAAGTACGACGGCGTGCTGTTCGGGCTGCACTCGCTGCCGGTCCGCTGGTGACCACGCACCGTTCCCGAAGGAGACAGCCATGCTCAAGATCACCGCGGACAAGGACCGCTGCGTCGGCGCCGGACAGTGCGTGCTGTCCGCGCCCGACGTGTTCGACCAGGACGACGACGGCGTGGTGGCGCTGCTCGACGAGACGCCCGGCGCGGAGCACGCGGACGACGTGCGGCAGGCGGCCCTGATCTGCCCGTCGCAGGCCATCACCGTCGAAGAGGCCTGAGCACTCCCACCGCAGGTGACCGGCCCACCCGTTGAGGCGGGTGGGCCGGTCACCCGTCCGGTTCACGCCCGATCCAGCGATGCGAACCCGTGTTCGACGCGGGCAGCATCGAGGGCATGGATCTCCGGAACACCGTCCTCGCCGCGCGGCACCTCGTCCGCACCGGCCCGCTCGGCCGTGCCCGCTCCGGCCCGTTCAGGCGTGCCCTCATCCGGATGCTCGACCGCGTCCTCGGCCCGTCGCCGGGTCGGCCCGGCGGCGCCGCGGCTGCACCCGCCGCGACGCCGCCCGCCGGTTCACCAGGTGATCGGCAGTTCCAGGACGCCGCCGGAGAGCTGGCCGGTCTCCAGCTTCAAGTCCTCCGGCGCCACCGCCACTTGCAGGTCCGGGATGCGGCCGAACAGCGTGCTGAACGCCGTCTGCAGCTCCACGCGCGCCAGCGGGGCCCCGATGCAGTGCCACACCCCGTGCCCGAAGGTCAGGTGCGGGTTCGGCACCCGGCCCACGTCGAACCGCTCCGGGTCGTCGAAGGCGCGCTCGTCGAAGTTCGACAGCGTGAAGTCCAGCAGCACCAGCTCGCCGGTCCGGATCGTCACCCCACCGATCTCGACGTCCTCGGCCGCCCAGCGCGGCAGCATCGAGCTGCCCGCCTTCGCCGCGCGCAGCACCTCCTCGACCGCGATCGCCATCGTCCCGGCGTCCTGCATCGCGGTGTCCCGCTTGTCCGGGTTGTTCGCCAGCACCAGCACGCCGACGTCGATGTGGCTGATCACGCTGTCCAGCCCGGCGAACAGCACGCCTGCGGAGAGGGTGCCGATCCGCTCGTCGTCCAGGCCCGCTTCGCAGAGCCGGGAGATCACGTCCTCGCCGGGATCGCCGCGCTTGCGGCCGACCAGCTCGGAGATGTAGCCGAACAGCTCGGCGGCGCCCTCCTCGGCGGCGGCGGGATCGCCGAGCACGGCCATCCGGCCCAGCATCCGCACGATGTGCATCCGGTCCTCCGGCGGCACGCCGATCAGCTCGTACAGCACTTGCAGCGCGAAGGGCTGGGAGAACTCGGCGTGCAGGTCCACGGGCGGGCCCTTGTCCAGCAGTGCCTGCACCATCTCCTCGGCCAGCTCCACCACCTTCGGGCGCAGCCGGGCCAGCCTGCGCGCGGAGAAGCTCGGTGTCAGCAACGAGCGCATCTCCCGGTGCAGCCGGGTCGCCTCCGCCGGATCGGAATCGGTGATCAGCAGGTTGAAGAACGGGGTGTCCACGTAACGGGGGGCCGAGGGCGGGTCCGGGTGCGAGCGGTTGATCCGCTCGTCCTTGAGCAGCTGCTTGACCTCTTCGTGCCGGGTCACCAGCCACGCCTCGTCCCCGGCGGGCGTGCGCACCTTGCAGACGGGTGCCTGTTCCTGGAGGTCCCGCAGCTCCTTCGGCGGGCGGAGCATGGCCGACGGCCCGGTGCCCAGCGTCGGCAGGTCGAGGGATTGACTCATGGGCGTTTCCTCCGCTGTGTGGATCGACTGCGCGGACAACCCGCGGGCCGCCGCGCGGGGAGCTGCGGCCCGGCGAGGGGATCAGGTTCGGGCGGGCACCGGTTCCGCGAGCCAGGCGCGCACCACGTGCGCGGTCAGCTCGGAGTGCTCCTTGGCCAGCGAGAGGTGGTCGGCCTCGATGGTGCGCACCGCATCGGTGTCGATCACCGGCGGCGCCTTCGTGCCGCGGCTGCCCGGGACGGGCACCGAGCAGCGCACCAGCAGGGTCGGTGCGGTGGTGACCGGCGCGTCCGCGATCGCGGCGACCTTGTTGTACCAGTGCACCATCGCCGAGAGCCGGGCGCTGTTGAGGTTCACCGACGGGGTGTCGATGTCGGCCAGGTAGTAGTTCGCCACCTCGTCGTAGTCGATGTCGTCGTTGTCGTCGTAGCGCAGGCTCAGCGTGTCCAGCAGGACCACCGCCTCCGGGCGCACGCCCCAGGTGTCCTCCAGCAGGCCCGCCGCGTGGTAGGCGATGGTGCCGCCGGTGGAGTGCCCGATCAGCACGAACGGATCGCCGTCGCTGCCGTGCAGCGCGCTCTCCGCGACCGAGCGGACCGCCGCCGCACCGTGCTCCGGCAACGCCTCCCCCGGTTCGAAACCGACCAGCGGCAGCGCCGACACGTGCCGGATCCCGCGGAAGTGCGCGGCGATCCGCGCGTACTGGTGCACCCCGCCGGTCGCGCCCGGCGAGCTCACGCAGATCAGCCGCGGATCGGTCGGGCCGTCGGCGAGCGTCACCGGCTCGGGCAGTTCGGCCAGCTCCGCGGGCGTCTCGAAGGTCGGACGGGTCGCGGCGACCGCGCCCAGCATCCGCATCGACTCCTTGCGCTTGCCGCAGTGCACGCCGGCGAGGAACAGGTTCACCAGGCCGTCGTTCGGCCCGCTCTGCGCTCGCGGGCCGCCCGCGGCCGGTGCGACCCGCGCGTCGAGCTCGCCCGCCAGCCGACGGGCCAGCGCGTCCGGGGTCTTGGCGTCGAACACGACCGAGGCCGCCAGCCGCAGGCCCAGCTCCTCCCCCACGCGGTTGCGCAGCTCCACGGCGATCAGCGAATCGAAGCCGAGCTCCAGGAAGTCCCGTTCGGGGGCGACCGCGGCCGCGTCCCGATGGCCGAGCACGGCGGCGGCGTGCGAGACGACCAGTTCGGTGAGCAGCCGGTGGCGTTCCGCCCCGTCAGCGGCGGCGATCCGCTCGGCAGGCGACCCCGCCGCGCGGTGCGCCGCGGCGACGGGACGGCGGGCCGCGGGGATCAGCTCCCGCAGCACCGGTGGCACGTTGCCCTGCCCGCGCGCACCGGTGGCGTTCGTGCGGATCGGCACCACCAGCGCCTCGTCCCTGGTGCGCGCGGCGTCGAACAGCGCCAGTCCCTGCGCCGCGGACAGCGGCGGCAGCCCGGAGCCCGTCATGCGTTCCAGGTCGGCTTCGGTGAGCGCGGCGGTCATCCCGCTCGCGGGCGCCCACGGCCCCCAGGCGAGCGATTGCGCGGGCAGTCCTTGCGCGCGGCGGTGCTGCGCCAGCGCGTCCAGGAAGGCGTTGGCCGCCGCGTAGTTCCCCTGCCCCGGGCCGCCGATCACGCCGGACACCGAGGAGTACAGCAGGAACGCGGCCAGGTCGAGATCCCGGGTGGCCTCGTGCAGCCGCCACGCGGCGTCCACCTTCGGCCGCAGCACCCGGTCCAGCCGGTCGGCGGTGAGCGAGCCGATCGCGCCGTCGTCGAGCACCCCGGCGGTGTGCACCACCGCGGTGAGCGGTTGCGCGGCGGGGATCTCGGCGAGCAGTGCGGCGACCGCGGCCCCGTCGGCCACGTCGCAGGACGCGATCCGCACCTCGGCGCCGTGCGCGGTGAGCTCCGCCCGCAGCTCCAGCGCGCCGGGCGTGGCGGGCCCGCGGCGGCTGGCCAGCACCAGGTGCCGGGTGCCGTGCTCGGCGACCAGGTGCCGGGCCAGTTCGGCGCCGAGACCGCCGGTACCGCCGGTGATCAGCACGGTTCCCCCGGGATTCCAGCCCACGGGTTCCGCCGGACCGCCGGAGTGCCGCACGGCAGCCGGGACGCCGTCGTCCGGCTCGCCCCCACCGCCGCCGATGTCGTCGATGTCGTCGATGTCGTCCACTGTGGACTCGGTTGCGGTTCGAGCCTCGGGCAGCGGCAGCAGGCGGGCGACGCGGACCTCCCGCTGCCGCACCGCGATCTGCTGCTCCTCGGCGCCCAGCAACCCGGGCAGCACGGCCGCCGAGGTGAAGGCGTCGTCCAGGTCGACCAGCAGCAGCCGTCCCGCCGGTTCCTCGGCCTGCGCGGAGCGCACCAGGCCCCACACCGCCGCCGCGGCCACGTCCGCGGGCGCCTCGCCGTCCACCGACACCGCGCCCCGGGTGACGAACACCAGGTGGGAACCGGTGAGCCGCTGGTCGGACTGCCACTCCTGGAGCAGGGCGAGCGCCCGGCGGGCCAGCTCGTGCACCGCGGCGGGCTCCGCCGCGGTACCGCCGGTCACCGGGACCAGGAACACGTCCGGTGCGGTGCCGCCGCGCGTCAGGTCCGACAACGACTCGCCGTAGCCCACCACCGCCTCGTCCGCGCGGTGCAGCGCGTACGCCAGGTCGAACTCGTCGCCACCGACGATCGCCCAGCGCCGCCCGCCGACCGGCTCCGGCGCCGGGCCGGGAACCCAGTCCAGCCCGAACAGCGAGCGGGACACGTCCAGGTCCCCGGCGGCCGCGACGGGCTCCGGTTCCCGGGCGGAGGCCGCGGATTCCCCTTCGTGGTGCAGCGATTCCACCACCAGCACCGGGTTCCCCCGGCCGTCGACGGCGACGACCTCGGTCCCGTCCGCGCCGGGGCGCGCCCGCACCCGCAGCACCTCGGCACCGTTGGCGTGCAAGGACATCCCGTCCCAGCGGACGGCGTGCGCGCCGCCCGCGCCGGGGACGGCCGCGGCGACGCGGGCCACCGCGTCCAGCAGCACGGGATGCAGGTCGTGGCCCGCGGCGGGCACTCCCGGGGGCAGCGCGACTTCGGCGAACACGGCGCCGTCCCGGTGCAGCACCTCGAACGGCTCGTCCCGCGGCAGCGGTTCGGCCCCGGCGGGCGGCTCCCCGGTGAAGTCGACCTCGGGAGCGGCCGCGGTGCTCAGCACGCCGGTGCCGCGCTCGACCCACTCGGCGTCCTCGGCCGCCGCCGGCCGGGTGTGCAGCGCGAAGTTCCGGGCCCCGGACTCGTCGGCCGCCTCGATCCGCAGCTGCACCGCGACCGGTTCCACCGCGGACACCGGGTCGGCGCCCAGCACCAGCTCCGCGACCCGGTCGCAGCCCACCTCGTCGGCCGCGCGCAACGCGAGCTCGGCGAGCGCGGCCGCGGGCACCACGACCCCCGCCACGTCCGCCGTGATCCGGCCGGTCAGCACGACCGCGCTGGAACCCGCAAGCCCCACCGCGGCGCCGAGCACCGGGTGGTGCACCGCCCGCAAACCCAGCCCGGCCGCGTCCGCGGCACCGGCGGAGGCGGCGGGCCAGAACCGCTCGTGCTGGAACGCGTAGGTGGGCACGTCGACCCGGCGCGCCCCGGTTCCGGCGAACAGCTCCGGCCACGCCACCCGCAGCCCGCGCACGTGCAGCCGGGCGAGCGCCGTCACGAAGGCCGCCTCCTCCGGGCGGTCCCGCCGCAGCGCGGGCACCTCCACCGCGGTGGCGGGCAACGACTCCTGCGCCATCGCGCACAGCGAACCGTCCGGCCCCAGTTCCAGGAAGGTCCCGGCGCCCGCGACGGACAGCGCCCGCACCCCGTCGGCGAAGCGCACCGCTTCGCGGACGTGGCGCACCCAGTACTCCGGGGTGCTCAGGTCCGCGGTGGCCCGTTCCCCGGTCAAGTTCGACACGACCGGGATCTCCGCCGGGGCGAACGACAACTCCCGCACCACCGCGCGGAACTCCGCCAGCATCGGGTCCATCAGCGGCGAGTGGAACGCGTGGCTGACGCGGAGCCGCTTCGCCGCGCGCCCGTCGGCCCGCACCCGGTCCACCACGTCCTGCACGCCCTGCTCGTCGCCGGACACCACGACCGACCGCGGCCCGTTGATCGCGGCGATGGCGGTCCGGCCGGTGCACCACGGCTTGACCTCGGTCTCGCTCGCCTGCACGGCGGCCATCGCGCCGCCCGCGGGCAACCGGCTCATCAAGCGGGCCCGGGCGGACACCAGCTTCGCGGCGTCCGGCAGCGACAGCACGCCCGCGACGTGCGCGGCGGCGATCTCCCCCACCGAGTGACCGCCGAGCAGGTCCGCCCGCACGCCGAAGGACTCGGCCAGCCGGTACAGCGCCACCTCGACGGCGAACAGCGCGGGCTGGGTGCTTCCGGTGTCCTCCAGCGCCGCCTCGTCATCGCCCCAGATCACGTCGTGCAGCGAGCCGTCCCGGTGCCGGTCCAGCTCGGCCAGCACGTCGTCCAGCGCCGCGGCGAACACCGGGAACCGGGCGTGCAGCTCGCGGCCCATCCCGAGCCGCTGGGAACCCTGCCCGGAGAACAGCACCGCCAGCTTGCCGGGATCGGCGGCCACCGCGCCGCGCGCCACCTCCTCGACGCCGTCGTCGGTGGCCAGCAGCACCGCCCGGTGTTCGAAGGCGGACCGGCCAGTGGCCAGCGATCTCGCCACGTCGACCCGGTCGAGTTCCGGGTGCTCGGCGCGGAAGCCGGTGATCCGCTCCAGCTGCGCCTGCAACGCGGCCGGGGTGCGGCCGGACACCGGCCACGGCACCGCGGCCGGGCGCGGCACCTGCTCGGGCTCCGGCTCGGGCGGCTCCGGGGCCTGCTCCAGGACCACGTGCGCGTTGGTGCCGCTGATGCCGAACGAGGACACCCCGGCGCGGCGCGGATGCCCGGTGGCGGGCCACGCGGTGCGGCCGGTCGCCAGCTCCACGGCACCGGTGTCCCAGTCCACGTGCTCGGAGGGGCTGCGCACGTGCAGCGTCGGCGGCAGCTCGCCGTGCCGCATCGCCTGCACCACCTTGATCACGCCCGCGACGCCCGCGGCGGCCTGGGTGTGCCCGAGGTTCGACTTGATCGAGCCCAGCAGCAGCGGCGCGTCCCGGTCCCGCCCGTAGGTCGCCAGCAGCGCCTGCGCCTCGATGGGGTCGCCCAGCCGGGTTCCGGTGCCGTGCGCCTCCACCACGTCGACGTCCGAAGTGGACAGATCGGCGCCCGCGAGGGCCTGCCGGATCACCCGCTGCTGCGCGGGGCCGTTCGGCGCCGTCAAGCCGTTCGACGCGCCGTCCTGGTTCACCGCGCTGCCGCGCAGCACCGCCAGCACGCGGTGCCCGTGCCGCCGCGCGTCGGACAGCGTCTCCACCGCGAGCATCCCGACGCCCTCGGACCAGGCGGTGCCGTCCGCATCGGTGGAGAACGCCTTGCACCGGCCGTCCGGCGCCAGCCCGCCCTGCCTGCTGAAGGAGGAGAAGTTCGCCGAGGTGGTCATGATCGTGACCCCGCCCGCCAGGGCCAGCGAGCACTCCCCGGTGCGCACCGCCTGGGCGGCCAGGTGCAGCGCCACCAGCGAGGACGAGCAGGCGGTGTCCACGGTCAGCGCCGGACCCTCCAGCCCCAGGGCGAACGCCACCCGGCCGGAGAGCACGCTGGCCGCCATCCCGGTCGAGGCGTGCCCCTCCAGGTCCTCGCCCGAGGCGAGCACCAGGTGGATGTAGTCCTGCCCGGTGGTGCCGACGAACACGCCGGTACGGCTGCCCCGCAACGACTTCGGGTCGATCCCCGCGCGCTCCAGCGCCTCCCAGGACACCTCCAGCGCGTGGCGCTGCTGCGGGTCCATCGCGAGCGCCTCGCGCGGCGAGATGTCGAAGAACCCCGGGTCGAAGTCGCCCGCCCCCGGCAGGAACCCGCCGCGTCCGGTGGCGCTGCGCCCCTCGCCGAGCGCCGCCAGGTCCCAGCCGCGGTCCGCGGGGAACCCCGAGATCGCGTCCTCGCCCGCCGACAGCAGCTCCCAGAGCCGCTCCGGCGAATCAGCACCGGGGAACCGGCAGGCCATGCCGACGATCGCCACCGGCTCGTGCCTGCCCGTCTCCGCCTCGTGCAGGCGTTGGCGGGTCTCGTGCAGATCAGCGGTGACCCACTTCAGGTAATCGACGAGAGTGCTTTCGTCCGGCATCGTCGGTTCCTCTCTGCGAACGACCGCGGTGGCGCGCGCGCCACGGCACGGGTCCGGTCCGGTGTCGGTGGGCTGCGGTCAGGGCTGGGTTCGCCTGCCGAGCTCGTTGTCGATGAACGTCAGCAGGTCGTCGGCGCTCGCCCCTTGGATGCGCTCGCCCACCGCGGGCTCCGCGGACTCCTCGTCGCCGTGCCGCGCGGCGTCGCCGTAGCGCTCCAGCAGGCCGTGCAGCCGGGCGGTGACCTCGCGGCGGAACTCGGCGCCCGCCTCGCCCGCGGCGAGGACGTGCTCCAGGTGGTCCAGCTCGGCGAGCAGCGCCGTGCCGCCCTGCCCGGCCGATCCGCCGGACCCGCCCGGGACGTGCGCCCGGTCCGCCCCGTCGTCCGCCGCGCCGAACTCCGCGGCGAGGACCTGGGCCACCGCCAACGGGGTCGGGTGGTCGAAGACCAGGGTGGACGGCAGCCGCACCCCGGTCGACGCGGCGAGCCGGTTGCGCAGCTCCACGGCGGTGAGCGAGTCGAACCCGATGCGGCGGAACTCCCGCTCGGCACCGATCTCCGCGGCCGAACCGTGCCCGAGCACGACCGCCGCGGCGTCGCGGACCAGCAGCACCAGCTCCTGCTCGCGCGCCGGGCCGCGCAGCCCGGCGAGCCGTTCGGCGAGCCCGGCCCGCTCCGCCGCGGGGTCCGCGGCCGCGGCCGTCCGGCGAGTCGACCGCACCAGGCCGCGCAGCAGCGCGGGCACTTCGCCCTGCGCGCGGACCGCGGTCGACCCGATGCCCAGCGGCACCACCAGCGGTTCGTCCGCTCCGATCGCGGTGTCGAACAGCGCCAGCCCGCGTTCGACCGGCAGCGGCGGCATCCCGTTGTCGCCGATGCGGCGCAGGTCCCGCTCGTCGAGCCCGGCGGTCATGCCGACGCCCTGCTCCCACGCCCCCCACGCGAGGGAGACCGCGGGCAGCCCGCGCGCCCGGCGGTACCGGGCGAGGGCGTCCAGGAACACGTTGGCCGCCGCGTAGTTGGCCTGCCCGGCGCTGCCCAGCACCCCGGACACCGAGGAGTAGACGACGAACGCCGCCAGGTCCAGCTCGGCGGTGAGCTCGTGCAGGTGCCACGCCCCGTCCACCTTCGGCCGCAGCACCGCGTCCAGCCGCTCCCCGGTCAGCGCGTCGACCACCCCGTCGTCGAGGACGCCCGCGGTGTGCACCACCGCGGTCAGCGGGTGGTCCGCGGGCACCGCGGCCACCAGCTCGCGCGCGGCGTCCCGGTCCGCGACGTCGCAGGCGGCGAGGGTGACCTCGGCGCCGTGCTCGGCGAGTTCGGCGCGCAGGTCCGCAGCACCGGGCGCGTCCGGGCCGCGGCGGCTCGCCAGCAGCAGGTGCCGGGCACCGTGCCCGGTGACCAGGTGCCGGGCCAGTTCCGCGCCGAGCCCACCGGTGCCGCCGGTGATCAGCACGGTCCCGTCCGAGTCCCAGCCGCGCGGGACGGTCAGCACGATCTTGCCGACGTGCCGGGCGAGGCTCATGTGCCGGAACGCCTCCGGCGCCCGCCGCACGTCCCAGGTCCGCACCGGCAGCGGCCGCAGCACGTCCGCGTCGAACAGGCCGATCAGCTCGCGGAGCATCTCCTGGATGCGGTCCGGGTCGACCAGCCCGAGGTCGAACGACCGGTACCGCACGCCGGGCACGTCGGTGCGCAGGTCCGTCTTGCCCATCTCGACGAACCGGCCACCGCGCGGCTGCAACCGCAGCGAGGCGTCGACGAACTCGCCGGACAGCGCGTTGAGCACCACGTCGATGCCGCCGTCCCCGGCGACCTGCGCGAACGCCGCTTCGAACGCGGTGTCCCGGGAGGAGGCGATGTGGTCGTCGGCGACGCCCAGCGACCGCAGCACGTCCTGCTTGGCCTCGCTCGCGGTGGCGAACACCTCCGCCCCGAGGTGCTGGGCGAGCTGGATCGCCGCCATGCCGACGCCGCCGGCGCCCGCGTGCACGAGCACCTTCTCGCCCGCGCGCAGCCCCGCCAGGTCGACCAGGCCGTGGTAGGCGGTGAGGAAGACCAGCGGCACCGAGGCGGCGGTCGGCCAGGACCACGCCGCGGGCACCCGGGTCAGGAACCGCTCGTCGACCGTCCCCAGTGGACCGAACCCGCCGAACACCATGCCCAGCACCCGATCGCCCGGCTGCAGGCCGGTGACCTCGGGCCCGGTGTCCACGACGATCCCGGCGGCCTCCGAGCCGAACGGCCCGGCTTCGCCCGGGTACATGCCGAGCGCGTTGAGCACGTCCCGGAAGTTCACCCCGGCGGCCTCGATCCGCACCCGCACGTCCCGGCCGGCGAGCGGTTCCGCGGCCTGCGGGAACGGGACGAGTTCGAGGTCGTCCAGGCTGCCCTTGGCGGCGCTGTCCAGGTGCCAGGGCACGCCGGCGGGCGGCACCAGCGAGCTCGCGGTGGCCAGCGGCGCCAGCCGCGCCACCTGCGGTTCGCCGCCGCGGAGCACGGCTTGCGGTTCGTCGGCGGCGACGAGGCCGGGTACCACCGCGGGCACCGCGGTGGCGGAACCACCGCGCACCGCGCCGTCCCCCGCGCCGTCTTGATCAACCGGCTCGTCCGGGTCGTTCGGCTCGTCCCGGTCGTCCAAGTCGAGCAGCAGGAACCGGTCCGGGTGCTCGGCCTGCGCGGACCGCACCAGGCCCCACACCGAGGCCGCCGCGAGGTCCGGCTCCTCGGCCGCCGCGCCGCGGGTGACGAACACCAGCCGGGCGGCCGCGAACCGGTCGTCCGCGAGCCAGTGCCGCACCAGCTCCAGCACCCGCCCGGTGAGCGCGCGCACCGCCGCCGGGTCCGCCTGCTCGCCGCGGAGCGGGACCGCCACGAAGTCGGGCACCGGGTCCGGCAGTTCGGCGAGCGAATCCACCGCGTCGGCCACGCCGAGTCCGAGCTCGTCGGCGCCCAGCACGGCCCACCGCGCGGTGGGCGGCGTCCCGGAGTCGTCGCGGTGCGGCACCCAGTCGACGTGGAACAGCGAGTTCAGCTCGTCCTGCCCGGCGGGAGCCGCCGCGGCCGGGCCCGCCTCGCGCAGCACCAGGGAATCCACCGACAGCACCGGGATGCCCTGCGGGTCGGCGGCGACCAGCCGCACCGCGTCCTGCCCGCTGCGGGTGATCCGCACCCGCAGCACCGAGGCGCCGGAGGCGTGCAGCGAGGCACCGCTCCACGAGAACGGCAGCAACCCGCGACCGTCGGCCTCGGACGCGGCGAACACGGTGGCGTGCAGCACCGCGTCCAGCAGCGCCGGGTGCAGCCCGTAGGCCTCGGCGTCGCGGACCTCCGCGGGCAGCCGCACCTCCGCGTAGTGCTCCTCGTCGCGGCGCCACACCGCGTGCAGCCCGCGGAACACCGGCCCGTAGTCCAGCCCGGTCGCGGCGTAGTCGTCGTACAGCGAGCCGATGTCCACTTCGGACGAACCGGGTGGCGGCCAGGTCGCGGCGTCGAAGTCCAGCACGTGCTCCGGTTCGACGAGCAGCCCGGTGGCGTGCCGGGTCCAGGGCGCGCCCGGGTCGTCGGCCGACCGGGAGTGCAACCGCAGCTCGCGGCGGCCCGAGCCGTCGGCCCCATCCACCCGCAGCTGCACCTGCACGGCACCGCGTTCGGGCAGCACCAGCGGCGCGGCCAGCGTCAGGTCCTCCACCTGGGCGCAGCCCACCTGGTCGGCGGCGCGCACCGCGAGCTCCAGGAAACCGGTGCCGGGGAAGAACACGTGGCCGCCGACGACGTGGTCGGCCAGCCACGGGTGGGTGGCCAGCGAGAGCCTGCCGGTGAACAGCACCCCGTCCCCGTCCGCCTCGTCCACCGCGGCCCCCAGCAGCGGGTGCTCGGCCCCGGCCAGGCCGAGTCCGGCGGCGTCCCCCGCCGGCGGGGCGGCGTCCGGCCAGTACCGCTCGTGCTGGAACGCGTAGGTCGGCAGGTCGACGCGGTCGGCGCCGCCCGCGAAGAACTCGGCCCAGCCGACCGGGACCCCGGCCACGTGCAACCGGGCCAGCGCGGTCACCGCGGCGGCGTGGTCGTCCCGGTCGCGGCGCAGCACCGGGATCACCGGGGTGCCCGGTTCCAGGGTCTCCTGCGCCATCGAGCACAGCGCGCTGTCCGGCCCCAGCTCCAGGAATACCGAGGCACCGTCGTCGGCGAGCGCGCGCACCCCGTCCGCGAAGCGCACCGGTTCGCGCACGTGCCGCACCCAGTACTCCGGGTCGGCGAGCTCGGCGGCGGTGGCGGTGCGGCCGGTCAGGTTCGACACCAGCGGCAGCAGCGGCCTGCCGAAGGTGGCTCGCCGCACCACGGCCCGGAAGTCGTCGAGCATCGGGTCCATCAGCGGCGAGTGGAACGCGTGGCTGACCGCCAGCCGGGTGGTCGTGCGGCCCTCCGCGTCCAGCCGCTGCCGCACCGCGTCCAGCTCGTCCGCGGCGCCGGACAGCACCACCGAGCCGGGGGCGTTCACCGCGGCCACCGCGACCTGCCCGGTCAGCAGCGGTGCGACCTCGTCCTCGGCGGCGCGGACCGCGAGCATCGCGCCGCCCTCGGGCAGCGCCTGCATCAACCGGCCGCGGGCGGCGACGAGCGCGGCGGCGTCCGGCAGCGACAGCACCCCGGCGACGTGCGCCGCGGTGATCTCGCCGAGGGAGTGGCCCGCCACGAAACCGGGGGTGACGCCCCAGGATTCGAGCAGCCGGTACAGCGCCACCTCGACGGCGAACAGCGCGGGCTGGGTGTACCCGGTGCGGTCCAGCAGAGCCGCGTCGGGACCGCCGGATTCGGCGAACAGCAGCTCGCGCAGCGGCCGGTCCAGGTGCCGGTCCAGCTCGGCGAGCACCTTCTCCAGCGCGTCGGCGAACGCGGGGAACCGCTCGGCGAGCTCCCGCCCGGCGCCGGCGCGCTGGGTGCCCTGGCCGGAGAACAGCACGGCGAGCTTCGCCGGACGTTCCACCACGCCGCGGTGCGCGTCCGGCGCGGTGCCGTCGAGCCAGCCGGCGAGCGCGTCCCGCAGCCCGGTCGGTTCGGTGCCGGTCACGGCGAGCCGGTGTTCGCAGGCGGTACGGGTGGTGGCCAGCGAGAACGCCAGGTCCGCCGCGCGGGCGTCCGAGTGCGCGTCGAGGTGCCCGAGCAGTGCGGCCACCTGGTCGCGCAGCGCCTGCTCGGTGCGGCCGGACACCAGCCACGGCACCGGTCCGGGCGGCGCCTCGGCGGACCGGCCACCGGCGGACCCGGCACCGGCGGCTCCGAGGTCGGCGGATCCGGCGCCGGTCGCACCGGCGTGGGCCGCCTCGACATCGGTGGCCCCGGCGGCGGCGGTCCCGGCGGCGATGGACCCGGCGCGGGCGGCTCCGGCGCGGGTGATCCCGACATCGACGGCCCCGGCACCGGCGGATCGAGCCGCACCGGCCGCGGTCTCGTCCGGCGATGTCCCGGAAGCGGCGTCCGCCGCCTCCTCCGGCGCCTGCTCCAGGATCGTGTGCGCGTTGGTGCCGCTCACCCCGAACGAGGACACCGCCGCGCGGCGCGGCCTGCCGGTCTCCGGCCACGGTTCGGCCGCCGTCAGCAGTTCGACGGCACCGGACGACCAGTCCACGTGCGAGGACGGCGGATCGCAGTGCAGCGTGCGGGGCAGCACCCCGTGCCGCATCGCCTGCACCACCTTGATCACCCCGGCGACGCCTGCGGCGGCCTGCGCGTGCCCGAGGTTGGACTTGATCGACCCCAGCCGCAGCGGTTCCGCCCGGTCCTGCCCGTAGGTCGCCAGCAGGCTGCTCGCCTCGATCGGATCGCCCAGCGACGTCCCGGTGCCGTGCGCCTCCACCATATCGACGTCCGATGTGGACAGTTCGGCGGCGGACAGGGCCTGCCGGATCACCCGCTGCTGCGCGCGCCCGCTGGGCGCGGTGAAGCCGTTGGAGGCGCCGTCGGAGTTCACCGCGGAGCCGCGCACCAGCGCCAGCACCGGGTGCCCGTTGCGGCGCGCGTCGGAGAGCCGTTCCAGCACCAGCACGCCGACGCCCTCGGACCAGCCGGTGCCGTCCGCGGCGTCGGAGAACGCCTTGCACCGGCCGTCGGTGGCCAGCCCGCCCTGCCTGCTGAACTCCAGCAGCGCGCCCGGGGTGCACATCACGTTCACGCCCCCGGCCAGCGCCAGCTCGCACTCCCCCGCCCGCAGCGCGTGCGCCGCCTGGTGCAGCGCGACCAGCGAGGACGAGCAGGCGGTGTCCACGGTGACCGCCGGGCCCTCCAGCCCCAGTTCGTAGGACAGCCGGCCGGAGACGGCCCCCGCCGCGATGCCGGTGCCCACGTCGCCGTCGGCGTCGGCCAGCGACCGCACCACCAGGTAGGCGTAGTCCTGCCCGTTGGTGCCGACGAACACGCCGGTGCGGCTGCCGCGCAGCGCCGCGGGATCGAGGCCCGCGCGCTCCACCGCCTCCCAGGACACCTCCAGCAGCAGCCGCTGCTGCGGGTCCATGGACAGCGCCTCGCGCGGCGAGATGCCGAAGAAGCCGGGGTCGAAGTCGGCGACGCCGTCGAGGAACCCGCCGCGGCGGGTCACCTCGTTGCCGCGCGCGTCGGTGCCCGCGTCCCGCAGCTCCGCCAGGTCCCAGCCGCGGTCGGCGGGGAACTCGCCGATGGCGTCACCGCCCGAGTCGACCAGCTCCCACAGCTGTTCCGGGGAGCGGATCCCGCCCGGGTAGCGGCAGCCGATCGACACGATCGCGATCGGTTCGGCCCGCTGCGCGAGGAGCCGCTGGTTCTGCCTGCGCAGCCGCTCCGTCTCCTTCATCGACGCGCGGAGTGCCTTTTCGACCTGCACCTGCCGGTCCACCGGGGCGTGCTCGCCAGAGGTCATCATCAACTCCGTGGGTCGGTCTCGACATCAGTCGGTCTCGACGGCACCGTCGAGCGCCGCCTGCACGAGGTCGTCCAGTGCCATCGCGTCGATCGACTCATCGGTCCCGGCCTCGGTACCGGAGTCCGCCCCGTCCGCCTGCTCGCCGTCCGGCCCGTCCAGCCCGTCCAGCGCCTCCAGCACGCCCGCGGCGCGCAGCGCGGACAGCGGTGCGGTGGCCAGCAGCCGCCGGATGCGCGCCTCGTCCGCCTCGTCCGCCCCTGGGTCACCGTCGAGGTCGAGCCCGGTGAGCAGGTGGTCGGCGAGGTCGGCGGGTGTCGGGTGGTCGAAGACCATCGTCGCGCCGAGCCGCAGCCCGCTCGCGGCGCCGAGCCGGTTGCGCAGCTCCACGGCCGCCAGCGAGTCGAAGCCGAGGTCGCGGAACGCCCGGTCGGGGCCGACGGCGTCCGGCCCGGAGTGACCGAGGATGTCGGCGCTGTGCCCGCGGACCAGGTCGAGCAGCACGTCCCGGCGGCGGGCCGGGGGCAGTTCGGCGAGTTCGGCGCGCAGCGAGCCGTTCTCGACGGGCGCGGGCGCCGTGTCCTCGGCGCGGCCGGGCAGTTCGCGCAGCAGCGGGCTGGGCCGGGCCGCGGTGAAGGTGCGGGCGAACCGCTCGCTCACCGCGGCGACCAGCGGCGCCGGTTCCGCGCCGATGGCGAGCTCGTCGAACGCCCGCAGCGCCAGGTCGGGGCGCATGGCGTCGACACCACCGCGCTGGGCGTGGTCGGCGGCGTCCTGACCCGCGGCCATCCCGGCACCGGCCCAGGCGCCCCAGGCGATGGAGGTGGCGGGCAGCCCGGCGGCGTGCCGCTGTTCGGCGAGCGCGTCGAGCACCGCGTTCGCGGCCGCGTACCCGCCCTGCCCGGCGTTGCCGACGGCGGCCGACGCGGAGGAGAACAGCACGAACGCGGTCGGCTCGTGCTCGCGGGTGAGCTCGTCGAGCAGCAGCGCCCCGGTGACCTTGGTGCGCAGCACCGCGTCGAACCGGTCGGGGGTGAGCCCGTCGAGCACTCCGTCGTCGAGCACCCCGGCGGCGTGCACCACGCCGGTGAGCGGGTGCGCGGCGGGGATGCCGCCGAGCACGGCGGCCAGCGACTCCCGGTCGGCGACGTCGCACGCTTCGACGGCGGTGGTGGCGCCGAGTTCGGCGAGTTCGGCGCGGAGCTCCGCGGCTCCCGGCGCGTCGGCGCCGCTGCGGCTGAGCAGCACCAGGTGTTCCGCCCCGGTCGCGGCGAGGTGCCGGGCGACCTGGGCGCCGAGCGCGCCGGTGCCGCCGGTGATGAGCACGGTGCCGGTGGGGTTCCACCGCTGCGCGGGCCGTTCGGGGGCGGGCAGCAGGCGGCGGCCGAGGGTGGCGCCGGGCCGCACCGCGACCTGGTCCTCGCCGTCGAGACCGGCGAGCACCGTCGCGAACCGCGCGGTGGTGTCCGCGTCGAGTTCCGCGGGCAGGTCGATCAGCCCGCCCCAGCGGTCCGGGTGTTCGAGCGCGGCGACGCGGCCGAGCCCCCACGCGGCGGCCTGCACCGGGTGCGGCACGGGTTCGCCGCGACCGGCGGCGACCGCACCGCGGGTGACAGTCCACAGTGGCGCGTCGAGCCCGGCGTCGCCGAGGGCTTGCAGCAGGGTCGCGGTGCGGGCCGGTCCGGCCGGCACGGCGCGCCCGGTGTCGGTGGTGGCGAGCAGCGAGACCACACCGTCGACGGGCCGGCCGCCGGTGGCCTCGCGGAGCAGGACGCTCCAGGACTCCCGGTCGGGGGCGTCGAGTTCGACCCGCACCGCGTCGTCGAACGCGCCGAGCACGTCGGCGTCCCGGCCGGTGCCGCCCGCGGGCAGCACCACCAGCCAGGTCCCGGTGGGCCGAGCGGCCGGGGCGGTGAGCGCCTTCCAGCCGAAGCGGTGCCGCCAGGAGTCGACGGTCGCCTGCTCCTGCTGCCGTTCCCGCCAGCCGGACAGCGCGGGCAGCACCTCGGACAGCGCGGTGCCGGGCACGTCGAGTTCCGCGGCGAGCTCGGTGTAGTCGGCGTCCGCGACCGCGTTCCAGAACGCGGTGTCGGATTCCGCTGCGGCAGCGCGGTTGTCCGCCGCGGGTGCCGCGGTCTCCGGCCAGAAGCGCTCGTGCTGGAACGGGTAGGTCGGGAGGTCCGCGCGGCGGGCGCCGCGGTCGGCGAAGAACTCGGCCCAGCGCGGCGTCGTCCCGCAGGTGTGCAGCCGGGCCAGCGCGGTGATCGCGGTCTCGGCCTCGTCCCGTCCGGCGCGCTGCGCGGGGACCACCTCGGCCTGGCCGTCGAGGGTGCCGTCGACCAGTGCGGCGAGCACCGCGTCCGGGCCCAGTTCGCAGCAGGTGCCGACGCCGCGATCGGCGAGGGTGCGGACGCCGTCGGCGAACCGCACGGCCCGGCGCACGTGGTCCACCCAGTAACCGGGATCGCACAGCTGCTCAGCGGTGGCGATCCCACCGGTCAGGTTGGACACGACCGGGAGCGCCGGGGCGGCGTAGCCGATGTCCCGGGCGGTGCGGCCGAATTCCTCCAGCATGGCGTCCATCAGAGGTGAGTGAAACGCATGGCTGACCCGCAAACGCCTAGTCTTTCGCCCGTTCGCCGCGAACCGCTCGGCGAGCTCGCGCACCGCCGGCTCGTCCCCGGCGAGAACCAGCGAGTCGGGTGCGTTGAGGGCGGCGATCGCGACCTGCTCGGTGAGCAGCGGCACGACCTCCTCTTCGGCCGCCTGCACCGCGATCATCGCCCCGCCCGCGGGCAGCGCCTGCATCAGCCGGGCCCGGGCGGCGACGAGCCGCACCGCGTCCGGCAGCGAGAACACGCCCGCGACGTGCGCGGCGACGAGCTCCCCGATCGAGTGCCCGGTGAGGAAGTCCGGTCGCACGCCCCAGGATTCGAACAGCCGGTGCAGCGCGACCTCGAACGCGAACAGCGCGGGCTGGGTGAACCCGGTCTCGTCGAGCAGCGCCGCATCCTCGCTGCCCGCCTCGGCGAACATCACGTCCCGCAACGGCCGGTCCAGTTCCAGGTCGAAGTGCGCGCACACCTCGTCCAACGCGGCCGCGAACACCGGGAACCGGGCCGACAGCTCCCGGCCCATCCCGGCGCGCTGGGCGCCCTGCCCGGAGAACAGGAACGCGAGCTTGCCCGGTTTTCCGCCGCCGCGCAGCAGGTTCGGCGCGGTCCCGCCACCGGCGAGCGCGGTGAGCCCGGCGTGCAGCGCGGTGCGGTCGGCGGCGAGCACGGCGGCCCGGTGCTCGAAGTGCGCGCGGGTGGTGGCCAGCGAGCAGGCCAGGTCGGCGAGCTCGGTTCCGGTGCGCAGCAGCAGTTCCGCTTGCGCCCGCAGCGCTTCCGGGGTGCGGGCGGAGACGACGACGGGCAGCAGTCCCGGTTCCGCCGCGGGTTCCACCGGCGCCTCGACCTCGGGCGCCTGCTCCAGGACCACGTGCGCGTTGGTGCCGCTGGCGCCGAAGGAGGACACCGCGGCGCGGCGCGGCCTGCCGGTGCCGGGCCAGCCGGTGCGCTCGGTGAGCAGCTCGACGGCGCCCGCCGTCCAGTCGACGTGCGTGGAGGGCCGGTCCACGTGCAGCGTCTTCGGCAGTTCGCCGTGCCGCATCGCCAGCACCGACTTGATGACGCCCGCGACGCCGGAAGCGGCTTGGCTGTGCCCGATGTTGGACTTGATCGAGCCGAGCAGCAGCGGTTCTTCCCGGCCCTGCCCGTAGGTCGCCAGCAGCGCCTGCGCCTCGATCGGATCGCCCAGCGAGGTGCCGGTGCCGTGCGCCTCCACCACGTCCACATCGGACGGTGCGAGGCCGGCGGCGGCGAGCGCCTTGCGGATCACCCGCTGCTGGGACAGCCCGTTCGGCGCGGTGAGCCCGTTCGAGGCACCGTCCGAGTTGACGGCGGACCCGCGCAGCACGGCGAGCACCTGGTGCCCGTGCCGCCGCGCGTCGGACAGCCGCTCCACCACGAGCATCCCGACGCCTTCGGACCAGCCGGTGCCGTCGGCGCCGTCGGCGAAGGCGCGGCAGCGCCCGTCCGGGGACAGCGCGCCCAGCTCGCCGAACTCGACGAAGCCGACGGGGGTGGACATCACCGTCACCCCGCCGGCCAGCGCGACCGAGCAGTCGCCGGTGCGCAGCGCCTGCACCGCCTGGTGCAGCGCGACCAGCGAGGACGAGCAGGCGGTGTCCACGGTGACCGCGGGCCCTTCCAGCCCGAAGGTGTAGGCGAGCCGCCCGGAGATGAGGCTCGCGGACTGGGCGGTCTGGGCGTGCCCGACCTGCCCGGCCGGGGGCCGGTAGTCGCCGGAGCCGCCGCCGACGAACACGCCCGCGTCGGTGCCGCGCAGCGCCGCCGGGTCGATGCCGGCGCGTTCCCACGCCTCCCAGGCCGCTTCGAGCACGATGCGCTGCTGCGGGTCCATCACCATGGCTTCGCGCGGCGAGATGCCGAAGAAGCCGGGGTCGAATTCGGCGACGTCGTAGAGGAATCCGCCTTCCTTGGTGCCCATCGCGGTCAGGTCCCAGCCGCGGTCGGCGGGCGCGGGCCCGATGGCGTCGGTCTCGTCGAGCAGCAGCCGCCACAGGTCTTCGGGCGAGCGGACGCCGCCCGGGTAGCGGCAGCTCATGCCGACGATGGCGATCGGGTCGTCGTCCGGTGCCGCGGCGGCCGCGACGGGTTCGGTGCCGCGTTCGGCGCCGGTGAGCTCGGCGAGCAGGTGCGCGGCGAGCGCGTCCGGCGTCGGGTGGTCGAACACGAGCGTGGCGGGCAGTGCGAGCCCGGTGGCCGCGCCGAGCGCGCCGCGCAGGTCCACGGCGGTGAGCGAGTCGAAGCCGAGGTCGCGGAACGGCAGGTCCGGTTCGACGGCGTCCGGGCCGCCGTGCCCGAGGACCTGGGCGGCGGCCGTGCGCACCAGGTCGAGCACCCGGTCGGCGCGCTCCGGTCCGCCGAGCGCGGCGAGCTCGGCGAGCAGCGAGCCGCCGTCGGGGCCGGCGTCGGCATCGGCGGGCGCGGCCGCGGAGATGTCGTCGAACAGCGCGCTGCGGCGGCCCGCGGTGAACGCGGGCGCGAAGGTCTCCCACCGCACGTCGGCGAGCACCAGCGAGGTCTCGGGCCCGCCGAGGGCGCGGCCGAACGCGGTGGCGGCCCGGTCCGGGTCCAGCGCGGGCAGCCCGTTGGCCCTGCGGTGCGCCGCCGCTCCGTCCGATGTGGACTCCCAGGCGCTCCAGGCGAGCAGCCGGGCGGGGACGCCGTCGGCGGCCAGCCGGCGAACCAGCGCGTCGAGCCGGGCGCCGTCGGCGGCCGCCTGCTGCTGCCCGCGCACGCCCCACACCGCGGCGATGGAGGTCATCAGCACGAACGCGTCGAGGGGCTGTCCGGCCAGCAGTGCGGCGAGCTGTTCGGCGTCCGCGACGGGGTCGGTGCCGTCGGCGGCGTGCACGACGGCGGTGATCGGGCCGGGTGCGGCGTCGAGGACCTCGCGGAGGTCCGCGGTGCTCGCGCGCAGCACGTGCTCGGCGCCGTCGGCGGCGAACCGGCTGCTCAGGTGGCCGGTGGAGGTGTCGTCGCCGACGACGAGCACGGTGCCGTGCGCCCGCCACGGGGCGGCGGGCGCAGGTGCGGGCCGGAGCCTGCGCCCGTAGGCGCCCGCGGCGCGCAGCGCGACCTGGTCCTCGGTGCCGCCGAGGACGGCGGGCAACCGCTCGGCGGCGCGCCGGTCGGCGGTCGCGGGCAGGTCCACGAGCCCGCCCCACGCCTCGGGTTCGTCCAGGGCCAGGACGCGGCCGCGGCCCCACAGCGCGGCGGCCTCGACGTCCGGGAGCTCGGCGCGGCCGACGGCGACGGCGCCGCGGGTCAGCGCCCACAGCGGTGCGGTGATCCCGGCGTCCCGCAGCGCGGGCAGCAGCGCGGCCGGGTCGGTGCCGGGCAGCGCGACGACCGCGGCGTAGTCGTCCTGGAGCTCGCCGGTGGCGGCGGGTTCGCGCACGTCGGCGCCGGGCAGGGCGTCCAGCACCGCGGTGGTCCAGTCGGTGTCCCGCTCCGCCGCGGGGACGAGCACCAGCCAGGGGCCGGTGGACCGGCGGGCGGTGCTGATCGGCGTCCATCCGATCGCGTAGCGCCAGTCGTCCACGGCGGCGTGTTCGCGGCGGTGGCGGCGCCAGGACGACAGCGCGGGCAGCACGGCGGACAGCGACGCGTCGTCCACGTCGAGGGAACCGGACAGCGCGGTGAGGTCCTCCCGTTCGACGGCGGCCCAGAACTCGGCGTCCGCCGGATCGCCCGCGGTGGCGGCGGCCGGTTCCGGCCAGTAGCGCTCCCGCTGGAACGCGTAGGTCGGCAGCGCGGTGCGCCGCGCCCCGGTGCCCGCGAAGTGCGCCACCCAATCGACCTGGGCGCCGTGGACGTGCAGCCGGGCGAGGGCGGTGCCGAGCGCGGTCTCCTCGTCCCGGTCGGCGCGCTGGGTGGCGACGACGAGCGGGCCGTCCGCGGGCAGCGACTGCCGGGCGAGCGCGGCGAGCACCCCGTCCGGTCCGAGTTCCACGAACCGAGTGGTGCCCGCCTCGTGCAGGGTGCGGACGGCGTCGGCGAACCGCACGGCCTCGCGCAGGTGCCGCACCCAGTAGTCGGCGGTGCCCAGTTCGGCGGGGTCGGCGACGACCCCGGTCAGGTCGGAGACCACCGGGATCTCCGGGGCGTGGAACTCGATTCCGGCCGCGGTGCGGCGGAATTCGTCCAGCACCGGGTCCATCAGCGGCGAGTGGAAGGCGTGGCTGACGGTGAGCCCACGGGTGCGGCGGCCGAGGTCGCCGAAGTGCGCGGCGATGCGCTGCGCTTCGGCGGTGTCGCCGGAGACGACGACGGAGTCGGGCCCGTTCACGGCGGCGATCGCGACCCGCTCGGTGAGCTGCGCGGCCACTTCGTCCTCGGTGGCCTGCACCGCGATCATCGCTCCGCCGGCGGGCAGCGCCTGCATCAGCCGGGCTCGGGCGCCGACGAGCTTCGCGGCGTCCGGCAGCGAGAACACGCCCGCGACGTGCGCGGCGGCCAGTTCGCCGATGGAGTGCCCGGTGAGCAGGTCGGGGCGCAGCCCCCAGGATTCGAGCAGCCGGTGCAGCGCGACCTCGAACGCGAACAGCGCGGGCTGGGTGAACCCGGTCTCGTCGAGCAGCGCGGCATCCTCGCTGCCGGGCTCGGCGAACATGATCTCGCGCAGCGGCCGGTCCAGTTCGAGGTCCAGGTGCGCGCACACCTCGTCCAGCGCGGCCGCGAACACCGGGAACCGGGCGGCCAGCTCGCGGCCCATCCCCGCGCGCTGCGCGCCTTGGCCGGAGAACAGGAACGCGGTCCTGCCGGGCCCGGCGTCGGTGCCGCGGGCGACTTCCACGGCCCCGTCCGGACCGGCCAGCAGCACCGCCCGGTGCCGCAGCGCGGCTCGTCCGGTGGCCAGCGAGAAACCAACGTCCACAGTGGACATATCGGTCCCGGTCGTGGCGCCGGTGAGCCGCGCGAGCTGCTCGTCCAGCGCCTCCCGGGTGCGGGCCGACACCGGCCACGGCACGGCCCGCGGCCGCACCAGCACCTCCTCCGGTCCGGGTTCGGGTTCGGGGGCCTGTTCGAGGATGACGTGCGCGTTGGTGCCGCTCACGCCGAACGCGGAGACCCCGGCGCGGCGCGGATGCCCGGCCGCCGGCCACGGCCGCGGTTCGGCGAGCAGCGCCATCCCGGCGGCGTCCCAGTCCACGTGCGGGCTGGGCCGTTCGGCGTGCAGCGTCTTCGGCAGCGTGCCGTGCCGCATCGCCAGCAGCACCTTCACCACCCCGGCGACGCCCGCGGCGGCCTGGGTGTGGCCCAGATTCGACTTGATCGCGCCGAGGTGCAGCGGTTCCGCCCGGTCCCGGCCGTAGGTGGCCTGCAGCGCCCCGGCTTCGATCGGGTCGCCGAGGGTGGTGCCGGTGCCGTGCGCCTCGACCGCGTCCACGTCGGTGGCGGTGAGCCCGGCGTCGGCGAGGGCCTGCCGGATCACCCGCTGCTGGGCGGGCCCGTTCGGGGCGGTGAGCCCGTTCGAGGCGCCGTCCTGGTTGACCGCGCCGCCGCGCACCACGCCCCACACCTCGTGGCCGTGCCGCCGCGCGTCGGAGAGCCGTTCCAGCACGAGCACGCCGACGCCTTCCGACCAGGCGGTGCCGTCGGCGTCCGCGCCGAACGCCTTGCAGCGCCCGTCCGGGGCGAGCCCGCTCTGCGCGCTGAACTCGACGAACGAGTCCGGCCCGGACATCACCGACACGCCGCCGGCCAGCGCCAGCGAGCACTCCCCGGACCGCAGGGCCTGCAACGCCCAGTGCAGCGCGACGAGCGAGGACGAGCAGGCGGTGTCCACGGTGACCGCGGGCCCTTCCAGCCCGAGCGAGTAGGACAGCCTGCCGGAGAGCACGCTGGCGGTGTTGCCGGTGGCCACGTGCCCGCGGACGTCGGCACCGGCCGCGCGCAGCAGCTGCGAGTAGTCCTGCCCGTTGGTGCCGATGAACACGCCGGTCGCGCTGCCGCGCAGCCCGTCCGGGGCGATCCCGGCTCGTTCCAGCGACTCCCAGGTGGTCTCCAGCAGCAGCCGCTGCTGCGGGTCCATCGCGAGCGCCTCGCGCGGCGAGATGCCGAAGAACGGCGCGTCGAAGTCGGCGACCCCGTCCAGGAAGCCGCCTTCCCGGGTGGCGGAGTCCCCGGCAGCGAGCGCGGCCAGGTCCCAGCCGCGGTCGGTGGGGAACGGTCCGATCGCGTCGGTGCCCGCGGCCAGCAGCTCCCACAGGTCCTCGGGCCCGCGGACCCCGCCGGGGAAGCGGCAGCCGATGCCGACCACGACGACCGGGTCATCGGCGGCGGCGCGCGCGACCGGCACCGGCGCGGACGCGGGCGCGGGCAGCGAGCCGAGCAGTTCGGCGAGCAGGAAGTCCCGCAGCGCCACCGGGTTCGGGTGGTCGTAGACGAGGGTGGCGGGCAGCGCGAGGCCGGTGGCGGCGCTGAGCGCGTTGCGCAGCTCGACGGTGGTCAGCGAGTCGAACCCGAGGTCCTGGAACGCCCGGTCGGCGGGGACGTCGGCGGCGGTGGCGTGGCCGAGGACCGCGGCGACCTGGGCGAGCAGCAGGTCCAGCACGGCCGGCGCGCGGTCGGCCTCGGGCAGCGCGGCGAGGGTGGCCCACAGCCCCGGCGCGTCCGGCGCGGCGGCCGGTTCCGGCCGGTCCGGTTCGCGGACCGCCGGGATCTCGGCGACGAACCCGCGCGAGGCGGGGAACGCGGCGGTGAACCGCGCCCAGTCGATGTCGGCGACGGCGACCGCGGTGTCCTGCTGCCCGAGCGCGCGGTGCAGGGCGGCGAGCGCGCTGCGCGGTTCCATCGGGGTGAACCCGCCGCGGCGCACCCGCTGCCGCACGCCGTCCGCGTCGGCGGCCATGCCCGCTTCGGCCCACGGGCCCCAGGCGAGCGAGGTCGCGGGGCGGCCGGTGGCGCGGCGGGCTTCGGCCAGCGCGTCCAGGGCGGCGTTCGCGGCCGCGTAGTTGCCCTGGCCCGCGGCGCCGAAGGTTCCCGCGGTGGAGGAGAACAGCACGAACGCGTCGAGCTCGACGTCCGCGGTGAGCTCGTCGAGGTGCTGGGCGGCGCGGACCTTCGCACCCCAGACCTGCGCGAACCGGTCGGGGGTGAGCGAGTCGAGGACGCCGTCGGCGACGACCCCGGCGGTGTGCACCACGGTGCGCAGCGGCAGCTCGGCGGGGATCTCGGCGAGGGCGGCGGCCAGCGCGTCCCGGTCGGCCACGTCGCAGGCGGCGAGGCTGACCCGGGCGCCGTGCTCGGCGAGTTCGGCGCGCAGCTCGGCGGCGCCGGGCGCGTCGGCACCGCGACGGCTGAGCAGCAGCAGGTGCTCGGCGCCCGCGGCGGCGAAGGAACGGGCGACGTGCCCGCCGAGCCCGCCGGTGCCGCCGGTGATGAGCACGGTCCCGGCGCCAGGCCGGGGTGCGGCCTCGCCGGTCGCGGGCGCGGGCACCAGGCGGCGGGCGAACGTCCCGGACGGGCGCACCGCCAGCTGGTCCTCGGATCCGCCGAGCACGGCGCGGAGCCGGTCGGCGCCCGCGCCGTCGGCGGGCAGGTCGATCAGGCCGCCCCAGCGGGCGGGCTGCTCCAGGGCGAGGACACGACCGAGTCCGGCCAGCGCGGCCTGCGTCGGGTCGGGGGCCGCGTCGGCGCGGCCGATCCGCACCGCGCCCCGGGTCACGATCCACAGTGGAGCGTCAATGTCCGCGTCGGTGAGAGCGTGCACCGCGGTGGTCGTCAGCGGCAGCCCGCCGGGCACCTCGGGCGCGTCCGGGTGCGGTGCGGCGTCCCAGGACAGCAGCGAGACGACTCCGGCGAATCCCGCGCCGTTCTCCGGGAATCCGGCGTCCTCGGCTTCGGTGCGCAGGCGCCAGGCCAGTTCGGCGCGGTCGGCTCGGTGCACTTCGACGCGCACCGCGTCCGGGCCGAGCGCGCCCAGCACCTCGGCGGTGGCGGTGGCGTCGGCGTCCTGCGCGGTGAGCACCAGCCACGGCCCGTCCGGTGCGGCGCCGTCGCCGCGGACCGGGCGCCACTCGGTGCGGTAGCGCCAGCCGTCGACGGCGGCGGTCTCGCGCCGCTTGCGCCGCCATTCGGCCAGCGCGGGCACCATCGCGGCCACCGCGTCCGCGTCCAGGTCCAGCTGTTCGCCCAGCGCGCCGGTGTCGGCGCGCTCGACGGCGGACCAGAACTCGGCGTCCACCGGGTCGGCGGCGACCTCGGGCGCGGCGACCGGTTCGGGCCAGTACCGCTTGTGCTGGAAGGGGTAGGTGGGCAGGTCGATCCGGCGGGCACCGGTGCCCGCGAAGCAGCTCGCCCAGTCGACCGGGGTGCCGGTGACGTGCAGCCGGGCCAGCGCGGTGCTGACCGCGGCCACCTCGTCGCGGTCCCGGCGCAGCAGGGGCTGCAGCACGGCATCGGCGGGGGCGATCTCGCGGGCCAGCGCGGTGAGCACCCCGTCCGGGCCGAGCTCCAGGAAGGTCCGCACACCCGCGTCGGCGAGCCACCGGGCGCCGTCGGCGAAGCGCACCGCCTCCCGCACGTGCGCCACCCAGTGCTCGGCGTCGATCCGCGCGGGCTCGCCGGTCAGGTTGGACACGACCGGGATCGCCGGGGCGTGGTGGGTGAGGGAGTCGGCGATGGTGCGGAACTCGGCGAGCATCGGCTCCATCAGCGGCGAGTGGAACGCGTGGCTCACCGGCAACCGCTTGGTGCGGCGGCCGAGCTCGGCGAAGTGCGCCGCGACCGCCTCGGCCTCGGCGGCGTCCCCGGAGACCACCAGCGACTCCGGTCCGTTGATCGCCGCCAGCGACACCCGTTCCGTCAGCAGCGGCAGGACCTCGTCCTCCGCGGCCTGCACCGAGATCATCGCGCCACCGGACGGCAGCGCCTCCATCAACCGGCCGCGCGCTGCCACCAGCGCGCACGCGTCCGGCAGCGACAGCACCCCGGCCACGTGCGCGGCCACGATCTCCCCGACGGAGTGCCCGGTGACGTGGTCCGGCACGATCCCGCAGGACTCGACGAGCCGGTGCAGCGCCACTTCCAGCGCGAACAGCGCGGGCTGGGTGTAGGCGGTGCGGTCCAGCAGCTCCGCCTCCGGGCTGCCGGGTTCGGCGAACGCGATGTCGCGCAGCGGCCGGTCCAGCACGGCGTCGAAGTGGGCCAGCGCCTCGTCGAAGGCGTCGGCGAACACCGGGAACCGCGCGTGCAGCTCGCGACCGGTGCCGGGCCGCTGGCTGCCCTGGCCGGTGAACAGGAACGCGGTGCGCCCCGCCCCGGAATCCGCGCCGCGCAGCAGGTTCGCGGCCGGTGCGCCGTCGCGCAGCGCGGTGAGGCCGCGCCGCAGCTCGTCCCGGTCGGCCGCGAGCACGGCTGCCCGCTGCTCGAACCGGCCGCGTCCGGTGGCCAGCGAGTACGCCAGGTCCACCGGTTCCGCACCGTCCACGAGGGACAGCACCCGGTCCGCCTGGGCGCGCAGCGCGGCCTCGCCGCGCCCGGACAGCAGCACCGGCACCACGCCGCGGCGCGGCTCGCGGGGCTCGACCTCGACGGGCGGCGCCTGTTCGAGGACGGTGTGCGCGTTGGTGCCGCTGAGCCCGAACGAGGACACCGCGGCCCGGCGCGGCCGGCCGGAGTCGGGCCACGGGACCTGGTCGACGGGCAGCTCGATCGCCCCGGAATCCCAGTCCACGTGCGAGGACGGTTCGGCGACGTGCAGGGTGCGCGGGACGAGGCCGTGCCGCAGCGCCTGCACCACCTTGATCACCCCGGCGACGCCGGAGGCCATCTGGGCGTGCCCGATGTTCGACTTGATCGAGCCCAGCAGCAGCGGGTGCTCCCGCTCCTGCCCGTAGGTCGCCAGCAGCGCCTGCGCCTCGATCGGGTCGCCCAGCGCGGTGCCGGTGCCGTGCCCCTCCACGAAGTCCACATCGGACGGTGCGAGTCCCGCGTCCGCCAGCGCGGCGCGGATCACCCGCTGCTGCGCCGGGCCGTTCGGCGCGGTCAGGCCGTTGGAGGCGCCGTCCTGGTTGATCGCGGAGCCGCGCACCACGGCCAGCACCTCGTGCCCGTTGCGGCGCGCGTCGGACAGCCGCTCCACCAGCACCAGCCCGATGCCCTCGGCGAGGCTCATCCCGTCGGCGGCGTCGGAGTAGGCCTTGCAGCGGCCGTCGGCGGCCATCGCGCGCTGCCTGCTGAACCCGACGAACGCGTTCGGCGTGGACATCACCGAGACGCCGCCGGCCAGCGCCAGCGAGCTCTCCCCGCTGCGCAGCGACCGGCACGCCAGGTGCAGCGCCACCAGCGAGGACGAGCAGGCGGTGTCCAGCGTGACCGCGGGCCCTTCCAGCCCGAACAGGTAGGACAACCGGCCGGACAGGATGCTGGACAGCGCCCCGGTGATCAGGTGGCCTTCGGAACCGTCCGCGGTGTGCGCCTGGTAGTCCTGGTAGCTGGCGCCGATGAACGCCCCGGTGCTGCTGCCGCGCAGCGCCGCCGGGTCGAGACCGGCCCGCTCGAACGCCTCCCACGCGGTCTCCAGCAGCAGCCGCTGCTGCGGGTCCATCGCGAGCGCCTCGCGCGGCGAGATGCCGAAGAACTCGGCGTCGAAATCGGCCACGTCGTGCAGGAATCCGCCCTGCGTGGAGTAGGTCTTGCCCGCCCGGTCCGGGTCCGGGTCGTAGAGCCCGTCGGCGTCCCAGCCGCGGTCGGCGGGGAAGCCGGAGATCACGTCCTCGCCGCGCAGCACCAGATCCCACAGCTGTTCCGGGGTGGCCGCACCGCCCGGGTAGCGGCAGCTCATGCCGATGATGGCGATCGGTTCGTCGTCGACCGGCCGCACCTCGGCCGGGCCGCCGGTCGCGGCGGATCCGGCGAGCTCGGCGCGCAGGAACTCCACCAGCGCCCGCGGGTTCGGGTGGTCGAAGACCATGGTGGCGGGCAGCACGAGCCCGGTGGCGGCGGCGATCCGGTTGCGCAGGTCGACGGCGGTCACCGAGTCGAAGCCGATGTCCCGGAAGGCGCGCTGCTCGTCGAGCGCGTCGGCGGAGGTGTGCCCGAGCGCGGTGGCGGCCTCGGCACGCACCAGGTCCAGCAGCAGCCGCCGCTGCTCGGCGGCGGGCAGGCCGTGCAGCCGGGTCGCGAACTCGCCGCCCGCGCCGGTCTGCTCGGCCTGCTGCCGCCGGATCTCGCGCACGGCGGGGATCTCGTCGAACAGCGCGGTGGGCCGGGCGGCGGCGAACACCGGGTGGTAGCGCGCCCAGTCCACGTCGGCGACGGCGAGCGCGGTGTCGTCGTGGTCCAGGGCCGTGCGCAGCCCGGTGAGCGCGGTCTCCGGCGGCATGAACACGAGCCCGCTGCGACGGATCGCCTCCGGGTCGACGCGGCCGAGCTTCTGGTCGTCGGCCCAGATCCCCCAGGACACGGAGGTGGCGGGCAGGCCGCGGGCGCGGCGGTGCTCGGCGAGCGCGGCCAGGTGGGCGTTGCCCGCGACGTAGGCGGCGTGCTGCCCGCTGCCCCACATGCCGGCCGTCGAGGAGAACAGCACGAACGCGTCGAGCTCGGCGGGCCGGTCGGGGTGGTCCGGGTCGAGCAGTTCGTCCAGCAGCCGCGCGCCGACGACCTTGGCCCGCAGAACATCTGCGAAGGACGCGGGGGTGGCCTCGTCGACGGATTCCAGGCCGATGAACGCGGCGGTGTGCAGCACGGCGCGCACGGTGCGGCCGTCGGCGGCGAGCCGGGACAGCAGGCCGCGCACCGATTCCCGGTCGCCGAGGTCGCAGGGCAGCACCTCGGCGTCGGTGCCGAGCTCGGCGAGTTCGGCGACGAGATCGGCCGCGCCGGGCGCGTCGGCACCGCGCCTGCTGGTGAGCACCAGGTGTTCGGCGCCCTGCCGCGCCAGCCAGCGCGCCAGGTGCGGGGCGAGGGTGCCGGTGCCACCGGTGATCAGGGTGGTGCCGCGCGGCCGCCAGGCGCGCGCGGGCGCGCGGTCGCCGACGGGCGCGGGCACGATGCGGCGCGCGTGCACGCCGGAGGCGCGGATCGCGAGCTGGTCCTCCCCCGTCGTCCCGGCGAGCACCGCGGCGAGCCGCTGCCCGGCGCGCTCGTCGAGCTCCGCGGGCAGGTCGACGACGCCGCCCCAGCGCTGCGGGTGCTCCAGCGCGGTGGTCCAGCCGAGGCCGTGCACCTGCGCCTGCGCGGGGTGGGTGACCTGGTCGGCGCGGCCGGTGGCGACGGCCCCGCGGGTCAGCGCCCACAGCGGGGCGTCGATCCCGGCGTCGCCGAGGGCCTGCACGAGCACCAGGCTCAGCGCGAGGCCGCGGGAGAGTTCGGGGTGCTCGGGGCAGGGCGTCTCGTCCAGCGCCAGCAGGGAGACGACGCCGGTCGCCTCGGTGGCGGAGTCGGCGAGCAGCGCGGCGAGGTGTTCCCGGTCGAGGTGCCCGTCGTCCAGCTCGACGCGCCGCGCGGTGGCGCCGTGCGCGGTGAGCACGGCGGCGACCTCGGCGTCATCGGCGCCGCCGGTGCCGCACACCAGCCAGGTCCCGGTCAGCTCGACGTTCCCGCCGCCGCGCAACGGGGTCCACGTCGCGCGGTACCGCCAGGAATCCGCTGTGGACGCTTCTGCGCGGCCGCGGTGCCAGCTGGACAGCGCGGGCAGCACCGCGGCCAGCGAGTCGGCGTCCACGTCGAGCCGGTCGGTGAGCGCGGCGAGGTCCTGCTGCTCGACGTCGGCCCAGAACCCGGCCTCGGCGGCCCCGACCTCACCGCCGGGGGTCTGCGGGGCGGCGGGCAGCGCCCACAGGTGTTCGTGCTGGAACGCGTAGGTGGGCAGCTCGACGCGCCGCGCCCCGTCGAGCAGCGGCGCGAAGTCGACCTCGACGCCGCGGGCCAGCAGCTCCCCGGCGGAGAGCAGGAACCGGTCCAGGCCGCCGTGGTCGCGGCGCAGCGTGCCGCCGGTGAGCACGGTCGCCGCGGCCTGCTCGGCGGTCTCCTGCACGGCGGCGGTGAGCACCGGGTGCGGGCTGATCTCGACGAACACGCCGTGGCCCTGCTCGGCGAGGGCGCGCACGGCCGGTTCGAAGCCGACGGTGCCGCGCAGGTTCCGGTACCAGTACGCCGCGTCCATCCCGGTGGTGTCCAGCCAGTCCCCGGTGACGGTGGAGAAGAACGGGACCTCGGACGTGGCGGGGCGGATCGGGGCGAGCACGTCGAGCAGTTCCGCTTCGATGGCTTCGACGTGCGCGGAGTGCGAGGCGTAGTCGACGGCGACCCGGCGGGCCCGGACCTCCTCGGCGGTGAGGCGCTCGTGCAGCGCGTCCAGCGCGTCCGGGTCGCCGGAGACGACGGTGGAGCCCGGCCCGTTGATCGCGGCGATCGACACCCCGTCACCGAGGCGTTCGCGCACCTGGTCGGCGCCGAGCGCGACGGACAACATGCCGCCCGCCCCGGCGAGCCCGGCGGCGATGGCGCGGCTGCGCAGCGCGACCACCCGCGCCGCGTCGTCCAGGCCGAGCGCCCCGGAGACGCAGGCGGCGGCGATCTCGCCCTGGGAGTGGCCGAGCACCGCGTCCGGCCGCACCCCGTGGTGCCGCCACAGCGCGGCGAGCGACACCATCACGGCGAACGACGCGGGTTGCACCACGTCGACCCGGTCCAGCGAAGGCGCGTCCGGTGCTCCGCGCAGCACGTCGAGCAGCGACCAGTCGACGTGCGGGGCGAGCGCGGCGGCGCAGTCGGCGATCCGGGCGGCGAACACGGGCGATTCGTCGAGCAGCCGGGCGCCCATCCCGGCCCACTGCGAGCCCTGGCCGGGGAACACGAACACGGTGCGCCCGGTGGCGGTGGCGGTGCCCTGCACGAGCCCGGTGGCGGGCCGCCCGTCGGCGAACTCGGCGAGCGCGGCCCGCAGCGCGGCGGGGTCGTCGCCGACGAGGACGGCGCGGTGCTCGAACCGGGCGCGGCTGCCGAGCAGCGAGTGCGCGACGTCGGCGGCGGGGTGCTCGGCGGCGGGCGAATCCGGGGCGGCGAGGCGGGCGGCCTGGGCGCGCAGCGCCGGTTCGGTGCGGGCGGACAGCACCCATGGCACCGGTCCGGCCGGTGCCGGTTCGACGACGGGCGCCGGGTCGGCCGCGGGTTCGTGCTCCAGGACGGCGTGCGCGTTGGTGCCGCTGATGCCGAAGGAGGACACCGCGGCGCGGCGCGGTCCGCCGGTCTCCGGCCAGCCGGTGTTGGCGTGCAGCAGTTCCACGCCGCCCGCGGTCCAGTCGACGTGCGTCGAGGACCGGTCGGCGTGCAGGGTGCGCGGCAGCAGGCCGTGCCGCATCGCCAGCACCATCTTGATCACGCCGACGACGCCCGCCGCGGATTGGGCGTGCCCGAGGTTGGACTTGGCGGAGCCGAGCAGCAGCGGCGCGGCCGGGTCGCGATCGCGGCCGTAGGTGCGTTGCAGCGCCTGGGCTTCGATCGGGTCGCCGAGGGCGGTGCCGGTGCCGTGCGCCTCCACCACCTGGATGTCCGATGTGGACAGATCGGCGTTGGCGAGGGCCTGCTGGATGACGCGCTGCTGCGCGGGCCCGTTGGGCGCGCTGAGCCCGTTGGAGGCGCCGTCCTGGTTGACGGCGCTGCCGCACACCACGGCCAGCACCGGGTGGCCCTGGCGCTGCGCATCGGAGAGCCGTTCGACCAGCAGCACGCCGACGCCTTCGGACAGCGCCATGCCGTCGGCGCCGTCGGCGAACGCCTTGCAGCGCCCGTCGCGGGCCAGCGCGCGCTGGCGGCTGAACGCGACGAACGCGGCCGGGTCGGCCATCACGGTGGCGCCGCCGGCCAGCGCGAGATCGCTCTCCCCGGTGCGCAGCGACTGGCAGGCCAGGTGCAACGCGACCAGCGAGGAGGAGCAGGCGGTGTCCACGGTGACGGCGGGGCCTTCCAGCCCGAACAGGTAGGACAGCCGCCCGGACAGCACGCTGGGGCTGGTGCCGGTGACGGCGTGGCCTTCGGAGCCGTCGGCGGAACCGCTGCCGTAGTCCTGGAAGCTGGAGCCGATGTAGGTGCCGGTGCGGCTGCCGCGCAGCGCGCCGGGGTCGATGCCCGCGCGTTCGAAGGATTCCCACGAGGTCTCCAGCAGCAGCCGCTGCTGCGGGTCCATCGCGAGCGCTTCGCGCGGGGAGATCCCGAAGAACGCCGGGTCGAATTCACCCGCGTCGTGCAGGAATCCGCCCTGCGTGGCGTAGGTGGTCCCGGCGCGGTCCGGGTCCGGGTCGTAGAGCCGGTCGGCGTCCCAGCCGCGGTCGGCGGGGAAGTCGGTGATGGCGTCGACCCCGTCGGCGAGCAGTTCCCAGAACCGCTCGGGCGTGTCCGCGCCGCCGGGGAACCGGCAGGCCATGCCGATGATGGCGATCGGCTCCCCGGTGTCGCCGGTCGCGGCCGCGGTGGTGGTGCTCGCACCGGTGCCGAGGAGTTCGGCGCGCAGGTGCTCGGCCAGCGCCTCGGCGCTGGGGTGGTCGAAGGCGAGGGTGCTGGGCAGCGCGAGCCCGGTCGCGGCGGCGAGCCGGGTGCGGAGTTCGACGGCGGTGAGCGAGTCGAAGCCGAGTTCGCGGAACGCGCGGCGCAGCGGCACCGATTCGGCGCCGGAGTGGCCGAGCACGGCGGCGGATTCGGTGCGCACCAGGTCCAGCAGCAGGTCCCGCTGGGCGTCGCCGTCGAGTCCGCGCAGCCGCGCGGCCAGCGCCCCGTCCGGTTCGGCCTGCTCGGCGCCCGCCCGCCCGAGCGCGCGGACCTCGGGCAGCTCGGACAGCAGCGGGCTGGGCCGGGCCGCGGTGAAGATCGGGTGGTAGCGGGCCCAGTCGACGTCCGCGATGGTGGCCGCGGTGTCGTCGCGGGCGAGCGCGCGGTGCACCTCGGCGACGGCGGTGTCCGGGTCGAGCATGCCGAGCCCGCTGCGGCGCAGCTGTTCGGCGACGGCCTCGTCGGTGGCCATGCCCGCGTCCGCCCACGGTCCGAAGGCGAGCGCGGTGGCGGGCAGGCCGCGGGCGCGGCGGTGCTCGGCGAGGGCGTCGAGCTGCGCGTTCGCCGCCGCGTAGGCGCTCTGCCCGCCGCTGCCCCAGGTTCCGGCGATGGAGGACAGCAGCAGGAAGAAGTCGAGCTCGCGGTCGCCGAGCAGCTCGTCGAGGTGCACGGCCCCGGCGGCCTTCGCGGCGGCGACGGCGGCGAACTCGGCGGGCGCGGTGTCCTGCAGCGGGGCGGCCTGCCCGGTTCCGGCGGCGTGCACCACGCCGGTGAGCTCGGGCAGGTCGGCGAGCAGTGCGGCGAGCGCGTCCCGGTCGGTCACGTCGCAGGCGGCGATGCGCACCTCGGCGCCGAGCCCGCGCAGCTGGTCGGCGAGTTCGGCGGCGCCCGGCGCGTCGGGTCCGCGACGTCCGGTGAGCACCAGCCGCGCCGCCCCTGCTTCGGCGAGCGAGCGAGCGATGCGGGCGCCGAGCGCACCGGTGCCACCGGTGATGAGCACGGTGCCGCGCGCGGTGAACCCGGTACCCGCGGCGGGGATCGGGTGGTGCAGCAGCCTGCGCCCGGCGAGCCCGGCGGGGCGCACCGCGACCTGGTCCTCGCCGTCGAGCCCGCCGAGCACGCGGGCGAGCCGGGCCCCGGCCTGCCGGTCCGGATCGGCGGGCAGGTCGACGAGACCGCCCCAGCGCTGCGGGTGTTCCAGGGCGACGACGCGGCCGAGCCCCCAGGTGGCGGCCTGGACCGGGCTCCAGATCGGGTCGTCGGCGCCGGTGGACACCGCACCCGACGTGATCATCCACAGTGGAGCGTCGAGCTCTGCGTCGCCGAGGGCCTGCGCGAGGGCCGCGTTGAGCACGAGTCCGGTGCTCAGCGCCGGGTGCGCCGGATGCGGCCGCTCGTCGGCGGCCAGCACCGACACCACGCCGCTGATCGCCGGTTCGTCGAGGCTGGCGGCGATGCCGGCCCGGTCCGCGTCGGAATCCAGCAGCAGTTCCCGGACTTCCGCGCCGTGCGCGCGCAACGCGGCCGCGACCGGGCCGGTGCCGGTCTCCGCGGTGCCGACGAGCAGCCAGCCACCGGTGAGCACCGCCGGAGCGGGCGTGCTCAGCGGATGCCAGTCCACCCGGTAGCGCCAGGAGTCGAGCAGTTCCCGCTCGTGCCTGCGCTGCCGCCAGGACGCGAGCGCGGGCAGCAGCGAGTACAGCGCGGCGTGCTGCGAGTCGGCCAGCCCGAGCAGGTCGGCGAGCTCCTCGCCCGCGCCCCGGTCCACCGCGGTCCACAGCCGCTCGTCGGCCGGGTCGGTGGCGGGCGCGGCGGAGGTGGTCTCCGGCCAGTACCGCTCGTGCTGGAACGCGTAGGTGGGCAGCGCGACGCGGCGCGCGCCCGGGTGCGCGGCGGCGAGGTCGACCGGCGCGCCGCGGACGTGCAGCCGGGCCAGCGCGGTGGTCACCGACAGGTCCTCGGCGCGGTCGGCGCGCAGCGCGGGCACGAACTCGGCGTCGTCGCCGAGCACGTCCTGCGCCATCGCGGACAGCACGCCGTCCGGGCCCAGCTCCAGGTAGGTGCGGGTGCCCGCCTCGGCGGCGGTGCGCAGCGCGTCGGCGAACCGGACGGTGGTGCGGGCGTGCCGCACCCAGTACTCGGGGGTGCGCACCTCGTCCCCGGCGAGCTCACCGGTGACGCCGGAGATCAGCGGGATCCGCGGAGCCCGGTAGTCGAGCCCTTCGGCGACCTGCCGGAACTCGTCGAGCATCGGGTCGACCAGCGGCGAGTGGAACGCGTGGCTGACGCTGAGCCGCTTGGTGCCGCGGTCGGCGAACCGCTCGGCGAGCGCCGCCGCCTCCGCCTCGTCGCCGGAGATCACCACGGAGGCGGGGCCGTTCACGGCGGCGATCGAGATCCGCTCGGTGAGCAGCGGCGCGACCTCGTCCTCGGTGGCGCGCAACGAGATCATCGCCCCACCCCGGGGCAGCGCGGCCATCAGCCGGGCGCGGGCGGCGACCAGCGCGCACGCGTCGGGCAGCGACAGCACCCCGGCGACGTGGGCGGCGGCGAGCTCGCCGATGGAGTGCCCGGCGAGCCGGTCGGGCACCGCGCCGCGCGCTTCGACGAGCCGGTACAGCGCCACTTCGAGCGCGAACAGCGCGGGCTGCGCGTAGCCGGTGTCGTCCAGGTCGGCCGCGTCGGCCGGATCGGCGGTGTGGTCCGGATCGGCGCTGTCCGGCTCGGTGGCGGCATCGAGGTCGGCGGCGTCCGGCCCTCCGGTGTCGCGGACCGCGAGCAGCGCGGCGCGCACCGCCGGGTCGAAGTGCGCGAGCACCTCGTCGAGCGCGGCGGCGAACTCCGGGTACCGCGCGTGCAGCTCCGCGCCCATCCCCGGGCGCTGGCTGCCCTGACCGGTGAACAGCGCGGTGAGCCCGCCCGGTTCGCCGGTTTCGCCGGTGACGATGCCGGGATCGGGCCGGCCGGCGGCGAGGGCGCGCAGCGAGTCGAGCAGCCCCTGGCGGCCGGTGCCGAGCACGGCGGCGCGCTGCGGGAACGCGGTGCGGGTGGTGGCCAGCGAATGCGCGACGTCGGCGGGCCGGTGGTCGGGGTGGGCGTCGAGGAAGGTGGCGAGCCGGGCGGCTTGGGAGCGCAGCGCGGCACGGGTCTTCCCGGCCAGCGGCCAGGCCACCGCGACCTCGGTGCCGTCCGCGGACGCCGCAGTACCGGCGGGCTCCAGGGCCTCGGCGGGCTCCAGGGCCTCGGCAGGCGCCAGGGTCTCGGCGGGCGCGGGGACCGCACCGGCCCCGGGGTGTTCGAGGACGAGGTGCGCGTTGGTGCCGCTGATGCCGAACGCGGACACGGCGGCGCGGCGGGGCCGCCCGGTCTCGGGCCACGGGGTGTCGGCGGTGAGCAGTTCCACCGCGCCGTCCGCCCAGTCCACGTGGGTGGACGGCGTCTCGGCGTGCAGGGTGCGGGGCAGCACGCCGTGCCGCATGGCCTGCACCATCTTGATCACTCCGGCGACCCCGGCGGCGGCCTGGGTGTGCCCGAGGTTCGACTTGATCGAGCCCAGCCGCAGCGGGGTTTCCCGGTCCTGCCCGTAGGTCGCGAGCAGCGCCTGGGCTTCGATCGGGTCGCCGAGCGCGGTTCCGGTGCCGTGCGCCTCCACCGCATCGATGTCCGAAGTGGACAGATCAGCGGCGGCGAGGGCCTGCCGGATCACCCGCTGCTGCGAGGGACCGTTGGGCGCGGTGAGCCCGTTGGACGCCCCGTCCTGGTTGACGGCGCTGCCGCGCACCACCGCGAGCACCTCGTGCCCGTTGCGCCGCGCGTCGGAGAGCCGCTCCAGCACGACGATCCCGACGCCCTCGGCCCAGCCGACGCCGTCCGCGTCGGCGGAGAACGCCTTGCACCGCCCGTCCGGGGACAGGCCGCGCTGCCGGGAGAACTCGATCAGCGCCGCCGGGGTCGACATCACCGTCACGCCGCCCGCGAGCGCCAGCGAGCACTCCCCGGCGCGCAGCGCCTGCATCGCCCAGTGCATCGCGACCAGCGAGGACGAGCAGGCGGTGTCCACGGTGACCGCCGGGCCTTCGAGACCGAGCGCGTAGGACACCCGCCCGGAGGCGACGCTCGGCGAGGTGCCGCTGCCCTGGTGCCCTTCGAAGTCACCGCCGGCGAGCACCGCGCCGTAGTCGTTGTACATCACCCCGGCGAACACGCCGGTCCGGCTACCGCGCAGCGCGGCCGGGTCGATCCCGGCCTGCTCGATCGCGGACCAGGAGGTCTCCAGCAGCAGCCGCTGCTGCGGGTCGGTGGAGATCGCTTCGCGCGGGCTCATCCCGAAGAAGCCCGGGTCGAATTCGGCGGCGTCGTGCAGGAATCCGCCGGAGCGGGCGTAGGAGGTGCCGGTGCGGTCCGGGTCCGGGTCGTAGAGCGCGTCCAGGTCCCAGCCGCGATCCACCGGGAACCCGGTGATCGCGTCGGTGCCCTCGGCCACCAGCCGCCACAACTCGTCGGGCGAGGTGACCCCGCCCGGGTAGCGGCAGGCCATGCCGACGATCGCGATCGGATCGCCGGACAGCGCGACCGCGTCGGCCTCCCCGGTGCCGGTGTCCGCGTCGCCGAGCAGCTCGTCGCGCACGTGCGCGGCGAGCGCCCGCGCCGTCGGGTGGTCGAACACGGCGGTCGCGGCGGTGCGCAGCCCGGTGGCGGTGGCCAGCCGATTGCGCAGCTCCACGGCGGTCAGCGAGTCGAACCCGAGTTCCTGGAACGCGCGGTCCGGGTCCACATCGGACGCCGCGGCGTGCCCGAGCACGGCCGCGACCTGGGTCCGCACCAGCTCCAGCACCGCCGCGGCCCGGTCGGCGTCGCCCAGCGCGCCGAGCCGTCGGGCCAGCCCGGCCGATTCGGCGGAGCCGGTGGCGGCTCGGCGGACGGGGGTGCGGATCAGGCCGCGCAGGAAGGCGGGGACCTCGCCCCGGGAGCGCAGCACCGGCAGGTCCAGCCGGACCGGTGCGAGCACCGCTTCCCCGGTGGCGGTGGCCGCGTCGAACAGCGCCGTCCCCTGTTCGGGTTCCAGCGGCGGGGTGCCGGTGGCGGTGAGGCGGCGCAGTTCGGCCTCGGTCAGCTCCCCGGTCATGCCGCCGGTGGAGGCCCACGGGCCCCAGGCCAGCGAGGTCGCCGGGAGCCCGGCGGCGCGGCGATGCGCGGCGAGCCCGTCCAGGTAGGCGTTGGCGGCCGAGTAGTTCGCCTGCCCCGCGGCGCCGACGACTCCGGCGAGCGAGGAGAAGGTGGTGAACTCGGCGAGCTCGTGGTCCCTGGTCAGTTCGTGCAGGTTCCAGGCGGCGTCGACCTTCGGCCGCAGCACGGCCGCCAGCCGTTCCGGGGTGAGCGCGTCGAGCAGCGCGTCGTCGAGGACTCCGGCGGCGTGCAGCACCGAGGTCAGCGGGTGCGCGGCGGGGATCTCGGCCAGCAGCGCGGCGAGCGCGTCCCGGTCGGCGGCGTCGCAGGCGGCGACGCGCACCTCGGCGCCGTGCTCGGCGAGGTCGGCGGCGAGCCGGTCGACGCCCTCGGCGTCCGGTCCGCGGCGGCTGGTCAGCAGCAGGCGCCGCACCCCGTGCTCGACGACGAGGTGGCGGGCGAACAGGGCGCCGAGCCCGCCGGTGCCGCCGGTGATGAGGACGGTGCCGTCCGGGTCGCGCTCCGGTGCGGCGGTGTCGGTGCGGGCGTCGGCCGCGGCGATCGGGGCGCGGGCCAGCCGCGCCGCGCGCAGCCGTCCGTCCACGATGGACAGCTGGGGTTCCTCGGCGAGCGCGAACGCCGCGGGCAGCTGCGCCCCGGCGGCGGTGGTGTCCAGGTCGACCAGCCCGAATCGGCCGGGGTGTTCGGCCTGCGCGGTGCGGATCAGGCCCCACGCCGCGGCGGCGGCCAGGTCGGCGCCGTCGCGGGCGCCGCGGGTGACGACGACGAGCCGGGCCGAGGTGTCGGCGGCGAGGGCGCGCTGGGCGTGGGCAAGCACCCGCGCGGTGCACGCGTGCACCTCGTCCGGCGCCGCCGTGGTCGAGCCGACCGGCAGCACGACGACCTCGGCGTCCGCGGGCACCGCGTCCAGGTCGGCGACCTCGACCGCGCCGGGCGGGGGCGCGTCCCAGGGCACCTCGCCGATGGCCGGGAGCACCGCCACCGGGCCCGGCTCGGCGGTGGTGGTGATCGGGGCCCAGTCCAGCCGGAACAGCGCGTCCCGGGCCGCGGTGGGAGTGCGGGCGCCGAACGGGTGCAGCACCAGCGACTCGACCTCGGCCACCGGTTCCCCGGCCGGGTCGGCCACGGACACCGCGACCGCGTCCGGTCCGGCGGGCGCCAGCCGCACCCGGGCGGCGGTGGCGCCGGTGGCGTGCAGCGAGACGCCTTCCCAGGAGAACGGCAGGCCCGGCCCGCCGGTCTCGTCGAGCCCGGCCCCGGCGGCGTGCAGCGCCGCGTCCAGCAGCGCCGGGTGCAGCCCGAACGACTCGGCTTCGGCGGCGGCCGCCGCGGGCAGCTCCACCTCGGCGAACACCTCGTCACCGCGCCGCCAGGCCGCGCGCAGACCGCGGAACGCCGGTCCGTAGTCGAGCCCGGCGGCCGCGAACCGCTCGTAGCGTCCGTCCAGGTCCACGGACCGCGCTCCGGCGGGCGGCCAGTCCCCGCCGAGGTCGGCGGGGGTGCCGCCCGCGGTGTCGAGCACACCGGTGGCGTGCCGCGTCCACGGCTGCTCCTCGGCGCCGTCGGGGCGGGAGTAGAGGCTGAGCTCCCGGCTCCCGGTGTCGTCGGGCCCGCCGAGCCACACCTGCACCTGCACCGCGCCCTGCTCGGGCAGCACCAGCGGCGCGGCCAGCGTCAGCTCCCGCACCCGGTCGCAGCCCGCCTCGTCGCCGGCGCGCAGCGCCAGCTCGACGAACGCGGTGCCGGGCAGCAGGATCTCGCCGCCGACCGCGTGCTCGGCCAGCCACGGGTGCGAGCGCACCGACAACCGGCCGGTGAGCAGTACCCCGTCCGAGTTGGCCAGCGAGACCGCGGCCGCCAGCAGCGGGTGGTGCGCGGCTCCGAGCCCTGCCGCGCGCACGTCGCCGTCACCGGTGCTCTTCGGCCAGAACCGGCGGTGCTGGAACGGGTAGCCGGGCAGCGCGACGCGGCGCGCGCCGGTGCCCGCGAAGAACTCCGGCCAGTCCGGGGAGACGCCGTGCGCGTGCAGCGCCGCCAGCGCCTGCGCGACGGCGGTGGTCTCGGGCCGGTCACCGCGCAGCAGCGGGACGGCCAGGGCTTCGTGGTCGAGGTTCGCCGGGACGAGCGCGCTGAGCACCGCGTCCGGGCCGAGCTCGGCGAACACCCGCACCCCGAGCTCGCCGAGGCGGCGGACGGCGGCGCCGAACCGCACCGGGCGGCGCACGTGCTCCACCCAGTGCTCCGGCGACGCGAGTTCGCGGGCGGTGGCGGATTCACCGGTGGCGGTGGACACCAGCGGCAGCAGCGGTTCCCGCGGCGAGAGCGCGGCGACGACCGTGCGGAACTCGTCGAGCATCGGCTCCATCAGCGGCGAGTGGAACGCGTGGCTCACCGGCAACCGCTTGGTACGACGACCCAGCTCGGCGAAGTGCGCCGCGACCGCCTCGGCCTCGGCCGCATCACCCGAGACCACCACCGACTCCGGCCCGTTGATCGCCGCCAACGACACCCGCTCCGTCAACAACGGCAGGACCTCGTCCTCCGCCGCCTGCACCGAGATCATCGCGCCACCCGACGGCAACGCCCCCATCAACCGGCCGCGGGCGCACACCAGCGCGGCCGCGTCGTCGAGGGTGAACACCCCGGCCACGTGCGCGGCGGCGATCTCCCCGACGGAGTGCCCGGCGAGGTGGTCGGGCCGCAGCCCCCAGGATTCGGCGAGCCGGTGCAGCGCCACCTCGACGGCGAACAGGGCGGGCTGCGCGTATCCGGTCTCGTCCAGCAGCGCGGCCTCGGCGCTGCCCGGTTCGGCGAACAGCACCTCGCGCAGCGGCCGGTCCAGGTGCTCGTCGAGGGCGGCGAGCACCTCGTCGAAGGCGGCGGCGAACACCGGGAACCGCGCGTGCAGCTCACGACCCGCGCCGAGCCGCTGGCCGCCCTGCCCGGTGAACAGGAACGCCGTCTTGCCCGCGGCGCGGGAGGAACCGCGCACGAGCGCCGGGGCCTCCTCGTCCGCCGCGAGGGCGCGCAGCCCCGCGCGCAGCTCGTCCGGATCGGTCGCGGTGAGCACGGCGCGGTGCTCCAGGCCGCCGCGGTTGGCGGTGGAGCGGCCGACGTCCAGCGGCCGCGGCCCCTCGGAGTCCACAGTGGAGAGCAGCCGGGCGGCCTGGTCGCGCAGCGCCGCCGCGGTCTTGCCCGACAGCACCACCGGCACCGCCCCGGGCTGCACCGGCTCGGCCACCGGCTCCGGTTCGGGCGCCTGCTCGATGATGGTGTGCGCGTTGGTGCCGCTGATGCCGAACGAGGACACGCCCGCCCGGCGCGGCCGGTCCGCCACCGGCCAGGGCGCGGCGTCGGTGAGCAGCCGCACCTGCCCGGCGTTCCAGTCGACGTGCGTCGACGGCTCGTCCACGTGCAGGGTCCGCGGCAGCAGGCCGTGCCGCATCGCCTGCACCACCTTGATGACCCCGGCGACGCCGGCCGCGGCCTGGGTGTGCCCGAGGTTCGACTTGATCGAACCCAGCCACAGCGGCGCCTCCCGGTCCTGCCCGTAGGTCGCCAGCAGCGCCTGCGCCTCGACCGGGTCGCCGAGCACGGTCCCGGTGCCGTGCGCCTCCACGACGTCCACTTCGGACGGAGTGAGCCGCGCGTTCACCAGCGCCTGCTGGATGACGCGCTGCTGCGACGGCCCGTTCGGCGCGGTCAGCCCGTTGGAGGCGCCGTCCTGGTTCACCGCGCTGCCGCGCACCACCGCGAGCACCTCGTGCCCGTTGCGCCGCGCGTCGGAGAGCCGCTCCAGGACCAGCACGCCGACGCCCTCGCCCCAGCCGGTCCCGTCCGCCGCATCGGCGAACGAGCGGCAGCGGCCGTCCGCGGACAGCCCGCCCTGCCGGGAGAACTCCAGGAACGTCGCCGGGCCGGACATCACGGTGACCCCGCCCGCCAGCGCCAGCGAGCACTCCCCGGCCCGCAGCGAGTGCGCCGCCAGGTGCAGCGCCACCAGCGAGGACGAGCAGGCCGTGTCCACCGTGACCGCGGGCCCCACGGCGCCGAAGGTGTAGGCGAGCCTGCCGGAGAGCACGCTGCCGCTGTTGCCGGTGAGCCGGAACCCGTCCACGTCGTCGGCCGCACCGACCCGGTAGTCCTGCGCCATCGCGCCCATGAACACACCGGTGCGGCTGCCCCGCACCGCCGCCGGATCGACGCCGGCGTGCTCGAACGCCTCCCAGGTGGTCTCCAGCAGCACCCGCTGCTGCGGGTCCATCGCCAGCGCCTCGCGCGGGGAGATGCCGAAGAAGTCCGCGTCGAACTCGGCCGCGTCGTGGAGGAATCCGCCGGAGCGGGTGGCCGTGTCGGCGTCCGCGAGCTCCCAGCCCCGATCGGCGGGGAACCCGGTGATGCCGTCGCGGCCCTCGGCGACCAGCCGCCACAGGTCCTCGGGACCGGTCACGTCCCCGGGGTAGCGGCAGCTCATGCCGACGATGGCGATGGGCTCCCTGGCGGCGTCCTCCAGCTCCTGCACGCGCGCCCGGGAGCGCTTCAGATCGGCGCTCGCCCGCTTCAGGTAGTCCCGGAGCTTCTGCTCGTTGTCCATCTCCACCCCGCCTGCGTCGACCGGACGGAGCCCAGTCTCGTCAGGCCCTGCCCGGGAATTCCCCAGTCCTGGAAGGGCGAACGGCCACCGTCCGCCCGGAGAGCGTCACCAGCTGGACGCGGAGAGCACCTCGGCGTAGTCGCGTTCGCGGGAGGCCTGCCGGAGGTCGGCTTCCACCATCATCGTCATCAGCTCGGTGAAGTCGACGCTCGGTTCCCAGCCCAGTTCCCGGCGTGCCCGCCCGGAATCGGCGCACAGCGTCTCGACCTCGGCGGGGCGCACCAGCGTCGGGTCGATCTCGACGTGGTCCTCCCAGTGCAGGCCCGCCGCGTCGAACGCGATGCGCACCGCGTCCCGCACCGAGTGCATCCGGCCGGTGCCGACCACGTAGTCGGACGGCTCGTCCTGCTGCAGCATCAGGTGCATCGCGCGCACGTAGTCCCCGGCGAAACCCCAGTCCCGCACCGCGTCCAGGTTGCCGAGGTAGAGCTTGTCCTGCAGGCCGAGCTTGATCTGCGCGACGGCCAGCGAGATCTTGCGGGTGACGAATTCGGCGCCGCGGCGCGGAGATTCGTGGTTGAACAGGATGCCGGACACGCCCCACACGCCGTAGGACTCGCGGTAGTTCTGCGTGATGTAGTGCCCGTAGGTCTTGGCGACGCCGTACGGGCTGCGCGGGTGGAAGGTGGTGTGCTCGCTCTGCGGCGTCTCGGCGACCTTGCCGAACATCTCGGAGGACGACGCCTGGTAGAACCGGATGCGCTCCCCGCCGGAACCGCCGGAACCGTGCAGGCCGCTGACGATGCGGATCGCCTCCAGCATCCGCAGCACGCCCATCCCGTTCACCTCGGTGACGAGTTCCGCCTGCTGCCAGGACATCGGCACGAACGAGATGGCGCCCAGGTTGTAGACCTCGTGCGGCTGCACCAGGTCCACCGCCGAGACCAGGCTGCCCTGGTCCATCAGGTCACCGTCCACGAAGGACAGATCGGCGGCCAGCCTGCTCAGCCGGGACTTGCGCGGGTTCGCCTGCCCCCTGATCAGGCCCCACACCTGGTAGCCCTGCGCGAGCAGGTGCTCGGCCAGGTAGGAACCGTCCTGCCCGGTGATCCCGGTGATCAGCGCTCGCCTGGACATGTGCTTCCCCTTCCACCACACGATGCCGACAGCACCCGTGCCGACCGCGTGGACGGCGGCGGGAACGCGCGCGGTGGCGCACCGGGCACCGGCACAGGTCGGGACGGCACCTGCCGGGAGCCCCCGGATCGGGCCGGCTCCGACGCTGGCAGCCGCTCATCCGCGGTGTCAAAGGAAAGCGGTACACCCTAGGGATTCGACGAGATCTCGCTGCCGGACCGGGATGCGGACTAGGGGTTCCCCGCGCCACCAGGTGCTGTACTGGGCGGTGCGGGCGACGCCCGCCGCGGAAATCCAGCGCTCGGAGGAGAAGTCGTGACCGATCTCGACCCCGGCAAGTGGCTGCGCCGCTACCACCCCGCACCGGAGGCGGCGGTCCGCCTGGTGTGCTTCCCGCACGCGGGCGGCTCGGCCAGCTTCTACCGGCCGGTCTCGGCCGCGCACTCCCCCGGCGCCGACGTCGTCGTGCTGCAATACCCGGGCAGGCAGGACCGGCACCGCGAACCGCTGCCCGGCAGCATCGACGAGTACGCGGAGGCGATCACCGCGGTGCTGGCGGCCGAACCGGAGCTGCCGACGGTGTTCTTCGGGCACAGCATGGGCGCGCTGCTCGGCTTCGAGGTGGCGCACCGGCTGGAGCGCGGCGCGGGCCGGCCGCCGCGCTCGCTGGTCGTCTCGGGTCGGCGCGCCCCGGGCACGGTGCGGGACGAGCGGGTGCACCTGCTGGACGACGAGGGCCTGCTGGCGGACGTGCGCGGGTTGAACGGGGCGGAGTCCGCGCTGGACGACGAGGACGTGGTGCGCATGTCGCTGCCCGCGATCCGCAACGACTACCGGGCGGTGGAGACCTACCCGGCGCGGCCGGACGTGGTGGTGTCCTGCCCGATCTCGGTGCTCATCGGCGATGCCGATCCGAAGTCCACTGTGGATGAATCGCTGCGCTGGAAGGAGCACACCTCCGGCGCGTTCCGCCTCCGCAGCTTCCGCGGCGGCCACTTCTACCTCGTCGAACACGCCACCCGCGTCAACGCCGAACTCGCCGACGAACTCACCCTGTGAATCCAGCCAGGCGAGTGACCCGCCCGGACACCGCGCTCGGACGAACCCGCCACTCGCCGGACCACAGATCCATGTTCTCGCCCGAGTCCGCGCCGTTCTCCTGTCAGCGGCGAAGCCGCTGAGCTGACGACCACTCGATCCACCGGCACCGCAGCGGGTTCTCAGCGGTGTCCTCGCGAGGACAGCGTTTTCTCATGTGGCGGAGCCACCTGTGAAAACGATCCCGCAGCGAGGGCGCCGCTGAGGTTCCGCCACCCGCCTCGACTCGCCAGAGGAGCAGAGAGAAATGAGGTCAGGCCGGGTCCAGGGAGTCGGCGAGGTCTGTCAGTCCTGCTCTGCCGGTGACGCCGAGCTTGCGGTAGACCTTGGTGAGGTGCTTCTCGACGGCCCGCGAGCTGACCCCGAGTTCGGTGGCGACCTGCTGGTTGCCGAGCCCGCCCGCCACCAGCCGGGCGATGCGCAGTTCGGCGCGGGTCAATTCCGCCTGCGCCCCACCGCCTTCGGCGGCGATCTCCTCCGCCGCGCGCAACCGCGGCACCCCGCAGGCGGCGGCGAGTTCGTCGCCCTCGTTCAGCCGGGCCGCGGCCTCGGCCCGATCGGTGCCGAGCAGCCTGCGCCCCAGCATCAGGTGCGCCTTGGCCAGTTCCAGGGTGCCCGCCGGTCCGCGCCCGTCCAGCGCCTCCACCGCCCGGCGGAGCAGGTCCACGCCCGGGTCGCCGTCGGTGATCGCGCCCCACACCCGCAGCGCGCGGCCGACTCCGCTGGACGCGCCCCAGGCCACCGCCCGCCGGTACTCGTCGGCGATCAGCCGGGCGGCGGGGTCCGGGCGCTGCACCCGGTGGTACAGCAGCGCCGCCCAGCCGCGCCACGGCAGCAGGCACGGGTTGGCCCAGCCGAGCCGGTCCCGTTCCCGCCCGCACTCCAGCAGGTGTTCGAGGGCGCGGACGGTGTCCCGCTCGCTGACGGCGAGGGCCGCGTCGCGCAGCTCCCGCACCCACGGCAGCACCGCGTGGTCCCACTCCCGGTAGCGCTCCAGCGCCCGCGCCGCCGCACCGGTGTCCGCCGAGTCGAGCACGGCGATCGACAGCGCCTCGAAGCAGCGCTCCACCACCGGGATCAACCCGAGTTCGCACCGGCGCAGCACGCTCTCCGCCAGCGCCACCGCGTCCGGGTAGCGGCAGGCGCGGACGAGGGTGACCGCGCGTTCCGCGTCGACGATGAGGCGTTCCGCGGTCCGGTCGCCGCGCGCGCCGAGCGAGGCGGTCACCGCGGCCAGCCACTGCTCCGCGTCCCGCACCTCGTCGCAGGCCGCCAGGGTCCGCGCCGCCAGCGACACCGAACCGAGCGCGGCCTCCGGCCCGTGTTCCCCGGCCACGGCCAGCTTCGCCCACGGCAGCACCGATTCGACGTCGCCGCCGGTGAGCGCCGCCGAGTACAGCAGCACCGAGATCCGCTCGGGTTCGACCCGCTCGCCGGGGACCAGCGCGTCGAACAGGGCGCGGGTGTCGGCGCACCAGGCCGCGTCGCAGAGCCGCGCGAGGCGGATGCGGGTGTCGATGGCCCGCAGCACCGCGGGTTCCAGCTCGTCGCGCGCCCGGAAGTCCTCCAGCTCGGCGACCAGCGACAGCGGTGCCACCGGCAGCAGCATCAGCGGCACCTCGGCGAGCGCCGCGGCCCGCCGCCGGTCCGAGTCGAACTTGGGCAGCGCCTGCGACAGGTGCCGCATCGAGGCGACGGGCGCGCCGGAGCGCTCCGCTTCGGCCAGGTCGGCGAGCAGCACGGACCGCTCGGCGCCCGCGGTGGGGCAGGCGAGCAGGGCGCGGCGCAGGCACCGGATGGCGGTGGCGACGTCGCCGCGGTCCAGGGCGCGCCGGCCCGCGGCGTGCAGCACGCCGGTGGTCCACTCGCCCTGGGTGGCGTCGGAGGCCAGCAGGTGTTCGGCGACCGCTTCGGCGGGCCGGTCGCCCTGCTGCAGCAGCCGGGCCGCGCGGCGGTGCCATTCGGCGAGTTCCGCCGGTTCCAGGGTGTTCTCCACGACTTCGCGGATCACCGGGTGCGCGAAGCGGGGCCGGTCCGGTTCGACGAGGACGCCGAGCGAGGTGAGCGCGGCGAGCGCCCCGGTGCACTCGGCGGGTGCGAGCCCGGCCAGGTCGGCGAGCTGCTCCGGTTCAGCCGCGTCCAGCAGCGCCACCGCGCGCGCCGCGGCCAGCACCGGTTCGGGCTGCGGGCGCAGCACCGCCCCGGCCCGTTCGGCGACCACCGAGGGCCGCAGCGACCGGACGGAATCCACAGTGGACTCGTCGGGATGCCGTCCGCTGTCGCGCAATCCGTGCGCGATCGCGTTGAGCAGGAACGGCCTGCCGTGCGACATGCGGTGGCAGGCGGCGGCGAACCGCGCCTCCCCCGGCACGCCGAACACGTCGCGCACCACGGCGGCCACCCCGTCCTCGCTGAGCGGCCGGAGCTCGCGGCGCTGCGCCGCCCGCCCCAGCAACCGCTGGAACGTCTCCGGATCGGCGGCCTGCTCGCCCTCCCGGTGCGCGACGACCACCAGCACCCCGGAATCGGCGACGGCGGCGCACAACCGGTCCAGCCAGCGCAGCGATTCCACGTCGGCGCGCTGCAGGTCGTCCACCGCCAGCAAAACCGGACCGGGCGCGGCGAGCAGCCCGCCGCGCATCGTGCCGAAGTCGGGTCCGGTCTCGGAATCGGTGGCGCAGCAGGAGAACTGGCTCAGCACGCCGAACGGGATGTCGCGCTCCGCGGTGGTCGCCAGCGCCCGCAGCACCCGGGCGCCCCGGCTCCTGGCCGAGGCGGCGGCCGCCGCCAGCATCGCGGAGCGGCCGATGCCGAACGGGCCGGAGAACGCGAGCAGAGCGCCGCGCCCCCCGCTCGCCCGGTCCAGCGCGGCGCTCAGCAGCTCGGTCTCGTTCTCCCGTTCCCGCAGCACCACGCGGCATTCCTCCACTTCGCCCCGGGTCCGCGCAGCGCTGCGGGACCCGGCACCGTCACTGCTCGATGGTCACCTTGATCGCGGTGCCCGTGCTGACCGTGCGGATCGCTTCCAGCACTCCGTCCAGCGGCAACCGGTGGGTGATCAGGTCGTGCACCGGAACCTCGCCGGAGGCGATCAGCCGCAGCGCCCGCCGGTTGTGCTCCGGGGTGGAGCCGTTGGCACCGACGATGGTCAACTCACGGTAGTGCACCGCGTTCGAATCGCAGTCGATGATCGGCGAATCCTTGGGCAAACCACCGAAAAAACTGATCCGGCCGCCGCGCGCGGCCATCCGCAGCGCCTGTTCCTGCGCTTCGCCGGACGCGGCCGCGGTGATCACCACGTCGGCTCCGACGCCCCCGGTGAGCCGCAGCACCTCGGCGACCGGATCGGTGGCGGAGGCGAGGATCGCGGCGTCCGGGCGCACCAGCTCCGCCGCCTGCTCCAGCCGGGCGGCGTTGAGCTCCACCAGATACACCGCGGCCGCGCCGCGCGCCCGCGCCAGCCGGGTGTGCAGGCAGCCGATCGGCCCGGACCCGACGACCACCACCACGTCGCCCGGACCGACTCCGGCGAGTTCCTGGCCGTTGAGGACGCAGGCGAGCGGTTCGGCGACGGAGGCGGCCGCGAAGTCGACCTCGCCGGGCAGCCGGTTCACGCCGTCCACCCGCAGCACCTGCTCCGGGACGGTGAGGAACTCGGCGAATCCACCGTCGAAGTGGTAGCCCATCGAGCGCTGGTTCGGGCACACCGTCTGCCTGCCGCGCTTGCAGTAACCGCACTCGCCGCAGGGGATCGCCGCGATCACCTGTACCCGGTCGCCTTCGGCGAAACCGCGGGCGCCGTCGCCGATCCCCACCACCTCCCCGGCGATCTCGTGGCCGATGACCCGTGGCGGGTCGATGTGGTGGTGCCCGTGCCGCATGATCTTCAGGTCGGTTCCGCAGGTGGAGCAGTTGCGGACCCGCAGCTTCAACTCGCCCGGACCTGGTTCCGGTTCCGGGGCTTGCTCGATGCGGATGTCACCTGGCGCGTAGAAACGTGCGACCTTCACCTGTCCTCCTCAACGGACCGCAACAGCCGATCGACCGTCGCCTCGTCCGGTGCTTCGCGCAGCTCCCGCGCGCGCGCCGGATCCATCAGGACCGTGGCCAGGACCGACAGCACGCCCAGGTGCTGCGCGCCCGCCGCATCCGGCGAGCCGTCGGCGCGCCGCGCACCGGCGGCGATCGCCACGCACAGGCTCACCGCACCGCCGTCGCTCCACCGCACCCCGTCGGGGAACTGCACCACCACCAGCGCGCTGCGCCGCACGAAGCGGCGGGACTCGGTGGTGCCGTGCGGGATCGCGACGCCCTCGCCGAGGTGGGTGGTCAGCGCCCGCTCCCGCTCGTGCATGGCGGCGATGTAGGGCTCCTCGACCGCGCCGGTCTCCACCAGCAGGCGGCCACACTGGTCGATGGCGTCCGCGAACCCCGCGGCGGCGCGGCCGAGCCGCACCGCCAGCGGTCTGGGCGGGCCCGCCTCAACCACCAAGGGGTTCACCTTCCCGGATCGCCTGCTCCACCTCGTCGAACACCGGGTCGCCGAGGAAGCTGCGGAACCCGAGGATCACCGCGGAACCGGTGTCCTCCCGGCGCGCCCGCTCCAGCAGCGTTTCCTGGCACAGCACCAGATCCGCGTCCGCCGGGATCTCGGTGACCGAGGCGTGCGAGACCTTCACGTCGTAGGGCTTGAGCCTGCCCGCCAGCTGAGCGGCGACCATGGCGCTGCTGCCCATGCCCGCGTCGCAGGCGATGACGACCTTGCGCACCGCCGACCCGTTGATCGTGCCCATCGAGCGCTCCTCTCCGACCTGCCGCGCGCTCTCCACCTCGCTCGGCGGCACCGGTTCCTCCCGAAGTTCGTCGTGCGACCCGAGCACCCGGCGCTGGGCGAACCCGATCGCGCGCCACCAGCGGGAGGCAGCCGACCCCCGGCTCATCGGACCGCTCCACCGGTCGCGACCTCGTCGGGTCGTCGCCACAGCTTCAGCACCAGCGAGGCGACCACGAACGCCACCACCGCCGACGCGGCGATCCCGGCGACCACGCCGAAGTACCCGCCCTTCGGGGTCACCGCCAGCAGCGCGACCACGCTGCCCGGCGACGGCGTCGCGACCAGGCCCGCACCGGTGATGCTGAAGACGAACAGCCCCGCCGCGCTGCCGGAGATCGTGGCCAGCAGCAGCCGCGGCGCCGCCAGCACGTACGGGAAGTAGATCTCGTGGATGCCGCCGAGGAACTGGATGACCAGCGCACCGGGCGCGGTCGCGCGCATCGCGGGCGGGCCGAACACGCTGATCGCCAGCAGCACCCCGAAGCCCGGCCCCGGGTTCGGCTCGACCAGGAACTCGATGGCCTTGCCGTGGTCCAGCGCCTCGGACACGCCCAGCGGCCCGAGCACCCCGTGGTTCACGGCGTTGTTGAGGAACAGCACCTTCGCCGGTTCCACGATGATCGCCACCAGCGGGAGCAGGTGCAGGTCCAGCAGCGCCTGCACGCCGTGCCCGAGGGCGATGGTCACGCTCTCGATGGCCGGTCCGATGGCCAGCAACCCGGCCACCGCGAAGATCCCGCCGATGATGCCGGCCGCGAAGTTGTCCACCAGCATCTTGAACGCCGGTGGTACCCGTTTGCCCACCGAGCGGTCGAAGCGTCTCAGCACCCAGCCCGCGAACGGGCCCACGATCATCGCGCCCAGGAACATCGGCACCTCGGCCCCGATCGCGATGCCGATGGTGGCGACCGCGCCGACGACCGCGCCCCGCTGCCCGTGCACCTGCCTGCCGCCGGTGTAGCCGATCAGCACCGGCAGCAGCAGCGTGATCATCGGTTCTTTCAGCTGCGCCAGCTGGGCGTTGGGCCACCAGCCCTCCGGGATGAACAACGCGCTGATCAGGCCCCAGGCGATGAACGCGCCGATGTTGGGCATGACCATGCCGGCCAGCTGCCCGCCGAACCGCTGCACCACGACGCGGGCGCGCTGCGCCTGAGCTCTCGAATCCTCCGTGGCCGTCCCTGACATGGTTGTCACTCCGTACCTCGCCGACGCCGTTGTCCCTCTGCCTCGCCGACCGCCTCCCCGCGTCAGGGATCCCGGTGCAGCCGCCGGTCCCAGGGCACCCGGGACTCGACGCGCACCAGGTCCGGGCGCAGGTCGTGCGGTTGTGGCATGGCGCTACCCGGCAGCGAGGCCGCTGCCGCGCCCCAGGCCACCGCGGTGACCAGGGCGGGCAGACCTCCGCAGCCTTCGGAAAGATATCCGGCGAGTAAAGCGTCGCCCGCGCCGACGGCGTTCTGCGCCGTCACCGGCGCCTCGGCGTAGCCGCAGCCATCGTGCCCGCGCAACAGGGCTCCGTCGGCTCCGAGGCTGGCCAGCACGGTGTCCGCACCGAGCTCGAGCAGCTCGTCGGCGGCTTCCGCGACGCCACCGATCGTTGTAATCGAGTGACCTACCGTCTCCTCCAGTTCCCGGAGATTGGGCTTCACCAACGCCGGCCGGGCCTGCACCGCCTCGCGCAGCGCAGGCCCGCTCGTGTCCACCACCACCGGCACGCCCAGCGAGCCGATCATCCGGATCAGGCTCGCGTAGTAGGCGCTGCTCACGCCCGGCGGCAGGCTGCCCGCGATCACGACCCAGTTCGCGCCGTCTGCGTTGCGCAGCACCGCTTCGCACAGGGCGCGGGCGTCGCCCGCGTCGAGCAGCGCGCCGGGCTCGTTGAACTTGGTGACGGTGGCGTCGGGTTCGACGACGCTCATGTTGATGCGGACCGGGCCCACCGCGGGAACCCGCACCACGTCGATGCTCAGGCCGGACAGGAGCGCCACGAGCTGCTGGCCTTCGATGCCGCCCGCCGCGACGACCGCGCGGACGTCGGCGCCGTGCAGGGCGAGCGCGCGGGCCACGTTGATGCCCTTGCCGCCCGGGTCGACCCGGATCGAGGAGGCGCGGTTCAGGCCGCCGCGCACCAGCTTGCGCACCTGCACGGTGCGGTCGAGGCTGGGGTTCGCCGTGACGGTGACGATCACGCGCACAGCCCTCCCCTGGTCCTGGCGGTCACCGGGGCGGCGGCTCCGCTCGGAGCCGGGCACCGGAGGAAAATCGATCTTGCACGGGGGTTGCCCCGCTGGCAACCATCGCACGGCGAATTCAAGGTTTTCCCGGAAGATCTCCGCCGCGCGGGCCGATCGGCCGGAACGGGCGAGGACCGCCACCGGGTGATCACCCCGGCGGAGGGCCGCCGCTCACTTCACGTACTCGGGCAGCACTCGCGGCGGCCACTGGCCCACGCCGAGGATGCCCATCGAGTAGCCCTTCGAGACCAGGGCGGGACGGTTGGTGACCTTGAGCTTCCGCAGCAGCGTCGTCACGTGGTACTCGACGCCGCCCCGGCTGAGGTAGAGCTTCGCGGCCAGCTGCACGGTGGACTCCCCGGCCGCGACGCCTTCGAGGATGCGGGCGTCGACTTCGCTGAGCAGCTTCTCCTTGCCGCCGACCATCGCGGCCCGCTGCCCCTCGTCCGGCTGCAGCACGACCATGACGCCTTCCACCCGACCGGAGCGGCCGGGCACCGCGATGCCGGTCAGCTCCCCGCCGAACAGCGCATCCTTCGCGCCGACGGCGACCGCGTGCTCCACGAACCGCGGGTTGCGGCCCTCGGTGAGGCGCGCGAACTGGTACTGGAACTTCCCGCGCACGCTGGGGTGCAGGAAGTCGTAGAAGCTGCGTCCCCGCACGTCGGCGGCGCCCCGCCCGAACTGCTTGAAGAAGTACTTGTTCGCCTCCAGCACCCGCATGCTCGAATCGAGGTTCGCCATGCACATGCCGGATTGTTCGAACAGCGATCTGTAGATGTCCCGATAATCTTCACCGGATTCTTCGACCGCTCCGGCAGGCGTGGGCCGCGCTCGCATGGTGCCGCTGGATGTCATCGAAATCGACCATTCCTCTCTGGCTCACGAGAAACGCAGATCCGTCATCGGAAGGAGCTGTTACCGGAATTCAACTGCACCACAAGGCTATGGATTCAAAACCAAGCAAGTCAACAGCGGGGCAAGGCCGTCCTTAAGCCTGCGGTCAAGCCGCCCGCTGGTTCGGTTCGGTTCGGCCCAATTCGGTTCGGTGCGTCCCCACCAGGCACGATGCACCCGCACGACCGCACCGAACCACATCGCGGGGGTGGGTTCGGGTACGGCCCGAACCCCCAACGGCCGCCACAGGGACGGACACGAACCAACATCGCGTGAATCCCCCACTACATTCCGCGCTTCCGCAGGTCGCGGTCCGCGACCATGGGTGACCGCCGTGATCACCCAGAGCGAACTCAGGTCGGGCCCGGGCCGAGTCCGATCGGGTTCAGCCACCCGTGCCGCGCGGCAGAATGGAATCCGCGAGAGCCGCTCTGCCGTCGATCCCCAATTTCCGGTAGGCGGCGGTGAGGTGCTTTTCGACGGCTCTCCTGCTCACCCGGAGCTCGTCCGCGATCTCCTGATTCGTGCGGCCCAGCGCCGCCGATTCGGCGACCGCTTCTTCGGCGCGCGTCAACGCCGCTCCCGATTCCGGGGCGTTGTTCCCGCGCAGTGCGCCCGCACCGCCCGCGGCGGTCGCGGTCGCCGGGGCGCCGCTGCGGGCGGCGAGCCGGGCGCTCTCGGCGAGCACCAGTTCCGACTCCGCCCGGTCCCGGTCGCGCAGCGCTTCGCCGAGCGCCGCCAGCGCGCCCGCCAGCTCGAGCCGGTCCGCCGCCGACCGCAGCACCTGCACGGCCTCGCGCAGCAGCTCCACCCGGCGGCCACCGCCGGTCACCACCGCCCGCACCCGCAGCGCCCGGCCCAGCGGGGTCGGCGCACCCCAGTCGCGGGCGCGCTGGTGCTCCTCCTCGGCGAGTTCCACGGCGCCGCGGACGTCGCCCAGCCGGTGCCGCAGCAGCGCCGCCGTGGGCCGCCACGAGCAGGCCGCCGGGCCGAACCAGCCGGCCTGCTCCAGGCGCCTGCCGCAGTCCAGCAGGTGCGTCAGTGCCGTCACCGGATCGCCGTCCTCCAGCGCGAGGCTGCTCTGCACCAGCCGCCGCAGCGCCACCACCTGCAGATCGTCCGGGGAGTGCGGCAGCAGCAGCACCCGCTCCCCCAGCTCCCGGTCCCGCAGCCTCCGGGCCACCGCGCCCATCGCGAACACCGGCGCGGCCATCGATTCCGGCGTGTCCGGGTCCACCAGGTCCAGAGCGGTCAGCGCGCTGCGCCGGGCCTGCCCGAGCTGGCCGCAGTCCAGGTGCACCAGGCTGTGCTGGGCGGCGACCAGCGCCTCCGCCGCGGTGGCGCGCTGCCTGCGGGCGTGGTCGGCGGCCAGCGCCAGCCACGAGTCCAGCCCTTCCGCGGCGCCCGCGGCCAGCAGGATCGACGGCAGGTAGCGCAGCACCGAGTGCGTCTCCGAGGTGACGTTCGCCGGTTCCTGCGCCAGCAGTTCCCGCGCCATCGCCGCCACTTCGGACGCCCGCGGTGATCCGGTCAGCGCCATCGAGGCCAGCAGCACCACCCGCAGTTCCCGCTCGGCGGGCCCGGGCGCGTGCCTGCGGGCGTCGAGCTCGGCCATCCGGCCCGGCACCTCGGCGTGCGCGGACGGGTCCTCCAACGCCAGGTAGCGGGTCCGCGCCTCCAGGCGCAGCGCCAGTTCCCGGTCGGTGCCGTCCTGGTCGTCCGGCGGGCCGTGCTCGACGGCGACGATGCGGATCAGCTCGGCGACCTGCGGGTCCGCGCCGGTCACGGTCAGCGGCAGCCGCCCCAGCACGCGGGCGCGGTCGCGCGACTCGCGCAGCTGCGGCACCGACTGGCCGATGTGGCGCACCGCGGCGGGCAGGTCGAAGGCCAGCTCCACCGAGCCGAGTTCGGCGAGCAGCCGCGCCCGGCCCATGCCGCCGGACTCCAGGTCCAGCAGGGCGCGCCGCAGGTAGCCGGCCGCGACCTCCGGGGAGCGCGGCTGGACCGCGTGCGCGGCTTCCCGCAGCCGCTGCACGCCCCAGCTGGACAGCGTCGAGTTCACCAGCAGCAGCTGGTCGCCCACCGGTTCCGGCGGATAGCCGTGGCCGTGCAGCAGGGCCGCCGCCCGCAGGTGCAGCCGGGTGCTGTCCTGCTCGGCGGTGGACTCCTCGACCGCGGCGATCACGTCGTCCACCAGCAGTTCCGCGGCGAGGTCGCCGCGTTCGCCGGGCACCGCCACCTCGATCCGGTCCGGGCGGACCTGGAACCACGGTTCCAGCGCGCGCAGCGCCCGCTCGTAGCGGCTCGGCGTCAGCCCGGACAGCCGTCGCACCAGCGTCGGGTCCGCGTGCTCGCCGAGGACGACGACGGCGCGGGCGACGTCGGCGGCGAACTCCGCGCCGGACAGGGCCCGCACCAACCGCCGCCTGCGATCGCCCTCGGCCAGTGCGCGCAACATCGGCACCGACGCGGGCACGGGCCGCAGCTCCTGCGCGACGGCCTGGTCCAGCAGGCTCACCAGGTCGCCCGGGTGCCCGCCGGTCAGCTCGTGGCACACCGCGGCGAACCCGTCCGGGTCGGCGTCCGCCCCGGGTTCGGCGCACATCCGCTCCCGGACCAGCTCGGCGGTGCCCGCCACCGACAACCGGCCGGGGCGCACCCGGTGCCCGGCGGCCGCGGTGATCTCGCGGACGAGCGCGCCGCGGTCCCGCCCGGAATCCGGGTCCAGCACCACCGCGACCAGCACCCGCATCCCCCGCACCCGCCCGATGAGGTAGGCGAGGCAGCGCAGCGAGGCCTCGTCGGCCCAGCGGAGGTCGTCCACGGCCAGCACCAGCGGGCACCGCGCGCTCGCCCCCACCAGCAGCGCGTGCAGGGCGTGCAGCACGCCGACCGGCACCGCGCCCGGATCATCCGGTCCCGCCTCGTCCGCGGGCGGCAGCGCCTCGGCGGGCGGCCTGCCGTCGGCCGGAGCGGTGAGGTCGTCCAGCAGCCGCCGCACCAGCCCGAACCGGAACGAGCGCTCGCTGGCCGCCCCGCCCGCGCCGAGCACCCGGGCACCGCTCGCGGCGGCCAGCGCCCGAAGCCGGCTCAGCAGTGCGCTGCGGCCGCTGCCCGGTACCCCGCTGATGAGCACGAGCGATCCGGTCCCGCGGCCGACCTGGCGGACGGCGGACTCCAGCACGGCGAGTTCCCACTCGCGTTCGACGAGCATCCGGCGGGCCTCACTCGGCCAGGTCGGCGGGCAGTTGCGCGCGGCCGTCGATGCCGAGCTTGCGGTAGGACTTGGTGAGCCGGAGTTCCACGGTCCGCACCGTGACTCCCAATTCCTGCGCGATGTCCTTGTTGGACAGTCCGCGGGCGGCGAGGCTCGCGGCCCGCCGCTCCGGCACCGACAGCGCGGCGGGCAGCACCGCCCCCATCCGCGGGATGCCTGCGGCGCCGGGCCCGGCCGGACCCGAACCGGCCAGCGCGAGCGCGGACAACGCCTTGCGGTGCACCGGTTCCAGCAGCCCGGGCATCCCCCAGCGCTCGGCCAGTTCGAGCTCCTCGCCGATCAGCCGGGTCGCGGCCCGGGCATCCCCGAGGCGGCCTTGTGCGATGGCGGCCGGCATCCGCCAGGACAGCACCGCCGGGTTCAGCCATTCCTTGGCGCGCAGCATCCGGCCGCACTCCTGGAAGTAGCCGAGCGCGGTCGCCGGATCTCCCGTCGCCAGGCGCAGTTCACCGCGGGCGTGCAGCAGGTAGGCGAAGCCCATGCCGCGTTCCGCGCCCATCGGCAGCTCGGTCGCGGCGACCTGCTCGGCGCCGTCGACGTCCTCCAGCCGCAGCAGCGCGCCGATCCGCGCGGCCAGGTAGTGCGGCAGCAGCGCCGGATGCCAGCAGTGCAGCGGCAGCGTCCGCACCGCCGCGGCCAGGTCGGCGCCCGCGGCGGGGCAGCGGTCGTCCTTGGCGGCGAGCACCGCTCGCTGCACCAGCGCGTACGCGGCGGCCGCGCGCGACCCGCGGCGCTCCGCGTCGAAGATCACCGCGGTGAGCCCGCCCGCGGCTTCGGCGGCGTCGTCCCGGCAGGCCAGCGCGTGGCAGGCCGAGATCCGGGTGACCAGCGGCAGATCCTGGTCGCGATCGGCGAGCGCCTCCCGGGCGAGGGTGCGCACCAGGTCCGGGCGGCGGCCGAGCCGGGCGTAGCGCCAGGCCAGCACGCCCGCCTGCGCCGGATCGGCGGCCTCCTCCGGCGGCGACGGCAACCGGACGGCCGGCGGTTCCGGGGAGGGCGCGCAGAGTTCGTCGGACAGCAGGCCGAGCGCGTCCAGCGCCGTGCTGCGCACCCGGGCGCAGACAGCGGCCAGCTCGCGGCGGGTGGATTCCGCGTCACCGCGGGAGATCAGCAGGTCGGCGGCCCGGACGAGCAGTGCGATGTCACCGGTGCCGACCGCGTCGGTGAGCACTTGGCGCAGCCTGCCGTCGCTGGCGGCGGGGGCGTGCACCACTTCGATCGCGGCGAGCCGGGTCAGCAGTCGTTGCCTGCAGTCGCCGGGCACGGGTTCGCGCAGGGCGCGGTGCAGCAGTTCGGCGGCCCGCTCGTGCCTGCCTTCCTTGCGGTGCTGCTCGGCGGCTTCGACGAGCGTTTCCACCACCCAGCGGCGGCGCATCTGCGGGGCGTCGAGCAGCACGTCGGCGACGGCGCAGGGTTCGACGGCGGCGCGGTGGCCGATATCGGCGGCGCGGCCGTGCAGTTCTTCGCGGTCGGCCGGTTCCATCTCGGCGAGCACCCCGGTGGCCACGGCGGGGCTGGAGACCCGTGGCACTCCGTCCGCGGTGGACTCGCAGATGAGCCCGAGGTGCCGCAGCTCGGTGCGCGCCCGGGCCGCCGCGTGGCCGTGCAGCCCGGCGAGCGCGCAGGCCAGTTCGAAGTCGAATTCCCCGCCGCAGAAGGTGATCGCGCGCAGCAGCTCCACCCGGTCGGCGGGCAGTCCGCGCAGCGTGCGCGCCACCAGGTGCGCGACGGCATCGGCGGCGTGCGCCCGCAGCCGGGGGACGTGGCGGGATTCGAAGCCGAACCCGGTGCGGCGGAACTCCTCCAGCACGAGCCGCAGCACCGCCGGGTTGCCCGCGGTCGCGGTGGTGGCGGCCTCGGCGAAGTCCCGGTCGGCGGGCCCGTACCGGGACAGCAGCTCGGCGACGTCCGGGGTGGCCAGCGGGCCGAGCCGGACCCGCTGCGGCGGCACGGGCACCGTCTCGTCCCAGCGGGCGCCGCCGTCGGTCTCGGGGGCGGTGTCGCGCACGGTCCGCACCATGAGGACGGGCGCCCGGTCCAGGTGCCGGACCACGGCGTGGGACCAGGCCAGCGACCACGGGTCGATCCACTGGTGGTCGTCGACGGCGAGCAGCAGCGGCCGCTGCGCCGCCACGTCCAGGACCTTCTTGCGCAGGAACGGGATGGGCGCGTTGGTGGCGGCACCCTCGGCCCACGCGGAGCTGATCCGGGTGAGCTGCTCGGGCGGGCAGAGCAGGGCCATCTGCTGGGCGGCGGTGCTGTAGGGGACGTCGGTCTCCAGCGGTGAGCTCTGCGCGGTGGCGGTGTTGAGCCCGGCGGCCCGCGCGTCCGCGAGCATCGCCTCCAGCAGGGCGCTGCGCCCGGCCCCGGGGGCGCCGCTGATGGTGAGCAGTCCGGAACGGCCGCGGGCGAGATCGGCGACGAGTCCGCCGAGCACGCGCAACTCCGCATCGCGTCCGACGAGCTCGTGCTTTCGCAGTACGGCGGAACTTCGACCGGGGGCCTCGTGGACGGCGACCATCAGCACGCTCCGAACGGTTCGGCCGCACCGATTCCGAGTCGCGGAAGGGGCGGGACCTGAATCGGACGAACATGAAAAGCATTCGGAGCAAAGCGCAGGCATCGACCGGCCCACGAGATGTCACGCACCGTCATCGCCGCTGGTGGCGACACCCCTTCTCGAATCCGCGCAGCACCGCCGCGCGATACCGCATTCACCACGGCAGGAGGGAGATCGCCCACACGAACCTCCCATGACTCGAAAAGTTGAAGCAGGGCCGAATCAACACTCAGCGTATCACCCATTGGGGTGAGAATCCGTATTCTCTCGCAAGCAAAGCAAATCATTCCCACACGAGCCGACACGATCGGGCTGATCGTCCCGGCAGCAATCGATTCAGGAAAAGGGCACTGCCGACCTTCCCGCGGAGCGGGATCGGAATATCAGGGAACCGGACGTTCCGGGTCCACCGCGAGCGCGTCCGGCAGCTCCGCGCGCCCCCGCACACCGAGCTTCCGGTAGGCACTGGTCAAATGCAGCTCCACCGTCCGGACCGTGAGGAACAACGACTCCGCGATCTCCCGGTTCGTCGCCCCCGCCGCGGCCCGCACCACCACCCGCCGCTCGCTGCCGGTCAGCGCGTGCACCGGAGAATCCGTGCCGTGCCGCAACCGGCCGCCCGCCTCCAGCAGCGCCGCCGAGGACGCCGACACCTGCCGGTGGTCGCGGTGCAGCACGGACAGGTCCAGCGCCGACCGCAGGTGCTCGCGCGCGCCCTCCGGCTCGCCCGCCCGCAGCAGGGCGCGCCCCAACAGGTGCTCCGCCTTCGCCTGCTCCCGCTTCGCGGGCGACGCCGACAGCACCCGCACCGACTCCGCCAGCACCGGCACCGCCGCGCGGCCCGCCGTCACCGCGCCACGGGCCGCCAGCGCCATGCCCTGCGCCCGCCGCGTTCCCCACTTCCGGCCCAGCACCGCACCGTGCTCGGCGGCGCGCAGTCCCTCCTCGGTCCGGCCCAGGTCGCCGAGCAGGCAGGCCGCGTCGAACCACCACGGCGCGAACACCGGGTTCGCGATGCCCGCCTCCCGCAGGCTCTGCGCGCAGCGGAACAACTGCTCCAGCGCGCCGTCCGAGTCGCCCGCGGCCTCCAGCGCGCGGGCGCGCGCCATCAGGAACTGGTGGTACTCCAGCGCGAAGTCCTCGAAGCGCTCGCGGGTGATCTCCGCCAGCACCGCTTCGGCCCGCTCCGGATCGCCCTGGCTGGTCAGCGAAGTGGCCAGCGCGATCTGCGGCATCGTCATCGAACCGGTCCAGGACTCCTGCTCCAGCACCTCGTAGCAGCTCTGCGCGTCCGCCTGCGCCTCCACCAGATCTCCCGTCCAGTGGCGCACCAGCGCGCGGGTGCTGGTGGCCAGGCAGTACGGCCACGCCCGCCCCGCCCGCTGGGTGTGCTCGACCAGCATGTCCAGCGCCGCCAACGCGGATTCGTTGTCGTCGGCCAGGTACAGCGGCAACGCCGCGCCCAGCAGCGCGAAACCGCTGCCCTCCACGTCGTTCATCCGCAGCACCAGCCGGGCCTGCGCCGCGACCTCCGCGGCGGGCCGGTTCAGCAACGTGCCCAGCGAGGCCAGCATCCCCAGCAGCTGGCGCTCCTCCGCGGTGTCGCCCGCGGGCGGCCGCACGTCGCGGAACCGGGCTCCGACCCGCGGCAGCGTCGACTTCTCGTCCAAGCCGGAGACCAGCAGCACCGACTCGGCCAGCGTGCGCAACGTCCGGTCGGCGTCGCCGGGCTCCGGCCCCAGCGCGGCGTCCAGCTCGTCCAGCGCCGCCGAGATCACCTCGAACGCGCGCGTCGAGTTCTGCGCCGACAGCGACGCCACCCCGTACTGCACCGCGATCGGGATGCGCGCTCGCGGATCGTCGACGAGTTCCAGCGCCCGCTCCAGGTACCGCAGCCCGGCCGCCGGGGGCGCCACCCGCGCGGCGTGCACCAGCACGGACACGTCGGAGCCCTGCACCACCAGCACCCGTTCCAGGCAGCGCGCGGCCATGCCGGGCGCCCCGCGCTGCTCGGCCCGGTGCGCGGCGTCGCGCAGCACCCCCGCCATCCACGACTTCGGCGCCCCGGGCAGTTGCAGCAGCAGCACCGCGACCTGTTCCGCGGGCCGGCCCGCGTCGTTGAGCAGCATCGCGGCCCGCTCCCGGAGCCGTTCCAGCTCGGCGGGCGGGGTCCGGTCCAGCACCGCCTGCCGGACGAAGTCGTGCACGAACCGGGTGCCGCCGCCGGTCAGCACCAGGTCGTGGTCGCGCAGCTCGCGCAGCGCGCCCGCGGCCATCCGCTGGTGGATGCCCGCCAGCGCCGCGATCAGCTCCAGCTGTTCACCGGGCAGCGCCGCGACCGCGCGGGCCACCGCCACCGCGCGGTCGGACAACCGGTCCAGCAGCGAGCGCAGCACCACGGTGCGGTGCAGCTCGTCGAGCCGTTCCGGCCCGTCGTCCGCGGCGGGCGCCTCCCGCAACCGGCGCAGCACCCGGCCGAGCAGGAACGGGTTGCCGCCGGTGACCTGCGTGCAGCGGGCGGCGAACTCGGCGGCGCGCGGCGCGGGCAGGGCGGTGTCGAGGAGCTCGGCCACCGAGTCCTCGTCCAGCGCGGGCAGATCCGCGGTCTCGCACCACGGCATCGCCGCGATCTCGCCGAGCGCCGCGCCCGGCGCGGTCCCGTCGACGCGCTGGGCCAGCAGCACCAGCAGCGGCAGCTCCTCCGCGCGGCGCAGCAGGAAGGCCAGGAACCGCAACGAGTTCTCGTCGCACCACTGCACGTCGTCGACGGCCAGCACCAGCAGCCCGTCGGCGGTGAGATCGGCGACCAGCCAGTGCAGCCCGTGCAGCACCGCGTAGGTATCGCTCGCCGCGCCGTTCCCGTCGTGCTCCGGGGACAGCGCGGGCAGCGCGAGGCGGGCGCTGCCGGTCGGCTCGGGATCGGGCACCGGCGCCAGCAGCGCGCGCACCGCGGCGTAGGCACCGCTGCCGGTTTCCGGGCAGTGCGCGAACAAGGTGCGGGTGGCGCGGCCGTCGAGCTCGGCGAGCGCGGTGCGCAGCACCTCGGTCTTGCCGATCCCGGCGGGCCCGCGCAGCACGACGGCGCGGCCCGAGCCGCCCGCCGCGGCGCGGGCCGCGTCGGCGATCCGCGCGAGTTCGGCCTCGCGGCCGACCAGCCGCTCCGGTGGTCTGGTCTGCACGCCTCGGTCAACCGGCATGCGGGCTCCTTCCGGTCTGCCCCCAGGCGGACGGAATGCGGGAATGCTGTGCTGCCGCGGCCCCGCCGGGGTCGCGCGGCCGGTGGATCAGACCGCCTCGACGCGGGGTCCCGCGCGCCGGATCTCCTCCGCCACTTGCTCGTCGATGCCGTCGTCGGTGATCAGCGTGTCCACGTCCGCCAGCTCGCCGAACCGGGCGAAGTGGTCGTTGCCGATCTTGGTGTGGTCGGCGAGCACGATGGTGCGCCGGGCCGCCGAGATCGCCGCCCGCTTCACCATCGACTCCGCCGAATCCGGCGTGGTGAGGCCGCGTTCCAGGGACAAGCCGTTGGTCGCCATGAACGCCACGTCCACGTAGATGTCGCCGAGCGCGTGCAACGCCCAGCCGTCCACCGCCGCCAGCGTGCGGCCGCGCAGCCTGCCGCCGACCAGCATCAGGGTGATGTTGCCGCGGCCGGACAGGGTGAGCGCCGTCGTCGGCGAGTGCGTGACCACGGTCAGTTCTCGGTCCACGGGCAGGATGTTCGCCATCCGCGCGACCGTGGTGCCGGCGTCGAGCAGGATCGCGCCCTCCTCCGGCACCAGTTCCAGCGCCGCTTTCGCGATGCGGTTCTTCTCGGCGGTCATGACCGAGTCCCTGGCGGGCACGTTCGGTTCGAAGCCCAGCCGTTCCACCGGGATGGCGCCGCCGTGCACCCGGCGCAGCACGCCGCGGCGTTCCAGGACGGTCAGGTCGCGGCGCACCGTCTCGGTGGTCATGTCGAAGCGGGATGCGAGTGCCGCCACGTCGACCCGGCCTTCTTGCCTCGCCAGTTCCAGGATCGCCCAGTGCCGTTCTTCGGCGTACATCCGCGCCTCACTTCCCGCCCCGTGAAGTCCCCCGGTTCGGCGAGGCTACCGGCGACGATCACGGCGGCACAATGGCGCGATGTTGTTTCTTGACGTTTCGTGTGGCTTCGATTGGCATTCGGCGCAATGGCGGCCGGTTGCCGCCCGGCGCCGCTCCGATCCGGTGATCTTTTCACTCTCCGCACTCAATTGATCACTTTCAGTATACGGTGGCGAGGTGTCAACAGAGGACATTCCGCCGGCGGTCTGGCGGAGCGCGGAGGTCCGCGACGCCCTGGCGGTGCGCGACATCGGCACGGTCTACCGGGTGCTGCGCGAGCACGGCGTCTCGCAGAGCCGCATCGCCCAGCTCACCGGGCAGGCGCAGAGCGAGGTCAGCGACGTGCTCAACGGCCGGGCCGTGCGCAGCTACGAACTGCTCGCCCGGATCGCCACCGGTCTCGGGATACCGCGCGGCTGGATGGGCATGGCCGGGGAACCGGACCCGGCCACCGACGGCGCCGGCCGGCCCGTAGAAGAGGACGAGAAGGCGAAGCGCCGCCGCTTCCTGTCCTACGCGGGTTCCCTGGTGCTCGGCGCGGAGACCGACATCGCCGGTTCCGCCGACCTGTTCGCCGCCGAGCTGAGCCGGTTCGCCGACCTGCCCCCCACCCCGCCCGGCCGGGTCGGCAGCTCCGACGTCGCGGCGCTCGACGTGCTGATGAGCTCGCTGCGGCAGATAGACCAGCGCTACGGCGGCGTCGGCCAGTACGGCACGGTCGCGGCCGCCGCCCGGCGCGCGGAGCGGATGCTGGAGGCCTCGATGAGCGAGGCGGTGCGCACCGACCTGCTGGGCGCGCTGTGCAAGCTGCACGCCACCGCCGGCTGGACCGCGGTGGAGAACGGGCTGCTCGCCAGCGGGAATGCGCACTACGGTCGCGCGCTCGACTTCGGGCGGGACGGAGCGGATCCGCTGGCGATCGCGCGGACGCTGTACGCGGCGGGCCGCGCCGAGCTGGACTTCGGCGACCCGAACTCGGCGTTGAAGCTGTTCCAGCTGGGATCGATCCGCGCCGAGTCCTCACCGCTCGTGAGTTCGGTGCTGCAGCTGAACTCCGCGTGGGCCGCGGCGCACGCCGAACGCCCCGGTTCGGTGCGCCGGATGCTCGACCAGGGGCGCGCGCTGCACGCGGCCGCCGAGATCGAGGCCGACTACCCGATGTTCCGGTGGTTCGGGGAGGCGGACGTGCTGGGCATGACCGGCTCGGTGCAGCTGGCGATGGGTGAGCACGAATCCGCGGCGCTGCACCTGTCCCGCGCGGTGGCGGCCCGCGCGCCCGGCGAGGTGCGGTCCGCGTTGTTCGAGCTGGCGAGCCTGGCGGAGGCGAAGCTCGCGCTCGGCGACCACGCGTCGGCGGTGCGGCACGGGCGGCGCGCGGTGCTGCTCGCGGGCGGGGTGCGCAGCGCTCGGCTGCGCGGCAGGCTCGCGGGCCTGCGACGCCGCTGCGGGGAGCTGGCGGTGTCACGCAATTCGTGGCGGGACAGCGCGGAGGAGCTGGCACTGGGCATAGACGGAGTAATAGCCCCTAGACCGGTTCCTCGGTGAATCCCCGCTCCTGTTGCGTTGGGCTCGGGTGGCGGAACCTCAGCTGTTTCCTCGCTGCGGGATCGTTTTCACAGGTGGCTCCGCCACATGCGAAAACGCTGTCCTCGCGAGGGAACCGCTGAGAACCCGCGGCGGTGCCGGTGTCTTGGGTGGTCGCTGCTCAGCGGCTGCGCCGCTGACAAGAAAAGGCGGACGGCTCGGGCTCGTCGGCGGGTTTCCCTTGGTACGACCGGGTTCCCCGGCGGCGCGGGGTGCGCCGCCGGGGGCCGGGTCAGTCGGTCGCGGTGATGCGGTCCGGGGCGGGTGGCACCACGCCGGGGTTCGCCGCCAGGTAGCCGAGCAGGGCGTCCAGGTCCACGGGTCCGCCCGCGACGTCGGTGCCCTCGGTGAAGCCGGTGAACCCGTCCCCGCCACCGGCGAGGAAGTTGTTCACCGCCACCCGGTACTGCGCGGCCGGGTCGACGGGCGCGCCGTCGAGGGTGAGGCCGGAGACCTTCGAGCCGATCGGCGCGGACCGCGAGTACTGGTAGTGCAGCCCGGCCGACACCTGCAGCACGTTCTCGCCCTCGTCGCTCCACTGCTGTTCGAGCACGGCCTGCAGCTGCGCGCCGGTGAGCGTCATGGTCTGCATGGTGTTGCCGAACGGCTGCACGGCGAACGCCTCGCCGTAGGTGATGACGCCGTCTCCTTCGCCCGCCGGGGAGGAGGCGTGTGGCAGGTCGGCGCGCACCCCGCCCGGGTTGGTCAGCGCGAGCTGCGCCCCGGTGTCGCGGGTGGCGGCCAGCTGGGCGTCGGCGACGACGCTGCCGAGGCTGGATTCTCCGGACGGCGCCGGGGTTTTCAGCAGGTCGCCGGTGGCGGTGCCGACGGCGCGGTTCGCGATGGGCGCGGCCTTGGCGCGGGCCTCTTCGACGAGCGCGGCGGCTTCGGGGTCGGGTTCGACGTCGCGGGTGACGACCTCGTTGTGCGCGGTGCTCTGCTCCCGCACGACCTCGCGGGTGTGCCGGTCGACGCGCAGGTCCAGCACCGACAGCAGCCTGCCGTAGGAGGCGCCCTGCACGACGGGCCGCGGGGCGCCCGCCGGGTCGGTGACGGTGCAGTTGTACTGCTGGTGGCTGTGCGCGCTGAACACGGCGTCGACCTGCGGGGAGACGTTCTCGGCGATCTCGGTGGCGGGGCCGCCCGCGGCGACGTCGCAGGAGTTCGGGCCGCCGCCGGCGGCTTCGTCGCCCTGGTGCAGCAGCACGACCTGCGCCTTGATGCCGAAGCGCTCCAGCGCGTCGGAGGTGCGGTCGATGGCCTCGACCTCGTCGCCGAACCGCAGGCCGCGCACCGCTTCGGGGCTGACCACGTTCGGGAGGTCGTGCAGCGTCGCACCGATCACGCCGATCGGGACGCCGCCGGAGACCTGCACGGTGAACGGCATCAGCGCGGGAGCGCCGCCGTCCTCGAAGGTGACGTTGGCGCCGAGGTACGGGAAGCTCGCGCCGTCGAAGGAATCGCGGAACTCGCAACCGTCCTGCGGGTGGCAGCCGCCGGTCTGCAGCCGCTGGAGTTCCTGGTAGCCCTCGTCGAACTCGTGGTTGCCGACGACGTGGCCGCGGACGTCCTGCGAGTTGAGGAAGTCGACGGTGGGTTCGTCGTGGAACAGCGCGGAATTCACCGGCGAGGCGCCCACGCTGTCGCCGGCCGAGAAGACCAGCGAGTTCGGCACCTCGGCGCGCAGCCGCTGCAGGTGGGTGGCGAGGTAGGCGGCGCCGCCGGCTTCGACGGTCCGGCCGTCGTCGAGCTCGACCGTCCCGGAGGACCCGGTGGGCGGTTCGAGGTTGCCGTGCAGGTCGTTGAAGGTGATCAGCCGGACGTCGGTGGTCGCGGGCGGGTCCTGCGGTGCGGCGCCTGCGGTCGCCCCGGTGGCAGTGGCGGCGGTGGCGAGTGCGGTGGCGGCGACGGCGAGTCCGCGTCGCACGCGGTGGGCACGCATGGTTCGGTCTTCCTCCCAGGTGGTGATCTCGGGAGGCAGTCTGCCCGGCGCCGCCGACGACCACCACCGAATCCGCGTCACACCCCTCGTGCGAACTCCGCCGGGTGCGGGCAGGATGCGTCCCGGGCGTGCGCGAGCCGCTACCGAACGCGTCCGCCATCGACACCGCCACGCCGATGATGATGGGGTCCGGATCACCGTCGAACCCAAGATGTAGTGTGGCGCCCGCTGATGGTTCGCCGGTCCGACCGGCGTGACAACAGGGAACCCGGTGCGAGTCCGGGACTGCCCCGCAGCGGTGAACGGGAACGACCGCCGTCACCACCTCCCGGTGGTGCAGCACTGGACGCTCGGCGTCCGGGAAGCGACGGCCAGTAGGTCCGGTGTCGAGCACCGGTCGCCCGTGAGTCCGAAGACCTGCCATCGGTGCGCGCACGAGGGGTGCGCGCCGTCCGGGACCTCGCGGGAGGGTTGCGGGACGAGCGGTGCCGTGCGCGCCGCGGTCCTGGCGCGTTCCGAGGAGTTCCGGGCAGGTGTCCGAGCTTGCGAGGAGAGAGCCAGTGACCGAGTCCACGACCCGGCCGTCAGCAGCGACCGCGGTGGTACCGGCAGGAGTGCGGGTGCTGCGGCGCGACGGGACCGTTTCCGGTTGGGACGAAACGAAGATCTCCGTGGCGTTGACCAAGGCGTTCCTGGCGGCCGAGGGGGATTCGGCCGCATCGTCGTCGCGGTTGCACCAGATCGTCGCGGAGTTGACGGAGCAGGCGGCGCAGGGCGTGCTGCGCCACGCGGGCACCGAGGGCCTGGTGCACATCGAGCAGATCCAGGACATGGTGGAGCTGGCGCTGATGCGCGGCGGGCACCACGGCGTCGCCCGCGCCTACGTGCTCTACCGGGAGGAGCACGCGCAGGCCCGCGAGGCCGAGGTGGCTCCCGCCGAGGACGCCGCTCCCCGCCTGGAGATGACCGCGCCGGACGGCACCCGGGTGCCGCTGGACTGGGAGCGGGTGTCGACCGTCGTCGAGCAGGCCTGCGAGGGCTTGGACGACGTGCGGGCCGACCAGGTGCTGCGGGAGGTGCGGCGCAACGTCTACGACGGCATCAGCTCGGCGGAGCTGGCCGAGTCGCTGACGATGGCGGCGCGCACCTTCGTGGAGGCGGAGCCGAACTACTCGCTGGTGACGTCGCGGCTGCTGCTGGACAAGCTGCGCCGCGAGGCGCTGAGCTTCGTCGCGGGCGAGCCGACCGAGGCCGACCAGGTGCAGATGCGGGACCGCTACGCCGGTTACTTCGCCGACTACGTGCGGCGCGGCATCGAGCTGGAGCAGCTGGACCCGGAGCTGGCCCGCTTCGACCTGGAGCGGCTGGGCGCGGCGCTGGACGCCGATCGGGACATCGCGTTCGGCTTCCTCGGGTTGCAGACGCTCTACGACCGGTACCTGCTGCACGAGAACGGGGTGCGGTTCGAGCTGCCGCAGGCGTTCTTCATGCGGGTCGCGATGGGCGTGGCGCTGCGCGAGGACGACCGGGAGGCGCGGGCGATCGAGTTCTACGACCTGATCTCCTCGTTCGACTTCATGTGCTCGACGCCGACGCTGTTCAACGCGGGCACCACCCGCCCGCAGCTGTCGTCCTGCTTCCTGACCACCGTGGACGACGACCTGCACGGGATCTTCCACGGGATCAGCAACAACGCGCTGCTGTCGAAGTACGCGGGCGGGCTCGGCAACGACTGGACCCCGGTCCGCGGCACCGGCGCGCACATCAAGGGGACGAACGGTTCCTCGCAGGGCGTGGTGCCGTTCCTGAAGATCGCCAACGACACGGCGGTCGCGGTGAACCAGGGCGGCAAGCGCAAGGGCGCGGTGTGCGCGTACCTGGAGACCTGGCACGTGGACATCGAGGAGTTCCTCGACCTGCGCAAGAACACCGGCGACGACCGGCGCCGCACGCACGACATGAACACGGCGAACTGGGTGCCGGACGAGTTCCTGCGCCGGGTCGAGGCCGACGAGCCGTGGACCCTGTTCTCCCCGGACGAGGTGCCGGACCTGCACGACCTGTACGGCACCGCGTTCGCGCAGCGCTACCGGGAGTACGAGGCGGCCGCGGAGCGCGGTGAGCTGAAGGTGTTCCGCCAGGTCCGCGCGGTGGACCTGTGGCGCCGGATGCTGACGATGCTGTTCGAGACCGGGCACCCGTGGATCACGTTCAAGGACCCGTGCAACCTGCGCTCGCCGCAGCAGCACGCGGGCGTGGTGCACTCCTCGAACCTGTGCACCGAGATCACGCTGAACACCAGCGCCGACGAGGTCGCGGTGTGCAACCTCGGTTCGATCAACCTGGCGCGGCACGTCACGGCCGAGGGCCTGGACGTGGAGCGGCTGCGGCGCACCACCCGCACGGCGGTGCGGATGCTGGACAACGTCATCGACGTGAACTTCTACACGATCCCGGAGGCGCGGGCCTCGAACCTGCGGCACCGCCCGGTGGGCCTGGGCCTGATGGGCTTCTCGGACGCGCTGTTCGCGCAGCGCATCCCGATGTCCTCGCAGGCCGCGGTGGAGTTCGCGGACCTGAGCATGGAGCACATCAGCTTCCACGCGATCACCGCGTCCTCCGAGCTGGCGGCCGAGCGCGGGCGCTACGAGTCGTTCGAGGGTTCGCTGTGGAGCCGCGGCGTGCTGCCGATCGATTCGCTGGAGCTGCTGGCGCAGGCCCGCGAGACCGGCGTCGACCTGGATCGTTCGTCCACTCTGGACTGGGACGGGCTGCGGGAGCAGGTCCGCGCGAACGGCATGCGCAACTCGAACGTGCTGGCCATCGCCCCGACGGCGACGATCTCGAACATCTGCGGCGTCGGCCAGTCCATCGAGCCGCTGTACCGGAACCTGTACGTGAAGTCGAACATGTCGGGCGACTTCACCGTGCTCAACGCCGACCTGGTGCGGGACCTCAAGGCCGCGGGCGTGTGGGACGAGGCGATGGTGCAGGACCTGAAGTACTTCGACGGCGACCTGGCTCCGATCGACCGGGTGCCCGCCGAGCTGAAGTCGTTGTACGCCACCGCGTTCGAGATCGAGCCGCACTGGCTGGTGGAGGCCGCGTCCCGCCGCCAGAAGTGGATCGACCAGGCGCAGTCGCTGAACCTGTACATGGCGGCGCCGAGCGGCCGCAAGCTCGACGAGCTGTACCGGCTGGCGTGGCGCAAGGGCCTCAAGACCACCTACTACCTGCGGTCCAGCAGTGCGACGCACGTGGAGAAGTCCACGCTGCGCGGCACCGACGGCAAGCTCAACGCGGTCTCCCCCGCCGCCGCCCCGGCCCCGGCTCCGTCGCCGCAGCCGCAGGCGTGCGCGATCGACGACCCCGACTGCGAAGCCTGCCAGTGACCGCCCCGTTCCCCCTGGAGGACTCATGACTTCCGTGCACACCACCGACGCCACCGGGCTCGGCGAGATCGACCGCGGCGCGGGCCGGATCAACGTCGACGACAAGGCGATGATCAACGCCCAGGCGGACGTGAACCAGCTGCTGCCGCTGAAGTACGGCTGGGCCTGGGAGAAGTACCTCGCCGGCTGCAACAACCACTGGATGCCCACCGAGGTGTCCATGCACGCCGACATCGCCCTCTGGCGCTCCCGCGACGGGCTCACCGAGGACGAGCGGCTGATGCTCAAGCGCAACCTCGGGTTCTTCGCCACGGCGGAATCCCTGGTGGCCAACAACATCGTGCTCGCCGTGTACCGGCACATCACCAACCCCGAGTGCCGCCAGTACCTGCTGCGCCAGGCGTTCGAGGAGGCCGTGCACACGCACACCTTCCAGTACATCTGCGAGAGCCTGGGCCTCGACGAGGGCGAGCTGTTCAACGCCTACCGCGAGATCCCGTCCATCTCGGAGAAGGACGAGTGGGCGCTGCGGCACACCCAGAACCTGGAGAACCCCGAGTTCGCCACCGGCGGCCCGGAGCGCGACCAGGCGTTCCTGCGCGACCTCATCGCCTTCTACGTGATCTTCGAGGGCATGTGGTTCTACACCGGTTTCGCGCAGATCCTGTCGCTGGGCAGGCGGAACAAGATGGTCGGCATCGCCGAGCAGTACCAGTACATCCTGCGCGACGAGTCGATCCACCTGAACTTCGGCATCGACTGCATCAACCAGATCAAGCTGGAGAACCCGCACCTGTGGAGCGAGGAGTTCCAGGAGGAGGTGCGCGGCATGCTCGCCGACGCGTGCCGCCTGGAGGTCGCCTACGGCCGGGACACCATGCCCCGCGGCATCCTCGGCATCAACGCCGAGCTGTGCGAGCAGTACATGCACTTCATCACCAACCGCCGCTGCGCCCAGCTGGGCCTCACCCCGGTGTTCGCCGAGGTCGAGAACCCGTTCCCGTGGATGTCGGAGGCGATGGACCTGAAGAAGGAGAAGAACTTCTTCGAGACCCGCGTCACCGAGTACCAGTCCGGCTCCTCCCTCACCTGGGACTGAGCGGATCGGGCCGCCCGCCGGGAACTCGGCGGGCGGCCCGCGGGCGTTCCGGTCGTTCCACCGCGCCGGGCCGCCGACGCGGCATAGGGTGCCCGGCATGAGCGTTCCGGTTCCTGATCTCGACGTCGTCCGGGAGTCCTACGACCGCGTGGCCGACGACTACGTGGACATGGTGACCACGACGGGCATCGGCGATGTCCGCGCCCACCCGTGGCTGCGCGCCGCGATGGACGTGTTCGCCGATCAGGTCGCCGGGCTCGGGCCGGTGCTCGACGTCGGGTGCGGGCCGGGCACGGTCACCGGTTACCTGGCCGAGCGGGGCCTGGACGTGGCAGGCGTGGACCTGTCCCCGCGCATGATCGAGCACGCGCGGCGGCTGCACCCGGGGTGCTCGTTCCGCGTCGGCTCCGCCACCGAGCTCGACCTGGCGGACTCGTCGTTCGGCGGGCTGCTGGGCTGGTGGTCGCTGTTCAACCTGCCGCGCGAGGTGCTGCCGGACGTGCTGGCGTCGTTCGCGAAGGCGCTGGTCCCGGGCGGTCAGCTGATCATCGCGACGCACGTCGGCGACGACGACCTGCAGCGCACCGAGGCGTACTACGGCGTCCCGGTCCGCTGGACGACGTACCAGTGGCGGCCCGAACAGCTCACCGCCCTCGTCGAGCGGGCGGGCCTGCACCCCACCGCCGAACTCCGCCTCCCCGCCGACGAGCACACCGGCCCCGGCGTCGTCCTCGTCGCCCGCCGCGACTGACCCCACCCCCAGGTGAATGGCCCATCCACCCATTCTCCTTGGTCGAATGGGCCATTGGTCGGCGGCTCGGCAGGGGGTGTGGCGTGATCAGTCGCGTTCGGCGCCTTCGGGCCATACGACGGTGACCGGCAATCCGCGTTGCCGTGCTGCTTGCACGACGTCGCCGGTGCCGCCGCGTCCGCCGGCCGGTCGCCCGTCCCACACGGCGTAGAGCGCGTCGGCGGAATCGAGGATGTGCTCGCCGGCTGCCAGGTAGGCGTCGGGGTTCGACTCGGTGAACGGCATGGTGTGCACGGTGCCCGCCTCGGCGATGAGCTCGTCGAAGGTGACGGCGTTGTCCGGCTTCACCTTGCGTTCGCGGTAGTCGGCGGCAGGCAGCACGACTTCCAGCCGCCCGCCCCCGTCGAGCACGACGCGGGCGAAGATCTGATCAGCGCCACGCGCGAGGCAGCTCAGGCCGATCAGGTCGGTGTGCCCGGCGAGCTCGGTTTCGAGCGCCTTGCGCACCAGGCGACCCGTCGCCGTGGTCAGGTTCGTGTGCCCGGTGATTCCGATGCGCACTCGGCTATCCCCCGTTCCGCGTTGCTCCAGCGATGATCACGTCGTGCAGGGCGTCGCGCGTGCCACGCACCCTGGCCGAGGCGCCGAACCGCTGCGATTCCCGGTAGAAGTCCCGCAGCAACGCGACAAGCGAGCAGCCCGCTCCCGCTTCTTCGCCGGATGAGCCGTTCACCTGGGTTGTCACTCCGCGAGATCGTCGAATTCCCCTGCCTTGATCCCGAGCAGCCAGGCCCGCATCTCGGCGCGGGTGAACACCGCCGTCCCGGCCTCCGGGTGCTTGCTGTTGCGCACGGCCACGCGACCATCCGGCAACGCCGCCGCCTCGACGCATTGCCCGCCGCCGTTGCTCCCGCCACCGGAGAAACTGCTCTTGCGCCAGGCAAGCCCTGCCCAAGAATCGCGCTGCACCACGGAATTCCCCTCTCTGCACGGTCACGAGAAGCACTTCACAGCCTTCATGATCGCATCGATGGAGTCCTTGCGGGACAGGGAAATCTCGGTCAGCGCGCCAAATCGGAGCGTGCAGGCACGTACTCGATCACGGTCCTCCAGGTAGAGGCTGCCCGCCGGGCCTTCGGTGTAGCCGATGTCCGGGATCGGGTCCGGAAGGCTCAAGACGGCGAAGGGACCTTCCAGCCCGGGACTGCCACCGCAATCCTTTGGAAGGATCTGCACGGTGATGTTCGGCTGCTCTGCGAGATCTAGCAGTTTCCGCAGCTGATCGCGCATGATCGTCGGTTTGCCGACAACGCGCTCCAGGATCGTCTCGTCCAGGATGAAGTGCAGATCGGGCGGATCATCCTTGGCCATCACTTGCTGGCGCACCATGCGAGCCGCGACCATGCGTTCCAGGTCGCTGGGCGCGAACGCCCCGGGATGGACGGCGTTCATGACGGCCCGGGCGTAATCAGCCGTCTGCAACAACCCGTGGATGAGCTGGGTCTGGAAATCCCGCAGCCCGGTCAGCCCGCTTTCGATGCTCAGCAGGGGATGGACGTCGTCCGGCAAGTCGTTGCTGAAGCCGGCCCACCATCCTTGCTCCTTCGCGTCGGATGCGAGCCGGACGAGCTCCTGCCGGACTACGGCATCGGTGACGCCGTACGCATCCAGGAGTTGCTCGACATCACGAGGTTTCGGGCTCTGCTCGCGGTTCTCGATGCGCGAGAGCTTCGACCTCGACCATCGGCCGACGCCTCCCCGCAACAACTCGACAGCGCGTTCTTGGCGGATGCCGGCAGCTTCGCGCGCCGACTTCAGCGACGCGGCGAGTTTCCACCTCCGCACCACGGAAACTCCACCGTCCGGCGCACGGACCATGCCACTTCACCTCTCCAGCCGACGTCCGATCGGGCTAAAAACGGACAGTCCATTTGAAAGACCGGACAGTCCGCGATCATGCTCGATGCTACCTTACGTAGTCGAGCTATCACGTTGAGTAGGAGATTCGCATGGTAGCCACACCGGACAATGCGGCCGCGCACGAGGCGAAGAACGCACCCCACCCCCTGGACGCGTTCGTGCACGATCCGACCGGTAGGCCGCCGCTCGGGGACGAGCGGATGTTCGCCGAGATCATGGCGGGGATCGTGGCCGATACGGCGCCGAAGATGTTCGCCGTCGTGCAGGAGTACGGGGAGCGCGTCGACGGACGCGTCGCGGCGTGGGGCCTCGCGCTCGAAGACCGGACGGTGGTCGTCCCCGTCAACGGTCGCGGCTTCACGAGCGGCCCCACGCCTGGGCAAGTCCTCCGGGGGTACCGCTTCGGCACGCACATCCGGCCTCGGATCGTCTGGTACGACCCGGCGAACGCCACGCCGGAACTCGACGAAGAGCCGGACCCGGCCCCCTCCGGAGGCTGAAGGGTCTCCCGCAACGAAAGCCCGGTGGATCTCGGGTGCACGGCCCGCTGACCGGTGCGGCCGGTCGAGCGGGCCGTGCATCCGGTGCGGATCAGCGAACGTGCTGGTTCTCCGGGCGGGGCAGGCCGAGGTGGTCGCGGAGGGTGGAACCTTCGTAGCCCTCCCGGAACAGGCCGCGGTCGCGGAGGATCGGCACGACGGTCTCGGTGAAGGTCTCCAGGCCGCCGGGCAGGTAGGGCGGCATCACGTTGAAGCCGTCGGCGGCGCCGGAGGTGAACCACTCCTCCATCGCGTCGGCGACCTGCTCGGGGGTACCGGTGACGACGCGGTGGCCGCGCGCCCCGGCGAGCCGGTGCAGCAGTTGCCGCAGGGTGGGGCGTTCCCGTTCGACGATGCCCGCGACGAGCTGGCGGCGGCTCCAGTTGTTGTCGTTGACGTCCCCGGCGCCCTGGAACAGGTCCGCGGACACCGGCTCGTCCAGGTCCGCCAGGTCCGCCTTCGCCCCGGCGAAGTCCTCCAGCTGGATGAGGCCGTACTCGACGACGGTGAGCTCGTTGAACTCCTGCTCCAGCCGCTTCGCCTCCTCCTCGGTGCCGCCGATGAACGGGCTGATGCCGGGCAGGATCTTCACGTGCTCGGGGTCGCGCCCGGCGTCGGCGGTGCGCTTCTTGACGTCCCGGTAGTACACCTGGGCGTCCTCCAGCCGCTGCTGCGCGGCGAAGATCGCCTCCGCGTAGCGGGCGGCGAACGCGCGGCCCGGGTTGGACGCCCCGGCCTGCACCAGCACCGGGTAGCCCTGCGGCGGGCGCGGACTCGTCAGCGGCCCTTCCACCGAGATGTGCTCGCCGCGCACCCGCGGCGGGTGGATCTTCGCCGGGTCGACGTAGCGGCCGGACTCGCGGTCGAGCCGGATCGCGTCGTCCTCCCAGCTGTCCCACAGCTTCAGCACCGCCGCCACGTGCTCGTCGGCCCGCTCGTAGCGCAGCGCCGGTTCCGGGCTGTCCGCCAGCCCGTGGTTGCGGGCCGCCGCCGGTGGCGCGGTGGTGACGATGTTCCAGCCCGCCCGGCCCCCGGAGAGGTGGTCGAGGGTGGCCAGCGACCGCGCCAGGCTCCACGGGTAGGTGTACCCGGTGGAGGCGGTGGCGATCAGCCCGATCCGCTCGGTGGCGGCGGCGATCGTCGCCAGCACCAGCAGCGGGTCGAGCCGGCCCGCCGCGTTGAACTCGATGTTGTCGTCGAGCTTCGGGATGTCGGCCAGGAAGATCGCGTCGAACGCCGCGTCCTCCGCGGTGCGGGCGATCGACCGGTAGAACGACGCGTCGAACATCCGCTCCGGCGTCGAGTGCGGGTAGCGCCACGACGCCTCGTGGTGCCCGGAGGACAGGATGAACGCGTTGAGGTGCAGTCGGCGCTGGTCCGAAGGCATGGGCTCGCTCTCAGAAGTAGGTGTTGTCCGGCAGGGTCGTGCCGTTGACCAGCAGCTCGCCGATCGCCCGGTTCTTGAAGCGCACCGGGTTGTGCGAGGCGACGGTGCGGATGTTGCGCCAGTGCCGGTCCAGGTTCTTCGGCTGCCGGGTCGCCGACGCCCCACCGACCTCGAACAGCAGGTCCGCGGCGCGCAGCCCGAACGCGTCCACCGCGACCTGGGCCTGCGAGGCGCGCAGCGAGGCCTCGTGCACGTCGGAGTCCACGTCCGGCCCGGTGCCGATGCGGTCCAGCACGTCGGCGGTCTCCAGCACGGTCGCCTCCGCGGCGAACGCGAGCGCGGCGATCTCCCCGATCACCTCCTGCAGCACCGGATCTTCGCGCGGCAGGTCCGCCGAACCGTGCGTGAAGCTGCGCCCGCGCCCGCGGATCAGGGCCAGCGCGTCGTCCCGCACCGAGTGCAGGTTCCCGGCGACCACCAGGTTCAAGTGGTGCTGGTAGTACGGCCCGAGCCGCCAGCGCGGCACCGTCGACAGGTCCGCGGGCGGCAGCGTGATCTCGTCGGGCTCCACCCGCACGTCGGTGAGCCGGGTGGTGCCGGTGGCGGTGAGCCGCTGCCCGAACCCGTCCCAGTCGTCCAGCAGCTCCACGCCGTCCCGATCCACCGGGATCAGCGCGGTCGCCGGGAGCCCGTCGGCGGTGACGCCGGTGACGAACGAGAAGTCCGCGTACAGGGTGCCGGTCGAGTAGAACTTGGTTCCGTTGAGCCGGAAACCCTCGCCGTCCGGGGTGAACGTGGTGCCCTTGGCGAAGTCCCCGGCGTGCAGCGCGCCGAGCTCGTTGTTGCCGTTGCCGAACAGCCCGCCGCCGACGATCCGCTCGATCCAACGGCTGCGGCCGGGCGAGCCGGGCGCGGCGACGATGTCCTCGACGGTGCCGAAGTGGGCGCGCAGCAGGTGCCCGATGTTCGAGTCGGCGTGCGAGAGCCGGACGACGACTTCGGACAGTTCGCGCAGGGTCGCGCCGCCACCGCCTTCCTCCGCCGGGACGCGCAGCGCGCCCAGTCCGGCCTGCTTGATCCAGCGGATCTGCTCGTGCGGGGCGATCCCGTCGCGTTCGCGGTCGAAGGCTCCCGCCGCGATGCGGTCCAGCAGTTCGTCGAGTTCGGGGCTGCCGTACCGGACGGTGCCCGTCTGCTGAGCGGTCATGGTGTGCTCCGTTCCGGGTCAGCTGCGGGCGAGCAGCGCGGTCACGGCGTCGGCGATGGCTTCGGGCTGCTCCTCCTGCACGAAGTGCACGCCCGCGCCCGCCGGGGTGATCCGCAGGTTGCGCACGGTCCGCTCCGCCCACTCCCGGATCGCCGGGGTGAGCAGGAAGCCGGGTTCGAAGGTGAGCAGCGACTTCGGGGTGTCGCTGGTGCGCAGCCATTCGGTGCTGCGGTCCAGGAATTCGACGGTGCTCGCCGGGTCGCCGTCCACCGGCAGGTTCCGCGGGAAGTACAGGACGGGCTTGCGGGATTCGGGGGTGGGGAACGGCCTGCGGTACTCGGCGAGGACCTCGGGGGCGAGCGGTTCCAGGAAGGTCGCCGGGAACAGCTCGGTGAGGAACCGGTCGTCGTCGAGCACGAACTGTTCGCCGTCGCCCGGGGTGCGGACCAGCGCGCGGGTGGCGACGAACTGCTCCGGCAGGTGCTCCGATTCGATCGGCCGCAGCACCGGCTCGGCCAGCAGCACCGCCCGCACCCGGTCCGGGTGCCGCGCCGCCCAGTTCAGGCCGAACGCGGCGCCGAAGTCCTGCAAGACCAGGGTCACGTTCGTCAGGCCGAGCGCGTCGAACCAGGCGTCCAGGTAGCGCTGGTGGTCGGCGAGGTCGTAGTCGACGTCCGGCTTACCGGAGTCGCCGAACCCGATCAGGTCGGCGGCGAGCAGCCTGCCCTGCCCGTCCAGGCGGCGGAACACGTGGCGCCACAGGAACGAACTCGTCGGGTTGCCGTGCAGGAACACGATCGGATCACCGGAACCCGCTTCCACGTGGTGGATCGTGGAGTCCAGCACCGGGGTGTCGTGGCCGGTCGCGGACGGGCCGAAGTCGGGGTGGGGGCTGGTGGTCATGGTGGTCCTCCGGGATCAGAAGTAGGTGTTGTCCGGCAGTTCGGTGCCGTGCAGCAGGTGGTCGCCGATGACGCGGCGCTTCAGCGGATCGGAGTTGTGCGAGGCGAGGGTGCGGGCGCTGCGCCAGTGCCGGTCCAGGTCGCGCTCCCGGGAGGTCGCCGACGCGCCGCCGACGTCGAACAACCTGGTGGCGGCGTCGAGGGTGAGCCGGTCCACGACCGTCTTGGCGTGCGCGGCGGCCACCGAGGCCTGCTGCGCGGCGCCGGTGTCGAACCGGCCGGCCAGCAGCTCGTGCTCGGCGTGGTCCAGGGCGTCGGCGGCGGCGAGCACCGTGGCGCGGGCGGCGTGCGCGCTCGCGGACAGCTCCCCCACCACCTGCAACAGCACCGGGTCCTCGCGCGGGAGCTCCGCGGTGCCGTGGGTGAATCCGCGGCCCCGCCCGCGCAGCAGCTCCACCGCGTCCGCGGCGACGGTCTGCGCGATCCCGGCGACGACGGCGGTCAGGTACAGCTGCAGGAACGCGCCGGTGGTCAGCCGCGGTGCGGGCGGATCGTCCGGGGAGGACGCGAACACCTCGTCGGCGGCGGCCCGCACCCCCGCGAACCGGGTGGTGCCGGAGGCGGTGGAGCGCTGCCCGAACCCGTCCCAGTCGTCGGTGATCGTGATGCCCGGCCGGTCCACCGGCACCACGGCGCTGATCGGCAGCGGATCGGGCGTGGCGCCCCACACCCAGACGTGGTCGGCGTAGCGGGTGCCGGTGCTGTAGTACTTCACGCCGTCGATGACGTGCCCGTCGCCGTCCGGGGTGAACGTGGTGGCGAGGCCGACGAAGTCCCCGGCCTGCACCGGTCCGCGCTCGGTGACCGCGTTCCCGATGATCGAGCCGCCGGTGAACAGCTCGAACCAGCGCCGCCGCGCCCGCTCGTCGGGCAGGAACCGCACGACCTCGCCGAACCCGTAGTGCGCGCGCAGGATCTGCGCGACGTCCGGGTCGGCGGCGCCCAGCGAGATCAGCACGTCGAAGAACCGGCGCAGGTCCGCGCCCGCACCGCCGAACTCGGTGGGCACCCGCAGCGCACCGAGCCCCGAGTCCCGGACGAAGCCGATCTGCTCGAACGGGCGGGTGCCGTCGCGTTCGCGCTGCGCGGCGCCGGTGGCGATGCGGCCGAGCACGTCGTCGACGGCGGCGGGCGGGAGCGTGTCGGGGGCGGTGGTGCTCATACGTCTCCTCGGAGCGTGGCTTCGGACCCGTCGTGCCGGGAGTTCGGCGAGCCGCGGGGCCGCCACCTCCCAGCGCGGATCCGGGTGGCGTTCGGCGAGCCGCAGGTCTTCGCGGCAGGCGGCAGGTTTTCGCGGTGGACTGGCGGGTTTCCGGGGACGACCTGGCGGATTTCCCAGGTGGGCGGCGGATCTTCCCGGCAGCCGAAGCGGTTTCCCGGCAGGTGGCGCGGACCGGGCGAACGCGGGCGCGCAGGCGCGGGGCGGTCGTGCGGGGAAGGGCGTCAGCCGCGACAGCGCGAGCTGTTCACCAGCAGCAGGTCGACGTGGCGGCGCGCCACGAGGCGAGGATCGCGGGCGGAGTCATGCATCCGGCCCTCCTCGTCATAGCCCTGCGGAATATTCCACCGAAAAAGCTACGTGGCGCCGCTACGGGTGGTCAAGGACCGGAACTCATCGTCCACCGAGCGGGAACGCGCAGCACAACGCCCCGGGAGCGCGCGGCTCCCGGGGCGTGCGGACGGACGTCAGCTCGCGGCGGGCAGCCGCGCCTCCAGGTGGTCGGCGAGCCGGGTCATGATGTCCGCGTAACTCGCGTAGCTGAACGGCGCGACCGCGTCCCACTCCACGAACCGGTTCTCCCGCGCGGATTCCTGCGCCGCGAACACCGGATTGCGCTTCAGCTGCTCCGGCGGCAGCGAGGCCTCGCGGGTGTCCCACATCAGCACGTCGCCCGTGTAGGCGCTGGCGTTCTCCCACGCGAGCCGCTCGAAGTAGCCGCCGCCCGCGGTGTCCGGGTGCGCCGGGGTCTGGATCGGCAGGCCCAGCTCCCGCACGTAGTAGTCCAGGTCCGGGTTGCGGCCCGGCACGACGACGAAGAACTCCTGCTTCGTGCCGCCGACCGCCAGGATGCTGCGGCCCTCGGCGCGCATCCGGGCGCCGATGCCGCGCAACCGGTCCGCGGCCGCGTCGAACCGCGCCTGGTCCGCCCGCACCCGCTCCGAGTCCACATCGGACCCGAGCGCACGGGCGAGTTCCTTGTACGCACCGATGGTCTCCGGCAGCGAGCGGCCGGACTGCTCGACGCCGACGGTGGGCACGAACGCCCGCACCTTGTCCTCCTGCTCGGCGGTCAGGTGCCAGAGCCCGTCGAACTCGGCGTACTTGCCGCTGACCAGCAGGTCGGGCCGCAGTCCGGCCGCGGCCTCCAGGTTCAGCTCCCCGTACCCGGGGCCGGTGACGTCGGTGACGGCCGCCGGGTCGATGCCGCCCGCTTCCGGTTCGGTGCTGCCGTCGTCGCGGACCAGCGGCCCGAAGGTTCCCACCACCGGCACCCCGAAGTCGTGCAGCGCGCCCGCGGCCGAGACCTGCGCGATGATCCGCTCCGGCACCTCGCCGCTGCGCACCTGCACCCCGCGGTCGTCGGTGAAGCTCCAGCCACCCGCCGCGTCCTGCGGCGCCGGCGCCGAGCACCCCGCCAGCGCGGCCACCGCCGCGACCAACCCGGCCACGCGCGTCCTGCTCACCATCACCCATCCCCCTTTTCGGCGTGAGGTTAGGCTAGCCTACGAATCGGTCGAGTCGACGGGCAGAAGAGGTGCGAGATGGCCGAGCGGACCGAAGTGCGCCGCCCCCAGTACGTGATGTTCCGGACCCGGGTGGCGCGCACCGAACGGCTCGGCCCGAGCTTCGTGCGGATCACCTTCACCGGTGACGAACTGCACCGCTTCGGCATCGGCGGCGACGACCAGCGGGTGAAGCTGATCCTGCCGCAGCCCGGCAGGCCGCTGAGCGACATGCCCGGCGGTGACGGCTGGTACCCGCGCTGGCAGGCGATGCCGGACGACATCCGGCCGACGCTGCGCACCTACACCGTGCGCGCCTACCGGGAGGACCCGTCCGAGCTGGACATCGACTTCGTGCTGCACGGCGTCGACTCGGGCCACAGCGGCCCCGCCTCCGCGTGGGCCGCTGCGGCCGCCCCCGGCGACGAGGCGCTGCTGCTCGGGCCGGACCGGCCGGGCGGCGGCCGGATGTGGGGCTGCGAGTGGTCACCGCCGGAGACCGCGCGCCAACTGGTGCTGGCCGGGGACGAGACGGCGGTGCCCGCGATGGCCGCGATCGTCGAGGCGCTGCCCGCCGACTCGCGCGGCGTGGTGTGCGCGGAGGTGCCGACGGCCGCGGACGTGCAGACCTGGCGCGCGCCGAGCGGGGTCGAGGTCCGCTGGCTGATCCGGCAGCGACCGGAGGGCACCGCGCCGATCGGGGCACTGCTGGAGGAATCCGTGACCGGCGCGCTCGGCGAGCTCAACTCCCGGAGCACCCCGGACACCGGGCTGGACGACGTGGACGTGGACACCGCGACGCTGTGGGAGGTGCCCGAGCCGGACGCGTCCGACGGCGAGGTCTACGGCTGGCTGGCCGGGGAGGCCGCGGTGATCAAGCGGCTGCGCCGGGTGCTGGTGCAGGACCACCGGGTGCCGCGCAGCTGCGTGGCGTTCATGGGCTACTGGCGCGAGGGCCGCAGCTGACACCTCCGGGCGGGGAGTGGCGGCCACCTCTTGGCACCGGGCACCGCGGCGTGCCACGATCCTAGAGATTAAGTAAGGCTTACCTAACTGCCCGGAGGTTCGAGTGTCCTCGCCCGCACAGCAACCGGTACGCAGTGACTTCGCCGCCAGACTCCGGTCCGGCACCCGCGCCGACCACGACCACGTCCAGTCCCTGCCGTTCCTGCGGACCCTGCTCGCCGGGGAACTCGAAGCCGACGCCTACGCCGTGATGCTCGGGCAGCACTACTTCGCCTACGCCGTGCTGGAGAAGGCCGCCGACACCATGCGCAGCGACGTGGTCGCGGGCCCGTTCGTCAGCGAGCGGCTGCGCAGGCTGCCGCACCTGGAGACCGACCTGCACTACTACCTCGGCCCGGACTGGCGGGAGGTCATCGCCCCCAGCCCCGCCACCGAGCGGTACTGCGCACGGCTGCGGGAGGTGTGCTTCGACTGGCCCGGCGGGTTCGTGGCGCACCACTACACGCGGTGCCTCGCCGACCTCTCCGGCGGCAAGCTGATCCGCTCGGCGATGCGGCGCAGCCTGGACCCGCCGGACGGCAAGGGCTTCGCGTTCCTCACCTTCGACGACGTGCCCAGCAGCGCCGGGGTGCGCAACGCCTACCGGCTGCTGCTGGACACCGCGGGCTGGGACGAGCGGGAACAGCGGCGGATCATCGCGGAGGTCCGGCTGGCCTACCACCTCAACACCGAGGTGTTCGCCGATCTCGGCGAGCGGTTGCCGCCGCGCATTCCGCACCCCCGCCGGTGACTTCCCGGCAGCGGAAATGAGCCGCAGGACATTGCAACGTTCCCATCGAATTCCGCAACAGTGCGGAATTCGATGGGAATACTTGCACTAGCCTGGCCGGTCATTGCATCGCCGCGGCGGACTCCGATTCCGCGGGCCACCCCCGAGCACGCCCCGACCGGCCGGGAACCCGTCGCCGAATAAGTCCTCATAGGACGGAATACGGAATTCCGCACGGCTCGTCAGCTGCCACGACCTGCCAAAACAGGATCCCCGAAGCCGGATGGTCCGGACCACGGCCGAATTCGACCGGTCCCGATCAAGGAAAAAACAGAATGCCAGGTACCGAGACCTGGCAGCAATGACTCATTCGGATGATCGCCATTGTCACGGACAATGGATTAGCATTCAGCGACATGACCGCAACTCCACCACGACCGCGGGCCTACGTGCTCGGCGCGGAACTGCGCGACGCCCGCCGCAAGAGCGGGTACACCTTGCGCGGCCTCGCCTCGATCCTGGACGTCTCGCACTCCGTACTGGTCCGCTGGGAACACGGCGACCGGGTGCCGTCCGCCGAATCCATCTCGGCCGTGTGCGTGGTGCTCGGCGTCAGCAGCACCGCGCGGACCCGGATGCTCAAGCTCGCCCGCGAAGCCGCCGCCGAACCGGCGCCCTCGCAGACCCCGGGCGCCGCGGGCGGCGTCGACCAGCTCGCCACCCTGCTGGAGTTCGAGCGCACCGCCACCAAGATCACCGACGTGGCGCCGCTGCTCATGCCCGGCCTGCTCCAGTCCGCCGAGTACACCCGGTCGATCATGGCGACCGGCGTGCCCGAGCAGGAGGCGAACAAGCGGGTCGCGATGCGCCAGGGCCGCCGGGACACCATCACCCGCAAGCGCTCGCCCGCGAAGTACACCGCGCTCATCCTCGAATCCGTGCTGCACCAGCCCATCGGGCGCACCGGCGGGCTGCACGACCAGCTGCGCTTCCTGGACGAGATCTCCGAGCGGGACAACGTCGAACTCCGCATCATCCCGTCCGCCGCCGGGTGGACCCCCGCGCACGCCGGGCCGTTCGTGCTGCTCGAATTCGCCAAGGCGGACCCGGTGGTGCACCTCGAACACCACCGCTCCTCGGCGTTCCTGCAGGACGAGGACTCGGTGGGCGCGTTCCGCGCCGCCCGCGACGAACTGGAGCGGATCGCGCTGAGCAGGGAGGACTCCCGCAAGCTCATCGCCGAGATCGCCGCCCGCGAGCAGGTCCCGGCGTGAGCTCGGCGCCGCACGGCTGGCGGAAGTCCTCGCACAGCAGCCAGGAGACCAACTGCGTGGAGGTCGGGCGGCTGCCCGGCGGCGGGGCCGCGGTGCGCGACACCAAGGACCGCGCCGCCGGCCACCTCGCCACCAGTTCCGCGCAGTGGTCCCGGTTCGTACGCTCGCTCCGCCGGAGCAGCCCGATGCGCTGAACGGAGCAATGTCCGGGCCCGTTCGCCTGAAGACTTCCGGCAGGGGTGGCGACCACTACAGTGGCGTTGATCATCGAGTCGACGTCGCTGCGAGGAGACCATGCCGGTTCCGGTCGAACCCTCGGACATCATCGACACCAGCAGGCCCAGCGCGGCGCGCGTCTACGACTGCGCGATCGGCGGCAAGGACCACTTCGAGGTGGACCGCGAACTGACCCGCCGGATCAACGACCGGGTGCCCGAAGCGAGCAGCCTCGCCGTCGCGAACCGGCGCTTCCTGATCCGCGCGGTCCGCTTCCTCGCCAGGGAAGCGGGCATCGACCAGTACCTCGACTGCGGTTCCGGGCTGCCCGCCGCGGAGAACACCCACCAGGTCGCGCAGCGCATCGCCCCGGAAGCGCAGGTGGTGTACGTGGACAACGATCCGGCGGTCGCCGCGCACAGCAGGGCGCTGCTCGCCGACAACGACCGCAGCCACTTCCTCGACGCCGACATCCACCGGCCGGCCGAGGTGCTCGGTGCCCGCCTCGTCCGGGAGAAGCTGGACTTCACCCGGCCGCTGGCGCTGCTGCACGTCGGCACGCTGCACCACTACGACGAGGAGCGGGGCGGCAAGTCCGCCGCGGACCTGGTGGGCGAGTACGCGGCGGCGCTGCCCTCCGGGTCGTTCGTCGCGTTCAGCCACTTCCTCGACCCCGAGGACGCGGACGGGGAGCCCGCCCGGCTGGTGGAGGCGATGCTGCGCGCCGGGCTCGGCACCGGGTTCTTCCGCACCCGCGACGAAATCGAGGCGATGCTGGCCGGACTGGAGCTGCTCGAACCGGGCCTGGTCATCGCCGACGACTGGTGGCCGGACGGGCCGCGCCGCACGCCGCTGCCCCCGATCTCCCGCTGCATCTCCGCCGCGGTCGCCCGCAAACCCTGACCGCCCGTCTCGCTCCTTCTGCCGCGTGGCGCTCGGGTAGCGGAACCTCAGCGGCGGTGCCGGTTGCGTGCTGGGTCGTCGGTCTCAGCGGCTTCGCCGCTGGCAGGAGACCGACAAGACCCGCCGGGCGAGTTCGGCGACGGGCAGTGCGGCGCAGCCGGCCGGATCGGGCTGCGCGGCTCGTCCCGACGGCGAGGTGAACCGCCCCGAGCCGGGGCCCGCCTGACGCGTGAACGGCCCCCTGCCCAGGCGGTCCAGGTGGTCGGGGCGTTCGCCCCGGCGTGGCGGCGGGTGCGGCCGGGTATCCGGCGGGCGTGGACTCGCAGACCGTGGAGTGCTTCCCGTTCCGGTTCGACCGCGCGCACCGGCTCCCCGCGCTGGCGTTCGGCATCACCCCGCTCACCACTTGGGTCCGGGTCGGCGGCACCGAGCTCACCGTGCGGTTCGGGCCGTGGTGCCTGCGCACCGGACGCGACAACGTGGCGGCGACCGCGGTGACCGGCCCGTACTGGCTGGTGAAGACGGCGGGCCCGGCGCGGTTGTCGCTGGCCGACGGCGGGATGACCTGCGCGACGAACGGGGAGCGCGGGTTGTGCGTGCGGTTCGCCGAGCCGGTGCCGGGCGTCGAGCCGCTGGGGCTGCTCCGGCATCCCGAGGTCACGGTCACCGTCGCCGACTGCGATCGGCTGGCCGCGCTACTGGCTCGGTCAGCTCGACCATCCGATCACCGGCGCCGCGGATGAACCGCAGCTGGGTGCTGCGCCCGAACACGGCGAACCCGAGGCGCACCACCGGGTTCGGGATCGGCGCGGTCCGCGAGAACGCGCGCACCTGGAACTCGACCGCGCCGGTCGCGGTGTCCTTGCGCACCAGGAAGTCCATCTGCCCCTGCTCCAGGTGCCCGCGCAGCGTCCGGTAGTTCCAGCCCCACACCCGCACGCCGTCGCGGGTGATGTCGGTGATGCCGCCGACCCGGCACGGCAGCAGGAACACCAGGCCGTGGAACGAGGTCTCCAGCAGCAGATCGGCATCTGCGACCGGTTCCGCACTGGTGCGGCACGCGCGCCGCACCAGCGTCGGGTCGGCGAACTTGTAGTCCGCCACCAGCGCGCAGGCCCGCTCCCACGGCCCGCCCACCAGCGGCGGCCCCGGTGGTTCCCCGGGAAGCTCGCGCCGCCGGTCGTCCACCGTCCACTCCCGACCGGGGTCCTGCGGGTTCACCGCGTCGACGTCGAAGTTCACCGGCAGGTCCCGCAGCCGCGCCAGCTCCCGGTGCAGCCGCGGGTCGTCGTCGCAGCGCAACCCCGTCACACCCGCTCCCCCACCGCCGATTCGTCGCGCCCGGTGTAGATCTCCACGCCGTCCACCAAGTGGCCGCCCGCGACCGCGCAGACCCGCGCGCAGCACCGCACCCACAGGTACGCCTGCAGCCGCCGGGACAACCGCAACCGGTCGTAGAGCAGGTCGGCCGCCGGGCTGCTGCTGCGCGCCCACGACTCGATCTCGAACAGCAGCCGCATCCCGCGGTCGTCGGCGCGGAACTCGATCTGCCCCGCCTCCAGGTGGCCGGGCCGGGTGGCGAGCCGGAACGACGTGGGCGTCACCGCCAGCACCCGCACCGGCCCGTCCCACGGGCCTGGCATCCGCACCACCAGGTCGTCGCCGGGGCGCAGGTCCGCGTGGTCGCCCTCGGGTTCGAAGCGGGCCACCTCGCCGGGCACCATCCGGTCGGGTGCGGCGACGAACAGCGCCATCACGTCGGCGGCGCTGCACAGGTGCAGCTGGATCTCCGCGGAGTAGCGGCGGTGGAACAGCGGTCCGACGCCGTGCTCGGGCAGCTGGAGACCGGCGGGATCGGCGGGTGGCGGCGGCGGGCGCACCGCTTCGGCGCGGTCCACCAGGTGCACCGGCACGTCGCTGGTCAGCTCGCGCAGCACCGCCAGCAGCAGGCCGGGCGGCCAGCTCCACAGCCACGGCACCCTCACGCGCGGCCGCCCTCGGTGCGCCGCCGGGCCCGGGCGCGTTCGACGGCGCGGCGCCGCGCCTGGTCGCGCAGCACGATCTGGGTCTGCTCCGGCGTGGGGTGGCCTTCGCCCATCGCGATCTCCGCTTCCCGGTAGCGCTGCTCGTCCTCGTCCACGTCCGCGGTGTCGTCGGCCAGCTGCTCCTCCGGGTCGGGCCGCCGGGTGCGCATGGGATGTTCCCGCCGGTACGGGTTGTCCGGCGGCAGCCCGCCGGAGAGCCGGCCGTAGAGCCCGGTGCACAGCAGGACCAGCCCGGCGACCAGGCTGAAGAACACGTTCGGCAGCCGGAACGCCAGCAGGTTCAACGGCGAGTTCAAGATCGCCAGGTGCACGAGCCCGGACAGCAGGAACAGCGCGCCGATGAACGTGGTCACCGTGGAAGCCTGCCTGCCGCCCCACACCGCGCAGCCGATCAGCACCGCCCCCGCCACCAGCGAGATCACCGCCAGCAGCCCGTTGCTGGACAGCCCCAGCACCGGTTGTCCCCTGGTGGTGAAGAAGTCCAGGCCCTGCAGCAGCCCCAGCAACCCGAACGCCCACAGCACCAGCCCCAGCAGCACGGCCCCGATCCGGTGCACCGTGTGCACCGGATGCGGCGCGGGTTTCGTCGCGTGCTTCATCGGTCACCCCCGGAGGCCGTCGTCACGCTCTGCGGCTACCCGCGGACCGATCCGGTTACACCGGTCGGCGCACTTCCCCCGGTCGCCGGGTACCGCCGCGAAGATCGAGCGCCATACAGTTGTCGGCGCCCGATAGCGATCGATGCGGAATGGCCGGAGCGATGAGCCGCGACAACAAGATCCTGCTGGCTGCGCTCGCCTGCGGCGCCGTCCTCGTGCCCGCGGTGGTGGCGCTCGCGCTGCGGTGGCCGTGGTGGGCGTGGCTGCTCGGCAGCGCGGCGCTGGTGGCGGGCGTCGCGGCGTACGCCCGGCGGCTGGTGCGGCTGCACCAGCAGGAGGAGCTGCGCGAGGCGCTGGTCGTGCAGCAGCAGCGGCCCGCGGTCCCCGCCGAGCCCGAACCGGAACCGCCGCAGCAGCGGCTGCTGCGGGACGTGCCGCTGCCCAGCTCCGAACCGGACTACCGGTTCGTGTTCGGCGCGACCGTGTGGTGGCGGCGCCCGGCCGACGCGGTCGGGGTGGCGCACGAGAACCCGGCGGGACTGGCGGTCGACACCCTGCTCACCCGGGCCAAGGAGATCGCCGCCGCCGAACATCCCGGCGGTGCCGAGGTGGTGGCGCACAAGCTGGCGGGCGCGCTCGGCGCGGTGCAGCGCGATCCGCACGGCCACGTGGAGACCTGGGCCGCGGAGGTCACGCTGACGCTGCCGGAGCAGGACGCCGACCGGCTGCACCGGCTCGCGGAGGTCCGCAAGGACGAGCAGCTCTGGCACCGCGAACGCGACCACGAGCGCAGCAAGCGCGCCTACCTCGGCGACGAGGTGCTGCAGGACACCGGCAGCGCCGTGGTGTGGTGGCTGGCCCGCAACGAGAACGACGTGGAGCGCGCCGCCGAGCTCATCGGCACCCTCGCGCAGCTGTCCGCGGCAGCCAACGGCACCGAGATCGACGAGCGGTTCCGGCACCTGGTGCCGTCCGCGCGGCAGGCGCCGTTCCGCAACGGCCTGCCGCTGCAGGGGGATGCGCTGTCGTTCAGCGGCACCCTCGACTCGGGGTTCTTCACCTACGGGCAGCTGTCCGCGGGCGAGCTGCCCGCGGACGCCGAGCACACCGCCATCGACCACGTGCACGGGCTGATCGACGAGCTGAGCTCGGCCGACGAGGAGGCGGCCGACCGGGATCGGCTCGCGGGCCGGTTGGCCGCCCTGTTCGACGCGGCCGGGCAGGCCGACTTCGCGGCCGCGATCCGGCGCCGGTTCGCGGACCCCGCGGACGGGGCGGACCGGGCGGGCGGGATTGACCGGGCGGACGGGGCGGTGCCCGCTCAGCCGAGGCGTTCGTCCACGTAGCACCACGCCCAGGACTCACCCGGTTCGAACGAGCGGATCACCGGGTGGCCGGTACCGCGGTGGTGCTCGGTGGCGTGCCGCCGCGGGCTGGAGTCGCAGCAGCCGACGTGCCCGCACTCGGTGCACATCCGCAGGTGCGCCCACCCGCTCAGCCCCAGCCGGGCGCAGTCCTCGCAGCCGGCGCGGGAACCGGGCTCGGGCCGCCGGTCCGCCGCCGCTTCCAGGTGCTCGCATCCGGCCATCGTCGCCTCCCGGGTTCCGCCATCGTGCTCACCATGCCCGCTCGCACCCCGGGCCCGCCAGCGACCGGCGCGACGAGGCGCAGCATCCGTCGATCATTCCTAGACTTCCGTCGACCGCGCGGCCCGCGAGGACGGAGAGAGCACCGCATGGACCAGTTCCCCGACGTGATGTGGCTGCTCGCGGTCGCGCTCGTGCTCACCGCGCTCGCCCGGCGGTGGGGGTTGTCCGAACCGCTGGTGCTGGTGCTGGCCGGGCTGGCGCTCTCGTTCGTCCCGGGCGTGCCGGACTACGCGATCGACCCCGAGCTGATCCTGAACCTGGTGCTGCCGCCGCTGCTGTACTCGGCGGCGCTGACCTCGTCGGCGATCGGCCTCCGCGCGAACGCCCGCCCGATCGGGTCGCTGGCGCTGGGCGCGGTGCTGGTCACCACGCTGGTGACCGGGTTGGTCGCGTGGTGGCTGGTGCCCGCGATGCCGCTGGGCGCGGCGCTGGTGCTGGGTGCGGTGGTGGCGCCGCCGGACGCGGTGGCGGCCACCTCCATCGGTCGCAGGCTGGGGCTGCCGCGGCGGGTGATGACGGTGCTCAGCGGCGAGAGCCTGGTCAACGACGCGACGGCGCTCACCGCCTACCGGGTGGCGGTGGCCACCGTGCTGGGCACCGGGTACACGCTGGCCGCCGGGGTGGGCGTGTTCCTGCTCGCGACGATCGGCGGGCTGGTCGTCGGCTGGGCGGTGGGCTGGGCGGTGCACCGGGCGTGGCGGGCGCTGGCCGACGGGGTGCTGGAGAGCGCGCTGGGCCTGCTGGTGCCGTTCGCCGCGTACCTGCTGGCGGAGGCCATCAACGCCTCCGGGGTGCTGGCGGTGGTCGTCGCCGGGCTGTACTTGGGGCAGCGGGCGGCGACGGGCAGCGCTTCGGTGCGGTTGCAGGACCGAGCGGTGTGGCTGTCCGCGGACACGCTGCTGGAGGCGCTGGTGTTCGCGCTGATCGGCTTGCAGCTGAGCACGGTCACCGCGGGCGTGGCCGGGCAGCTGGTGCCGCTGGTGCTGGTCGGGCTGGCGCTGACGGCGACGGTGGTGCTGGTGCGCGCGGTGTGGGTGTTCGCGACCTTGCAGCTGCCGGAGCTGCTGCTGCGCCGGGGCGGGGCGCCGCCGTGGCGCTACGGCGCGGTGGTGTCCTGGGCGGGGATGCGCGGTGTGGTGTCGCTGGCCGCGGCGGCGGCGATCCCGCAGTTCACCTCGACCGGTGCGCCGTTCCCGCAGCGCCCGCAGGTGCTGTTCCTGGCGTTCTTCGTGACGTTGGGGACGCTGCTGCTGCACGGGCTGACCCTGCCGTGGGTGATCCGCTCGCTCGGGGTGCGCGGCGGGGAGAGCTACACCGATGCGCTGGCCGAGGCGGAGGCGGCGCACAACGCGGCGCTGGCCGCGCGGCGGCGGCTGGAGGAGCTCTCCGCGGACGATCCGCCGCCGGACGAGGTCACCGAGAACCTGCGGCGCTCCGCGGAACGGCGCAGCCACCGGGCGTGGGAACGGCTCGGCCGCTCCGCCGAGGAGGTCGGGGAGAGCCCCGGCGCCGCCTACCGCCGGTTGCGCGCCGAGATGCTCGCCGCCGAGCGCGAGGTGTTCGTCCGGTTCCGGGACGAGGGCCGCATCGACGACGTGGTGCTGCGCCGCGTGCTGCACGAACTGGACCTGGAGGACGTGATGCTGAACCGGGAGTGACCGCCCCCGGTCATTCCTCCAGGAAGCCGAGCTGGCCGGAGAGCTCCTTGGCGGCCACCGTCATCGCGCCGATCACCTCGCGCATCCGCTTGCGGGAGAACCGGTAGGACGGGCCGGAGGCGCTGAGCGCGGCGACGACTTCGCCGTCGTGCCGGTGCACGGCGACCGCGGCGGCGTTCAGCCCGAGCTCCAGCTCCTCGTAGCTGGTGGCATAGCCGTCGCGCACGATGAGCTCGAAGCCGCCGCGCAGTTCGACCGGGTCGGTGACGGTGCGCGGCGTGTACTGGGCGAGTTCGTCCTCGAGCAGCGCGTCCTGGTCGTCGGCGGGCGCGTGCGCGAGCAGCACCTTGCCGCTGGAGGTGGCGTGCAGCGGGGTGCGCTGGCCGACCCAGTTGTGCGCGGTGACGGAGGCGGTGCCGCGGGCCTGGCTGATGTTGATGGCCACTTCGTCGTCGCGGACGGCGATGTTCACGGTCTCGCCGAGCTCTTCGGCCAGCGATTCGCAGAAGGGCCTGCCGAGCCGGGACAGGTCCATCCGGTCGGTGGCGGCGCCGGCGAGCCGGACGATGCCGAAGCCGATGACGTACTTGCCACGCTCTCCGAGCTGCTCGACGAGGCCGCGGGAGACGAGGACGCTGACCAGGCGGGAGGCGGTGGACTTGTGCACGCCCAGTTCGCCCGCGATCTCGGTGATGCCCGCTTCGCCGTGGCGGGCCAGCAGTTCCAGCACGGTCACCGCCCGGTCAACCGACTGCACGAGGGCGCCGGAACGTTCGCTGGATCGTCCTGCGTTGACCACGGTTCAACCCGTATCCGTTGCGGAGAATTGCCTTGATGAACGATACACGGTGTTGCTGATTACGCAACAACCCGGCCGGGGGTCGTCGGGGACCTGACTCCCGGCGCAGCGGCGGCCACGCTACGGGACCGGACCGGTGCCGCCGACCCCCACCCGGTCACCCACCGGGGGACGCATCGGAACGCGGCGTGCACCCACTGCGGGCCGTTCGCGACGGGTCGCACTGGAACGCGGAAAACCCGATCACTCCAAGGGAATTCGCCCTCCCGTGTGCTTGACGCATCCCTTCCGTCAGGCGCAGTGTTGCGTACAACGCAGCCAGTTGTGAGGAGCGCAACAACCGTCCCGGCGTCCTTCCGGGGCCACCGCGACCGGCCGCGAGCGGGAACGCTCGGACCGAGCCGACCACCGGGTCCGCTTCGGACCCGACACCAGCGTCATGAGCCAGGGGGCGGCACATGGACGGCAGGGCACGAGTGCTCATCGTCGGAGCGGGCATCGTCGGCTGCTCCGCGGCGTACCACCTCGCACGCGCCGGGATCACCGACGTGCTCGTCGTCGACCAGGGACCGCTGTTCGCCACCGGCGGCTCCTCCTCGCACGCCCCCGGCCTGGTGTTCCAGACCAACGCCTCCGAGCTGCTGACCCGGCTGGCCGCCTACACCGTCGAGCGGTTCGGCGCCGCGGAGCTCGACGGCGAACCCTGCTTCCACCAGGTCGGCGGCATCGAGGTCGCGACCACCGCGGAACGCTGGGCCGACCTGCAGCGCAAGCGCGGCCTGGCCGCCGCGTGGGGCGTGCCCGCCGAGCTCGTCGGCCCCCGCGAGGTCGCCGACCGCATCCCGCAGGTCGACGCGTCCCGCATCCGCGGCGGGCTGCACGTGCCCGGGGACGGCGTCGCCAAACCCGTCCGGGCCGCCGCCGCGATGGCCCGCGCCGCCGAAGGGCTCGGCGTGCGGTTCCAGGGCCGCACCGAGGTCACCGGCTTCGACGTGACCGGCGGCCGGGTCCGGTCGGTGCGCACCGACCGCGGCGAGATCGAGGTGGAGACCGTGCTGTGCTGCGCGGGGATCTGGGGGCCGAAGGTCGGCGCGCTCGCCGGGGTGTCCATCCCGGTGCGGCCGCTGGCGCACCAGTACGCCGTGACCGGGCCGGTCACCGGCCTCGGCCCCGCGACCGGGCCCGAGGTGGCGCAACCGATGCTGCGGCACCAGGACGCCTCGATGTACTTCCGGCAGATCCACGACCGCTACGGCATCGGTTCGTACCGGCACCGGGTGATCCCGGTGCGCGCCGAGGACATCGCGCCCACCACCGGTGACGGCACCGAGGCGCCGTCCGGGGGCGGCGGCTGGGCGGGCATGTCCTCGGTGCACCCGTTCACGCCGCAGGACTTCAAGCAGTCCTGGGACGACGCCTGCGAGCTGCTGCCGGTGCTGCGCCGCACCGAACTCGCCGAGGGCATGAACGGGCTGTTCCTGTTCACCGCCGACGGGATGCCGGTGCTCGGGCCGTCCCGGGAGGTCGCCGGGTTCTGGGTCGCCGAGGCCGTGTGGATCACGCACTCCGCCGGGGTGGGCCGGGCGATGGCGGAGTGGATGAGCGATGGCGCGCCCGGCATCGACCTGCGCGCCGCCGACCTGCGCCGCTTCGAGGACTTCGCGCACAGCCCCGCCTACGTCGCCGAGCGCAGCGCGCAGAGCTTCCGCGAGGTCTACGACGTGGTGCACCCGCAGCAGCCGCCCGCGCGGCCCCGCCCGCTGCGCACCGGCCCGTTCCACGAACGCCAGGAACGGCTCGGCGCGGTGTTCCTGGAGGCAGGCGGCTGGGAACGCCCGCACTGGTACGAGTCCAACGAATCCCTCGTGGCGGGGCGGGAAATCGTGCTCCCGGGCGAGTGGGCCGGGCGCTACCGGTCGCCGATCGCCGCCGCCGAGCACCAGGCCGCCCGCGAGCGGGTGGCGCTGTTCGACATGACCTCGCTGGCCCGCGCCGAGGTGCGCGGGCGCGGCGCGCTCGCCCTGCTGCAGCGGCTCACCACCGCGCAGCTGGACCGCTCCCCCGGCTACGTCACCTACACGCTGATGCTGCAGCACGACGGCGGAGTGCGCGGCGACATCACGGTGGCCCGGCTGTCCGAGACCGAGTTCCAGGTCGGCTGCAACGGGCCGCGCGACGTGGCGTGGCTGCAGGCGCACGCCGACGACACCACCTCGGTCCGCGACATCACCGGCGGCACCTGCTGCCTGGGCCTGTGGGGACCGCGGGCGCGGGACGTGCTGGCACCGCTGGCCGACGTGGACGTCTCCGCCGAGTCCTTCCGGTTCTTCCGGGCGAAGCGGCTGTTCGTCGGCGAGGTCCCGGTGACCGCGCTGCGGCTGTCCTACGTCGGCGAGCTCGGCTGGGAGCTCTACACCTCCGCCGAGTTCGGCAGGCGGCTGTGGGACCTGCTGCTCGCGCAGGGCGCCGAGCACGGCATCTTCCCGGCGGGCCGGGCCGCGTTCAACGGGATGCGGCTGGAGAAGGGCTACCGCGCGTGGGGCGCGGACCTGTGGAGCGAGCACGACCCCGACGAGGCGGGCCTCGGGTTCGCCGTGAAACCCGGCAAGGGCGAGTTCATCGGCCGCGACGCCCTGCTGCGGCGCCGCGAACGCCCGGTGCGGCGGCGGCTGCGCTGCCTGCAGATCACCGACGGCGAGGTGCTGATGGGCGCCGAACCGGTGTTCACCGAGACCGGCCGCGACGCGGTCGGCTTCACCACCAGCGCGGGGTACGGGCACAGCACCGGCATGAGCCTCGCCTACGCGTGGCTGCCCGCCGAGCTGGCCGACGCGGGCACCCGGCTGCGGGTGTCGTACTTCGACCGCCGACATCCGGCGGAGGTCGTCGCCGACCCGGTCTTCGACCCCGAGATGGCGCGGATGCGCGCCTGACCCGATCCGTCCACGACTCCCCTCGGGCGATCGCCCGGGTGGTCCGACACCGCTCACACCGAGAAGGAGCGCCGCTCATGACCGTGAATCCGAACCCGGGAATCCTGCAGTACTCCAGGCTGCGCAAGTCGCCGTTCTTCCACGCCTCCCGGCAGCACGGGGTGAGCCTCTACAGCGTCTACAACCACACCTACCACCCGCGCCACTACGGCGATCCGATCGGCGAGTACTGGGCGCTGCTGGAGGGCGTGACGCTGTGGGACGTGGGCGTGGAGCGGCAGGTGGAGATCACCGGACCGGACGCCTTCGAGTTCACCAACATGCTGGTGCCGCGCGACCTCACCAAGTGCAAGGTCGGGCAGTGCAAGTACGTGTTCGTCACCGCCGCGGACGGCGGCATCATCAACGACCCGGTGCTGCTGCGGCTGGGCGAGAACCACTTCTGGCTGTCCCTGGCCGACAGCGACGTGCTGCTGTGGGCGAAGGGCCTGGCGCAGAACCTGGGCATGGACGTGCGGATCCGCGAACCCGACGTGGGCCCGGTGCAGGTGCAGGGCCCGAAGTCGCGCGACGTGATGGTGGACCTGTTCGGCGAGTCCATCTTGGACGTCCCCTACTACTACGCGGTGGACCGCGAACTGAACGGGATGCAGGTCGTGGTCTCCCGCACCGGCTACACCGCGGAGCTCGGCTACGAGATCTACCTGCACCACGCGAGCCGGGACGGCGTGAAGTTGTGGGAGACGATCTGGGAGGCCGGTCGCCCGCACGGCATGCAGGTCATCGGGCCGTGCCACATCCGCCGCATCGAAGCGGGAATCCTGTCCTGGGGGTGCGACATCACCTACGAGACGAACCCGTTCGAGGCGGGCTACGGGTTCGAGAAGACGTGGATGGTGGACCTGGAGCAGGAGGCCGACTTCATCGGCAAGGACGCGCTGGCCCGCATCAAGGCCGAAGGGGTGGCGCGCAAGCTCGTCGGGGTGCGCATCGGCGGGCCGGGCGTCGGTTCGTTCAACGACGGCAGCATGATCGAACCGTTCGACGTGCACGACCCGCACGGGCTGCGCATCGGCGAGGTCACCTCGGCCTGCCGCTCGCCGCGGCTGGACGCCAACATCGGGTTCGCGATGGTGCCGGTGGCCTACCAGGAACCGGGCACGGAACTCGTGGTGCACACCCAGCACGGACCGCAGGAGGCGCTGGTGGTGGAGAAGCCGTTCCACGACCCGAACAAGGAGATCCCGAAGCGCTTCGAGCGCACGGCGACGGCGTGAGCGAGCGGGAGTCGAGCTGATGGACACCAGCACGCAGCGGCTGCGGGAGATGCTGCTCCGCAGCAGGTTCGAGGTGCTGCCGGTGCGCGGTGCCGCCGAGCGGGCGCGGGTGCTGCCCGCGGACGGCACCGTCACCGTCACCTCCTCCCCGCGGAAGGGCCCGGAGTCCACTTTGGACACCGCGGCGGAGTTGGCGGCGGCGGGACTGCGCGCGGTGCCGCACCTGGCGGCCCGCTCCATCCCGGACCGGGCCCGGCTCGCCGCGCTGCTCGACCGGGCGGCCGAGCTGGGCAGCGATGAGATCTTCGTGGTCGGCGGCGATTCCCCCGATCCCGCAGGGGAATTCCCGGACGCGCTCGCACTGCTGCGGGCGATCGAGGACCTGGGCCGGCGCCCGGGCCTGGTCGGCATCACCGGCTACCCGGAACCGCACGCGTTCCTGCCCGACGAGGTCACGATCGGTGCCATGGCGGCGAAAGCGCCGCACGCCGACTACGTCGTCTCGCAGATCTGCTACGACCCGCAGCGGATCGCCCGCTGGCTCGGCGAGCTGCGCTCCCGTGGCGTCCTGCTGCCGGTGCACGTGGGGCTGCCCGGGGCGGTGGACGTGACGAAGCTGCTGCGGGTGTCGATGAAGATCGGCCTCGGCGAGTCGCTGCGGTTCCTGCGCAAGCAGCACGGCGTGGTGACCAGGCTGCTCGCGCCGTACACCCCGGACGGGTTGGTGGACGGTCTGTCGGCACACTTGGCGGAGCCCGCCCCTGGCATCGCCGGGTGGCACCTGTTCACGTTCGACGAGATCGGCCGGACCGCCCGGTGGCGCGACGACGCCGCGGCCCGGCTCCAGGAGGTTCCCGCATGACAATCCCGTCCGACCTGGACATCTCCCGGGCCACCGCGCTGCGGCCGATCGAGGAGATCGCCGCGCAGCTCGACATCGGCCCGCACCTGCTGGAGCCGTACGGAAAGCAGGTGGCGAAGGTGTCCCTCGACGCCGTCGAGGAGTTCGCCGACCGGCCGCAGGCCAAGTACGTGCTGGTCTCCGCCGTGACCCCCACCCCGCTGGGCGAGGGCAAGACCACCACGACCGTCGGCCTGGGCCAGGGCCTGAAGCAGCTGGGGCACCGCTCGGCGATCGCAATCCGGCAGCCGTCGATGGGCCCCACCTTCGGCATCAAGGGCGGCGCCGCGGGCGGCGGCTACAGCCAGGTGGTGCCGATGGAGGCGCTGAACCTGCACCTCACCGGCGACATGCACGCGGTGACCGCGGCGCACAACCTGCTCTCGGCGATGGTGGACAACCACCTGCACCAGGGCAACGCGCTGGGCCTGGACCCGAACCGGATCACCTGGCGGCGGGTGCTCGACGTCAACGACCGGGACCTGCGCTCCATCGTCACCGGGCTCGGCGGGGCGGCGGACGGCACGCCGCGGCAGACCGGGTTCGACATCACCGCGGCCAGCGAGGTGATGGCGGTGCTGGCGCTGTCGAACTCGCTGCACGACATGCGGAGCAGGCTCGGCCGCATCGTCGTCGGCTACACCGGCGACGGCACCCCGGTCAGCGCGGAGCAGCTGCGCGCGGCGGGCGCGATGACCGTGCTGATGCGGGAGGCGATCAAGCCGAACCTGATGCAGACCACCGAGAACACGCCGGTGTTCGTGCACGCGGGCCCGTTCGGCAACATCGCGCACGGCAACTCCTCGGTGGTGGCCGACCGGATCGCCGGGCACTGCGCGGACTACGTGGTGACCGAGGCCGGGTTCGGCGCGGACATGGGCGCCGAGCGGTTCTTCAACATCAAGTGCCGCAGCTCGGGGATGCGCCCGGACGCGGCGGTGCTGGTGGCGACGGTGCGGGCGTTGAAGGCGCACTCCGGCAACCACAAGATCGTGGCGGGCAGGCCGCTGCCGCCGGAGCTGCTGGCGGAGAACCCGGACGACGTGCGGGCGGGCGCGGACAACCTGCGCAAGCAGATCGAGAACATCCGGCTGCACGGGGTCTCCCCGGTGGTGGCGGTGAACGCGTTCCCCACCGACCACCCGTCGGAGCACGCGGCGATCCGCGAGGTCGCGGAGGCGGCGGGCGCGCGGGTCGCGGTGAGCAGCCACTTCCTCGACGGCGGGAAGGGCGCGAAGGACCTGGCGGAGGCCGTGGTCGAGGCGGCCGAGGAACCGAACCGGTTCCAGCTGCTGTACCCGGATTCCGCCGACCTCCGCACGAAGATCGAGACGGTGGCGCGCAGGGTGTACGGCGCCGACGGCGTGTCCTACGCGCCCGCGGCCGAGCGGTCGCTGCGGGACTACGAGGCGAACGGGTTCGGTTCGCTGCCGGTGTGCATCGCGAAGACGCACCTGTCGCTGAGCTCGGACCCGAAGCTGCTGGGCGCCCCGACGGGCTGGACGCTGCCGGTCCGCGAGGTGCGGGCCTCGGTGGGCGCCGGTTTCGTGTACCCGATCTGCGGGGACATGCGCACGATGCCCGGTTTGGGTTCGCATCCGGCGGCGGAGCACATCGACATCGACGAGCACGGCGAGGTCGTGGGGTTGAGTTGACCGATCTCGACGCGAGCGTGCGGGAGTTCTTGGACGAGGTGGCCGCGCCGACGCCGTCCGCGACCGGCGGTGTCGTCGGCGCGGTTACCACGGCGGCGGCCGCCGGGCTGCTGGCGATGTGCGCGCGGCTGCGGCGGGACGCGGCGCGGGCGTCGCGGGCGGAGGCGCTGCGGCAGCGGGCGACGGAGCTGGCGCAGGCCGATTCGGACGCCTACCAGGACGTGCTGGCGGCGCGGCGGCGCCCGGCGGACGATCCGGACCGGGCGGCGGCGCTCGCGGCGGCGCTGGCCGGCGCGGCCGGTCCGCCCGCGCGGCTCGCCGAACTCGCCGCCCAGGTCGCGGCGCTGGCGGACGAGGTGGCGGCGGAGGCGGGACCGGCGTTGCGCGGCGACGCGCTCACCGCCGCCGCGCTGGCGGCCGGGGCGGCGCGCAGTGCCGCGGTCCTGGTGCGCATCGACCTCACCGCGGCCGAGGCCGACCTCGCTCCCGCCGACGAGGCCGACGCGCACGCCGCCGACGCGGCCCGCCACCTGTCCTGAACCACGCGGGTGCGTGGCCCGTCCGGACGGGCCGCGCACCTGATCAGTCCCAGCTGATCGGCAGCCGGTGCACCCCGTAGATGACCATGTCGGTGCGCAGCGGGACCTCCGCGGCGGGCACGTCGAGCCGCAGCCCGGGCAACCGGTCCAGCAGTTCGGCGTAGCCGATGCGCATCTCCACCCGCGCCAGCTGCTGGCCGAGGCACTGGTGCACGCCGTGCCCGAACGACAGGTGCGCGCTGCGCCCGCGGGTGACGTCGAGCTCGCCGGGGTCGTCCCACTGCTCGGCGTCCCGGTTCGCCTCCGGCACCGACACCAGGATCGTCTCGCCCGCGCCGATGCGGACGCCGCCGAGCTCCAGGTCCTCGGTGGCGACCCGGCTGATGCCCAGGTGCAGCACCGACAGGTAGCGCAGCAGTTCCTCCACGGCGCCGTCCATCAGCGCCGGGTCGGCGCGCAGCGCGGCGAGCTGCGCCGGGTGCTCCAGCAGGGCGAAGGTGCCGAGGCCGAGCATGTTCGCGGTCGTCTCGTGGCCCGCGGTCAGCAGCGTGGTGGCGATGTCGACGAGTTCGTCGTCGGTCAGCGCCGGATCGGCGTCGCCGTGCACCAGCCCGGACAGCAGGTCGTCGCCGGGCGCGGTGCGCTTGCCCGCGACGAGCTCGCGCATGAAGTTCCGCAGCCGTTCCGAGGCGGCCGTCCGCTCCTGCTCGGGCATCTGGATGTTCAGCGAGATCGCCGCGTCGCGCTGGAACCGGTCGCGGTCGGCGTAGTCCACGCCGAGCAGTTCGCAGATGACCAGCGAGGGCAGCGGCAGCGCGAAGTCGGCGACGAGGTCGGCGCTGTTCCCGCGCGCCTTCATCGCCTCGACGAGCTCCACGGCGAGTTCGGTGACCCGCGCTTCCAGCGCGCGCATCCGGCGGACGGTGAACTGGCCGATGAGCATCCGGCGCAGCCGGGTGTGCTCGGGCGGGTCCATGAAGATGAACAGCCCGTGCCGGGCGGGGGCCTGCGCGGCGGCGTGCGGGCAGCCGCCCGCGGCGACCTCTTCCGGGGTGAGCTGCAGCGCGTCGCGGTGCCGGAACCGGTCGGAGCTGAACCGGGTGTCGCCGAGGGCTTCGCGGGCCTCGCGGTAGCCGGTGACGAGCCACGCGCGGGCCCCGTTGAGCAGCGTGATCGGCGCGACGGGTCCGTCGGCGCGCAGCCGGTCGAGCCCGGCGGGCGGGTCGAACGGGACCTCGCCGCGCTGCACGAGTTCCGGGGGCAGCGGGCGGCGCAGCCCGGGGCGGGCCGGGGCGTCGGTGGCCTGGTCGTTCATGGGGAGTCCTGTTCCCGGGCAGCGCGCAGTGCCCGTGGTGGCGGGAGGTTCTCGGTGGGAGCCGGTCGGCGGGAGCCGGTCGGCGGGCCGATCAGCGGGAGCCGGTCAGCGGGAGCCGATCGGCGGGAGCCGGTCGGCGGGAGCCGGTCGGCGGGCCGATCAGCGGGAGCCGATCAGCGGGAGCCGATCAGCGGGTACCGCTGGGCGCGAGCAGCAGTCCGGTGAGGCCGTCCGTGAGGGCGGTACCGACGAGTTCCCAGTCGGCGGGGGTGCCGGTGGCCGCGGCAGCGCGTTCCTGCTCGGCGCAGGTGTGCAGGACCGCGAGCCGGGCGGTGTCGCGGCGGACCGCGGCGACCTCCGGCGGGAGCGCGGGGGCGTGCTCGGCGAGCGCCGCGTTCGCCTCGGCCAGCAGCGCTTCCATCTCGGGGGCGTGCATCGGCCCGCTGCGCACCACCGGGTCGGTGGCGACCTGGGCGGTGAACCGCGCGCACCAGCCGGGGTTGCCGAGGCTCGCCAGGTGCCGGACGTAGGGCAGCACCATGCAGGCGACGTGCTCGCGCGGTTCCCGCGCACCGCGCGCCGCGTCGAGCATCTCCCTGGTGTGCCGGACGATCGGTTCGCTGTGCGAAGCGCTGATGGCGCGCAGCAGGTCGTCGCGGGTGCCGACGTGGTAGGCCAGCGCGGAGTTGTTGGCCTGCCCGGCGGCCTCGACGATCTGCCGGTTGGACACCTCGGAGAGCCCGCGTTCGGCGAACAGCCGCTCCGCGGTGCGCAGCAGCAGCGCCCGGGTGGCGTCGGCGCGTTCCCGGCGGGCGCCGGAGCGGGCCCCGGTGCGCGCGCCGCTGCGGTTCCGCGCGGGTCGAACGTCCACGGCGGTCATCTTCTCACCACCGCACCGGGACTTCTTCGAGCCCGCCGACCAGGAGCCCTTCGCGGCGGCGCAGGTCGTCGGCGGGGATCGCCAGCTCCAGCCCGGGCACGCGGTCGAGCAGCGCGGCGAGCACGGTGCGCAGTTCGACGCGGGCCAGCGACTGGCCGAGGCAGGAGTGCGGTCCGGCCCCGAAGGTCAGGTGCGGGTTGGGGGTGCGGGCGAGGTCCATCTCGGCGGCGTCGGCGAACGCGTCCTCGTCCCGGTTCGCGGCCTGCATCAGGGCGAGCACGGTGCTGCCCGCTTCGATGGTGGTGCTGCCGACCTCGACGGGTTCGGTGATGTGCCGGTGCATCCCGGTGCTGCCGAGGTTCGCGTCGAAGCGCAGCACCTCTTCGACGGCCGGGTCGACGAGCGCGCGGTCGGCCAGCAGGCTCTCCCAGCGTTCCCGGCGGGACAGCAGCATCGCGGCCATCTTGCCGATCATGTTGGCGGTGGTCTCGTGCCCGGCGATGAGCAGGGCCTGCCCGGTGGCGATGAGCTCGGTCTCGGAGAGCCTGCCGTCGTCGGCGTCGCTGACGGCGGTGAGCTCGGAGAGCAGGTCGTCGCCGGGTTCGGCGCGCTTGGCCCGGACGTGCTCGGCCAGGTAGTTCCACAGCTCCTGCCCGGACTCGCGGACCTCGTCCTCCGTGTAGCGGGTCAGGTTGAGCATGTGGTCGGACCAGTGCGCGAACTTCGCGCGGTCGGCGGCAGGCACGCCGAGCAGGTCGCAGATCACGAACACGGGCAGCGGGAAGCCGAGCGCGGTGCGCAGGTCGGCGGGCGCGCCCTGCCGGAGCATCTCGTCGATCAGCTCGTGGGCGATGCCCTCGATCCGCGGTTGCAGCGCGCGCATCCGCTTGACGGTGAACGAGCGGCTCAGCAGCCGTCGCCACCGCAGGTGCCCCTCGCCCTGGGCGATGGTGCTCGGGAAGGAGCCGTCCTCGGCGTCGTCGAGGGGCCTGCGGGTGAACCGCGGGTCGGCCAGGATCGCGCGCACGTCCTCGTAGCGGGTCAGCAGCAGCGCGTCCTCCCCGACCACGGTGTGCACCCGCGCCACCGGGCATTCCTGTTGCAGCCGCCGCCATTCCGCCGGGGGTTCCAGCGCGGTGGGCAGCGGGAAGGGGAACGGCAGCGGGTCGGTGGTGCCGCTTCCGGTCACGGGGCAGGTGGTGTCGTCGGCTCGCATCGCATCCTCATTAAGAAAGGCGTCTGACTTAAATGCTAGCGTAGCCTTCAGTCGACTGACTGACCAGAGAAGCCCCGGGAGGACGCCGTGGAGATCGAGATCGACGAGGACAAGTGCATCGGCGCAGGCCAGTGCGTGCTCACCGCCGAGTCCGTGTTCGACCAGCGCGACGAGGACGGCGTCGTGGTGCTGCTCGACGCCTCCCCCGGCGCCGAGCACCAGGACGCCGCGCGCGAGGCGGCCACCCTGTGCCCCGCCGCCGCGATCGCGATCCGCGCGGACTGACCCGCGCGGGCCGAGCTCAGCCGGCGGTCTCCTCGTCCAACCAGGACAGGTAGGCGGGGTTTCCGCCGACGATCGGCGTCGCGATCACCTCGGGCACCTCGTAGCCGTGGTGCTCCCGCAGGTGCGCGACCAGCGCGTCCAGCCGCGCGGCGGGCGTCTTGACCTGCAGCTGCCACTCCGGGTCGTCCTGCACGGCTCCGTCCCAGCGGTAGAAGCTGCGGATCGGCACCACCTGCACGCAGGCGCCCAGCCGCGCCTCGACGACGCCGCGGGCCAGTTCCGCCGCGGCCCGCTCGGAATCCGTCGTGGTCACGACCTGCACGTAGTCAGCCATGCGCCGAGCGTATCGACCCCGCGCCGCGGCGCGGAAGTTCCCGCCCCGGCAGGTGGGCGCGGCGGTGCCGCGGCGGGAACCCGCGGCGGGAGGACGCCGCTCAGCGGATCAGGCGCCGCCCGCCGTGCTGGCGCGCGGCAGCAGCACGCGCGGCGGCACGTCCAGGTCGTCGGCGGCGCCCGTCTCGATCAGCTCCAGCAGCAGGTGCACCGCGGCCGCGGCATCGTCCTCGACGTCCCGCGACAGCGCCGTCACCGGCGGGGTCACCACCCGGCACAGCATGGAGTCCTGCCAGGACAGCACCGCCAGGTCCGTCGGCACCCGGACGTCGAGCTCGGCGGCGCGCGCGACCGCGGCCACCGCCATCACGTCGTCGTCGTAGACGATCGCCGTCGGCGGCGGATCGGCGGCGAGCAGCCGCGCGGTGGCCCGCACCCCGCCGTCCTCGGTCGCGTCGGCCTCCACCTTCACCAGGTCGGTGCCGAGGCGTTCCCGCACCTCGGCGCGCAGCAGGCCGCTGCGGCGCGCGGTGTGCTCCAGGTCGACCCCGCCCTGCACGTGGCCGATCCGCCGGTGCCCGAGCTCGGCCAGGTGCGCCACCACGGCGCGCACCTCGTCGGCGGCGGCGAAGCGCAGCACCGCCACGTTCGCGACCCGCTCGTGCTCGCCGATCACCACCGCGGGCAGCTTCAGCTCCCGCAGCAGCGGAACCCGCGGGTCCTCGGCGCGCAGGTCGGTGACGATCACGCCGTCCACCCGGCGTTCCGCGGCCCAGGCGCGGTAGGTGCCGAGCTCGGCCTCCTCGTCCGGGGGCAGCGCCAGGTGCAGGCTCAGCCCGTACTCGGCCAGCGCCGCCTCCAAGCCCGCCATCCAGTGCACCACCGACGGTTCGGCGCGGATGTGCTGCGGCGGCCGGGCCAGCACCAGGCCGATCGTGCCGGTGCGGTCGGCGGCGGGCGTCCGCGCCGGTCCCGCCGCGTCCCAGCCGAGCTGGGCGGCGACGTCGAGGATGCGTTCCCGGGTGGCCGCCGACACCCCGGCGCGGCCGTTGAGGGCGTAGGACACCGCGGCCTTCGACACGCCGACCTGGCGCGCGATGTCGATGATCGTGGGCCGTTTCACCGCAGGTCCCCTCGTAGCCGTCCAGCGGGACGCCAGCGTAGCGAAGCAGGCCCGCTCCCGGACGCCAGGTGATCAGCCCACCGAGCGGGCGAGGCGACCGGGCCACCCCTGCGGCCACGGCTCACCGGACCGAGCGGGCGAGGCGACCGGGCCACCGCTGCGGACACCGCCCACCGGACCGGCGAGACGGACGAACGGGCCGCACCCCGAGCGCTCCAAGACCGAGGGCGCCCGGCGGCGAGGTTCAGCCGAGGCGGCGGAGCAGCGGCGCCGCGGCCTCGGTGACCACCTCGGACGCCTGCGAGTAGCTCTTCGACGACGGCTGGGTGGACAGCACCGCCACCGCGTAGCGCCGGTCCGGCCCGATCAGCCCCGCGCTGTGCACCGAACGGCGGCCGTCCGAGCAGCACATCCAGCCCGGCTTCACCGCGGCCCGGCGCGTCCCCACCTTCAGCCCGTACTGCTGGTCGAAGCCTTCCGCAGCGGTGCGCGGCGCCTCCTCCAACGGCCCCAGCACCAGGTCCCGCTCCGCCGCGGGCAGCTCCGGGACCTTGGCCAGCACCGCCGCCACGTCCCGCGCCGAGGTCCGGGTGTCGCCCCACCGCCCCGGCACCTCCGGCGGCAGCGTGCGGGTGAGCCCGTAGCGCACCGCCACCCGCGAGATGGCGCCCGCGCCGTCGAACCGGTCCCAGAGCGCGTTCATCGCCCCGTCGTCGCTGACCGCCAGCGCCCGGCGGATCAGCTCCGCGTCCGATGACGACACCCGCAGGCCCTCGCGGCGGCGTTCCGCCACGTCCATCGCCACCAGCAGCTTCGACACCGAGGCGGTGGTGAACTCCTCGTCCGCGTGCTCCCCGCCGACGGCCGCACCGGACTCGCGGTCCAGCACGGCCACCGCGACCGTGCTCCCGGAAAGCCGGTCGGCGTACTCGTCGACCTGCCGCACCGCCGACCGCACCGCCGGGTTCGGGCTCGGCCGGGCCCGCGCGGGCGCGTCCGGATAGCCGGCGCGCGACACCCACCACTGGCCGGACTCCTCGTGCGCGGTCCGGTCGCCCTGGCCACCGCACCCGGCGGTGGTCACCGCCAGCAGCACCGAGCAACCGAGCAGCGCGAGCGCGCGCCGGAACCGACGATCGGAATGATCCATGCGGGACCCCATGACTCCGAGGCCCGGCGGGAGGGCCGGGCCGTCGGACGTGCCTCCAGCACGCTAACGCCGCCGCGAGCTCGATCGCAGAACTCGGCCCGGCACGCGCGAACGCCCCCGCCTGGACGGGGGCGTTCGACGATCGTCGTGGTGTTCTCGGGTGTCAGCCGCCCTTGCGGTTCTCGCCGAGCTCCTCCGCGATCGGGTTGGCCGGTGTCTCGCGCTGGTGCTCGGCGAGGCCCGGCCGGACGTGCTGCCGGTCCTCCTTCGCCTTGTCCGCGTCGGACTGGCCCTCCTCATCGGCCTTGTCCAGCGGCACCGAGCGCAGCACCTCGCCGACGTTGTCGTAGTCGGCCAGCGGCAGCGCCCGCAGCGCGTCCACCGTGCCCTGGTCCACGCCGTTGTTCCGCGCGAAGGCGACCAGGTCTTCCTTGCTCGCGGGGAAGTCGACCGTGGACAGCGACTTCTGCACCGTTTCCCGCGTCGTCGTCATGCTTCTCCTCTCACGCGTCCGTGTAGCGCAGCACCGCGCCGATGCCGTCGGTCAGCTTCACCTCGTCCGGGTCGACCAGCACCAGGTCCGCGTCCGTACCGGCCGCCGACCAGACGACCGCCGCGCTGGCGGGCGCGCTGCCGGGGCTGGACACGCCCATGTCGGTGAGCTCCCGCTCGTGCAGCGCCACCTGGTTGGGGACGGGGCCGACGTGCAGCCAGGACACCGATTCCGGCGATCCCCACAGCACCGTGCGCACCTGGCCGCGCTGCAGGGCGGCGAGCACCGCGGTCCAGCCCTCCGCGGCGCGCTCGTCGCGGCCGCGCTGCTGCTCGAACTCGCGGACCGCCTCGTCCACGTGCGCCGACACGGCGGCGTCCACCGTCTCGGCGACCTCGCCGCGCAGGCCCTCCGCCGAGTCGCCCTGGTCCAGGTGGCCCGCATCGGTCTGCACGGTGCGCTCCCGCACGCCGCCGGGCAGGTTGTCGTGCACCAGCTTCCGCTGCTGCGGGTCACCGGCGAGCACGACGAGCTCGGCGCCGATCCGCATGGCCTGCTTGCCGATCTCCTCGGCCGCGTCCTTGGCGTTGCGCAGCCACTGCTCCTCGACCTTGTTCTGGAAGCGCTGCTCGTTGAGCTCGTCGGCGCCCGCCGGGGCCTTGTGCACCGGGTGATCGCCGCCCTGCACCCGGCGGGTGCGGGGTTCGGCGCCGGCCGCCACCACCGTCAGCTCCGCGTCCACGTGGTCGACCAGGGCCACCACGTGCGGGATGCGGGATGCCCGCAGCCGCAGGTACGGCAGCAGGTGCGGCAGCGTGCCGAAGTGCACCTTCTCGTCGTCGGAGGCGTCGTCCGGCGGCTGCGGCAGCTCCTCGCCGAACACCACCTCGCCCGCGGTCGCGACCAGCACCTGGCCGCGGTGGCCGATCCGGTACTCGTGGCGGTCCACGGTCTCGTCCAAGGCGCGCAGCGTCGCCTCGTCCGCACCCGCGTCCGCCAGCCGCTCCCGGGCCGAGCGCCACCGCAGCTGCACGGCCTTCGCGGCGTCCTCGGCGTCCGCCGACGTGTCCAGGTACACCGTCGCGAACGGGCCCTGGTACCCGTAGACGTCTTGCAGGAACGCGAGTTTCATCGACTCCTCCGCTCTGCCACCTCGATCACGCGCTGCGCGCCTGCGCGCGGTGCCTTCCCTCGGCTACCTCTTCGACGACCTTCGCGCAGAACGCGGGCAGGTCGTTCGGGTTCCGGCTGGTCACCAGCCCCGAGTCCACGACGACTTCCTCGTCCGCCCAGTCGGCGCCCGCGTTGCGCAGGTCCGTGCGCAGGCTCGGGTAGGACGTCAGCCTGCGGCCGCGCACCACGTCGGCCTCCGCGAGCAGCCACGGGGCGTGGCAGATCGCGGCGACCGGCTTCTGCTTCGCGAAGAACTCGCCGGTGAAGCGCACCGCGTTCGGCACCTGCCGCAGCGCGTCCGGGTTGGCCACGCCGCCCGGCAGCACCAGGCCGTCGTAGTCGTCCGGGGACACCTCGGTGACGACCTTGTCCACGGTGAACGTGTCGGCCTTCTCCAAGTGGTTCCGCCCCTGCACCGAACCCGGCTGGATCGACACCAGCTCCGGGCGGCCGCCCGCCTGCTCGACGGCCTTCCACGGTTCGGTCAGCTCCACCTGCTCGATGCCGTCCGGGGCCACCAGGAAGGCGACCTTGGCACCGTTCAGGTTCGCGGTCATCGTGCACACCTCCTGCAGATCGTCGCGGCGGGCCGGTTCGCGCCTCGCCGCTCAGCCGTGCCCTACCCGGCGCGCCGAGGCGGCAAACGGACAGGCTGTGCCGCGCAGGCCCGTCCGGGGCTTAGGGTGACCATCGCCGGCCACGATCAAGGAGCTCCGATGCGCCCAGGCGACACCGTCGACGACTTCGCACTGCCCGACCAGCACGGCACCGAGCGCAAGCTCTCGGAGCTCCTCGACGGCGGCACGGTGGTGCTGTTCTTCTACCCGGCGGCGATGACCTCCGGGTGCACGGCGGAGAGCTGCCACTTCCGGGACCTGTCGGCGGAGTTCGCCGAGCTCGGCGCGCACCCGGTCGGCATCAGCACCGACCCGGTCGCCAAGCAGGCCACCTTCGCGCGGACGAACTCCTTCGACTACCCGCTGCTGTCCGACCGGGAGGGCGTGGTCGCGCGGCAGTTCGGGGTGAAGCGGCGCTTCGGGCCGCTGCCGGTGAAGCGGCACACGTTCGTCATCGGGCCGGACCGCACCGTGCTGGAAGTGGTGCGCAGCGAGTTCAACATGGCCTCCCACGCCGACACCGCGCTCACCTACCTCCGCGAACAGCGCGGCGCCTGACCCGCGAACCCGAGCGGGCCCTCCGGTCAGCGTCTGTCAGCGGCGAAGCCGCTGAGCGGCGACCACCTCATCAACCGGCACCGCCGCGGGTTCTCAGCGGGATTCTCGCGAGGACAGCGTTTTCTCCTGTGGCGGAGCCACCGGTGAAAACGATCCCGCAGCGAGAATCCCGCTGAGGTTCCGCCACCCGCCACCCGAGCAGCGGGTGAGGAGGAATCCTCAGCGTGGCGGAGCCGCGCAGGACGGGTTCAGGAGCTTCTGGATCTCCGGGGTGTCCAGGTTCTCCTTCGTCACCACCGAGGAGCCGGTGTTCGTCTCCGGGGTGCCGTGCTGCTCGCCGCGGATCTGCTCGACCGCCGAGTTCACCGACGCGAACCCCATCTTGAACGGGTTCTGCGCGATCAGGCCGGTGATCACGCCGTCCCGCAGCGACTCGATCTGGCCTTCCGAGGTGTCCCATCCGATGATCTTGATCTGGCCCTGCTTGCCCGCCTGCCGCACCGCCTCCGCGGCACCCAGCACGCTCGGCTCGTTGCCCGCGTAGATCCCGTTCAGGCCCGGGTTCGCCGTCAGGATGTCCTGGGTGACCTGCAACGCCGTGTTGTAGTCGCTGTTCGACGACTGCCGCGCCACCAGCCGCAGCCCCGGGTTCTTCGCCAGCCCGCGCTCGAAGCCCTCCGCGCGGGTCTCGTTCGTGCTGGTGCCGGGCAGGAACTCGATGAACGCCACCTCGCCGCGGCCGCCCAGCCGGTCCGCCAGCAGCTGGGTGCCCTGCTCGGCGGCCGCCACGTTGTCGGTGGCGAACACCGGCACCTCCGGCGGCTGCGGGCTGGTGCCCGAGTCCATGTTGACCACCGTGGTGCCCTGCTCCCGCGCGGACTTCGTGACCTCCGCCAGCGCCTTCGCGTCGGTGGCCGCGAACACCAGGCCCTGCACGCCCTGCGCCAGCGAGTCCTGCAGCAGGCTCTGCTGCCCGCTCACGTCGTCCTCCGAGGTGACGCCGTCCCAGTGCACGTTGACGTTCGGGTGCTTGGTGGCCGCGCACTCGGCGCCGACCCGCACCTGCTCCCAGAAGTCGAAGCCGATCGCCTTCGGGATCACCGCCAACCGGATCGCGCCGCCCTGCTGCGCGCTCGTCCCCGTCGGCTTCCGGATCTCCAGGCCGCACGCGGAGGACAGCAGCAGCACCGCCAGGCACACCAGCGGAAGGACCTTCTTCATCGCAGCGAACTCCCTCGTCCCCGGATCACGCGTCGCCGGCGAGCTTGCGGCGCTGGTAGAAGTCCCACCACACCGCCAGCCAGATGATCACGCCGATGAGCACGTTCTGGTAGAAGGTGCCGATGTTGAGCTGCACCGCCCCGTTGCGGATCACCGCCACCAGGAACGCGCCGATCAGCGACCCGAGCACCGTGCCGCGCCCGCCGAACAGGCTCGCCCCGCCGATGACCACCGCCGCGATCACGTCCAGCTCCAGGCCCTCGCCGAAGTTCGGCTGCCCCGAGTTGATCCGCGAGGCCGCGATCATGCCGCCGAGCCCGGCCAGGCTGCCCGCCACCACGTACACCCACGTCGTGTGCTTGCGCACCGGCACGCCGGACAGCCGCGCGGCCTCCATGTTCGAGCCCATCACGTACGCGTAGCGGCCCAGCCGCGTCCGGGTCAGCACCAAGTGGCCCACCACCGCGACCAGCACGATCAGCAGCACCGGAACCGGGATCGGCCCCAGCACGCCCTGCCCGAGCAGCCGGAACGACTCCGGCGCGCCGAACACCGCCACCGCGCCCGTCGTGATCAGCACCAGCCCGCGCGCCACGCTCAGCATCCCCAGCGTCGCGATGAACGGCGGCAGCCCCACCGTCGACACCAGCAGCCCGTTGACCAGGCCCGCCGCCGCGCCCACCACGATGCCGCCGAGGATGCCCAGCAGCGGGTGGAACCCGAAGTCCGCCATCAGCATCACGCCCAGCACCCCGGACAGCGCCGCCACCGAGCCCACCGACAGGTCGATGCCGCCGGTGATGATCACCAGCGTGACGCCGACCGCCATCACCGCGTTCACCGAGGTCTGCGAGCCCAGGTTGAACAGGTTGTCCGCGGTCAGGAACGACGGCGCCACGATCGACAGCGCCACGAACACCACGATCAGCGCGCCCGCGGCCGCGACCTGCGACACCGCGCCCTGCATCCGGTCGGTCAACCCGCCCAGCAGCCCCGGCCGGTCCGCGGTCGCCCCCGTCGCGGTCGCCCCGCCGTCCTGCGGGGCCTCTTCGTCCTTGCCCGGCTGCTCGCTCACTGGCCCTCCTTCGCTCCGGTCGCGAGCGCGACGATCCGTTCCTCCGAGAAGTCCGCGCGCTCGACCTCACCGGCGATCCGGCCCTCGCGCAGCACGAGGATCCGATCGCACATGTTCAGCAGCTCGGGCAGGTAACTGGAGATCAGCACGATCGCCTTGCCCTGCGCGGCCAGCGAATCCAGCTGGCTGAACATCTCCGACTTCGCGCCCACGTCCATGCCGCGGCCCGGCTCGTCGAAGAACAGCACGTCCGCCTCGGTCTGCAGCCAGCGCGCCAGCACCACCTTCTGCTGGTTGCCGCCGGAGAGCGCCTGCACCGGCCTGCCCACCCACGGCACCCGGATGCGCAGCCGGTCCCGTTCCCGGTCGGCGATGCGCCGCTCCGCGCCCAGGTCGATCAGGCCGGAGGCCATCGGCAGCTTCGCCAGCGTGATGTTCTTGTCCACGCCCAGCTGCAGCGCCAGCCCGTCGGCCTTGCGGCTCTCGGTGAGGTAGCCGATGCCCGCGGCGATCGCGTCCGCCGGACCGCGGATCTTCAGCTTCGCCCCGTCCAGCGACACCTCGCCCGCGTCGGGCGGTTCGGCGCCGAACACCGCGCGGGCCAGTTCGGTGCGGCCCGCGCCGACCAGCCCGGCCATGCCGACGATCTCGCCGGCGCGCACCTCGAAGTTCGCGTCGCGCACCGCGTCGCCGCGGCTGAGCCCGCGCACCCGCAAGCGCACCTCGCCGGGAGTGCCGTAGGTGCGCGGGTACAGGTTCTGCACGTCGCGGCCCACCATCAGCGTCACCAGCCGCGACTCGTCCAGCTCGGCGACCGGCCGGGTCGCGACGACCGCGCCGTCGCGCAGCACCGTGACCCGGTCGCCGATCTCGAAGATCTCGTCCAGCCGGTGCGAGATGTAGAGGACGCCGATGCCCTGCGCGGTGAGCTCGCGGACGATGCCGAACAGCTCCGCGGTCTCCCGCTCGGTCAGGGTGGCGGTCGGCTCGTCGAGGATGAGCACCTTCGCGTCCACCGCGAGCGCCTTCGCCAGCTCCACCCGCTGCTGCTCGGCGGTGGACAACCGGCCGACGCGGCGGCCCGGATCGACGTCCAGGCCCACCCTGGCTAGCAGGTCCCGGGCCGCCCTGCGCTCCGCGGCTCGCGAGATGAGGCCGCCGCTGCCGGGTTCGTGCCCGATGAACAGGTTCTCCGCGACCGACAGGTCCGGGGCGAGGGCGAATTCCTGGTGCACCATCGAGATGCCCAGCCGCCGCGCCGATCCCGGTCCCTGGTAGCCGACCTGCCCGCCGTCCACCTCGATGCGACCGGCGCTCGGCGGCTCCACCTGCGCGACGAGCTTCATCAAGGTCGACTTGCCCGCGCCGTTCTCGCCCGCCAGCACGTGGACCTCACCGGCCAGCACTTCCAAGTCCACTTCGGACACCGCGACGACCCCGGGGAATCGTTTGCTCACCCCGGAAAGCCGAACCACCGCCCGTTCTTGCACCGATCCCGCATCATCCGAACCGGACTGCAAGGATTGCGACACGCCGCCTCCTCGATCACCATCGATCGCCCGCCGCAGCGGTGCGCCGGAGCATACTCACAACATCACGAACCCGAAAGGCTCGCAGCGAAGCCAAGTAACCGATTACCGATCGTTGCACGCGAACGGACGCGACGGCATCCGCGAACGACGCAACCACCCACTCCGTAAGCTCGGAGTGGGCACCGCAGCAATCCAAGAGGGGGACGAGACGTGCAGCCGCTGGCGGCCGGCGAACCGAACAGAGTCGGGAACTACCGACTGCTCGCCAAGATCGGCGGCGGCGCGATGGGATCCGTGTACCTGGCCCGGTCCCGCGGCGGTCGCGGCGTCGCGATCAAACTCGTGCGCTCCGAGCTCGCCGACGACGGCGAGTTCCGCGAGCGGTTCCGCCGCGAAGTCGAGATGGCCCGCTCCGTCGGCGGGTTCTGGACCGCGACCGTCATCGACGCCGACACCGAAGCCGACCAGCCCTGGTTGGCCACCGAGTACGTGCCCGGCCCCACCCTGCACCGCGCCGTCGCCGACCACGGACCGCTGCCGGAGCAGACCGTGCGCTCGCTGGCCGCCGGGCTCGCCGAGGCGCTCGGCGCCATCCACCGCGCCGGGCTCGTGCACCGCGACCTCAAACCGGGCAACGTGCTGCTCGGGCCGGACGGGCCGCGGGTCATCGACTTCGGCATCTCCCGGGCCATGAGCAGCAGCGCGCTCACCGCCACCGGCATCTTCCTCGGCACCCCCGGCTTCTTCTCCCCCGAGCAGACCGTCGGCACCGACGTCGGACCGCCCAGCGACGTGTTCTCCCTCGGCGCGGTGCTCATGTTCGCCGCCACCGGTGCCGGACCGTTCGGCAACGAGAACACCGCCGCCATGCTGTACCGGGTCGTGCACAACGAACCGGACCTCGACGCGCTGCCCGCCGGGCTGCGGACGCTCATCGGCGGCTGCCTCGCGAAGGACCCGGCGGCGCGGCCGACCCCCGCCCAGCTGCTCGACCAGGTCGGCGAGGCCTCCCCGCAGAGCGACAGCTGGCTGCCCGCCGAGATCACCGCCGTCATCACCGAGCACACCGCGCAGCTCAAGCGGGCCTCCGAAGCGGCACCGCCCGCCGACCCGCCGCGGCCCGCCCGCCAGCGCGGCGGCGGCGACTGGTCCGCTGCCCCCGCCGCACCGGTGAAGCCGATCATCCCGGCCCGGCCGAAACCGACCGCGCAGCAACCCGAAGCGGGACCGGGCACCGCCGCGCCCGCCCGCATCGCGCCGTCCCGGCCCGCGGTGCCGGTCGACCGGGTGCGCGCCGACGGGCCGGGACCGGTGTTCGTCACCGGCGGGCGGCTCGGTGCACTCGTGTCCGCGGCGCTCATGTTCGGGCTGATCTACGTGGTGCTGCGGATCGGCCAGACCGGCAGCGCCGAGGTGTGGGCGCTGACCAGCTTCGGGATGCTGCTGCTCACCATCAGCGGGGCGTTGTCGCTGGTCAAGGCACTGCTACCCGGGTTGCGGCTCAAGGTCAGCGGTGAGGGCCTGCGCGTCTCCCGCGCCGGGCTCCTCGCCCGCGAGATTCCGTGGAGCCACGTCAGCCGGGTCGCCGTCGTCGGTACCGGCAAGGGCCAGTCGGTGACCGTGTGGACCCGGCCCGGCAGCCCGGCCCCGGGCTGGCGGATCTGGAACCCGACCCGCCCGTATCACGGCGGCACGCGGGTCTACCCGATCGGCGCCACGGGCGGCCCGCTCACCCGCAGGCAGGAAGGCCGGCGCGTCCGCCAGGCCCTCCAGCAGTACGGCCGCGGCAGCTACGACGACCGCATGGTCTGACCGGCCCGTCCGTCCCGGACGGACCGGTCACCCCGCCGGTCAGGCGGGCAGCAGGCACACCGGCGACGGCGACGGCACCGGGTCGCCGACCGGCGTGAGGCCGCCGTCCGCGGCGACCGCGAAGGCCTGCACGGTGTCGCTGAGCTCCCCCGCCGCGTACAGCACGTCCCCGCGCGGGGACAGCGCGATGTGCCGCGGCCCGCGCACGCCCGCGGGCACCACGCCCAGCTGCGCGAACCCCTCGGCGGCGAACATGGCGATGCTGTCGTGCCCCCGGTTCGAGGCGAACACGAACCGCCCGTCCGGCGACACGACGACCTCCGCGGCCAGGCTCCGCCCGGTGAAGTCCGCGGGCAGCAGCGGCAGCACCCGGCCCGGCCGCACCTCGCCGCTCCCCGCGTCGAAGGCGAACTCGGTGATCGTCGAGGTCAGCTCCCCCACCAAGTAGCCGCGGTCCCCGTCCGGGTGGAACGCGAGGTGCCGCGGGCCCGTCCCCGGCGCCCACCCGACCTCGTGCTTGAGCGCCAGGTGCCCGGTGTCCCCGTCGAACGCGTACACGTAGACCGAGTCGGTGCCCAGGTCGGCGGCCAGCGCGAAGCGGCCGTCCGGGGACGGCACGATCTGGTGCGCGTGCGGGCCCTCCTGCCGGTCCTTGTCCGGGCCCTGCCCGGAGTGGTCCACCGCGTGGCACGCCTCCCGCAGCACGCCGCCCTCGCCGATGGGGTGCACGACGACGTTGCCGGACAGGTAGTTCGCGGTGAGCAGGAACCGGCCGCCGGGGTGCACGCTCAGGTGGCACGGCGCCGACCCGTGCGTCGGCTGCGAGTTGATCTCGGTCAGCCCGCCGTCCGCCCCCACCTGGAACGCCACCACCCGGCCGCGCGCCACCTCGTTCACCGCGAACAGCGTCCCGCCGTCCGGGGACAGCGCGAGGAACGACGGGTCGTAGGCGTCGGCGACGGTGTCGGTGCAGCGCAGCCGGCCCGCCTCGTCGGCGAACGCGAGGCGGATCCCGTTCGCTCCCGAATCGGAGCCGGTGTAGGCCCCCAGGTACACCCGGTACTGCGCGTCCACGGACATGAAGCGACCTCCACCCGACGTTGGGGACCTGCCTGCGCGCGTTCGACCCGGCTCCGGGACCGACCTCCCGGTGGCGCTCGCCGGGCACGCCGAGTCATCGGCGGTGCACGCGCCGTTCATCCGAACTTCGCCGACGGTAGCGCGCGCGGCGGCCCGCGGACAGCCCCGCGCGTCCCGAACTCGCGGAGACGGAACGTTGCGCGCAGAGATCGAATCACGCAACGATCCGCCGAAAGAAGCAACAGCTCCCGGCTGAAACGAAGGCAGAGGCCGCCTAGCCTGAGCAGCATGACCTCCGCTTCGACCGAGACTCCGCGCCCGGCCGCGACCACCCGCTCCGCCGAATACCTGCGGCTGGACGACACCTACAGCGCGCACAACTACCACCCGCTGCCGGTCGTGATCGCCGAAGCGGACGGGGCGTGGATGACCGATGTGGACGGTCGTCGCCACCTGGACTTCCTCGCCGGGTACTCGGCGCTGAACTTCGGGCACCGGCACCCGCGGCTGGTCGCCGCCGCCACCGAGCAGCTGGGTCGCGTCACGCTGACCAGCCGGGCGTTCCACCACGACCGGTTCGGACCGTTCTGCCGCGAGCTGGCCGAGCTCACCGGCACCGAGCAGGTGCTGCTGATGAACTCCGGCGCCGAAGCCGTCGAATCCGCCATCAAGCTCGCCCGGAAGTGGGCCTACCAGGTCAAGGGCGTGCCCGCGGACCGCGCGGAGATCGTCGTCGCCGGCGCCAACTTCCACGGCCGCACCACCACGATCGTGTCGTTCTCCACCGACGACACCGCGCGCGCCGGCTTCGGCCCGTTCACCCCCGGGTTCGCGATCACGCCCTACGGCGACGCGGAGGCGGTCGCGGCGGCGATCACCGACCACACCGCGGCGGTGCTCGTCGAACCGGTGCAGGGCGAAGCCGGCGTCGTGGTGCCGCCGCCCGGCTACCTGCGCAGGCTGCGGGAGCTGTGCGACGAGCGCGGGGTGCTGCTCGTCGCCGACGAGATCCAGTCCGGGCTGGCCCGCACCGGCGAGCTGCTGGCCTGCGACCACGAGGGCGTGCGCGCCGACCTGTACACGCTCGGCAAGGCCCTCGGCGGCGGCATCCTGCCGGTCTCCGCGGTCGTCGGCAGCCGCGAGGTGCTGGGCGTGCTGCGGCCCGGCGAACACGGCTCCACGTTCGGCGGCAACCCGCTGGCCTGCGCCGTCGGCCTGGAAGTGGTGCGGATGCTGGCGACCGGCGAGTACCAGGCGCGATCCCGGGAGCTCGGCGCGCACCTGCACGCGCGGCTCGGCGAACTCGTCGGCCGCGGCGCCGCCGAAGTGCGCGGGCGCGGGCTGTGGGCCGGGGTGGAGATCTCCCCCGGCGGTCCCACCGGGCGCCAGGTCAGCGAGCGGCTCGCCGCGAACGGCGTGCTGTGCAAGGAGACCCAGGACACCACGCTGCGCATCGCGCCCCCGCTCACCATCACCCGCGAGGAGCTCGACCAGGGCGTCGACGCGATCGTCGACGCACTCGCCCGGTGATCCGTCAGGACTTGACGGCGTCCCGGGACAGGGCGGTGAGGCGGGACAGGGCGCGGAGGTACTTCTTGCGGTAGCCGCCGCGCAACATCTCCTCGGTGAACAGCTCCGAGAGCGGCTCCCCCGACACGCGCACCGGCACCGCCCGGTCGTAGAGCCGGTCCGCGAACGCCACCAGCCGCAGGCCCACGTTCTGGTTCGGCGCCGCGTGCAGGCCGCGCAGGTGCACCGCGCTGACGTCCGAGACGAGCCGCCCGTACTTCGACGGGTGCACCGAGGCGAGGTGCTCGCACAGCGCGTCGAAGTCGTCCAACGTCGCGCCGGGCATCGACTCGGCCTCCGCGGTGAGCTCGGCGTCGTCCACCGGCTCCGGCGGGTCGGGCAGGCCGCGGTGCCGGTAGTCGGGGCCGTCCACCCGCAGCACCTCGAAGCGCGCCGACATCGCGTGGATCTCGCGCAGGAAGTCCACCGCGGCGAACCGGCCCTCGCCGAGCTTGCCGGGCAGCGTGTTCGAGGTCGCCGCGATGTGCACGCCCGCATCGGTGAGCTTCGCGATCAGCTGGGTGACCAGCATCGTGTCGCCCGGGTCGTCCAGCTCGAACTCGTCGATCGCCAGCAGCCGGTGCTCGGCGAGCCTGCGCACCGTCTCGTTGAACCCGAGCGCGCCGACGAGGTTGGTGACCTCGACGAAGGTGCCGTACGACTTCGGCCCCGGAACGGCGTGCCACACCGAGGCCAGCAGGTGCGTCTTGCCGACGCCGAACCCGCCGTCCAGGTACAGGCCCGGCTTGCCCGCCGGGGCGCGGCCGCCCCCGAACAGCGAACGCCACCACGAGCCACCGCCCGCGGCCGCGGCCGACGCCCGCTCGGCGAACGCGCGGCAGGCCTCGACGGCCGCGGCCTGGCTCGGCTCGTCCGGGTTCGGCACGTAGGTCTCGAACCGGGCCTCGCCGAACCGCGGCGGCGGAGTCATCGCGTCGACCATGTCGGCCGGGCTGAGCTCGGGGCGGCGGTCGATGAGGCGCGCGGCGGTCATGCGCCGACTCTATAACCGCTGTTCCCGCCGTAGCCGGTGGCGGTCATCACCCGGGCGGCCCGGGAACGGCGGCCCTGCCCGCGGGCGGCGGGCGTGCCGTGCTGGGATGGACGGGTGCACAGGTTGTGGCCCTCAGACGGCGATCCTCCCGGTGCTGCGGCTCCGGTGGAGGTGACGCCGGAGATCGAAGCGTTCTACGACTTCCCCTCCGACCTCACCCGACCCTGGCTGCGCACGAACTTCGTGTCCAGCCTCGACGGGGCGGTGAGCGTGCGCGGCAGCTCCCGCGGGCTGTCCTCCCCCGCCGACCAGCGGGCGCTGGCGCTGATCCGGGACCTGTCCGACGTGGTCCTCGTCGGCGCGGGCACCGCGCTCGTGGAGGGCTACCACGGGGTGCAGCGCCACGAGGTGGACGCGGACCGCCGCGCCCGGTTCGGGCTGTCCGAGGTGCCGCCGATCGCGGTGGTCACCGCCCGCTGCTCGCTGGAACCGGACTCGCCGCTGCTCACCGACACGGTGGTGCCGCCGATCGTGCTCACCTGCGAGTCGGCGCCGGAGGCGCGTCGGGTCGCGCTGGCCGACGCGGGCGCCGACGTCGTCGTCACCGGCGACCGCGCCGTGGACCTGCCCGGTGCGCTCACCGCGCTCGCCGCGCGCGGGCTGCTGCGGATCGGTTGCGAAGGCGGACCGCACCTGTTCGGCGACCTGCTCGCCGCGGACCTCGTCGACGAGCTGTGCCTGACCGTCTCCCCGCTGCTCGCGGGCGGCGGCGCCGGGCGCATCGCCGCCGGGCCGGACCTGCCCGACCCGCACCGGATGCGGCTGCTGTCGGTGCTGCGGGCGGAGGAATCGCTGCTGCTGCTGCGGTACGGGAGACTCCGAGCGTGACCGGACGGGGCGACAGCGACGCGGACCTGATGGCCGCGGCCCAGCACGGCGACGGCGTGGCCTTCGACGAACTCGTCCGCAGGCACACCCGGTCGATGTACCGGGTCGCGTACCGGATCCTCAACGACCAGGCCGAAGCCGAGGACGCCGTGCAGGACGCGTGGGTCTCGGCGTGGCGCTCGCTGGCCCGGTTCCGCGGCGACTCCGCGCCCACCACCTGGCTGTACCGGGTGGTGACGAACGCGGCGCTCGGCCAGGTGCGGCGGCGCAAGAACACCGTGGCCCTGGACGTCGGCGACGACTCGATGGACCACCTCGTCTCCGACCACGACTCCGGCAACCCCGAAGGGCTCGCGGTGCGCGCCGAGGAAGCCGACCTGGTGCACCGCGCGATCGCCACCCTGGAACCGTCGCAACGGGTTCCCCTGGTGCTGCGCGAGTTCGAAGGGATGTCTTACGAAGAGATCGCAGAGGTGCTAGAGGTGAACGTCGCGGCGTTGCGATCGAGGCTGCACCGGGCGCGGCTGGCCCTGCTGTCGAGGTTGAAGGAGATGCACCGTGGGTGAAGCTCCCCTCGACCCCGACCACGCGCTGCCCTGCGGCCGCACCATCGGCGACCTCCTCGACCACCTCGCCGGGGAGGCACCGGACGGCGTCGCGGCGCACGTGCGGACCTGCCCGCACTGCCGGGCCGCGCTCACCGACCTGGCGCCCACCGGCTGGGAACCGGTGCGCCGCGCCGCGGAGCTCGCCGTCGAACCCCCTGAAGGGCTGGTGTCCCGGGCGCTGCTCACGGTGCGCGGCGCCCGCGCCGCCGCCGGCGGCGAACCCGCCGAGGTCGCCCAGGAGCTCGGCACGCTGCGGGTCTCCGCGCAGGCGACGATGGTGCTGGCCCGCAGGCTCGGCGCGGAACTGCTCGCGGAGGTGCCGGGCACCCGGCTGCTGTCCTGCACCGGCGACGTGCGCGAGGTGCGGGTGGACGTGGAGATCGGCTACGGGCTGCCCGCCCCTGCGCTGACGGCCCGGTTGCAGCATGATCTGGGGCGTGCGCTGCGGGAGCACTTGGGCGCGGCGGCACCGTCGGTGTGGGTGCGGGTCGCCGATGTCGCGCCCCCGCAGAGCTCGTGATTAGCTCATTCATGTGACCTAGGTCGCAGTTGCGCGATGTTCCGGGATCACTCGCATCGGATCTTGCAGTCCCGGAGCTCGCAGGCGACTGCGACCGCCCAGGGCGACAACGAGATCTTCAGGGGAAGGAGCCCTTTCATGGCCCAGTCGAGTGGTACCTCCGCCCAGAGCACCGAGACCCAGAGCGGGTCCACGACCGGCGGCAAGGGCCTGAGCCCCAGCGGCAGCGCCACCCCGGCCCGCCTCGCCGACGACACCTCGCAGGGCAAGACGACGATCGCCGCCTCCGTGGTGCAGAAGATCGCCGGCATCGCCGCCCGCGAGATCTCCGGCGTGCACGCCATGGGCGGCGGCGTCTCCCGCGCCTTCGGCGCCATCCGCGAGCGCATCCCCGGCGGCAGCGGCACCACCACCACGCAGGGCGTGACCGTCGAGGTCGGCGAGAAGCAGGCCGCGATCGACCTGGACATCGTCGTCGAGTACGGCGCCTCCATCGTCGAGCTGGCCCGCGCCGTGCGCCGCAACGTGATCAACGGCGTCGAGCGGATGACCGGCCTCGAGGTCATCGAGGTCAACATCTCCGTCAACGACATCCACCTGCCCTCGGAGGACGACGAGGACGGCGGCAACGGTGGCAGCGCCCCCGCCTCCTCGCGCGTGGAGTGAGACGGCGCGCGGCTCCGGACGCCCCGGCCGGGGCCGCGCGCTTCCCATCCCGGCCCGCTCTCGAAGGACACCGACATGACCGAATCCGCGCCCGGTGACCACGGCCGGGACGATCCCGAAATCGAGGAGCAGCTCGCCGACCGGGTCGCTCGGGCGGTGCTCGCGCACCCGTCCGTCACCCGGTTGCACGGCGGCGCGTACGGCACCATCGCCGCCTACCTGCCCGGCAGGCAGGTCACCGGAGTCCGCGTCGGCGAACGCGGCGAACCCGTCGAAGTCGGCGTGGTGCTGCGACTGACCGAGCCGCTGCCGGGGATCGTGGCCGCACTGCGCGAACGCGTGCTCGCCGTGACCGGACCGGCTCCGGTCGACATCACCGTCGTCGACGTGCTCACCTCGGACGAGGCCGATGCCCCCGGCCAGGACGAGGCGGCACCGCGATGACGGGCTCGCCGGACGACGACGCGCGGGTCCGCCTGCGCGCCTTCGTCCGCGCGCACCACCCCGATGTGGGCGGTGATCACGAAGCGTTCGTGGCGGGCCTCGCCGCGCTGCAGGCCCGCCGCGACGCCACCGACCGGAATCCCGCGCCCTCCCGCCCGGAACGCGGCGACCGCCGCGCCCGGCCCTCCGACCGCTACGACGCGCCGGTGGTCGTGGTCGCCGACCCGCGCGGCCTCGGCGGCGTGCTGCGCCGGGTGCGGGCGTGGCGGCTGCGGAAGCGCCGCAGCCGGGTGCGGTGATATTGACAGCCGACGCACGGTCCTCCCAGTCAGGAAGGTTTCTCCCACGATGAACGCAACGCAGACCGGCCTGTTCGCCGGGCTCCTCCTCGGTGTCGCCGCCGCAGCCGGGGGCTTCACCGGTTTCCTCATCGCCCTGGTGATCGGGGCGATCGGACTGATCGTCGGCCGCGTGCTGGACGGCGAGCTGGAGATCGGCGACTTGCTGGGCCGGGGCAAGGACCGATGAGCGCCCCCGCCACCGAGCGGGCCGAGGCCGCGACCGAGCGGACCTCCGCGGCGGACGACGCCGCCGAACGCGGCTCGCTGGACATCGACCGAGCGGTGCTGCGCAAGATCGCCGAGCACGCCGCGGACGGCGTTTCCGGCACCACCCGCGCACCGCGCCGCATCGTCGGCGTGGGCGTCGGCACCCAGGGGTCCAGCGCCCGGCTCACCGGCCCGGACCGCGAGCTGCGCGTCCGGCTCGACCTGGCGCTGCGCTACCCCGCCCCGGTGCGCGACACCGTGCGCGAAGTGCGGGAACGAGTCCGCGAGGAACTGTCCCGGCAAGCAGGCTGCCGGGTGACGGCGGTGGAGGTCACCGTGTCCGCACTGGTGCCCGCCCCGAAACGAGACCGAGTGGAGTGAGCCCGTGCGTGCCCTAGTCCGTTTGATCACCGCCGCGGCCGGGCTGATCGCCCTCGTCGTCGGGGTGCTGCTGGTGGTGGAGGCCATCGGCGCCTGGACGAATCCAGGCTCCCGCGGCGTGCTCGTCCCCTGGTCCGCCGCCGGATCGTCGCTGCGCGGCCTGAGCTGGCACGACCTGCCGGTGCGGCTGGTCGCCGCCGCCGTCGCGGTCGTCGGGCTGATCCTGCTGCTGGCGGTGTTCCGCGCCGGGCGCAAGGAAGTCCGGCTCGCGGACCCCGCCCCCGAGGTCACCGTCACCACCGACCCGCGCTCGCTGGCCCGGCTGGTCGGCCACCAGGTCCGCGCCGAGGACGGGGTCGCAGGCGCCACGGTGACCGCCGACCGCCGGAAGGTGAAGGTGAAGGCCCGCGGCCGGTTCCGCAGCGTCGGCGACCTGCGCGACCGGGTGGCCAAGAAGGCCTCCGACACCGTCGAAGACCTGCCGTTGCAACGCCGGCCCCGGGTGTCGGTGTCGGTCTCCCCCGCGAAGGAGCGGTGATGTCGACCCAGGACACCACGACCCGCCCCGACGAGGGCACCGGGAACGAGTCCGCCACCCGCAAGACACCCGCGCGGCCGAGCCGGACCGCCGTCGGCCGCTCGCTCGGCTTCGAGCGGTGGCTGCTCGGCGTGCTCGGACTGGTGCTGCTGCTGGCCGGCGCGGCGGCGCTGGTCGTCGGCGCGGGCTGGCTGGGCCGGTTCCGCGCGCAGCGGCCCGTGCTGGACCCGCTGCTCACCCAGTGGGCGGGCGGCAACCGGCCGCTGGCCTTCGGCGTGGCGATCGTGGCGGGGATCGTGCTGGCGCTGCTCGGGTTGTGGTGGCTGCTGCGGGCGCTGCGCCCCGAAGGCCGCCCCGACCTCCGGCTGCACGGCGACGCGGAGAGCTCGGCGACCATCACCTCGCACGCGCTGACCGAGGCGGTGCGCGCCGACGCGGAGAGCGTCACCGGTGTCACCCGCGCCCGGGTGCGGATGGCGGGCACCGACCAGCGGCCCAACGTGCGGCTCACCCTCGCGCTGCAGGAGGGCACGAACGTGCGGCACGTGTGGGAGGAACTGGACGCGAAGGTCCTCTCCCGCGCCCGCCGGGCCCTCGACGTGGACGCGCTGCCCACCGCGATCCGCCTCCAGCTCGACCGGGGCGCCCGCCAGCGCGTGCGCTGACCCGCGAACACCGATGGCCCGTCCACCCCGGTGGGCGGGCCATCGTGCTGTCCGGGGTGCCCGATGGGCGGGCTCGCAGCGGCCGACGGCCACATACTCGGAGTCCGAGCTGCGGGGAGGTCCAGGTGGCGTTGATCGTGCAACCGCCGGTGAAACCGATGCTGGCCGCGCCGGTGGACGGCATCCCCGACCGGCCGGGGCTCTGCTTCGAGCCGAAGTGGGACGGCTTCCGCTGCCTGCTGTTCGCCGACCCCGGCAGCGCCGAACCCGCGGTGCTGCAATCCCGCACCGGCAAACCGCTCGACCGCTACTTCCCCGAAGTGCTGCGCGCCGCGGGCCGGGTGCGGCGGCCCGCCGTGCTGGACGGCGAACTCGTCGTGGTCCGCTCCGACGCGGACGGACAGCGGCTCGACTGGGACGCGCTGTCCGAACGCATCCACCCCGCCGAGAGCCGGGTGCGGGAACTGGCCGAGCGCACCCCGGCGCTGTTCATCGCGTTCGACCTGCTCGCCGTCGACGAGGAGGACCTGCGCGCCGAACCGTTCACCGCGCGCAGGCGGCGGCTGGAGGAGCTGGCGATCACCGGCCCCGGGCTGCGGATCACGCCGTTGACCACCGACTCCGCCACCGCCGCCGAATGGTTCCGGGTGTTCGAGGGAGCGGGCCTGGACGGCGTGATCGGCAAGGACGGTGCCGGCCCGTACGCGCCGGGCAAGCGCACCATGCTCAAGATCAAGCACGTGCGCACCGCGGACTGCGTCGTCGCCGGGCTGCGCTGGCACACCGGCACCGAACCGGGCACCGCCGTCGGTTCGCTGCTGCTCGGACTGCACGACGACCGGGACGTGCTGCACCACGTGGGCGTGGCCGGGGCGTTCACCGCGGAGCGGCGGCGCGAACTCGCGACCGAACTGGCGCCGCTGCGCACCGACGAGCCGCACCCGTGGCTCGGCGAGCAGGCCCACGACGGCCGCAGGCTGCCCGGCGCGGTCAACCGCTGGCGCAGCTCGGTGCAGCCGTGGCAGCCGTTGCGGCCGGAGCGGGTCGCCGAGGTCTCCTACGACCACACCGAAGGGGCCGTGCCGTCCCGGTTCCGGCACACCGCGCAGTTCCTGCGGTGGCGCCCGGACCGCGAACCGGAGTCCTGCCGCTACGACCAGCTCGACGAGCCCGCCCGCTACGACCTGGACGCCCTCCTCCACGGCTGACGTCGAACCCCAGCGACGATGATCCACTCGCTATTAGCAGCGGATCTTGTTCCGGGAGAACGGAACCGCAGGTGAGCGGATTCCCCGCCGCGCGGAGGGCGATCAGGTGCTGCGGGTCGCGCCGATCGAGGCGAGCACGACGCAGCCGATCGCGACCCACTGCAGCACGCCCAGCGCCTCCTGCAGCACGAGCAGACCGGCCAGCGCGGCCACCGCAGGCTCCAAGCTCATCAGCACGCCGAACACGCGGGGCGGCATCCGCCGCAGCGCCTCCAGCTCCAGCGAGTACGGCACCACCGAGGACATCAGCGCCACCACGAGACCCGCCACCAGCACCGGTGCCGACAACAGCTGCGCGCCTGCCCCGGTGATCCCGAACGGCAGCGCCACCAGCGCGCCGAACGCCATGCCCAGCGCCAGCCCGGATCCGCCGCTGGTGCGGCTGCCCAGCTTCGCGCCGACGAGGATGTAGCAGGCCCACAGCACCGCCGCGGCGAGCGCGAACCCGACGCCCACCGGATCCAGCCCACCGTCCACTCCGGACAGCAGCAGCACGCCGACCCCGGCGAGCACCGCCCACAGCAGGTCCAGCTTCCGCTTCGACCCGAACACCGCCACCGCCAGCGGTCCCAGGAACTCGATGGTCACCGCCACGCCCAGCGGAATGCGGTCGATCGACTGGTACAGGCAGATGTTCATCCCCGCCAGCACCGCGCCGTACCCGGCGACCACCAGCAGCGTGGCGCGGTCCAGCCGCAGCGACGGCCGCCAGACCACCACCAGCACCAGCGCGGCGAACAGCAGGCGCAGCGTCACCACCCCGGACGCCCCGGCGAGCGCGAACAGCTGCTTGGCGAACGCGGCTCCGACCTGGAGGCTGATCACGCCGAGCAGCACCAGCACCGGCGGCGGCACGGCGCCGAAACCGCGGGCCACCGCCGGTTGCACCCCGGCCCAGAGGGGCCGTCCGCGCGACGACGCACCGTCCATGTTGACCGCGACCACGCCTGTTCCTCCTGCTCCCGGGTCGGCCACCCGTTCCGCTCTGCTGGTACCCGGCGCGAGGCCGGTGCGCACGTCGGCCCGGCCCCGGTGCCCGGCGAACCGTAGCCGCCGGTGCGGCCGCACCCAACCGGATTGCGACGAGGCACGCACCGCTCCCCCTCACCCGGTGCTCACGCCGATCATGCGATGCTCGGCGCAGATCCCGACCACGCAGAGGAGCAGTCGTGCCGCGCACCAGCCACCGCATCGGTGCTCTGCTGCTGCTCACCGGGTTGGTGGCGGGGTGTTCCGCGGGCCCGTCGCAGCGGCCCGCGGTCGCCTACCGGGACGCCGAGCAGCCGGTGGCCCCGGCCCCGGCGCCGCCCGGACCCGCCCCGCTGCCCGGACTCGGCCCGTCCGCGGGCAGCGCGCTGAACTGGGCGGACTGCACCGGGGAGACCCGCGAAGAGCTGGCGCTGCCCGCGACCGGCCCGTCGTTCTCCTGCTCGCAGCTGCTGACCACATTGGACTCCCCGGAGGCCCCGGCCGAGGGCACCACCCGCGCGGCGCTGCTGAGCACCGGCACCGGCGGCGTTCCCCTGGTGGTGCTGGGCGATGTGCACGGCGAGCCGGGCACCTCGGTGGCCGCGCGGCTGGCGCTGCGGCTGCCGCCGGAGCTGCTGCGCACGTTCCGGATCATCGGCATGGACCGGCGCGGCACCGGCCAGTCCGACCCGGCGGACTGCATGCCGCCGACGCAGCGGGAGAACATCGTCGGCTTCGACCCGCAGGCCACCGACCGGGCTTCGATGGACCGGCTGCTGACCTCGGTGCGGGTGTCCAGCCAGGAGTGCCTGCTGGACCTGGACGACCGGTTGCAGGCCTACGACTCGTGGCGCACCGCGGCCGACCTGGAGGAGCTGCGGCTGGAGCTGGACGTGCCGAAGCTGCACGCCATCGGCCTCGGCGAGGCGAGCCGGGTGCTCACCACCTACGCCCAGCGCTACCCGGATTCGGTGGGCCGGATGGTGTTCGACGGCGGGCTCGACCCGCAGCTGGACACGATGGCCGTGGCCGGGGCGCAGGCGCAGTCCGCCGAGCAGACCTTCGACGCGTTCGCCGCCGACTGCACGAGCCGGGATTGCCCGCTGGGCCCCGATCCGCGCCGCACCGTGCAGGAACTGGTGCAGCGCACCCGGTCGACGTCGCTGCCCGCGGCGGACGGGCCGGTGGGCGCGGGCAAGATCGTGCGGGTGCTGCTGCACGGCCTGGGCGACCCGGAGCGCTGGCCGCGGCTGTCATCGGCGCTGGCCGCGGCGAACTCCGGGAACGGCGCGCAGATCAGCGCGCTCGCCGCACCGCTGGTGCGGGACACCGGCGCCGATCCCGCGCAGCTGGACGGCGACCTGATCACCAGCTGCAACGACACCCGGCTGCGGTTGCCCGCCGAGCGGCTCGTGGACGTGGCGACCGAGTGGACGGGGTCGAACCGGCTGTTCGGCGGCCTGTTCGCGCAGCGCCTCGCCTGGTGCGCGCAGTGGCCGGAGCCGCAGGAGGAGCTGCCGCCGCCCTCCGTTCCGGGCCTGCCGCCGATCCCGGTGGTGACCACCCAGAACGATCCGCTGGTCCCGGTGCAGGGCAGCAAGCACCTGGCGGAGCAGCTGCCGACCGGGGTCGCGGTGAACTGGCAGGGCACCGGGCACGGCGCGATCGGCCGCTCGGACTGCGTGACCGAGACGGTGAGCCGATTCCTCGTGCAGGGCGCGATCCCCGCCGCGGGCAAGGCCTGCCCCGCCTGATCAGCACGCGCGAATTCCGGGGGTGCGGAACCCGCGCCCCCGGAACCCGGTGCGTGCGATCAGCAGCCGGAGCAACACCCGCAGGAGGGGCCGCTGCAGCTCGCGCAGCAGCTGCAACCGCCGCTGGCCTGCGGGGTGGTTTCGGTCTCGGTGGGAACCATGGCGTTCTCCTCACGTGCTTGAGCACCAGCGGTAGCGAGCATGCGCGCCCGAACACCGCGGGTGACACCGCCGAGCGAGGGATCGGCCGTCCGCCGACCTGCTGAACAGCCGACATGCACCCATTGCAATCCGTCACCGTGCCTTTCCGTGACGAATCGGACCGCACGGGTGGGTGATCAGGCCTTCTCGTCGTGCTCCGCCGCCAGGGAGGCCTTGCGGGAGCGGGTGGGTTCGCCGGGCATCTTGGGGTGGTCCGGCGGGTACGGGAGCTCGCCGAGCCCGCGGTCGCGGCGGTCGCGTTCGAACCAGTCGAGCGCGAGGTCGAGGGAGCCCGGCGCCGCGTCCAGGCCCCGGTGCGGATCGCCGCGCTCGGCGAGCAGCGCGGGCACCGTGGCGAGGTCGAAGTCGTCCGGTTCGGCGTCCGGCAGCTGCTCCCAGGTCAGCGGCATCGACACGGTGGCACGCGGGGTGCCGCGGATCGACCACGCGGAGGCGACGGTGCGGTCCCGCGCGGCCTGGTTGAAGTCGAGGAACACCCGCCGCCCGCGGTCCTCCTTCCACCAGGCGACGGTCGCCTGCTCGGGGATGCGGCGCTGCACCTCGCGGGCCAGCGCGATCACCGCGCGCCGCACCTCGATGAAGTCCCAGCGCGGCTCGACGCGCACCAGCACGTGCACCCCGCGGCCACCGGAGGTCTTCGGGAAGCCGGTGAGGCCGGCCTCCGCCAGCACCTCCCGCAGCACCTGCGCCACCGCCACGGCCTCCGGAAACCCGGTGCCGGGCTGCGGATCCAGGTCGATGCGCAGCTCATCGGGGTGCTCCACGTCAGCCGAGCGCACCGGCCACGGGTGGAAGTCGAGCGTGCCCAGCCCGGCCGCCCACACCAGCACCGCGGGCTCGGTCGGCAGCACGCTGTCCGCGGTGCGCCCCGACGGGAACGTCACCCGCACCGACCGCACCCAGCCGGGCGCGCCCTTCGGCACCCGCTTCGCGTAGAACGGCTCGGACCCGACCCCGCCGGGGAACCGCTTCAACGTCGTCGGCCGGTCCCCCACCGCGCGCAGCAGCGGCTCGGCGACCGCCAGGTAGTACTCGGCGACCTGGAGCTTGGTGAACCCGCGCTCCGGGAAGTACACCTTGTCCGGGTGCGACAACCGCACCGTCCTGCCCGCGACGTCCAGTTCCCGCGCTGCCTCCGCCATCCGCGCAGCGTAGGTCGGCGGCTCCGGCACTGCCTGCGACCGCCGCCCGCGGGATACCGTGGTGCCATGGCGCCTGCAGGCCAGCACGATCCCGACGCACCGCGGGACCGGTTCGCCGACGACCTCGTCGGGCTGGACCCGCACGACCCGGAGGCGCGCGCCTTCGCCGAGCACCTCGACCGGATGGAACGTCCCGGCTCGAAGGCCACCGTCGAAGGCATGCTCAGCGGCGTCGACGACTTCGCCCGCTGCGCGAACCGGGCGCAGGGGCACCGGCGGGTCGTGGTGGTGCTCGTCGTGCTGCTGATCCTGCTCGGCGTCGTCGTCACCGTGTGGAACGCGGTGGGCTTCATGCTCGGCACGTTCTTCGACGGGTGAGCGGGAGCACGCGGGCACTCGATCTTGCGAAGGGTTAGCGTGGACGCATGGATCCGGTCGTGGGTGCCACCCCGAAAGTCGTGAAGTCCGAGCAGGAATGGCGCGAGCAGCTCGGTCCGCAGGAGTACGCGGTGCTGCGCCAGGCCGCCACCGAAGCTCCGTGGACCGGCGAGTACACCGAGACCAAGGCGGTCGGCGCGTACGACTGCCGGGCCTGCGGGGCGGAGCTGTTCCGCAGCACCGAGAAGTTCGAGTCGCACTGCGGCTGGCCGTCGTTCTTCGACGCCCGCGACTCCGACGCGGTGGTCCTGCGCGAGGACCGCTCGCTCGGCATGGTCCGCGTCGAAGTGCTGTGCGCGAGCTGCCTGAGCCACCTGGGGCACCTGTTCGAGGGCGAGGGGTACGACACCCCCACCGACCAGCGCTACTGCATCAACTCGATCGCCCTCCGGCACGTCCCGCAGAGCTGACCGGCGTCAGCCGAACGCGGGCATCAGGTGTTCGGCGATGAGCCGCAGCTGATCGGCCGCGCTCGGCACGCCGGCGACGTCCATCCCGGAGAACGCGCGCACCAGCGCGGCATCGGTGACCGCGAGGACCAGGTGGTTCACCCCGGTCGGCGCGATGTCGCGCTGGATGCGCTCCAGGCACTCCTGCGGCGTCCCGGCGATGGACAGCTTCTCCGCGAGCTCCGGCGGGGTCAGCTCGTAGGCCCGCGCCAGGTCGCCCGCGCCGACGGCGGCGACGACCTCGGTCAGCGAGTCCGGGTCGACCCCGTTGCGGCGCAGCTGCTCCGCGGGCATCGCCGAGGCGTACAGCCCGACCATCGCGCGGGCCGCCCGCTTCGCGGCGGCACCGTCCGGGCCGGTGGCGAACACGATCCAGGCGCCGATGTCCAGCCGCCGCCAGTCCCGCCCGGCCCGCTCCGCGCCGAGCCGGACGTTCGCCACCAGGTGGTCGTAGGCCTCGCGGGTGTAGCTCAACGCGTGGTGCACGCCGTCGGCGATCTCCCCCGCCACCTGGAAGGACTTGGGCCCGCGCATCGCGCCCAGCAGCACCGGCAGCCGCTCCTGCACCGGAGTGGCGAACGTGAACAGGCCGTCGTAGCGGAAGAACTCGCCCTGGAACGTGATCGCCCGCTCGTCCAGGAAGGTGCGGATCACGTGGTGCGCCTCCCGCACCCGGGACAGCGGCTTCGTCCGCGTCCAGTCGATGCCGTACTGGGCGAGCAGGCCGAAGTTGCCGCTGGAGATCACCACCTCGGCCCGCCCGCCGGTCAGCTCGTCCAGGGTCGCCGCGGCCTGCGCGATCAGCGTCGGTTCGCGCAGCGTCACCGGCGACACGCTCGGCCCGAACCGGATCCGGCGGGTGCGCGCGGCGGCCGCGGCGAACAGCAGCCACAGGTCCTTGTGCCAGGTCTCGTCGGCGGCGTACGCCGCGTGGAACCCCAGCTCGTCGGCCAGTTCGATCGTCGCCAGCGACTCCGCCACCGGGTGGTCGGGCAACATCACGTAGCTGAACCGCATCCCGCTCCCCTCGCCCGGCGCCTCGTGCAGTCTGCGCCGCGAGGTGATCGCTGCGAACCCGCCGGACGGGTAGATCCACCCGTCTCCCGGGAAGCCTTCGTGGATCATGTGAAACGGTTCAGCATCACATCGTGGAGGGAGGTGCCGTGCCCGTCGACGACATGCTGCGCTCGCTCCGGCGGTGGTCCCGGACGCCCGCCGACGCGGCGGGCGTGGCGGGCCGGCTCGCCGAGGCCATCGTGCTGGGACTGCTCCCCGACGGGGAGCGGCTGCCCGGCGGCGCGGAACTGGCCGCGCTGCTGGGCTGTCCGGCCGAGGTGGCGCGGGACGCGCTCGGCAGGCTCGCCGGGGACGGGCTGGTGATCACCTCGACGGCCGGGCCGCTGACCCGGCGCCCCGCCGACCCGCTGCTGGTCGCGGGTACCGCGCGGCTGCGGGAGCTGGACGCGCACGCGCTGCGGGAGATCTCCGACCAGCACTCCGCCATCGCGGGCACCGCCGCGCTGCTCGCCGCCGAGCGCGCCACCGCCAACGAGCTGGCCGCGCTGCGCGCGCTCGCCGCCGAGTTCACCGCCGCCACCGGCACCACCGACCGGCGCAGGCTCGACGGGCGGCTGCACATCGAGATCGCCGCCGCCGCGCAGTCCTCCCGGCTCACCCAGCAGGAGATCGCGTTGCAGACCGAGACCGGTTCGCTGCGCTGGCTGCCGTGGGCGGAGGCGGTCCCGCACGCCGTCGAGTCCGCACAGCACGCGACGATCCTCGACGCCATCGGCGACGGCGACGGTGCGCGGGCCCGCGAGATCGCCGAAGAGCACGTGCGGTCCGGCATCCGCCGCCTCGTCGAGTTCCGCCTGTGGACCGGGAACCGGAGGTGCGGGCGATGAGCGTCGAGGCGGCCGCCGCGCACATCAGCGGGATGCTCGACGACGCGGCCCGGTGGTGCGGCGAACTCGGCGAGCGGCTGCGCGCCGCGCACGACGCCGCGACCGCGTTGAGCACCGAAGATCTGTCCGCGTTGTGGCAACCGATCTTCGACCGGCTGGACGCCGAACCCGCGGTGCTCGCGGGCACCGGCGTGATCCTCGCCGACGACGTGCTCACCGACCGGGCGCACTGGCTGGAGTGGTGGCAGCACCGGCCCGGCGACACGCCCCGGTTCCTCCAGGTCGACCACGATCCGGACAGCGTCGGGTTCTACGACTACGCCGCCGCGCCCTGGTTCACCGCGCCCCGCGACACCGGGGTCGGCGTGGCCGTCGGCCCGTACGTGGACTTCGCGGGCACCGACGAGTACCTGGTGACGCTGGCCGTGCCGGTCCGTTCCGGGAACCGGTTCCTCGGCGTCGCCGCGGCGGACCTGCGCACCGGCGAGTTCGAACGGGCCCTGCTGGCGCACGTGGGGCCGCTGCGACCGCCGACGGCGCTGATCAATGGGGCGAACCGGGTGATCGCCTCGAACACGCCGTCGCGGCTGCCCGGCACCCTCGTCACCGCGGGCCCGCTCGCCGCCGACCCCGGCCGGGAGGTCCGCGCCGCGGTCCCGCTGAGCGGGCTGCCGTGGCGCGTCGTCCGCGAACCGGAGTGACCGCGGTCAGGGCAGGCGGGGCAGCAGCTCCGCCGGGGTGACGCGCTTGCCGGTGAAGAACGGCGTCTCCTCGCGCACGTGCCTGCGGGCCTCGGTGTAGCGCATCTTCCACATCAGGTCGACGATGCGGTGCAGCTCCGGCGCTTCGAACGCGAGGATCCACTCGTAGTCGCCGAGCCCGAACGAGGGCACCGTGTTCGCCCGCACGTCCGGGTAGTCGCGGGCCGCCATGCCGTGGTCCTTCAGCATCGTGCGGCGCTCGTCGTCGGGCAGCAGATACCAGTCGTAGCTGCGCACGAACGGGTAGAGGCAGAGGAAGTCGCCCGGTTCCTCACCCATGACGAAGGCGGGCAGGTGGCTCTTGTTGAACTCGGCCGGGCGGTGCACCGCCACGTTGCTCCACACCGGGTCGGAGGCCTCGCCGAGCGTCGTCTCCCGGCGGAAACCGGCGTAGGCCTCCTGCAGGGCCTCGATCTTCTCGGCGTGCCACCAGATCAGGAAGTCGGCGTCCGACCGCATCCCGGCCAGGTCGTAGACACCGCGCACCACGACCCCGGATTCGGCCAGGCCGTCCAGGTACTCCTGGGTCGCCGCGGCCGTCTTCTCCCGGTCCTCGGGCAGCGCGCCCGGTTCGACCTGGAAGACCGACCACATGGTGTATCGGATCGTGTCGTTGAGTTCGGAGTAGTTCAGCCGCGCCATGCCCTCATCGTCCCACCACGGCCCGGTCAACCGGTCGCGAGGTGCCGTGTGACGCCGGTCGCCGCCGCCTCCCCGGTCGCCGCGCACGCGGGCACCCCGACGCCGTGCAGCGCCGCGCCCGCCAGCTCCAGTCCGCCCAGCTCACCGACGGCCCGTTCCAGTCCGGCGACCAGGTCCAGGTGGTCCACGCCGTACTGCGGCAGGCCGCCGCCCCAGCGCACCACCGCCGCGTCCACCGGTTCGGCGTCGACGCCGGTCACCTCGCGGAGGTCGGCGAGCACGCCGCGCAGCAGGTCCGCGTCGGTGCGGCGCAGCAGCTCGTCCTGCCCGGTGCGGCCCACCGAGCCGCGCACCAGCGGTTCGCCGCCGGCGCCGGTCAGGTGCGGCCACTTGCGGCTGGTGAAGGTGAAGGCCTTCGCGGTGAACGGGGTCCCGTCGGCGTGCACCTCTCCGCGGGCGATCAGCGTGCCGGAGGCCGCGGGCAGTTCGGTGCCTGCGGGCAGCGCGAGGCCGAACACGGCCATCGACGCCAGTTCCACCCGGCCGAGCAGCTCGGCCGCGACCGGGGACACCTCGGCGAGCAGCTTCCGCGCGGCGGGGGCCGGCACCGCGAGCACCACCGCGTCGGCCGCCAGCACGTCCGGTGCGGGCGCCGAACCGATCTCCAGGCGCCACCCGGCGCCGTCGCGGTGCAGGGCCCGCACGGGAGCTCCCAGCCGCACGTCGGCGCCCGCCGAGTCGGCGAGAGCCGCGACGAAGGTGCCGTAGCCGTGCCGGAACGCGCCGAACACCGGCCGCTTCCGCCCGTCCGGTGCCGGTGCGGGCAGCGCCGCGGCGGCCGCCTCGGTGATCGACTTCGCGCCGGCGTCGAGCGCGGCGGCCAGCGCCGGGATGGTGGCGCGCAGGCCGAGGCCGTCCGCACTGCCCGCGTACACCCCGCCGAGGAGCGGTTCGACCAGCCGGTCCACCACTTCGTCGCCGACCCGGGCGCGCAGCAGCCCCCCGACGGAGGCGTCCGCACCGCTCAGTTCCAGCGGCGGGAGCTCGGCTTCGGCGCGCACCGCGGCGACCCCGGCCGGGGACAGCACGCCTGCGACGGAGTCCGGATCCGCGGGCACGCCCATCACGGTGCCCGCGGGCAGCGGGTGCAGGGCGCCGCCCGCGCGCACCCGCGCGCCGACCGGGCCCGGGTGCACCACGTCGTCGGCCAGGCCGAGCTCCTCGGCGAGCCGCAGGACTTCGGGGCGCCGGGCGAGGAACGCCTCCGCTCCCAGGTCCAGCTCCACCCCGGCCAGCGGCTGCGTGCGCAGCTTGCCGCCCAGCTCGCCGGTCTGCTCGACCAGCACGATCTCCGCGTCCGGGCCGAGCGAGCGGCGCAGCCGGTGCGCGGCGGCCAGCCCGCTGACGCCGCCGCCGACGACGGCGACGCGGGTCACGAGCGGGCGCTCTCGGCGTGCACCTGCCGCACGACCTCGGTGAGCACCCCGGGGTCGGTCGTGGGCAGCACGCCGTGGCCCAGGTTGAACACGTGCCCGGCGGCGGCCGAGCCCTCGGCGAGGATGCGGCTCACCTCGGCGCGGACCGCGTCCGGACCGGCGAACAGCACGGCCGGGTCCAGGTTGCCCTGCACCACCGGTTCGCGGCCCGGGTCCGCCGCGCGCAGCCGGCGCACCGCCTCGTCCAGCGGCACCCGCCAGTCCACGCCGACGACGTCGGCGCCCGCCGAGCGCATCGCGCCCAGCAGCTCGCCGGTGCCCACCCCGAAGTGGATCTTCGGCACGTCCGGGGCCGCCTCGGTGACGCCCTCGAAGATGCGCTTGCTGTGCGGCAGCACGAACTCGCGGTAGTCCCGCAGCGACAGCGCCCCCGCCCAGGAGTCGAACAGCTGCACCGCGTCCACCCCGGCGGCGAGCTGAGTGCGCAGGAAGGTCAGCGTCGTGTCGGCCAGCTTCTCCAGCAGCGCGTGCCAGGTGGCCGGGTCGGAGTGCATCAGCGCCTTGGTGCGCTCGTGGTTGCGGCTCGGCCCGCCCTCGACGAGGTAGGAGGCGAGGGTGAACGGCGCGCCCGCGAACCCGATCAGCGGAGTCTCGCCGAGCTCGCCCAGCAGCAGCCGCACCGCCTCCGCGACGGGCGCGACCTGCTCGGCGTCCAGTTCGGGCAGCGCGGCGACGGCGGCCGCGTCGCGCACCGGTTCGGCCACCACCGGCCCGGTGCCCGCGACGATGTCCAGCCCGATGCCCGCTGCGTAAAGCGGCAGCACGATGTCGCTGAACAGGATGGCCGCGTCCACGCCGTGGCGGCGCACCGGCTGCGCGGTGATCTCGCAGACCAGGTCCGGCGTCAGGCAGGCCTGGAGCATCGGAGTGCCTTCGCGGACCTTGCGGTACTCGGGCAGCGAACGGCCCGCTTGGCGCATGAACCAGACGGGCGTGTGCCGGGGCGCGCCGCCGCGGGCGGCCACGAGCAGCGGGGCTTCGGCGAGGTCCCGGCGAGCCGAGACCGAGGCGGGTGGGGTCATCGGGGGCGCATCCACAAGTCGAGGTGTCGGAGCCCGGCGCGGTTCCGCGGACATCGGGCGGGCCACCGCGGCGCGGGCCGACGGCCCTGTTCTGGGCCGTGCCGGACATCTTCGCAGACGCTCGCGCGGCCGAACGCGCGGGCAAGATCACGATCGATCGCGGCGCCCGGCGTGGCGCCCACCCCGCGCCGATCCGGCGGCCTACAGTCCCGGTCCGTGACTGAGATGGCGGCGATCCCCGAGGAGTTCCGGCAGGCAGTGGCCGCGCTGGCCGCACCTGCTCCGCGCGCCGAGATCGAGGTGACGGAGGTCCGCCCGCCGAAGCGGCTCGCGCCGTGGGCGTACGCGGTGGCGGCGGAGGCCAACGGCCCGGCCGGCGAGCTGGCGACGGCCCGCCTGGTGCTGCTGCACGACCCGGACCGCCCGGAGGCGTGGGCGGGGGCGCTGCGGCTCGTGGTGTACCTGCGGGCCGAGCTCGACCCGGAGCTGGCCGCCGACCCGCTGCTGCCCGCCGTCGGCTGGTCCTGGCTGACCGAGGCGCTGGAGGAATCGGGGGCCGCGGCCGACGTGCTGGGCGGGACGGTGACGCTGACGTCCTCGGCCCGATTCGGCGATATCGCGGGTCCGCCGCGCAGCCACGACCTCGAACTGCGGGGGTCGTGGACGCCCCGCGAGCCGGATCTGAGCGCGCACGCGACGGCCTTCCACCAGCTGATGTCCAGCGCAGCGGGCCTGCCGCCGGTCGGCGTGGCGGTGCTGGACCGGCGCTCGACGCTGCGCGGAGAGGCTTGAGCCTCGATCTTTAACGATCGGGATTCCCCTCACGAGATCATGAAAACCTCGCAGAATTCGTTGCTCGGGCAACTTTCTCACGATGTGCAATCAAGGTGTGTCGCACCGACCCGCCAAGGCGTTACGCCAAACACCAAGACCCACCCAAATGAGTGACAAAAACGAACCGCGGTGACAACTCGATCGGGATAGATACCCGATTGATCGTCCCGCTGACCCGCTTGGGCGGTTACGCTGCCCCCGACGACACCACTTTCGGTCGATCAGTGGCGCGGCTGATTGGTCGAGAGTCCCGGTGCCGGTCGGGGGGCACGACCGACTCCAGGGAGGTAGTGACGTGGCTGCCGTCGGCTTAGGTCAGGCCGCTCGAACCACGCCCGCCGGCGCTTTGCCGGCCAACATGGTCCCGCACCCGCGGGAAGAGCTGTTCACGGTGCTCGTGGTGGACGACCATCCGCTGCTCCGGGAGGCCATCGCCGCCCGGTTGCTGCAGATGGGCGCCGGCACGGTGCACGAGGCCGCATCCATGGCCGAGGCCAGGGCTCGCGCTCTGGCCACCGGTCCGTGCGACCTCGCGATCCTCGATCTCGGACTCCCCGATGGGACCGGCATCGACCTGGTCACGGAACTCCGTACCCAGGGCTGGCCGCGAATCGTGGTGCTCGCTTCGTCCGACGACCCCTATGCGGTCCGGGCCGCCTTCCAGGCAGGCGCTCAGGCGTACCTGCTGAAGTCGGCCTCGCCGATGGTCGTCACCGACGGAGTGCGCCGCGTACTCGACGGCGGCGTGTATGCCGACCCCAGCGTGGCTCCGGTGCTCGCAGCGGGCACTCGGGTCCCGGGAACCGACAACACGCCCCGGGAGCTGTCCGGGCGTGAGGTCGAGGTGCTGCAACTGGTGGCCGATGGCCGATCCAACAAGGAGATCGGTGAGGCGCTGAACCTCTCCGCTCTCACGGTGAAGAGTCACCTGTCTCGGATCGGCCGCAAGTTGGGCACCGGAGACCGGGCGCAGATGGTCGCCCTGGCCATGCGGGCCGGGGTGATCAGATGACCGGATGATCCTGATCGGGTGAATCGAGGTCCCACCGCGATCGTCGGGTCCGGTCGGGCTTGACGACCTCGGGCTGGTCGCACCCGCGGGCGGACCGCAACACGTAAGGTCTGATATCCGTGGAAGCTGCTTGCCCCGAGTCCGTCGAGCCCGACCGTCCCGAGCCGGTGCTGCTCACCGAGCCCGCTGACGGCGTACCGCCGGTAGTGGAGACTCCCGAAGCACTGGAGACCGCCGCGGCCGCACTGGCCGCGGGGAGCGGTCCGGTCGCGGTGGACACCGAACGCGCGTCCGGATACCGGTACTCACAACGTGCCTACCTGGTGCAACTGCGCCGGGACGGTGCGGGAACGGTGCTGGTCGATCCGGTCGCGCTGAACGGTGCCCTGGAACCCCTGAGAACGGCGCTGGCCGACACCGAATGGGTGTTGCACGCCGCGTCCCAAGACCTGCCCTGCCTGTCCGAGCTGGACCTGCACCCGCAACGGCTGTTCGACACCGAACTGGCCGGGCGGCTCGCCGGGTTCGACCGGGTCTCGCTGGGCACCCTCGTCGAGCGCATGCTCGGCTACCGGCTGGAGAAGGGCCACAGCGCCGCCGACTGGTCGCGCCGCCCGCTGCCCGCCGATTGGCTGGTGTACGCCGCGCTCGACGTGGAACTGCTGATCGACCTGCGCGACGCGATGCGCGAGGAGCTGACCCGCCAGGGCAAGCTCGAATGGGCGTGGGAGGAGTTCGAGGCGGTGCGCACCGCCGAGCCGCCCCGCCCGCGCGCCGAACCGTGGCGCCGCACCTCCGGCATCCACCGGATCCGCAACGCCCGCCAGCTCGCCGCCGTCCGCTCGCTGTGGCAGGTGCGCGACCGCATCGCCGCGGAGCGGGACATCGCACCGGGTCGCATCCTGCCGGACTCCGCCGTGGTGCAGGCCGCGCAGAGCAACCCGGGAACCGAATCGGAGCTGACCGCGCTGCCGGTGTTCGGCGGCAGGCAGCAGCGCCGCCGCGCCTCGACGTGGCTGGGTGCGCTGCGCGCGGCCCGCGAACTCCCCCAGGACGAGCTGCCGGTGGTCTCCCCGCCGCAGGACGGCCCGCCGTCGCCGAACCGGTGGGCGGACCGCGATCCGGCGGCCGCGGCCCGGTTGTCCGCGGCGAAGTCGGCCATGTCGGCCATCGCCGAGGAGCACGGGCTGCCGATGGAGAACCTGCTGCTGCCGGACCTGCTGCGGCGGCTGTGCTGGACACCGCCGGAGGACCTCGGCGTGGAGTCGGTGGCGAACCGGCTGCGCGAGCGGGGCGCCCGGGAGTGGCAGATCGGGCTGACCGCGACGCCGTTGAGCACCGCGCTGCAGGCCGAGCCGGGCGGCTCCTAGGTCCGCGGGCCGCCGCCCCGCTCAGCCCGGGCCGGGGCGGCGGCGCTCGACCAGCACGGTGTTCCGCCACCTGCCGCGGAGCATCCCGATGCGCTCCCGGACGCCGACGGTGCGGAAGCCCGCCGCGTGGTGCAGCGCGAGGCACGCCCGGTTCTCCGGGAAGATCACCGATTGCAGGGTCCACAGCCCGGCGTCGTCGGCGGCTCGGACCTGGCGGTCCAGCAGCAGCCCGCCGACACCGCGGCCGCGCGCGGCGGCGGCCACGTAGATCGAGACCTCGGCGACGCCCGCGTAGCAGCGGCGCGCCGAGACCGGGGTGAGCGCGGCCCAGCCCGCGAGCTCGCCGTCGAGTTCGGCGACCCACCGGTGCTCCGGCGGCCACTTGCCGTCCAGCTCGGCAGCGGCGGGCACCTCGGTCTCGAAGGTGGCGCTGCCGGTGGCGATGCCTTCGGCGTAGATCCGCCGCACCGCGTCCCAGTCGCGGGCGTCGAGCGGGCGCACGAGCGGGTCGGCCGGGCCGGTCGCCGCGGGTCCGGCGACCGCGGATGGTCGCGCTTCCCGGTCCGTCCCCGCTCCCGAATCCGTCCCGGCCGCTGAGCGGGTTCCGGTTCCCGACGGTGTCCCGGCTCCTGAGGACGTTCCGGTCCCTGACGGTGTCCCGATTCCCGACGGCGCTCCGGTTCCTGGATACGCTCCGATTCCTGGGCGCGTTCCGGCATCCGGGCCGGTTCGGGTGCTCGGCGGAGCTCCGGCGTCCGGCACGAGTCCGAGGAGCAGATCCGCCACCTGCCACGCTCCGGTGAGCCGCGCGGTGCCCACCGCCACCGAGGTGCTGCTGCCCCGTTCGCGCAGCACGACCAGCTCGGCGGCGGCGAGCCTGCGCAGGTGGTGCGAGCAGGTGGACTGGCCGATGCCGAGCCGCCGCGCCAGCTCCCCGACCGTGCTCGGCCCGTCCGCGGCGACGGCGTGCAGCAGCCGGAGGCGGGTCGGGTCGGCGAGGCAGCCGAAGAACGCGGCCGCGTCGGGCAGCGCTGCTGGGTCGGTCATGGGACCCACTATCGGCCCCGTCGCGGACCGGTTCAATCGATCTTCGCCGCGTCGTCGCCACCGGGCGCGCGGGCCCGGGGTGCGTAGGCTGGCCGCGCGATCTCCCGGCGGCCGAACCCGCAGGTGGGGCTGTGAGCGAACCGACACCGAGCCAGCCCCCCGAACCCGGTGGTTACCGGTGGGTAATAAGCGCTAGAGTGGCTGTTACCGACCAGTAGCGGCGGGGCCGGTGCCCACTTCCCGGACGATCGCCGCCGGGCCGGTCCGGAACCCGCACAACGCAGGACCCACACAGTGAGGAGCACGCCGTGGTCGCACCCGCGTCGGCACCAGCCGACCCGCGCAGCGCACGTGCCGTACGGGACGTGGTCTTCGTCGACGGCGTCCGCACGCCGTTCGGCAAGGCAGGCAAGAAGGGGATCTACGCCGAGACCCGCGCCGACGACCTGGTCGTCAAGGTCATCCGCGAACTGCTGCGGCGCCACCCCGAGCTGCCGCCGGAGCGCATCGACGAGGTCGCCATCGCCGCCACCACCCAGATCGGCGACCAGGGCCTGACCATCGGCCGCAGCGCCTCGCTGCTGGCGGGCCTGCCGCAGTCCGTGCCCGGCTTCGCCATCGACCGCATGTGCGCGGGCGCGATGACCGCGGTGACCAGCATCGCGGGCGGCATCGGCTTCGGCGCCTACGACATCGCCATCGCCGGCGGCGTCGAGCACATGGGCAACCACCCGATGGGCGAGGGCGTCGACCCGAACCCGCGCTACGTCGCCGACAGCGTGGTCGACCCCTCCGCGCTGATCATGGGCTCGACCGCGGAGAACGTGCACGACCGCTACCCGAGCCTCACCAAGGAGCGCACCGACGCCTACGCGGCGCTGAGCCAGCAGCGCTACGAGGCCGCGCAGCTCGCGGGCAAGATCGCCGCCGACCTGGTGCCGGTCTCCACCCGCTCCGCCGAGCAGGGCTGGGGCCTCGCCACCGCCGACGAGCCGCCGCGCCCCGGCACCACCACCGAAGCGCTGGCCGGGCTCAAGACCCCGTTCCGCCCGCACGGCCGGGTCACCCCGGGCAACGCCGCCGGGCTCAACGACGGCGCCACCGGCTGCGTGCTCGCCGACGCCGAGACCGCCCGCGAGCTGGGCCTGCCCATCGGCATGAAGCTCGTCGGCTACGCCTTCGCCGGCGTCGAACCGGAGGTCATGGGCGTCGGCCCGATCCCGGCCACCGAGAAGGCCCTCAAGCGCGCCGGGCTCGACATCGCCGACATCGGCCTCTTCGAGATCAACGAGGCGTTCGCGGTGCAGGTGCTCGCCTTCCTGGAGCACTTCGGCATCGCCGACGACGACCAGCGGGTCAACCCGTGGGGCGGCGCCATCGCCTGCGGCCACCCGCTCGCCTCCTCCGGGGTGCGGCTGATGACGCAGCTGTCCCGGCACTTCGCCGAGCACCCCGAGGTGCGCTACGGCCTGACCACCATGTGCATCGGCTTCGGCATGGGCGGCACGGTCATCTGGGAGAACCCGAACTTCGACACCGCAGGGGGCGCGAAGTGAGCACGCAGACCGACTTCGCAGCGCTGTTCCCGGACGAGGTCGTCACCCAGGCGCGCACCAGGCTGCTGGACGTGCCCGGGCTCGGCGGCACGCTCGCGCTGATCACCATCGACAACGGCCACGACCACACCCGGCCGTCCACGTTCGGCCCCGGTGGGCTCACCGCCCTGAACGCCGCGCTGGACGAGGCGTTCGCCGCCGAGCCCGCCGCGATCGCGGTCACCGGCAAACCGTTCGTGTTCGCCGTCGGCGCCGACCTCTCCGGCGTCACCCAGATCGGCGAGCGGGTGCACGCCCACCAGGTCGCGCAGACCGGGCACGACGTGTTCCGCAGGCTCACCGAGTCGACCATCCCCACCTTCGCGTTCGTCAACGGCGCGGCGCTGGGCGGCGGCCTGGAGCTGGCGCTGTCCTGCCACTACCGGACCGTGTCGGAGAGCGTGAACGCGATCGCGTTCCCGGAGTGCTTCCTCGGCCTGTTCCCCGGCTGGGGCGGCACCCAGCTGCTGCCGAACCTGATCGGCGCGGACGCCGCGGTCAGCGTGATCATCGAGAACGCGCTGAACCAGAACAAGATGCTCAACGCGAAGAAGGCCACCGGCCTGGGCATCTTCGACGCGCAGCTGGAGAGCGCCGACTTCCTCGAGGAGTCGATCCGCTGGGCGGTGCGCGTGGTCGGCGGCGAGCAGACCGTGCAGCGCGCCGAGATCGACCGCGGCCAGGCCTGGGACGACGCGATCGCCCGCGCCCAGGGCATCGTCACCGCCCGCACCCAGGGCGCCTCGCCCGCGGTCGCCAAGGCCGTCGAGCTGCTCGAACTGGCCCGCGGCAACGACCTCGACGCCGGGTACGCGGCCGAGACCGAGGCGCTCGCCGACGCGCTCATGTCCGACGAGCTGCGCGCCGGGCTGTACTCCTTCGACCTCACCCAGAAGCGGGTCAAGCGGCCAGCCGGTGCTCCGGACAAGTCGCTGGCCCGCGAGGTCAAGAAGGTCGGCGTCGTCGGCGCCGGGCTGATGGCCGGGCAGCTGGCGCTGCTGTTCGTGCGCCGCCTCAAGGTGCCGGTGGTCATCACCGACGTCGACCAGGAGCGCATCGACCGCGGCGTCGCCTACATCCACGGCGAGATCGACAAGCTCCTCGGCAAGGGCAGGCTCTCCCCCGACGGCGCGAACCGGCTCAAGGCGCTGGTCACCGGGTCGCTGGACAAGGCCGCGTTCGCGGACGCCGACTTCGTCATCGAAGCCGTCTTCGAGGAGATGACGGTCAAGCAGAAGGTGTTCGCCGAGCTGGAGCAGCACGTCTCCCCGGAGGCCGTGCTGGCCACCAACACCTCCTCGCTGTCGATCACCGAGATGGCCTCGAAGCTGACCAACCCCGAGCGGGTCGTGGGCTTCCACTTCTTCAACCCGGTCGCCGTGCTGCCGCTGCTGGAGATCGTGCGCGGCGAACGGACCGACGACGCCTCGCTGGCCACCGCGTTCTCGGTCAGCAAGCAGCTCAAGAAGTCCAGCGTGCTGGTCAAGGACGCCCCGGCGTTCGTGGTGAACCGGCTGCTGACCCGCTTCATGGGCGAGATCATCGCCGCCGTCGACGAGGGCACCCCGTTCGACGTGGCCGACCGCGCCCTGACCCCGCTGGGCCTGCCGATGAGCCCGCTGGTGCTGCTGCAGCTCGTCGGCCCGGCCGTCGCCCAGCACGTCAACGAGACGATGCACGCGGCGTTCCCGGACCGGTTCGGCATCAGCGAGAACCTGCAGCGGTTCGTCAAGGCGGGCAAGACCGCCGTGTGGCAGCAGGACGAGCAGGGCGGCCAGGTCGTCGACCCCGAGGTCGTCGCGCTGTGGGAGCAGGGCTCGAACCCGTCGACCTCGGAGCAGGTGCGGGACCGGGCGCTGGAGGCGCTGGCCCAGGAGATCCGGCTGATGCTCGACGAGGGCGTCGTCGCCGAGGCGCAGGACATCGACCTGTGCATGCTGCTCGGCGCGGGCTGGCCGTTCTGGCTGGGCGGCATCACCGCCTACCTGGACCGCTCCGGCATCGCCGAGCAGGTCAACGGCACGCGGTTCCTGCCGAAGGGCGTGGCCTCGGTGCCCGCCTGATCGGACGAGTCGCAGCAGGGCCGGGGCGGCACCACCTCCCCGGCCCTGCGTCGTTCCGGGGCGGTGGACCACGCGGATCGGTACCCCCGCGCGATCCGGTCACCCGCGGTTCCGCGGTCCTCCGCAGCCGGTGGTGCCGTCGCCCGACTCGATGAACGGGCGCGGTGCCGACCTCCCGGGAACATCGCGCGGCACCGCCGAACCGGATGCCGCCCACCGCCGAACGCCCCGGCCCTCACCGCCACGCGGGCAGTTCGACCTGAACGGTGAGGCCGCCGCCGTCGACGGGGGTGGCGGTGACGCGGCCGCCGTGGGCGGTGACGGCGGCGCGGACGATGGACAGGCCCAGCCCGGCGCCGGTCCGGGCGGTGCGCTGCACCCCGGCACGGCGGAACGGGTCGAACAGCGCGTCCACCTGGCCCGGATCGATCCGCGGGCCGGAGGAGGACACCCGCAGCCGCGCCACCGGGCCCGCGACCTCCGCGACGACCTCCGCCCAGCCGCCGTCGGCGTTGTGCCGCACCGCGTTCTCCAGCAGGTTCCCGGCCACCCGCTCCAGCAGCTCCGGATCGCCCAGCACGACCGCGGGCCCGCCGCCGCAGGTGATCCGCACCGAGCGCGCCTGCGCCTCCGCCTCGACGCCGCGCCGGGCGCGGGCCGCCACCTCGGCGAGGTCCACCCGCTCGCCGCGCCCCAGTTCGGCGCCGTCGGTGCGGGCCAGCAGCAGCAGCGCCTCCACGAGCCGTTCCGCCCTGGTCGCGGCCTCGCGCAGCACCTCGGCCATCCGGCGCAGCTCCTCGGCGTCGGCGTCCGGATCGCTCAACGTCACGTCCAGCTCGGTCCGGATCACCGCCAGCGGCGTGCGCAGCTCGTGGCTGGCGTTGGCGACGAAGCGGCGCTGCGAGTCGAACGCGGCCTGCAACCGGTCCAGCATCGCGTCGAACGTGTCCGCCAGCTCCGCGACCTCGTCCCGCGGGCCGCCCAGCGCGATCCGCTCGTCCAGCGACTCCGCGGACAGCCGCCGCGCCGAATCGGTCACCTCCTGCAGCGGGCGCAGCACCCGGCCCGTCACCGTCCACGCCAGCACCGCCGCCGCCAGCACCACCGCCACGAAGGCGGCACCACCGGCGCCGAGCACCTGCTGGCGGGCGGAGGTGCGCAGCGCGGCCCCGAGCTGCTCGGCGGGCACCAGCACCTCGCCCACCCGGACCAGGCCGCCCGGGGGCAGCCGCGGCACGCCCGCGACCACGTTGCCGACCAGCACCCAGCCCAGCCACAGCAGCAGTCCGCTCACCGCGGCGACCAGGCCGGTCGCCAGCAGCGTCAACCGGGCGCGCAGCCCGGGACCGCGCCGGATCAGCGGGCGCAAGCCGGGTGGCACCGCCGTTCGGCCCACGCTCACGCCCCGCTGTGCTCGGCGCGGCCCGCCGACGGCACCCGGTAGCCGGAGCCGACGACGGTGTCGATGACCGCGGGCTCGCCGAGCTTCTTGCGCAACGTCATCATCGTGACCCGCACGGTGGTGGTGAACGGGTCGGCGTGCTCGTCCCACACCCGCTCCAGTAGCTCCTCCGAGCTGACCACCGCGCCGCCCGCCGCCAGCAGCACCTCCAGCACGCCGAACTCCTTGCGGGTCAGCTCCACCTCGGCGCCGTCGCGCCGCACCACCCGCCGCGCCGGGTCCAGCACCAGGCCGCGCGCGGTCAGCAGCGGTGGCACCGCCGGGGTCGCGCGCCTGCCCAGCGCCCGCACCCGCGCGATCAGCTCCGGGAACGCGAACGGCTTCGCCAGGTAGTCGTCGGCGCCCAGCGACAGGCCGTCCACCCGGTCCTGCACGGTGCCGCTGGCGGTGAGCATCAGCACCCGGGTCAGCTCGCCGGAGGCCACCACCTGGCGGCACAGCTCGTCCCCGGACATCACCGGCAGGTCCCGGTCCAGCACCATCACGTCGTAGCGGGTGATCGACGCCTTCTCCTGGCCGCTCTCGCCGTCGTAGGCGACGTCCACGGCCATGCCTTCCCTGCGCAGCCCGCGGGCGACGGCGTCGGCCAGCGGCTGCTCGTCCTCCACGACAAGGATTCGCACCGGTTCACCGTGCCACAACCGGCTCCGGCGGGGATCACCAGCGGTCGCGACGACGGCCCCTCCACCCGCGAGTGGAGGGGCCGTCGAGGGTGTTGCTCAGGCTTCGCGGCGGGCCGGGCTGTCCAGCTCGGTCGCCTGCTGCTTGTCGCGGAGCCGGTCCGCGACCCACTCGGTGACGCGGCGCGCCACGTCCTGCTCGGTGAGGCCCAGGTCGGCCAGCACCTGCTCGCGGGAGGCGTGCTGCAGGAACTCGTTGGGCACCGCCAGGTCGCGCAGCGGCACGTCCACCCCGGCGTCGCGCAGCGCGGCCGCCAGCGACCAGCCGAAGCCGCCGTGCCTGCCGCCGTCCTCCAGGGTGACGACCAGCTCGTGCTCGGCCGCCATGGTCACGACCTGCTCCGGGACCGGCGTCACCCAGCGCGGGTCGACGACGGTGACGCCGATGCCCTGCGCGGCCAGCCGCCGGGCCGCGGCCACCGCGGTCTCGCCGAACGCGCCGACGACGGCCAGCAGCACGTCGCTGCGCTCGCCCCCGTCCGGCCGGTGCAGCACGTCGATGCCGCCGACGCGTTCCAGCGCCGGGACCTCCTCGATGACCGAGCCCTTGGAGAACCGCACCACCGTCGGTCCGTCGTCGACGGCCACGGCCTCGCGCAGCTCCTCCCGCAGCGTCACCGCGTCGCGCGGCGCCGCCACCCGGATGCCCGGGATCAGGCCGAGGATCGACATGTCCCACATGCCGTTGTGGCTGGCGCCGTCGTCACCGGTGATGCCGGAGCGGTCCAAGGTCACCGTCACCGGCTGGCGGTGCAGCGCCACGTCCATCAGCAGCTGGTCGAACGCGCGGTTCAGGAACGTCGAGTACACCGCGAACACCGGGTGCAGCCCGCCCATCGCCATGCCCGCGGCGGAGGTCATCGCGTGCTGCTCGGCGATGCCCACGTCGAAGCAGCGGTCCGGGTAGGCCTTCGCGAACTTGTCCAGGCCGGTCGGCCCGAGCATCGCGGCGGTCATCGCCACCACGTCGGAGCGCTCGCCACCGATGCGCACCAGCTCGTCGGAGTACACGTTCGTCCAGCTCTTCGGCGTCGGCGAGGTCGGCAGCCCGGTCTCCGGGTTGATCACCTTCACCTGGTGCATCTGGTCGGCCTCGTGGTTCTCCGCCGGGGCGAAGCCGTTGCCCTTGCGGGTGACCGCGTGCACGATCACCGGGCCGCCGAAGGAGCGCGCCATCTGCAGCGCCTGCTCCATGGCCTTCATGTCGTGGCCGTCGACCGGCCCGAGGTACTTGATGCCGAGGTCGGAGAACATCACCTGCGGGCTGAACGCGTCCTTGAGCCCGGACTTCGCGGCGTGCAGACCGGTGTAGAGCGGCCTGCCGACCACCGGCAGGTTGCGCAGCGTGCTGCGGCCGCGCTCCAGCGCCTTCTCGTAACCCGGGTTGAGCCGCAGCGCCGAGAGGTGCTCGGCGAACCCGCCGATGGTGGGCGCGTAGGAGCGGCCGTTGTCGTTGACGATGATGACCAGCGGGCGTTCCTGGTCGGCGGCGATGTTGTTCAGCGCCTCCCAGCACATGCCGCCGGTGAGCGCGCCGTCGCCGACGATCGCCACCGCGTGCCTGCCGCCACCGGTGAGCTGGAACGACCGGGCCAGCCCGTCCGCGTAGGACAGCGAGGTGGAGGCGTGCGAGTTCTCCACCAGGTCGTGCTCGCTCTCGGCGCGCGACGGGTAGCCGGACAGGCCGTCCCGCTTGCGCAGCCGGTCGAAGCCCTCCTGGCGGCCGGTCACGATCTTGTGCACGTACGCCTGGTGCCCGGTGTCGAAGACCACCGCGTCCCGCGGCGAGTCGAACACCCGGTGCACCGACAGGGTCAGCTCCACCGCGCCCAGGTTCGGTCCCAGGTGCCCGCCGGTGCGGGACACCTTCTCGATCAGGAAGGAGCGGATCTCAGCGGCCAGCTCCACCAGCTCACCGTGCTCCAGGCGTTTCAGGTCGGCCGGACCTTGCACGGATTCCAGCAGCGTCACCGCTCCACCTCGTTCGTCATCCCGCATCACATGCCTTCACCACCGGGGCGGGGCGCCTCGCGACGGCCGGGCTCACCCTCGGGGAACCGCGACCAGTCTACGGAGCACGACCACCCGCTCCGGACAAGGTACGCACGCCTCCCGGGAGCTCCGATCACCGGTCAGGGCGACGCCCGCACCGGTCTCACCGGCCACAACGGACACCAGGCGACAGCTGGGCCTGGGCTGCGCAGCGGGATTTCCTCCACTCGGGCGGAACATCACCACCCGTTCCGACCAACGCGACCACGCACCGCACACGCCCCACGTTCGAGGGGACGGCCCACCGGTCCGGCGGGCCGCCCACCAGCCCGCACCGCCTGCCCCCGACCTGCCAGGTGGGTTCTCCGTCTGTTTCCCGTCAGCGGCGAAGCCGCTGAGCCGCAGACCACCTGACCAGCCGGACCACCCGCGGGTTCTCAGCGGTTCCCCCGCGAGGACAGCGTTTTCGCCTGTGGCGGAGCCACCGGTGAAAACGATCCCGCAGCAGGGGAACCGCTGAGGTTCCGCCACCCCACCTCCACGCAGCAGACGGCGGCGGAGACGAGGCATCAGTCGCGGGTCAGCAGGGCGATGCACTCCATGTGGTGGGTCATCGGGAACGCGTCGAACGCCTCGAGGTCCGCGAGCCGGTAGCCCTGCTCGGCGAACAGGCTCACGTCCCGGGCCAGCGCCGCCGGATCGCAGGCGACGTGCACCACGCGTGCGGGGCGCGCCGCGCACACGGCCTCGACGATGCGGCGCCCGGCGCCCTTGCGCGGCGGGTCGAGCACCACCACGTCCGGCTCCGGCAGCTCCTCGTCGGCCAGCACCTCCTCCACGGTGCCCGCCCGGAACGAGACCTGCGGGAGGTCGCGGAGGTTCGCCACCGCGTCCTCGGTGGCCCGCCGCGAGGACTCCACCAGCAGCACGTCCCCGGCAGGCCCGGCCTGCTCGGCCAGCACCGCGGCGAACAGCCCCACCCCGCCGTAGAGGTCCCAGGCCACCCCGCCCGCCGGCACCTGCGCCATCCGGGCGACGACCCGCGCGAAGGTGTCGGCGGCGGCCGGGTGCACCTGCCAGAACCCGTCCGCGGACACGTCCCAGGAGCGGCCCGCGGCCTGCTCCCGGGCCGTGCCGGAGTCGTGCACCGGCGTGCTCACGACGGCACCGCGCTTGCCGCGGCGGCGCTGCGGCGCGCGTTCCCGCAGGGTCACGTGCACGGCGGCGTCCGCGTCGGTGGCGACCTCCAGTTCGGCGCCCTGCGGCCATTCCCGGTCGGCGAGCCCGTCCAGCGCGCCGCGCACCGCGATCGGGCAGTCCTGCACCGGCAGCACCCGGTGGCTGCGGTGCGGGTGGAACCCGGGCCGCCCGACCCGGTCCACGGACAGCCGCACCCGGGTGCGCCAGCGCAGCGGGCCGCCCGGCAGCTCCTGGACCTCGACGTGCCGGTCCAGTCCGGCGAGGCGCTGCAGCTGCTCGTGCAGGACCGCCGCCTTCAGCTCCCGCTGCGTGCCGTGGTCGGCGTGCTGCCAGTCGCAGCCACCGCAGCGGTCGTGGCCCAGCGCCATGTCGGCGAGCGGGCACGGCGGCGCGACGCGCCCTTCGGCCGCGGTGAACACCTCGACCGCGTCCGCCCGGCAGAAGCCCTTGCCCGGGTCGTCGGTGACCTCGGCCAGCACCACCTCACCGGGTAGCGCGTGCCGCACGAACACGACACGTCCCTCGTGCCTGGCCACGCAGTGGCCGCCGTGCGCGACCGGCCCCACGTCCAGCTTCAGGCGCCTGCCGGTCCAATCCAACTTCACGGTCACCGACGTTCAGTCCCCTTCGATTCGCCCAAACCGCGGCGCAACGCGCCCGGCATCACCCGTGTCTTGGCGCGCTGCTTCGCCCGGGTCGACGACGCGAGCTGCCACGGCACGCTCGTCACCATCACCCCCGGCTCGAACAGCAACCTGCCTTTGAGCCGCAACGCGCTCTGGTTGTGCAGCACCTGCTCCCACCAATGCCCCACCACGTACTCCGGGATGAACACCGTGACCACGTCGCGGGGGCTGTTGCGGCGGATCCGCTTCACGTACTCGATCAGCGGCCGGGTCACCTCACGGTACGGGGACTCGATGACCTTGAGCGGCACCGGCATGTCCTTCGACTCCCAGGTGGCGGTGAGCTTCCTGGTCCCGGTGTCGTCGACGTTCACGGTGACCGCCTCGAGCGTGTCCGGCCGGGTGGCGCGCGCGTAGGCCAGCGCGCGCAGCGTCGGCAGGTGCAGCTGCGAGACGAGCACGAGGGCGTAGTTGCGGGAGGGCAGCACCGCGGGCTCGGCGTCGTACTCCGCCAGCTCCTCCTGCACCGAGTCGTAGTGCCTGCGGATCGCCGTCATCAGCAGGTAGATCGCGCCCATCGCCGCCAGCGCGATCCACGCGCCCTTCGCGAACTTCGTCACCAGCACGATCAGCAGCACCGACCCGGTCAGCACCAGCCCGAACGCGTTGATCGCCTGGGAGCGCCGCATCCGGCGCCGCGCCGCCTGGTCCTGCTCCTTGCGCAGCAGCCGGTTCCAGTGCCGCACCATGCCGGTCTGGCTCACCGTGAACGACACGAACACGCCCACCACGTACAGCTGCACCAGCCGGGTGACCTCGGCGTCGAAGGCCAGCACCAGGACCACCGCGAACGCGGCGAGGAACAGGATGCCGTTGGAGAACGCCAGCCGGTCGCCGCGGGTGTGGAACTGGCGCGGCAGGTAGCGGTCCTGGGCGAGGATCGAGCCGAGCACCGGGAACCCGTTGAACGCGGTGTTCGCGGCCAGCACCAGGATGATCGCGGTCGCCGCCGTCACGAAGAACGCGCCGGGCGGGAACACGTCGAACACCGCGCCCGCGAGCTGCGCCACCATCGTGTGCTGCACGTAGCCGGGCGGCGCGGAGATGATCTGCGCCGCCGGGTTCTCCGCGAGCCGCACCCCGGTGAGCTGCGCGAGCCAGATCAGGCCCATCAGCATCGTCACCGAGATGCCGCCCATCAGCAGCAGCGTCGTCGCCGCGTTGCGCGACTTCGGCTTCTGGAACGCGGGCACGCCGTTGCTGATCGCCTCGACACCGGTCAGCGCCGCCGCGCCCTGCGAGAACGCGCGCATCACCAGGAACACGAACGCGAGCCCGGCCAGCTGGCTCTCGTCCGGCATGACCTCGACGGTCGAACTCTCGGCGCGCATCGGCTGGTCCAGCACCACGGCCCGGAACAGGCCGAACGCGATCATCCCGAGCACGCCGAACAGGAACGCGTACACCGGCACGGCCAGGAACCCGCCGGATTCGCGCAGCCCGCGCAGGTTGACGGCGGTGAGCAGCACGATCGCCGCGACCGCGAACCACTCCTTGTGGGTGGACACGAACGGGATCAGCGCGCCCACGTTCGCCGCCGCCGAGGAGATCGACACCGCCACGGTCAGCACGTAGTCGACCAGCAGCGCGCTGGCCACCGTCAGCCCCGCGTGCCTGCCCAGGTTCACGGTGGCGACCTCGTAGTCACCACCGCCGGACGGGTAGGCCCGCACGTTCTGCCGGTAGCTGGCCACCACGGTGAGCATCACGAGCGCGACCAGCGCCCCCACCCACGGCGTCCACGCGTAGGCCGACAGACCGGCCACGGACAGCACCAGGAAGATCTCTTCCGGTGCGTAGGCCACCGAGGACATGGCGTCGGAGGCGAACACGGGCAGCGCCAGCCGTTTCGGCAACAGCGTGTGCGACAACCGGTCACTGCGGAACGGGCGCCCTACCAGCAGGCGTTTCGTCGCGGTCGCGAGCTTGGACACGGGCATGAGCGTAAGTGCTCGTCCCGCGCGCGCCGCCGGGCCCGCCCGTGGCCCACGTCTCCCCGCCCCCGGCCGCGTGAGCGGCGCCGTCGGCCTCGGCTACCGTGCACACGCTGGGAGCGGCGGTCGCCCCCGTCGGCACGTGTGCGGAGTCGCGCAGCTGCCCCGCCGGGTACCGTCACGCTGGCGCGGCGGTCGGCCGCCGTGCCGCCGAACGCCCGTGATGAGGAGACAAGGCCGTGCACGTCGTGATCCTGGGCTGCGGCCGGGTGGGGGCATCCCTCGCCGCCGCCCTGCAACGGCTCGACCACACCGTCGCCGTGGTGGACAAGGACGAGGCCGCGTTCCACCGGCTCGGCAAGGACTTCGCGGGCCGCCAGGTCACCGGCAACGGTTTCGACCGGGACGTGCTGGCGGAAGCGGGCATCGAATCCGCCGCGGCGTTCGCCGCCGTCTCCAACGGCGACAACTCGAACATCATCGCCGCCCGGGTGGCGCGCGAGACGTTCGGCGTGGAGCACGTCGTCGCCCGCATCTACGACCCGAAGCGCGCCGCCGTGTACGAGCGGCTCGGCATCCCCACCGTCGCCACCGTCCCGTGGACCACCGACCGCTTCCTGCGGATGCTGCTGCCGGAAGGGGTCGCGACCGCGTGGCGCGAACCCTCCGGCGCCGTCGCGGTCTTGCAGCTGCCGCTGCACGAGGACTGGGTGGGCAGGCGCATCGTCGAGCTGGAGGAGAGCACCGGCGCACGGGTGGCGTTCGTGATGCGCTTCGGCAACGGCGTGCTCCCCGACCGCAAGACCGTCATCCAAGCCGACGACGACGTCTACGTCGCCGCGCTGTCCGGCACCGTCACCGACGTCACCGCGGCGGCGCTGCGCGCACCAGAGGAGACCGAGTGATGCGCATCGCGATCGCCGGCGCCGGGGCCGTCGGCCACTCCATCGCCGGGGAGCTGCTCGACGGCGGCCACCAGGTCATGCTCATCGAGCGCAGCACCGAGAACTACCGGCCGAAGACCATCCCCGACGTGGAATGGGTCCTCGCCGACGCCTGCGAGCTCGCCTCGCTGGAGGAGGCCGGGTTGCAGTCCTGCGACGTGGTCATCGCCGCCACCGGCGACGACAAGGTGAACCTGGTGGTCTCGCTGCTGGCGAAGACCGAGTTCGCGGTGCGCCGCGTCGTCGCCCGGGTCAACGACCCCCGCAACGAGTGGCTGTTCACCACCTCCTGGGGCGTCGACGTGGCCGTGTCCACGCCGCGGATGCTCGCCGCGATGGTCGAGGAGGCCGTCAACGTCGGTGACCTGGTGCGGCTGATGACGTTGCGCCAGGGCCAAGCGAACCTGGTGGAGATCACCCTGCCCCCGGAGACCTCGCTCGCGGGCCGCAGGGTCCGCGACCTGGCGCTGCCCGCGGACGCGGCGCTGGTGACGATCCTGCGCGGCGGCCGGGTCATCGTCCCGCAGCAGGACGACCCGGTGGAGGCAGGCGACGAGCTGCTGTTCGTGGCCGCGGCCGAGGTCGAACAGCAGATCCGGGAAGCGGTCCACGGCCGCTGAGCGACCGGTCCGCGGAAGCGTCTTCCGGCGGGCGGGTCGGCGGAACCTCGGCGACGCCTTCGCCGCGGAATCGTCCGCACCGGCTCCGCCACGGGAGCAGGCGCCGTCCCCGGCGAGCACACCGCTGAGCACCCGCGGATCGGTCCGGGTGGTCGGAAACGCGGCTCGCGGCTGAGGAACGACAGGACCCGCCGCGCACGACCGGCGCGTTCCACCTGCGGGCGGAGCTCAGCTCCCGTCTTCGGGAAGCGCGTGGCGGGTGTACGCGGCTGCGTCCGCCGCGTTGTTCTCCGCCTGCTCGCGGTCCGCGGCTTCCTGCGCGATCTTCGTGGCGCGGCGGATCGCCCACACCGTGACCAGCAGCGCCAGCACCGTCAGCGGGTAGCCCATGGCGATGCGGGCGAAGCCGAGCCACGCGGTCTCGTTGGCGTCGTACAGCCACTGCTGCACCACGTACTTCGCGGCGAACACCACGACCCACGCGAGCGTGGCGACGTCGTAGGCGCGCAGCGCGGCCCGCTGCTTGCGCCAGTCGAAGCCGAGCGAGTTCAGCGCGGACCAGGCGACGCCCACCAGGGGCCAGCGCGCCAGCACCGACACCAGGAACACCCCGCCGTACACCAGGCTGGTCCAGATGCCCAGCAGGAAGAAGCCCTTCGCGTCCCCGGAGCGGTAGGCGATGAACGAGCACACCGCCACGCCCAGCACCCCGGAGATCGCGGGTTGCAGCGGTTCCTTGCGCACCAGCCGCCACACCGCGATGGCCACCGCGAGCCCGACCGCGGACCAGATGGCCGGCATCATCCCGGCGATCGCGTTGACGATGACGAACACCACGATCGGCACGGCCGAGTAGGCGAGGCCGGAGACCCCGCCCATCTGCTCCAGCAGGGTCTTCTCGGACAGCGGAGTGGCGGCCTCGGCGGCGGCTCCCGCCGGTTCCTGGCCGGTGGTCGGCTCGGCGGCGGGCCGCTGGTCGGCGGGCGGTGTCTCGCGTTCGCTCATGCGGTGTTCTGCAACTCGTAGTAGGGGTTGTACAGCACCTTGCAGCCGTCGCGGACCGCGATCCGGCCGCGGGCCTTGATGGTGCGACCGGGTTCGATGCCGGTGATCCGGCGCCTCCCCAGCCACACGAGGGTCACGCCCTCGGTGCCGTCGAACAGCTCCGCTTCCAGCGTCGGAGCGGAGTTCTTCGGGGACATGTCCACGCTGCGCAGCCTGCCCAGCACCACGGCCTCCTGGCCGCACCGGCAGTCGCAGGCACGCTGCGCCCCGTCCGCCTGTGCGCGCTCGGAGAGGTCGTCGGCGTCGAGCTCGGCGACGTCGCTGGTCAACCGACGCATGAGGCGGTGCCAGTAGCCGCCCCCGGTGTTGCTCATCGCTAGCGCTCCACGTACGCCTGGGACTGGAACACGACCGCCGGGAGCCCGTCGGGAACGGCGGGCCACCGGGTCTTCCGCTGACTTCTCGGGGCACTGCTGCGCGCTCCGAACACCAGCGTAGCCCGCGCTCAGCCGCGCGTCGCCACCCTGGCGCCAAATCGAAGTCGATCACTCGAAGGTGTGATCGACTTCGTGCTCAGGCCTGCTGCTGCTCGCCGTTCTGCGCCTGCTGGATGTGCCGCGCGATGGACTCCGGCAGCTCGATCGGCAGCGGCGTGCGCACCGGCAGCGGATCGTCCCCGCGAACCACCACGGTCTCGTCGAGCACCGTGTACAGCAGCTTCGAGCAGGCCTCGGCGGTCTCCCCCGGCCCGGCGGCGACGCCGCGGACCATCCAGCGCGGCCCGTCGACGCCGACGAAGCGCAGCGCGGCGCGCGGCGAGTCGCCGACGAGCTCCCGGCCCCACTCGCCCTCTTCCTCGTGGACCGTGGCGCCGTCCTTGCGCAGCTGCGCGGTGAGCTCGGCGCGGACCTCCGGCCACAGCTCGGCGCTGCGCGGAGCGGCGAACGCGCTGATGGTGAGCCTGCCCACCCGGGTCACCAGGTGCACCGCGCGGACCGGTCCCGCCGGGTCCACCTCGACCTGCAGCTGGCTGCCCTCCGGGACCGGCAGCCGCACCGAGCCCAGGTCCAGCCGCTCCATCCGGTCGCCCGTGGGGAGTTCGCTGAGGTCGTAGGGCCCCAGCCCCGACTCGCCCTCGACGACCTCCGGCGGGTTCTCCGGAGCCGCGACCTCGTCCTGCCGCGAGTCCCGCCCGCGACGGCCCTTTCCGAACATCCCCTCAGACCTCCGTCCTGTGCTCGGCCCCGGCGGACGCCGGCCCCGTCAGCACCTCGTGCCCGCCGGTGGATCCGTGCCCACCGGTCCCCCGCTGCGATTCGGGCAGCGCCTCGACCTCTTCGAACACCGCGCACTCCACGCGCTGCACGACGAGCTGGGCGATGCGGTCACCGCGCCGCAGCGACAACGTCTCAGCACGATCATGATTGATCAAGCACACCTTGATCTCACCGCGGTACCCGGAGTCGATCGTGCCCGGGGAGTTCACCACCCCCAACCCGGCGCGCGCGGCGAGCCCGGAACGGGGGTGCACGAATCCGGCGTACCCCTCGGGTAAGGCCAGCGAGACCCCGGTGCCGACGAGCGCTCGCTCGCCGGGTCGCAGCACGAGGTCGCTGGTCGTCACCAGATCGGCACCGGCATCACCGGGCCGGGCGTACGACGGGATCGGCACTTCGGGGTCGAGACGGGTCAACAGGACCTTCACGTTCGGCACGGGCGGCGAGACTACCCTGGAGGCGTGTCGGAGAGCGCAGAAGCAACCAGCCCCGCCGCGGAGGCCCCCGGTCAGGCGAACATCGGCGAGTCGCGGACCTACCGGGAACGGCTCTACGCGGCCTGGTGGACGTGGCCGCTGCCGCTGGTGATGGCGGGCCTGCTGGCCGCCGAGGTGCACATGGGCTACCCGGGCATCCGGGCGTGGCTGCCGTACGTGCTGCTGCTGCCGATCGCGGTGGCCGTCCCGCTGTGGCTCGGCCGCACGAAGCTCGAGGTCACCGGCGGCGAGCTGTGGGTCGGCGACGCGCACGTGCCGCTGCGGTTCATCGAGGACGCCGAGGTGGTGCCCGCCGCGGAGAAGCGGCGCGCGCTGGGCCCGGAACTCGACCCGGCCGCATTCGTGCTGCACCGCCCGTGGGCGCCCGCTTCGGTGCGCATCTGGCTCAACGACGAGGACGATCCCACCCCCTACTGGGTGGTGAGTTCCCGCCGTCCGGAGCAATTGGCCGCCGCATTGCGGAGTTGAACGGACTTGCGCGGCGACCCGTTCACCGCGCGCGACTCATCGGGGCGAACGGTCCCGGGAAACAACGAACCTGGGCGCACGAGCACTCGTGAGCCCAGGTCCGTGTTCGGTCTTCGCCGTAGCCATTCGCCGCGTCCGCCGACTCGCCGCAGCCGATTCCCCGCTTCGCTCGAACCGGTGAACCACCGATTCGAGCCGCGGGGTCGCGCTGCGCCCGGACAGCTGTGGCCCGAGCCGCGAGAACGCCCCTCCAGGTCGCCCTCGCCACCGGCCCCGTCCGGGCGTCACCGCAGGCCACCCCGCCTGCGGACCCCCGTCCGGTACTGCTCAAGCAGCGCAGTCGCGGCAGATCAGACCGCCGTTGCGCTCCTCGGCCAGCCTGCTGCGGTGGTGCACCAGGAAGCAGCTGGAGCAGGTGAACTCGTCGGCCTGCTTGGGCAGGACCTTGACGGTCATCTCCTCACCGGACAGATCGGCTCCCGGCAACTCGAAGTTCTCCGCGATCTCCGATTCATCGGCGTCGACGACGCCGGATTGCGCTTCGTTGCGCCGCGCCTTGAGCTCCTCCAGCGAGTCTTCCGTCATTTCCTCGGACTCGCTGCGGCGCGGAGCGTCGTAGTCGGTCGCCATCGTGATTCACCCCTGCGATAGTGGAGACTGCAATGGTGTGCCGCTGGTAAACGTTCCAGGGCTCTCATTTGTGCCCGGGGGCGTGCGTGACGGTGATCTCGCCTGCTGCGCCCCAAGTTCCCCCTGAAACGAGCCGTTCTCGCTCCCCGTCACTGCCCGAGGCGCCGAGAGGGTAGCCCATCCCCGGGCCGCAGACGCATGAGGTCACCCATATGTGTGGTGTGCACTGCACCGAGGCATCCGACAAGATCACCCGAACGTCTGCAACAGCAGACGCAACAAGTGCGACACGACGGCCCGTCCGGCGACGCGGAACACAACGCGAACGCCTAGGCTGATCGCGCAACGTCCGATCCGATGACGGCAAGAGGAGAGTGGCAGGACGTGTCAGCCGCGACTTCACGCTGGGGCCGCCAAGGCCCTCGATACCGGCGACGGCGACCGCTTCCCGCTCTCCTGGTGCTGGGGCTGCTGGTCGTCCTGTCCGGTCTGATGTGGACCCGGGTCTTCGAGACCACCGAGGACGTCGAGACCGCGACCCGGTGCACCGTTCCCGGTGCTCCGACCGCACCGCCGGAGCCCGGCGCCGACGCGGGGCGGGAACCGCCCGCGCTGGGCCAGATGCTGCCCCGCGACGCGCTGGACCGCACCAACCCGATCACCGCGCGCGACGTGAAGGTGCGGGTGCTCAACGGCAACGGCGAGGCCAACCAGGCCGGCCTGATCAGCCAGGAGCTGACGAACTACGGGTTCGCGCCGGGCGGCGAGCCGGACAACGACCCGGTCTACCCGAACTACGACCTCGACTGCCACGGCCAGATCCGCTTCGGCGCCGCCGGGGCGAGCGCGGCCCGCACGCTGAGCCTGATGGTCCCGTGCGCGCAGTTGGTGCGCGACGACCGCGACGGCGACGGCCTGGACCTGGCGCTGGGCAAGGACTTCCGGGACATCCGGAACAAGCCGGAGGCCCGGCAGATCCTGCAGGAGCTGAAGAACCGGCAGCCGCAGGGCTCGGCCGAGCAGGAGGTCCGGCCGCCGCAGGTCGACGAGGACCTCCTGGAGGCCGCCCGCAACGTGGCCTGCTGATCCCTCGAACGCGGTGATGCCCGCCTCCCGTCCAGGACGGGAGGCGGGCATCACGTCGTTCACACCTCGAACGCCCCCACGTCGCGCAGCGCCGCGGTCAGCCGGTCGGCGACGCCCGGCGCCGCGCAGACCATCGCCTCGTCCCCGAGCCCGTCGGTCGACCCGGCCGCGGGCAGCCGCAGCAGCGCGCCCGCCTCCTGCGCGATGAGCGCTCCGGCGGCCCAGTCCCACCGCTTCAGCCCGACCTCGTAGTAGGCGTCGAGCCAGCCGGCGGCGACCGCGCACAGGTCCAGCGAGGCCGCTCCCGAGCGCCGGATGTCGCGCACCCGCCCCAGCAGCCTGCCGGTCGCCGCCGCCTGCCCGCGGCGCCGCTCGACCTCGTAGGCGAACCCGGTGCCCACCAGGGCCAGGTCCAGCCGGTCCGCGCCGGAGGCCCGCAACCGCTCCCCGTCGCAGAACGCCCCGCCGCCCTCGGCGGCGCTCCACACCCGCCCCGAGACGGGTTCCACCACGGCGCCCGCGACGGACCGGCCGTCGACCTGAGCGGCCAGCGACACGGCGTACCAGGGGTAGCCGTAGAGGTAGTTCACGGTTCCGTCGATCGGGTCCACCACCCAGCGCAGCCCGTCCAGCGCTCCGGCGCCGCCCTCCTCCTCGCCGAGCACCGATTCGCCGGGGCGCAGCTCGGCGAGCCGGTTCCGCACGAGCCGTTCGGCCGCTCGGTCGGCCTCGGTGACGACGTCGGTCTCCGTGCTCTTGGTCCGCACCGCACCGCCGGTCACCGATTCGTCACGAATCGTGCGCGCGAGCTCGGCCGCCTCGCCCGCGACCTGCGTCGCGACGGCGCGGAGGGTTTCGTTGTCCATGTCAGCTGTCAATCCCACGTTCACATCGCAGCACAGCGCGGATAAGGTCTGCACACCTCGTTCTGAATCGAATAGGAAGGATCGGGCATGGGCACTGCCCGCGGTTTCGGCGTGGATATCGGCGGGTCCGGCATCAAGGGGTGTCCGGTGGACATCGACGGTGGTGTGCTGGCCGAAGAACGCATGCGAATCCCCACCCCCCACCCCTCGACACCGGGTGCGGTGGCCGACGCGGTCGCGGAGATCGTCGAGAAGTTCGGCTGGTCCGGGCCGGTCGGCGTCACCCTGCCCAGCGTGATCAAGGAGGGTGTCGCCCATTCGGCGGCGAACATCGACGACAGCTGGATCGGCACCGACGCGCAGGCGCTGTTCGCGGAACGGCTCGGCAAGTCACGCGACCAGGTGATCGTGCTCAACGACGCCGACGCCGCCGGGCTCGCCGAGATGCGCTCCGGTTCCGGCGCGGGCCGCAAGGGCCTGGTGGTGGTGCTGACCTTCGGCACCGGCATCGGCAGCGCCATGTTCCTGGACGGCAAGCTGGTCCCGAACACCGAGTTCGGGCACATCGAGGTCGACGGGCACGACGCGGAGAAGCAGGCCGCCGCTTCGGTGAAGGACGACCTGGACCTCAGCTACCCGGAGTGGGCACCGCGGGTGAGCCGCTACGTCCAGGGGCTGGAGAAGTTCCTCTGGCCGGACCTGTTCATCGCGGGCGGCGGAGTCAGCAAGAAGGCGCACAAGTGGCTCCCGCTGCTGGACATCCGCACCCCGATCGTGGCGGCGACGCTGAAGAACGACGCGGGGATCGTCGGTGCGGCCACGGCCGCGGCGGCCCTCGAGGACTGATCTTCGCGGCGGCCGGGGCGATGTCACGACGTTTCCCCGGTACGCCCGTCCGAGTGATCTCGGAAGGACCGCGTTGCGCAGGGGCGGGACCGATCTCCGCCTTGCAGCGGAACCGCACTCCACCGTCGCGGTTACAATGGAACACGACCGACCTCATCCGGAACCTCCGGCACGGCGCCGGAACAGGCGTTCAGCCGAAATCGACTCCGCTTCGGAAGTTCTGGAAGGTGGGTCGTCCCCGACCTCTGGCGGCCGAGGTTTCGCGCCCTCCGGCCTGCCCTGATCGACCGTCGCGAAAGGGCGTACGTGGCAGCCGCAGAAACCGCAACCCGACGCTCCAGCTCCGCTGCAACCGCCGGCGGTGGCCAGTCTTCGTCGGCCCAGTCCGCATCCCAGTCCCAGACCGAGGCGTCCGCGCAAGAGACCGGCCAGACCGGTACCGGCGCGGCGAAGGCCAAGTCCGCGACAGCCGCGAAGTCGGCGGGTCGCAAGACCGCCGCGAAGCCGGCGGCCAAGAAGGGCACCAAGGCCGCTCCGGCCAAGTCCGGTGCGGGCAAGGCCGGTGCGAAGAACACCGCCAAGAACGGCGAGGGTCTGGAGATCGACGAACCGATCGAGACCGACCTGACCTCGCCCGACGTGGGTGACCTCGCCGAGGTCGAAGTGGAGATCCCGGAGGAGCCGACCGTCCCCGAGGACGAAGACGGCAAGACCGACTCCGACTTCGTCTGGGACGAGGAGGAGTCGGAGGCGCTGCGGCAGGCCCGCAAGGACGCCGAGCTCACCGCCTCCGCCGACTCGGTGCGCGCCTACCTGAAGCAGATCGGCAAGGTCGCGCTGCTCAACGCCGAGGAGGAGGTCGAACTCGCCAAGCGGATCGAGGCCGGCCTCTACGGCGCCGAGCGGCTCCGCCAGGCCGAGGAGGCCGACGAGAAGCTCACGTTCCAGATGAAGCGCGACCTGCGCTGGATCGTCCGGGACGGCGAGCGGGCCAAGAACCACCTGCTGGAGGCCAACCTCCGGCTCGTGGTCAGCCTCGCCAAGCGCTACACCGGCCGCGGCATGGCGTTCCTGGACCTGATCCAGGAGGGCAACCTCGGTCTGATCCGCGCGGTGGAGAAGTTCGACTACACCAAGGGCTACAAGTTCTCCACGTACGCCACCTGGTGGATCCGGCAGGCCATCACCCGCGCGATGGCCGACCAGGCCCGCACCATCCGCATCCCGGTGCACATGGTCGAGGTCATCAACAAGCTGGGTCGCATCCAGCGCGAGCTGCTGCAGGACCTGGGCCGCGAGCCCACGCCCGAAGAGCTCGCGAAGGAAATGGACATCACCCCGGAGAAGGTGCTGGAGATCCAGCAGTACGCCCGGGAGCCCATCTCGCTGGACCAGACGATCGGCGATGAGGGCGACAGCCAGCTCGGCGACTTCATCGAGGACTCCGAGGCGGTCGTCGCCGTCGACGCCGTGTCGTTCACCCTGCTGCAGGACCAGCTGCAGTCGGTGCTGGCGACGCTGTCCGAGCGGGAGGCGGGCGTGGTGCGGCTGCGCTTCGGCCTCACCGACGGCCAGCCGCGGACGCTCGACGAGATCGGCCAGGTCTACGGGGTGACGCGCGAGCGCATCCGGCAGATCGAGTCGAAGACGATGTCGAAGCTGCGTCACCCGTCCCGGTCCCAGGTGCTGCGCGACTACCTGGACTGAGATCCCGAACCACATCGGAGGCCGGTACCCCGCGGGGTACCGGCCTCCGGTGCGTTCAGGGCGGGGTCCGGCCCGCCCCGCCTCAGCGGAGCCGGTCGCCGAGGTGCTCGGCGAAGGCGTTGCCGAGCAGCCGGGTCCGTCCGGCGAACCCCCAGGTTCGGTAGCGCAGCGTGCGCCCGTTGGTGGTGCGCAGCAGCACGACGGTGCGGCGGAACCGGTGCAGCACCCGGCCCTCGACGACGGAGTCGTAGCGGTGCGCGGCGACCGGCGCGGACGGCTCGCCCGGTGCGGACTTCCGGCGCCGGGCGGCGCGCAACCGCTGCAGCCAGCGCGGCGGGTTCCGCTGGAAGTGCCCGAGGGTGACGACGGTGAACGCGATCGACACGACCTCGGCGATCAGGTTCACCGACCAGTACAGCAGCAGGCCGACCAGGATCAGGAACATGGGCGTCGCGATGATCGCGGCGACCAGCTGGGCGGTGTCGTCGTGCTCCAGCCGCTCGCGGAAGGGCATGGCCAGCACCGCCAGCACCCAGGTGGCGACGACCACCCAGATCATCAGCCGTTTGAGGTCGGGCCAAGCGAAGGCGGTGCGGTGCAGGGCCCAGCCCTGCTGGTCGAAGCGCAGCACTCCTCGGCCACCGGGGCGGGCGTGCACGTGGGTCAGCGCGGTCACGCCGACGTGTTCAGTGATCACCCGCGGAGATTAGCGAGACGCCACGGTCCGGAGAGGTGCTTCGACGAAACCGGGAGCCCGGTCACTCCGCGCCACCGGGCCGTGCATCCGGGTGACGTTGCGCTGTTCCGCGGCGGGACCGCCGGCCGGCGCCACATGATCATGTGGTGAGCGAACGGCGGAGTACTCGGCGACCCGAAGTCCTGTCGAACGCGGCGATCGTGGCCTGGGCCATCGGGCTCGTGCTGCTGGGGCTGATCTCGATCACCGCGCTGTGGGTGCTGGTCAGCAACACCGGTCCGGAGGCCGGGACTCGGCTGGACGCCATCCGCACCGCGTTCAGCATCGTGCTCGGCGGTGGCGGGGCCGCCGGCCTGCTGCTGACCGCGCGCAAGCAGCGGTCCACCGAGCTGGACATCGAGATCAAGAGCCACGACTCGACCGAGGCCAGGGTGACCGAGCTCTACGGCCGGGCCGCGGACCAGCTCGGCAGCGACAAGGCGCCGGTGCGGCTGGCCGGGATCTTCGCGCTGGAACGGCTCGGGCAGAACAACCCGGAGCACCGGCAGACCATCGTGGACCTGCTGTGCGCCTACCTGCGGATGCCCGCCGCCGCGTCCGGCGCGGACGACGCGGGTCCCGCGCTGGAGCAGCAGGTGCGGGACACCGCGCAGTCGGTGCTCGCCGCGCACCTGCGCACCGATGCGGACACCGCCGAGCTGTTCTGGCCGGATATCCGGCTGAACCTGGCGGGCGCGGTGCTGAGCACGTTCCGGTTCACCCGCTGCCGGGTGCGGCAGGCGACGTTCGCCGGGGCCCGCTTCGACGGACCCGGCGTGTTCCGCGGCGCCGTGTTCGAGCAGCAGGCCGACTTCCGGTCAGCGCGGTTCACCGGGATCGCGGACTTCCGGCGGGTGACCTTCGACGGCGAGGGCGCGAACTTCCGCGGCGCCCTGTTCGCCGGCGAGGTCGACTTCGGCACGCACACCGAGGCCGCCCTGACCGGCGCGTGCGCGACGCCACCCGACGACGGGGTCCGCCGCAAGTGGCCCGCAGGCTGGCGCGAGGAACCGGACGGCGGGGAGCACCTGCTCGTACGATCGGGTAATGAATCTTCCGACGCATCACCCCACGTGAAAGGATGATCCGGCCGGAAGGCCGAACCCTCGAGATGTGGAAGTGGGTGAACACCCATGTCGACGATGTACGCACGACTCGCTGTCAGGCGATGCACCCGCGCGAACCGCTCGAAGCGGACGGCTCGGTCGATGCTCGGTGGTGGTTCGCCCACGGACCCGCTCGGTTAGGTGATCGCGGCGGCCGTGGGCCGACCGCGGTCGATCTCCCGGCCGGAGCAGTCCGTCTCGCCCGGAGCTTCGGACGCCCGGATCACGGAGTGGATCCGCGTGATCGCTCGACGGCACCGGCGCGGCTTGGTGGCCGCTCCACCCCGATCGATCCGCACGATCCCTCCCAGGCCCGGCGAGCCGAGACCGGAACGTTCCGCGGAGGCCCCGCCGCGGCGATATCACGCCGGATTCGCCGGAATCGATGGGAATCCAGACGTGATTCATCACACATTGATTCTGGGGAATTCGACGCATCCCAGGCGTGCGGGTCGTTCGCTTGCAGCAGAACGGTTCGCGCCCGGAGCCGGGAATGCGCACCGCCGGTACGCACGAAACGCCGTTCGGCGCAATTCGAAGCTCACCATTTTCCCTGGTCAGGCGACTCGAAAACGGCGCCGTGACGAGATTGCCACGCTCCGCTACCGGGGCTGCGGCAAGCGGGTACTTCGACGTGACGACGGTCGCCACTCCGCACGGGAACACTGACGTACGGCTGTGCGTCTGCAAGAGTGGGGTAAGCGAGCACCGGCCCCGCCGCCAGTGGGCCACCGGTGGTCGCAGCAGGATCGAGGGCGTCGGGGTACGACCCGGCGCCGGGACGGAGGGAGATCACGATGCCTGGAACGCTCACCCGCCCCGAGCTGACCGCCGCCGACCGCTGCGACCGCTGCGGGGCCGCTGCGAAGCTTCGCGCCGTACTGCCATCCGGTGGGGAGCTGTTGTTCTGCGGGCACCACGGCCGGGAGTTCGAGCCGCGCTTGCGGGAAATGGACGCCGAACTCCAGCAGGACGACCAGTAACGACACCCGACCCGAAAGCCCCGGAGAACCTGGTTCTCCGGGGCTTTCGGCGTTCCCCGGGCGTCCGGTCGAGCCGGGACCCGCGGTCAGGCCAGTTCGCCGAGCGCGTCGAGGAGCCGCCGCACGTCGGCCTCCTCGCTGTAGTGGCACAGCGCGGCGCGCACCACGCCCGCCTCGCCGACGCCGAGCGCGCGTACCGCCTGCCACGCGTAGCCGTGCCCGGCGGACACGTTGATCCCCCGCTCGGCGAGCGACCCGGCGACCTCCGCGGGCGAGCGGCCGGGCACGGTGAACGCCGCGATCGGCGTGGGACGGCCCACCGGCCGGCCGACCCGGTGCACGTGCGGCAGCTCCGCGATCCCGTCGAACAGCAGCGCGGCCAGCGCGTCCTCGTGGGCGACGACCGCGCGGCGGCTCGCGAGGAGCCGCTCCCGGCGGGTTCCGGTGGCCGCCGGATCCAGTTCGGCGAGGTGGTCGACCGCCGCGGTCACGCCCGCCAGCGATTCGAACGGCGCGGTGCCCAGCTCGAACCGGGTCGGGATCTCGTCCGGCGAGGGCAGCAGCTTGTCCGGGTTCAACGTCTCCAGCGACCACGGGTCGGCCGCCACCACGGCCGCCAGGTGCGGGCCGGACCACTTGTAGGCGCTGGTCGCGTAGAAATCGGCACCGAGCGCGGCGAGGTCCACCTCGGCGTGCGGGCAGTGCTGCACGCCGTCGACGAAGCTGGTCGCCCCCACCTCGCGGGCCCGCCGGGTGATCGCCGCGACGTCGGGAACGTCGCCGACCAGGTTCGACGCCGCCGTGACCGCGACCAGCCTGGTCCGCTCCCCGATGAGCTCCACCACCCGCTCGGCGGCCAGCGCCCCCGTGTCGGGGTCGATCGGGGCGAACCGCACGGTCGCCCCGGCCCGCTGCGCGTGCTGCACCCACGGGCGCACGTTCGAGTCGTGGTCGAGCTCGGTCACCACCACCTCGTCACCGGGCCGCCAGCCGGCGGCGAGCACCCCGGCGAAGCGGTAGACCAGCGCCGTGGTGCTCGGCCCGAACACCACGCACTCCGGGCCGGGAGCTCCGGTCAGATCGGCCACCGCGGCCCGCGCCCCGGCCACGACGGACGCCGCCCGGCGGCTGGACTCGAAGTCCCCGCCCACGTTCGAGACCCCGCGGGCCAGCACGTCCGCGACCGCGTCGATCACCTGCTGCGGGACCTGCGTCCCGCCCGCCGCATCGAGCCAGGACCGGCCGTCGGACAGCGCCGGGTACCGGGCCCGCACCTTCTCCACGTCGAATGCCATGGGGAGAGGGTAGGTACGGGCGATCACACGCGGGTCGCGATCGGACACCGGCCGCAGCCGGGTGTCACCAGGACCGCAGGGTGGCGATCCGCTCCTCCAGCTGTTCGACGGTGGCCATCGCGGTGGGCGGGCCACCGCAGATCCGCCGCAGCTCGTTGTGGATCTTGCCGTGCGGTTTGCGGGTGCGGTGGTGGTGCAGCGAGACGAGCGTGTTGAGCTCCTTGCGCAGCCCCTTCAGCCGTTCCTGCACGCTCTGCGGGCGGCGGGCCTGCTCGGCCTGCTCGACGCGTTCCGCGGCCTTCTGCTCCTTGTCCGCGGCCTCCCGCTTGCCGACGGTCTCCAGCTGCTGCTCCTGGCGCTGGCGCAGCAAGGCCCGCACCTGGTCCGGTTCGAGCAGCCCGGGCAGGCCCAGGTAGTCCTGCTCGTCCTCGCTGGTGCCGAAGGCCGCCGTGCCGAACGAGGAACCGTCGTAGATCACCTGGTCGAGTTCGGCATCGGCGCCCAGCGAGGTGAACGCCTTCTCCTCCTCGCCCGGCTCGTCCTTGGTGCGGTTCGCGTCGGCGAGCAGCTCGTCTTCCCAGCCGTCCTTCTCCCGGTGCGGCTTGCCCAGCACGTGGTCGCGCTCGGCTTCGAGCTGGCTGGCCAGCTCCAGCAGCACCGGCACGCTCGGCAGGAAGATGCTCGCGGTCTCCCCGGGGCGCCGCGCGCGGACGAAGCGGCCGATGGCCTGCGCGAAGTACAGCGGGGTGGAGGCGCTGGTGGCGTAGACGCCGACGGCCAGCCGCGGGACGTCGACGCCTTCGCTGACCATCCGGACCGCGACCATCCACTCGTCGTCGGAGTCGGCGAACTCGGCGATGCGGCCGGAGGCCTTCGGGTCGTCGGAGAGCACCACCGTCGGCACCGAGCCGGTCAGCCGCTCCAGCGCCTTCGCGTACGCCTTCGCCGTGACGTGGTCGGAGGCGATCACCAGCCCGCCCGCGTCCGGCACACCGCCCTTGCGCAGCTGCTGCAGCCGGGTGTGCGCCGCCTGCAGCACCGCGGGGATCCACTCCCCCGCCGGGTCCAGCGCGGTGCGCCAGGCCCGCGCGGTCTGCTCGGCGGTGAGCGGTTCGCCGAGGCGCGCGGAGAACTCGTCGCCCGCGTTGGTGCGCCACCGGGTCTCCCCCGAATACGCCAGGAAGATCACCGGTCGCACCACGCCGTCGCGCAGCGCGTCCGAGTAGCCGTAGGAGCTGTCGGCCTTGCTCCGCATCGAGCCGTCGGCGTCCGGCTCGTAGTTCACGAACGGGATCGGCGTGTCGTCGCTGCGGAACGGGGTACCGGTCAGCGCCAGCCGCCGCACCGCGGGCGTGAACGCCTCGCGCGTCGCATCGCCCCACGACTTCGCGTCGCCCGCGTGGTGGACCTCGTCCAGGATCACCAGGGTCTTGCGCCGCTCGGTGCGCACCCGGTGCAGCGTGGGATGCGCGGCGATCTGCGCGTAGGTGACCACCACGCCGCGGTAGTCGCTGGAGGTGAAGCCGTCGGAGTTGCGGAAGTCCGGGTCCAGCGGGATACCGGCGCCGCCCGCGGCCAACGCCCACTGGTGCTTGAGGTGCTCGGTGGGGGCGACCACCGTCACCGACTCCACCGTCCGGTCCGCCAGCAGCTCCGCGGCGATGCGCAGGCCGAACGTCGTCTTGCCCGCGCCGGGCGTGGCGACGGCGGTGAAGTCCTGCGGGTTGCTGGAGAGGTACTTCGCCAGCGCCCGGCGCTGCCAGGCGCGCAGCGGGCGCTGGGCGGCCTGCGACGGGTCGCTGAGCACAGATCGGACTGGATCGAGTTGTGCCTCGGACACGCTTGCTCGCCGCTCCTTCCTGAGCCTTCTCCCCCTCGCGATGCGCGCGGCGCGAACCTGCGGATCACCGGCCGGGCGCGGAGACGCCCCGGCGACCCGGTGGAACCGTCCACCCGTCCCGCCGCGCGACTCCGCGCCGAGCGGGAGATCCGCCGAGGGCGACCCGCAGCCTACCGTCCCGCCTCCCGTGACCGGGCGCACCGACCCGCGAGCCGGATCGAGATCGCACTGACACTCCCGGTTCGCCGGGTCCACGCCCACGCGTCGTCCCCATGCAGCATCCTTGTACCCGCGATGGGTTCCTCAGGTCCGACCGGTAACAGCCAGCGGCCCGGCCAGCACGGCCGACGGCCGGAGCCCTCCGATGCGCGCGCGCCGGAGGAGGGCGCCCAGTCACCGCCCGAACAGGGCTGGGACGCGGCGGCCGACACCCGCCCGCGACGGGGGCCGCTGCAACTGGTCTGGCGGACCATCGACAAGGCGTGGTGGGACAACATCTTCTCCGAGTCGGCGGCGGCCGCGTTCTGGCAGACGCTGTCGATGCCGCCGCTGCTGCTGGGCCTGCTGGGCAGCCTCGGGTTCCTCGGCGACTGGTTCGGGCCCGCCGTCGTGGACGCGGTGCACGACAAGATCCTCGCCGGGGCGCGCGCCGTGTTCAGCGGCAACGTGGTGGACCAGATCATCGGGCCGACGGTGGAGGACATCCTCACCAAGGGGCGCAGCGAGATCGTGTCGGTGGGCTTCCTGCTGTCGCTGTGGGCGGGGTCCTCGGCGCTGGCCTCGCTGGTGGACTCGATCACCATGGCCTACGACCAGTACACGGTGCGGCACAGCGTGTGGCAGCGGATCTTCGCGCTGCTGCTCTACTTGGCGGCGCTGCTGCTGGCCGTGGTCGGGCTGCCGGTGATCGCGCTCGGCCCGGAGTGGCTGCCGACGGTGTTCCCGCCGTCGATGCAGGACGACGTGGCGTGGCTGATCCAGGTGTTCTACTTCCCCGCCACCGGGCTGCTGCTGGTGCTGGCGCTGGCCACGCTGTACAAGGTGGCGCTGCCGCGGAAGCTGCCGTGGCACCGCGGGGTCCCGGGAGCGCTGGTGGCGATGGCCGTGTTCCTGTGCTCCAGCGTCGGACTGCGCTGGTACATCACCTGGGTGACCGGCACCGGCTACACCTACGGGGCGCTGGCCACGCCGATCGCGTTCCTGCTGTTCGCGTTCTTCATCGGACTCGCGATCATCATCGGCGCCCAGTTCAACCAGGCGCTGCAGGAGTTGTGGCCGGCGAAGATGACCCGCCGCGAACGCCGCAAGTGGCGGCGGCTGGAGATGCGGCGCGCCGAGCAGCAGCTGCGCACCGAAGAGGGCTACCGCGCGTGGCGTGCGAAGGACGAGCGGCCGCGCGCCGCCGTCGACCCGCCGACGACGATCGTGACGACGGCGCTCGCGCAGGAGAAACCGGAGCCCGAGGAGTCCTAGCCGGTCTCGGTCTCAGCCGGTCCCAGCTCTCAGCGGCTCCCCGGTCCCGGGTGAGCCGCTGAGCGACCCGGCTCAGTCGTCGTCGCCACCACCGGGCGGCAGGCCCTCGAAGACCTTCTTGCAGTCCGGGCACACCGGCGAGCCGGGCTTGGCCGACTTCGTCACCGGGAACACCTCGCCGCACAGCGCCACCACGTACGTGCCCATGACCGCGCTCTCCGCGATCTTGTCCTTCTGCACGTAGTGGAAGACCTCTGGACGGTCATCCTGGGTCTGGTCCGTGGTCTCCGGCCGGACATCGGTCTCCGGAAGCGTCATCGTGCTCATCACCCCATGATGCCGCACCGCGCGCGGCGCGCGCCGCGCACCTCGGGCGCCCGAACCGGTTCAGGAGTCGTCGATCACCCGGTGATCGCGGGATTCCAGCGCGCGCGCCGACTGCTGGTAGCGGTTGACCTGTTCGCTCTTGCGCGGCGGGCGGTCGTTGGCGATGAGCACCGCCATCCACGGCAGCGGAATCGAGATCGCGACGATGATCAACGCCAGCCACCAGATCTGGTAGCACGCCGCGCCCACGATCAGGCAAGGAATGCGCATCGACATCATGATCGCGTACTTGCGCCGCCGCTCCGCCTGCTGATCGTCGTAGGACGGCTGCGCCTCGGTGATGAGCACCGGGGTGTCGTCGCCGTGCCGAGTGCTGCTCACGACACCACCTCCACGCAGTCCATCGTCCCACTCCGATTGCGGCTCCGACACCCTGGTGGCGGGGTGACCGCCGCCGCACCCGATCCACGGGTTTCACGTGGACTTGACCCGGCGGCGACCCCGGCGACCTGCGGCGGCGGTAGGTTCTGAGGTGGCGGGAGAGACGGACGGGGAGGCTGCGCGATGTTGTACATGCTCACGAAACGGGTGCTCGGTTCGGTGGCGCGGGCGGTGTACCGCCCGAAGGTCACCGGTGCCGAGCGGATCCCCGCCGACGGGCCGGTCATCTTCGCGGTGAACCACCTGTCGGTGGCCGACAGCTTCATCGTGCCGCTGGTCGTCCCCCGGCCGGTGGCGTTCCTGGCGAAGGCCGAGTACTTCCAGGGCGGCGGGCTCAAGAACCGGCTGACCGGCGGCGTGTTCCGCTCGCTGGGCGCCATCCCGGTGGAGCGCGGGCACGGCCGGGCCGCGAAGGAGGCGCTGGGCGCCGCCGAGCGGGTCCTCGCCGACGGCGGCGCGTTCGGCATCCACCCCGAAGGCACCCGCTCCCCCGACGGGCGCCTCTACCGCGGCCGGACCGGGGTGGCCCGGCTGGCGCTGAGCGGGGCGGCGAAGGTGGTGCCGGTGGCGCTGCACGGGACCGACCGGCTGCTGCCCATCGGGGCGAAGGTACCGCGTCTCGCCCGCGTCGAGGTCCGGTTCGGCGCGCCGCTGGAGTTCACCCGCTACCACGGCATGGAGGGATCGCTCCCGGTGCTGCGGTCCATCACCGACGAGATCATGTACGCCATCTCGGAGCTGTCCGACCAGGAGTACGTGGACCGCTACCAATCCCCTTCGTCCCGGGCTGCCTGAGTTGGCTGGGGCTTCTCGACACCTGTTGCGCAGGGGCGGGTGGCGGAACCTCAGCCGGTCCCTCGCTGCGGGATCGTTTTCACCGGTGGCTCCGCCACAGGAGAAAACGCTGTCCTCGCGAGGAACCGGCTGAGAACCCGCGGCGGTGCCGGTTGATCGGGTGGTCTCCGCTCAGCGGCTTCGCCGCTGACAGGAAGACGGCATGATCCGTCGCGGGGGCTGTCGGGCGGGACCGCTTCGTCACTTCTTCTTGGCGGCTGCTTTCTGGGCCTTCTTCCAGGAGCGGACCTCGTCGAGGGTCACCTGGTCGACGACGTCGGCGATGGAGCGGCGGGCGTCCGGATCGCCGTAGGCGCCCGCTGCCTCCCGCCAGCCCTCCGGCCGCACCTGCCACTGCTTGCCGAGCAGCGCCAGGAAGATCCGCGTCTTCTGGTCGCCGTACCCGGGCAGCGCCTTGAGCCGGGCGAGGACCCGGGCGCCGTCCGGGTCGCCGTCGGTCCAGATCCGCTCGGCGTCGCCGTCGTAGTGCTCCACCAGGTACGCGCACACCGCCTGCACCCGCTTCGCCATCGAGCCGGGGAACCGGTGGATCGCGGGCGGGGTGGCGCAGGTCGCCGCGAACTCCTCCGGGTCCATCGCGGCGATGCCGCGGGCGTCGAGCTCGCCGAGGCGCTCGGCCAGGACCTGCGGGCCGGAGAACGCCTTCTCCATCGGGATCTGCTGGTCGAGGAGCATCCCGAGCAGCAGCGCCAGCGGATCTTCCGAGAGCAGCGCGTCGGCCTCGGCGTTCTGGGTCAGGTGCAGCGTCCGGCTCATGCGGCCAGGATCGCACGCGGGGTTCCGCGCGTCCCTGCGCAGGCCGTTCGGCGGGGCGTGTGAGGATCGGGCGCGTGATTCCGGATCTCTCGAACGACGTCCTCGACCGCCTCCGCGCCGCCTTCCAGGAGGCGGGCTACGACACCGACGGCGTGGTGGACCTGCTCGGGCCGCAGGCCCACGCCGCGCTCGGCCGGGGCGAACCCGAACCCGCGCTGCGGGCGACCGCGGACGGCGGGCCGCTGGGCACGCTGGTCCGGTTGTTCCTGCTCGGCGAGGCCCGACCGGCCGCCGAGGTCGCCGCGGCGCTGCGGCCGCTGGCGGTCGCCGACGCCGTCGCCGGTGGCGTGCTGGCCGCCGACGGCGATGCGCTGCGCGCGGGCCTGGACATCCGCCCGCACGGCGCGGGCGAGGACTCGTGGTGGGTCGTCTCCGACCTCGACTCCGACCTGCGTCCGGAAGGCTGGGCGACCGGTGTCGACCACGTGCTCGGCGTGGGGCACGCCTCGCTGAGCCTGGTGCGGGCGACCTCGCGCAGGCAGGTCGGCTCGGTGCTGGACGTGGGCACCGGCTGCGGCGTGCAGGCGCTGCACGCGAGCACGCACGCGCAGCGGGTCACCGCGACCGACGTGTCCGCCCGGGCGCTGGCGCTGGCCTCGGCGACGTTCCGGCTCAACCGGATCGACGTGGAGCTCGCCGAAGGCGAGTGGTTCGAGCCGGTGCGCGGCCGCCGCTTCGACCAGATCGTGTGCAACCCGCCGTTCGTGGTCGGCCCGCCGCGCACCGACTACGTGTACCGCGACTCCGGGCTCGCCGGGGACGACGCGAGCGCGCTGGTGGTGCGGCAGCTGCCGTCGTTCCTCGACGAGGGCGGCACCGGGCAGCTGCTGGCGTCCTGGCTGCACCGCAAGGGCGAGGACTGGCAGGACCGGGTGGCGCGCTGGCTGCCGCCCGGCGGGGTGGACGCCTGGTTCGCGCAGCGCGACGTGGCCGACCCGGCGCTCTACGTCGGCACCTGGCTGCGCGACGCCGGGTTCGACCCGCGCTCGCCCGCGGGCAGGCGCAAGGCCGCCGAGTGGCTGGACTGGTTCGACGCGAACGACGTGGACGGCGTCGGCTTCGGGTTCGTCACGCTGCGCCGCAGCGGCGCCGAGCGCGGCGAGGTCGTGTGCGAAGACCTCCGGCAGGCCTTCGACGACCCGCTGGGCCCGGAGAGCGACGGCTGGCTGCGCCGGGTCGAGTGGCTGCGCGAGCACGGCTCCGGTGACGCCCTGCTGGACGCGACGCTGGTCACCGCCTCCTCGACGGTGCTGGAAGAGGTCGCCGCGCACGGCGAGGAGGGCTGGGAGCGCTTCGTGCACCGGCTGCACCGCACGGACGGCCCCGGCTGGCAGCACGAGATCGACGAACTCGGCGTGCGGCTGCTCGCCGGCTGCCAGGGCGCGCTGCCGGTGCGGGACCTGGTGGAGCTGCTCGCGCTCGGCGCAGGAGAGGACGCCGCGGAGCTCTCCGACGCAGCGGTGCCGATGCTGCGCGAACTGGTGCGGCACGGAATGGTGATCCCGGCGGAATGGGCGGACGGCGAGTAATGCGCGCGGTGGTCAGCCGGGTCGCGCGGGCCTCGGTGCGGGTCGGCGGGGAGACCGTCGGCAAGATCGAAGAACCCGGGCTGCTGGTGCTATTGGGCGTGACCCATTCCGACGGCTCCGAACAGGCGGCGAATATGGCGCGCAAACTGCACGAGATACGGGCGTTGCGCGATGAGGAGTCCTGCGCCACCACCGGAGCCCCGCTCCTGGTGGTGAGCCAGTTCACCCTCTACGGCTCGACCCGCAAGGGCCGCCGCCCGTCCTGGACCGAGGCGGCCCGCCCTGAGCAGGCCGAACCCCTGGTGGCCGAGGTCGTCGACCGGCTGCGGGAGCGGGGCGCGCGGGTGGGCACCGGGCGGTTCGGCGCGATGATGGAAGTGGACAGCGTCAACGACGGACCATTCACGTTGTTGATCGACGTCTGAATGTAACGCCGGTTCTCAGCTGATCCTCAGACTTCGCGGAGCAACGGATGTGACCGCCGCGACGTCTCTCGGTCGAGCAGTTCGGGAACGAATTCAAGGGCGTGTTCGTTTTCCAGGTATCCAAGCTTCGACAGCCAGGTCCACCGAGCCGCCACCGCAACGCGGCGGCTCGACGGCGAGTCGAGTGGAGTCCCGATCAGAACGGCCGTTCTGCACCGGAACCACACGCGGCACGTCGGGAACACGCACCACTCCGACCCGACAGCACGACACCAGACAGCACAACCGTCACATCCGGACGGCGTGGCATTCGGCCCGCAACACCGAGCGTACGCGTCCTCCACAGCGCCAGACCGCGCCGTGGGCACGCCCCGCAAGCCAGCCCGTCAGGGAGGGAGCTCAATGACCGTCCCGCAGACCAACACCATGACCGCCACCGACGCCGACCTCGACAACCAGGGCCCCTCGGCCGACCTGGTGCGGGTCTACCTGAACGGCATCGGCCGCACCGCGCTGCTCACCGCGCAGGAGGAGGTCGACCTCGCCAAGCGGATCGAGGCGGGCGTCTTCGCGAAGCACATGCTGGAGACGGACGGCAAGATCTCGCCCGAACGGCGCAGCGACCTGCGGGCAGTGGTGCGCGACGGCCGGTCGGCCAAGAACCACCTGATGGAGGCCAACCTGCGGCTGGTGGTGAGCCTCGCCAAGCGCTACACCGGGCGCGGCATGCCGCTGCTGGACCTCATCCAGGAAGGCAACCTGGGGCTCATCCGCGCGGTCGAGAAGTTCGACTACACCAAGGGCTTCAAGTTCTCCACGTACGCGACCTGGTGGATCCGGCAGGCCATCACCCGCGGCATGGCGGACCAGTCCCGCACGATCCGGCTGCCCGTCCACCTCGTCGAGCAGGTGAACAAGCTGGCCCGGATCAAGCGGGACCTGCACCAGAAGCTGGGTCGCGAGGCGACCGACGAGGAACTGGCCTCCGAGAGCGGGCTCACCCCGGAGAAGGTGTCCGACCTGCTCGACCACTCCCGGGACCCGGTGAGCCTGGACATGCCGGTCGGTGCCGAAGAGGACGCCCCGCTCGGCGACTTCATCGAGGACGCCGAGTCCGCCGACGCGGAGAACGCGGTGATCTCCGGCTTCCTGCAGGACGACCTGCGCCGCGTGCTGGGCACCCTGGAGGAGCGGGAGCAGTCGGTGATCCGGATGCGCTACGGCCTCGACGACGGCCAGCCGCGCACCCTGGACCAGATCGGCAAGGCCTTCGGGCTGTCCCGCGAGCGGGTCCGCCAGATCGAGCGGGAGGTCATGTCCAAGCTGCGGCAGGGCGACCGCGCCGACCGGCTGCGGGCCTACGCCAGCTGACCCGGTGGTGCCCGCCGCGGCCCGGAGCCGCGGCGGACCGCGGAGAAGAACGCGCGCGTCCGGCCGGACATCCGGCCGGACGCATCCCAAGGGAGGTCGGACTCGCCCTCGAGGCAGGTCCGGCCTCTCGCCCCGTCCGCCCCGGTTCGCCCCGTCCGCCCCGGTTCGCCCCCGTCCACCCCGATTCGCGGAGCCCGGTCAGTCGCGGAACTTGCGCCGCCAGCGGTCGATCTCGTCCGCGGTGACGCCGTGCGCGCGCAACCAGCCCGCCGCGTGCTCCTCGTGCTCCGCCCAGGTCGCCAGCACGCCCTCGATCGCCTCCACCGGCGTCGAGATCAGGTGCCGCACGTCCTCCTCGCTGACCCCCGGCGGCAGCGCGGGCGCCAGCTCCAGGCGCTGCAGCACCCGGAACATGTTGCGGTCCGTCCGCACGTAGTCCGCGATGATCGCGTCCGAGCGCACGCCCGCCGCGCTCAGCAGCATCGCCGAGACCACCCCGGTGCGGTCCTTGCCCGCCGCGCAGTGCACCAGCACCGGCCCGTCCGCCGCCAGCACCAGCCGGAACACCCGCACCAGCTTGTCCGCCGCGTTCCGCAGCGCCAGCTGGTAGAGCTCCGGCAGCGGATGCGCCACCTCGGTCGAGTGGATGCCCGCGAGCAGCTCGATCTGGTGCACCTCCGCGACCTCCGCCAGCGGATGCGCCGTGCCGTTCAGCTCCGACGCGTCCCGCAGGTCCAGCACCAGCCGCGGCGGCCACACCACGTCCGCCGGCTCCCGGTCTCCCGGGCGCGGGGCGTCGCTGCGCAGCACGATCCCCTCCCGCGTGGTCCCCGGTTCGGCGGGCAACCCGCCGAGATCGCGCAGGTTGACCAACCCGTCGAGGGCCTCGGAGGTCGGATCCGTCGTGGACAAGGGCGTCTCCCATCGGCTCGGCTACCGACCGACAGCCTCGCAGGTGACCGGCCCCGGCCGACAGACCCGGTCCGCGCCCGCGAGTCGTTGCGTTAACGTCACCGCATTCCCGAACGCGCAAAGGAGCGGCGTCGTGACCACCACGTTCGACTACACCGAGGTCCTTCCGCTCGGTCCGGACGACACCGACTACCGGTTGCTCACCACCGAGGGCATCCGCACCGTGGAAGCCGCGGGCAGGCGGTTCCTCGAAGTGGCGCCCGAGGCGCTGACCGCGCTCGCCGGCGCGGCGATCAAGGACATCCAGCACCTGCTGCGCTCCTCGCACCTCGCGCAGCTGCGAGCCATCGTCGACGACCCGGAAGCCAGCGCCAACGACCGGTTCGTCGCCACCGACCTGCTGCGCAACGCCTGCGTGTCCGCGGGCGGCGTGCTGCCCATGTGCCAGGACACCGGCACCGCCATCGTCATCGGCAAGCGCACCGAAACCGTGCTCACCGGCGGCGAAGACGAACAGCGGCTCGCGCGCGGCGTGTTCGACGCCTACCAGGAGCTGAATCTGCGGTACTCCCAGATGGCACCGCTGAACTTCTGGGAAGAGCGCAACACCGGCAGCAACCTGCCCGCGCAGATCGAGCTGTACACCAAGGCGGGCACCGAGCCGAGCTACGAGTTCCTGTTCCTGGCCAAGGGTGGCGGCAGCGCGAACAAGACGTTCCTCTACCAGGAGACGAAGGCGCTGCTGAACCCGACGCGGCTCGCCAGGTTCCTCGAGGAGAAGCTGCGCTCGCTCGGCACCGCGGCCTGCCCGCCGTACCACCTGGCGATCGTCGTCGGCGGTACCTCCGCCGAGCACAACCTCAAGGTCGCCAAGCTCGCCTCCGCCCGCTACCTCGACGGGCTCCCCCGCGAAGGCTCCCCATCCGGGCACGCACTGCGCGACGTCGAACTCGAAGCGCAGGTGCTCGAGATGACCCGGCAGTTCGGCATCGGCGCCCAGTTCGGCGGCAAGTACTTCTGCCACGACGTGCGGGTCATCCGGCTGCCCCGCCACGGCGCCTCGCTGCCCGTCGGCGTCGCCGTGTCCTGCTCCGCCGACCGCCAGGCCAAGGCGAAGATCACCCCTGACGGCGTGTTCCTGGAACAGCTCGAACGCGACCCCGCCCGCTACCTGCCCGAAGTCGGCGACGAACAGCTGTCCACCGACGTGGTGCGCATCGACCTGAACCGGCCCATGGCCGAGATCCGCGCACAGCTCTCCGAGCTGCCGGTGAAGACGCGGGTGTCGCTGACCGGGCCGCTCGTCGTGGCCCGCGACATCGCGCACGCCAAGATCGCCGAACGGCTCGACGCAGGCGAACCGATGCCGCAGTACCTGCGGGACCACCCCGTGTACTACGCGGGCCCCGCGAAGACTCCCGACGGCTACGCCTCCGGCTCGTTCGGACCCACCACCGCCGGGCGGATGGACTCCTACGTGGAGCAGTTCCAAGCAGCGGGCGGCTCGCTCGTGATGCTCGCCAAGGGGAACCGGTCGCCGAAGGTCGCCGCCTCCTGCCGCGAACACGGCGGGTTCTACCTCGGCTCCATCGGCGGCCCCGCCGCGCGGCTCGCGCAGGACTGCATCCGCTCCGTCGACGTCCTCGAATACCCGGAACTGGGCATGGAAGCGGTGTGGCGCATCGAAGTCGAGGACTTCCCGGCGTTCGTCGTGGTGGACGACAAGGGGGAGGACTTCTTCGCGGATTCGACGCAGCCCACCCTGCAGATCTCCTTCGCCCGCTGACCGTGAGCGGGCTCCGGGCTCGTTCTGCTCTTCGGGGCGGGTGGCGGAACCGCACTGCCTGTCTCGCTGCTTCTGCCGCGTAGTGCTCGGGTAGCGGAACCTCGGCGGTTTCCTCGCTGCGGGATCGATGTCTGATGCATGTCCGCGCCGTCCTCGCGAGGAGACCGCTGAGAACCCGGGGCGGTGCCGGTTGCTCTGGTGGTCACTGCTCAGGGCTGCGCCCTGACAGGACCGCTGGGGGCCGGATTTCGCCGACAACGCAACGGCCGACGGTCCTTTCGGGACCGTCGGCCGTCGTGCACCACAGTGGACCGGAACGCACTTTCTCCCGTAGGAGCCCCACCTCCTACGGGAGAAGTGCCTGCGAAGCGCAGGTCAGCACGTCGACCTCATCAACGCGGAACCTTCACCTCGCGCTCATCGAGCACAACGGTGCGCTGTCCCAGCGGCTCGTCCAGCTGGACGGCCACCGGCGGGTAGCGCAGATCCATCGTGCAGATCCCCGGCGGATCGGGAGTCTCGTTCACCAGCACGACCTTCACCTGCTGGTCGTTCTGCTCGGCGACTTCGGCGTGGACCTTGCTGCAACCGCCTTCCTGGCCGTTGGTGACGACGACGGAGCCGCCGTCCTGGGTCCACACCCGGGGCGTCGTGCTCCCCGACTGGGTCGTAGCCTTGATCAGGTTCTCCGGCACGGGTGTCCGTTCCTGCTCGGGCTTCGGCTGCACTGGGGCGGCCGGCTCAGGGGCGGGCGGCTGCCCGCCGAATCCGACGTCTTCTTGCTGTCCGGCGCAGGCGGTGAAAGCGAGGAGCAGCATGCCCGCGCCCACTGTGGTGTGTAGGCGTTTCATGCCCGGTAGACGGAGTCCGGTCCGCCCCGGGTTGCGCGGTTGCCGGATCTTTTGGGGGAAATCCACGCAGGCTGCCGCCAGGAACGGCGAAACCGCTGGTCAGCGGCATTCACTGGGAACGTCCGGTGTTGAACCGGCCGGGTTGGTCCCGGGTTCAGCGCGCGTCGGCCTCCGCGGGACCGGCCTGCGCGGTCCCGGTCGCCGCGGCCGCCCAGCCGGTGATCCAGTCCGCCAGCACCCCGCTGGTGTACACCCAGGCGTAGTGGCCGAGCTTCGCCGCGCCCGCCGCCTCGCAGGAGTAGTGCCGCCGGGTGCGCGGCGCGGCCGCCGCCTTCGCCGCGAGGTGATCCACAGAGGACGCCGGTGCGAGCTCGTCCCCCTCCACGCTGACCGTCAGCAGCGGGACGTCCAGCTCCCGCAACGCCCGCTCGTAGTCCACGTCCGACCCACCGAGGCGGTAGCGGCCGGTGCGTCCCTGCCGCGCCCAGTCCCCCATGATCCCGGCGGGCTGGCGGCCGCCGAACCCGAGCCGCTCCCCCGGCCAGAAGCCGAGCACCGCGCTCAGCGCGGCGACGAACTGGGTGGCCACCAGGTTCTTCCAGCCCTGCAGCCCCGGGAAGCTGCGGAACCACACCGACCCGGAGGCCAGCAGCGTCACGCCCTGCACCCGGCTCGGGTCCGCCGCGGCCAGCAGCAGCGCGATCTGGCCGCCGAGGCTGTGCCCGACCAGGAAGCGGGGCGCGGCCGGGAACTCGCGCGCGACCAGGTCCACCACGGCGGTCGCGTCGTCCACCAAGTCCTGGTAGCCGAAGCGGATCTTCCGGTCGGCGCGCGGCGACGCGGTGCCCTGGCCGCGCCAGTCGACGCTCACCACCGTGCAGCCGCGGTCGTGGAGCTCCTGCAGGAACGGCGGGTAGTAGGAGGCGGGGACGCCCATCGCGGGCAGCAGCACGACGACCGGGGCGGCCGGGTCCGCGGCGGCGCAGGCGCGGACGCTCAGCCGGTGCTCGCCCGCGGGCAGCTCGCCCAGCTCGGTCAACGTCAGGTCGGCCATTCCGGGACTCCCGTCCTCGCTTCCTCGGCGCGCACAGAATAACGGTACGGATGAGTCTCGGAGGGAGGGGCGTGGTGTGGGTCGATTCGCGGGCGGATGCGGGGGTTCTTGCGAGCCGCTGGGCCGGGCGAGGTCGCCAGCGGTTGCGGCCGCGGCGTGATCTCCGGTTGCTCGGGTGGGTCGGGCGTCCGGTCCGGCTCGGGCGTCCGGTCGGTCTCGGGCGCCCGGCCGAGTTCGGGTGCCCAGTCGGGCTCAAGCGCCCAGTCGAGTTCGGGTGCCCAGTCGGGCTCAAGCGCCCAGTCGAGTTCGGGTGCCCAGTCGGGCTCAAGCGCCCAGTCGAGTTCGAGCGCTCGGTCGGCACGGGCGTTCGGCGGAGTCGATGCGCGAGGAGCGCGGAGACGCGAGGGCTGCGGCCCGGCGCGGACCCGCACCCGGTTCAGCGCAGCCTGCGCGGCCCGGTGTCCGGCACCGCGGCCGAGCGCCCCACGCTGACCCGCGCCCCGGTCACCCGCACTCCGCGCGCCGAGGCCAGCACCGGCTGCAGAGTCAGCTCCCGCACCTCCGGCAGGTCCTCCACCAGCGTCGCGACCCGCAGCACCAGGTCCTCCAGCGCCGCCAGGTCCGCCGGTTCATCGCCCCGGTAGCCCGCCAGCAGCGGCGCCGCCCGCGGCGAGCGCACCAGCGCCGCCACGTCCACATCGGTCATCGGCACCGCCCGGTAGGCCTTGTCCCCGAGCAGTTCGCTGGCCACACCGGACAGCCCGAAGGAGACCAGCGTGCCGAACGACGGGTCGTCCATCAGGTCGATCACGCAGGAATGACCGCGCCCGGCCATCTTCTGCACGTACACCTCGGCCGTGTCCGACACCCGCAGCAGGTCCGCGTACGCGGCGCGCACCGCGTCCGCGTTCACCAGGTCCAGGCGCACCCCCACCAGGTCGGCGCGGTGCCGCAACTGGTCGTCGGCGGCCTTCAGCACCACCGGGAAGCCGAGCTCGGTCGCCGCGTTCACCGCGTCCGCCTCGCTGCACACCCGGCGGAACGGCACCAGCTCGATCCCGTAGTGCGCGAGCAGCTCCACCGTCCGCTCGTCGTCGAGCCGCACCTCCCCGTCGGCCAGCGCGGCCTCCACCAGCCGCCGCGCCCGCTCCGGCGCGATGCCCTCCGGGCGGGCGAAATGTCCCTGCGGCGCGGCCCGCCACCGCGCGTAACGCGTCGCCCTGGCCAGCGACAGCACCGCCCGCTCCGGGCTCGGGTAGGACGGCACCGAACCCCAGCCCGCGGAACCGTCCGGCCCCGGCACCGCCAGCTCGTCCGGCACGCCCTCGGCTGCCAGGAACGTCGTGACCACCGGTTTCGTCGCCGCGACCGCGGCCTCCTGCAAGGCCTCCCGCAGCGCCCGCGCGTAGGCGGTGCCCGGCACGGCGACCGGCGGCACGAACACCGTCACCAGCGCGTCGACCTCGTCGGACAGCGCCGCGGTGCGCACCGCATCGGCGAACTCCTCCGGGCTCGCCGACGCGCCCACGTCCACCGGCTCCCCCGCCAGGCGCAGGCCCTCCGCCTGCGCGACGTCCGCAGCCAGCATGCCCAGCGCCGAGGAGTTGCCGACGATCGCGACCCGTTCCCCAGCGGGCAGCGGCTGGTGGGCCAGCAGCAGCGCCGTGTCGAACATTTGCGCCACCGACTCGACGCGGATCACCCCGGCCTGCTCGAACAAGGCCTGCACGCTCGTCTCGTCGACCTGCACCGAGGTCGCGGCGAGTCCGGGGCGCACCGCGTTGCGGCCCGACTTCACCACCACGATCGGCTTGGTACGCGCCAGCCGCCGGGCCAGCCGGGCGAACTTGCGCGGGTTGCCGAACGACTCCAGGTACAGCAGCACCACGTCCGTCGCAGGATCCGTCTGCCAGTACTGCAACAGGTCGTTGCCCGAGACGTCGGCGCGGTTGCCCGCCGAGACGAACGTCGACAGACCCAGGCCCCGCTCGGTCGCGGTCGCCAGGATCGCCACGCCCAGCGCTCCCGACTGGCAGAAGAAACCGGTGCGGCCGGACCCCGGCAGCCGCGGCGCCAAGGTCGCGTTGAGCCGGTACCGGGCATCGGTGTTGACCACACCCAGCGCGTTCGGGCCGACGACCCGCATGCCGTGCACCCGCGCCGCGCGGACCATGCGGCGCTCGATCGCGCGGCCGTCCGGTCCCGACTCGCTGAACCCGGAGCTGACGATCACCAGCACCTTCACGCCCTTGGCCAGGCACGCGTCCAGCACCTCGTCCACGCCCGCCGCCGGGATCGCGACCACCGCGAGGTCCACGTCGTCCGGGATGTCCAGCACCGACGGGTAGGCCCGCACGCCGCGCACCGCCCGGTGCTCGGGGTTCACCGGGTACACCGGCCCGGCGAAGTCCGCGGTCAGCAGGTTGACGAGCACCGCGTGCCCGATCTTGCGGTGGTCGGTGGAGGCGCCGATCACCGCGACCGACCGCGGGTGCAGCAGGTTGTGCATGCTGCGCGCCTCCGCCGCCTGCTCGCGGGCCCGCGCCACCGCCAGCGACTCCTCGGTCGGGTCGATGTCGAACTCCAGGTGCACGACGCCTTCCTCCATCGCGCGCCGCACCTGGTAGCCGGCGTCCCGGAACACCCGCACCATCGCCGAGTTCTCCGCGAGGACCTCCGCGACGAACCGGCGCAACCCGCGCTCCTGGGCGGCGGCGGCCAGGTGCTCCAGCAGGATCGAGCCGAGACCGCGGCCCTGGTGCTGGTCCTGCACCACGAACGCCACCTCGGCCGAGTCCTGGTCGTCGAGCCGATCGAAGCGCCCGACCGCCACGATGTCGTCGCCGAGCAGCGCCACCAGGGCCACCCGGTCCCGGTGGTCGACGGTGCTGAACCGCTCCACGTCCCGCTTCGGCATCCGCGGGTAGGGGCCGAAGTAGCGGAAGTAGCGAGTGCGGTCGCTGAGCCTGCCGTGGAAGGAGATCAGCTGGTCGGCGTCGTCCGGCGAGATCGGGCGCAGGTGCACGGTGCCGCCGTCGGAGAGCACGACGTCGGCCTCCCAGCTGTGCGGGTACGGCTTGCCGTCCCCCGAGCCGGGTCGGGACCGGTCGCCGGGCTGGTCCGCGCCGGACGGTGGGCCCGCCGGGACCTGGTGGTCGGCGGTGGTGGGGTGGTCAGCGGGGCCGGATTGGTCGGACGGGCTGGACTGGTCGGACGGGCTGGGCTGGTCGGACGGGCTGGGCTGGTCAGACGGGCTGGGCTGGTCAGATCGGCCGGGCTGGTCGGGCTTGCCGGGCGGGCCGGACTCGTCGGCCGCGTCGGTCTGCTCGGACCGGGTCCGGTCGGGCCGCTGGTCCCCGGAGTCCGCTCGCGGTCCGGGCGTCGGCCGGGCCTCGTCCCGCCCCGCGTCCGCACGACCGCCGCCGTTCGCCCTGCGTCGCTTCGAGCCGCCCATCAACCAGCACCCTCTCAACCGCACCGGCGTCGAGCAGGCCGGGCGCACAGCGCCGCCGGTGCGGGTGCGCGTGCGCCGCCGAGGTCAGTCGCGGACATCGGCGGGGTCCAGACCGTGCAACGGGAACGACGCGTGCCGCGCGTCCCGGATCGCAGTGTCCACCGTGGACTCGGTCACCCCGGTCCAGGGTACGAAGGTCGGGTCCTCCCCATCCGTCAACGAAGTCGGCAGCGGAACGTTCCCCGCCACCTGCAGCGCGTGCGCCAGCCAGTCCGGTGGCAACGACGTCGCCGGGTCCAGGTCGCGGTCCAGCGCGGTCGCCAGCAGGTGGGTCCAGCTGCGCGGCACGACCCGGTGCAGCGCGTAACCACCGCCGCCCAGCGCCACCCACTTGCCGCCCGCGCACTGCTCCGCCAGCTCCCGCAGCGCCTGGTAGCTCGCGCGCTGCCCGTCCACCGACATCGCCAGGTCCGCGAGCGGGTCCTCCCGGTGCGCGTCGGCACCGGCCTGGGTGACCAGCACCTGCGGGCGGAACTCGGCCAGCAGCGACGGCACCACGGCGTGGAACGCCCGCAGCCAGTCCGCGTCGCCCGTGCCCGGCGGCAACGCCACGTTCACCGCGGTGCCCTCCGCCCCGGGGCCTCCGGTCTCGGTGGCGAACCCGGTTCCCGGCCACAGCGTGATCGGGTGCTGGTGCAGCGAGACGGTCAGGACCCGCGGATCGTCGTAGAACGCCTGCTGCACGCCGTCGCCGTGGTGCACGTCGACGTCCACGTAGGCGACCCGCTCCACGCCCTGGTCGAGCAGCCAGGCGATGGCCACGGCGCAGTCGTTGTAGACGCAGAACCCGGCCGCCCGCTCCGGCATCGCGTGGTGCAGCCCGCCGGCGATGTTCACCGCTCGGTCGGCCTTCCCGGACAAGACCTGCTCGGCGGCGGTGATCGAGGCTCCGGCGACCAGTGCCGACGCCTCGTGCATCTGCTCGAAGATCGGGTTGTCCTCGGTGCCGAGCCCGTACCCGATGTCCCAGGCCGCGGTCGGCGCGGCGCGCACCGCCGCCAGGTAGTCCGGGCGGTGGACGCGCAGCAGTTCCGCCTCGGTGGCCGACCGCGGCGGCACCGGTGTCACGCCGTCGAGCACTCCCAACGACCTGGCCAGCCGCATCGTGAGATCCAGCCGGACCGGGTGCAGCGGGTGGTCACCGCCGAGGTCGTAGCCGAGGACCGACTCGTCCCACACCACAGCGCACTGGTTGCCCATGAGCCGGACGCTACCCGGCCCGTGGCGGCGCTCACAGTGGTCCGGAACACAGCCCCGGGCGGTCATTCCGCGAGCGGTCGTGCCCGTCAGCCCGGTTCGTCCCCCGTCTTCGCCGGCCGGCCCGGATCGGACGACCACTGCGACCAGGAACCCGAGTAGAGCGCGGCCGGATTTCCCGGACCGCTCAGGCCCGCGTGCTCCAGCGCGAGCAGCGCGGAGCACGCGGTGATGCCGGAACCGCAGTAGGCGCCGACCGGGCCGTCGGCGTCGACGCCCAGCTCGCGGAACCGTCGCGCCAGTTCCTCCGGCGCCCGCCAGGTCCCGTCCGCGGTGACGTTGTCGGCGAACGGGGCGTTGCGCGCCCCGGGGATGTGGCCGGGCCGCGGGTCGACCGGTTCCACCTCACCGCGGTACCGCTCGGGAGCGCGGGCGTCGAGCAACCGACCCGCCGCGGCCAGCCGGGCCGCCTCGTCGGCGTCGATCACCGGCAGCGAACCGGGCACCACCTCGAACTCGGTGGGCACGACCTCCGGCAGCTCGGCGGTGACGGGACGTCCGCCGCCGACCCAGGCCCGGTAACCGCCGTCGAGCACCCGGACCCGCGGGTGACCGGCCCAGCGCACCAGCCACCAGGCGCGCGCCGCCGCGGACCCGTCGGCGGCGTCGTACACGACCACCTCGCGGTCCGCGGCGACCCCGGCTCGGCGCAGCACCGCCTGCAGGTCGTCGGCGGCGGGCAGCGGGTGCCTGCCACCGGGACCCGGTGGCGCCGCGAGTTCGGTGTCCAGGTCCACGAACACCGCGCCGGGGAGGTGGTCGCGCTCGTAGGCCTCCCGGCCGGGTGGCCCGAGCAGGCTCCACCGCACGTCCAGCAGCACCGGCGGGCGCGCGCCCGCCAGCGACTCGGCAAGATCGTCTGCACTGATCAGCGGATCCATCGGACCTCCTGGATTGCTCGGGGACGGAACGGCTCGGTGAAAGGGGCCGAAAGCATGCTCCAACGGCGGAAACGCCTGCTCGGAAGCCACCGACCGGCGGTACGGCACCGGGACTAGAATCACAGGTGGGACCGCAAATCGGGGAGCCAGCGTGAACGATCTCATCGATACCACCGAGATGTACCTTCGCACCATTTACGACTTGGAGGAGGAGGGCGTCGTCCCGCTGCGCGCCCGCATCGCGGAACGCCTGGAGCAGAGCGGGCCGACCGTGAGCCAGACCGTGGCCCGGATGGAGCGCGACGGCCTGCTCACCGTCGCCGAGGACCGGCACCTGGAGCTCACCGAGGCCGGCCGCACCCGCGCCGTGCGCGTGATGCGCAAGCACCGGCTCGCGGAACGGCTGCTCGTCGACGTGATCGGCCTGGAGTGGGAACACGTGCACGACGAGGCGTGCCGCTGGGAGCACGTGATGAGCGAGGCGGTCGAGCGCAAGCTCGTCGCGCTGCTCGGCAACCCGTCCACTTCCCCGTACGGCAATCCCATCCCCGGTCTCGAAGAGCTCGGCGCGGAGCCGGCGACCGCGGCCATCGGTGAGTCCGACCTGAAGCGGGTCGACGAGATCGCCCGCAACGGTGGCGGCCAGGCAGTGGTGTGCCGGATCGCCGAGCACGTCCAGCTCGACCCCGACGTGATGAGCGAGCTGAAGCAAGTCGGCCTGATGCCCGCGGAGAACATCGAGATCGTGCCGGTCACCGGTGTGAACAAGCCGATCCAGGTGACGGGTCCCAAGGGCAGCACCCAGCTCGCCCCCGGCATCGCCCACGCCGTCCTGGTCCGCGCCCGGTGAGCCCCGCCGAGACCGCCGCCGAGGCGTTCGCCACCGAGCACGGGCGCGCTCCCGAGGTCGCCTGGTCGGCACCCGGCCGGGTCAACCTGATCGGCGAGCACACCGACTACAACGACGGCTTCGTGCTGCCGATCGCGCTGCCGCACCGGATCGCGGTGGCCGCGTCGCCGCGCACCGACGGCGTGCTGTCCGTGGCCACGCTGGGCGACGACGGCGTGCTGCACCGGGCCGAACCGGCCCCGCTGGACGCGCTGGCCCCGGGTTCGCAGACCGGGTGGGCCGCGTACCCGTCCGGCGTCGCGTGGGCGCTGCGCGGGCAGGGCGTCGAGGTCACCGGTGCCGATCTGGTCATCGCGGGCGACGTCCCCGCCGGAGCCGGACTGTCCTCCTCCCACGCGCTGGAGTGCGCGGTCGCGCTGACGCTGCTGGACCTGGCCGGCCGCCCCGCCGACGGCCCGGACGCCCCGGCGACCGCCGACATCGCCCGCTGGGTGCAGATCTCGGAGAACGACTTCGTCGGCGCCCCCACCGGATTGCTGGACCAGACCGCCTCGCTCAGCTGCACCGAGTCGCACGCGCTGTTCTTCGACGTGCGCTCCGGCGAGCTGGAGCAGATCCCGTTCGACACCGCGTCGGTGGGCCTGGAACTGCTCGTGATCGACACCCGGGCGAAGCACTCGCACAGCGAATCCGGCTACGGCGAGCGCAGGCGCGGCTGCGAGCACGCGGCCGACCTGCTCGGGGTCAAGGCGCTGCGCGACGTGTCGCTCGCCGAGCTCGACGGCGCGCTGGAGGTGCTCCCGGAGGAACTGCGGCCGCTGGTGCGCCACGTCGTCACCGAGAACGAGCGGGTCGTGACCACCGTCGCCGCGCTGGACGCCGGAGAGCTCGCCTCGATCGGTCCGCTGCTGACCTCCTCGCACGTGAGCATGCGCGACGACTACCGGATCTCCTGCCTGGAACTGGACGTTGCGGTGGACGCCGCGCTGGAAGCCGGTGCGCTGGGCGCCCGGATGACCGGCGGCGGGTTCGGCGGTTCGGCGATCGCGCTGGTGCGCGCGCAGGACCGGGAGGCGATCGGGCAGGCCGTGCTGAGCTCCTACGCCGAGCAGGGCCTGACGGAGCCGCGGCTGTTCACCGCGATCCCGGCCGCCGGCGCCGGCCGCGACCGCTGATCCGGCCCCGCGACGCGGCGTGGCCTTCGAGTTCGACGTACCAGGAAAGGCAGAACCTCCGTGAAGCTCCTCGTCACCGGCGGTGCGGGATATGTGGGCAGCGTGTGCGCGGCACGCCTGCTGGAGAACGGTCACCAGGTGACCGTGGTCGACGACCTCTCGACCGGCCACGCCGACGCGGTGCCGCCGGGCGCCACCTTCGTGCAGGCCGACATCGCCGAGGCGGCCGGTGACCTGCTCGCCGACGGCTACGACGGCGTGCTGCACTTCGCGGCGAAGTCGCTCGTCGGCGAGTCCATGGAGGACCCGCACAAGTACTGGCAGGGCAACGTGCTCACCTCGCTGCGCCTGCTGGAGGCGGTCCGCGAGCACGGCACGGCGCGGCTGGTGTTCTCCTCCACCGCCGCCACCTACGGCGAGCCGGACGTGGTGCCGATCCCGGAGGACGCGCCGACTCGGCCGACGAACACCTACGGTGCGACGAAGCTGGCCATCGACCACGCGATCAGCTCCTACGCCACGGCGCACGGGCTGGGTGCGGTGAGCCTGCGCTACTTCAACGTGGCAGGCGCGCACGGCGCCTTCGGCGAACGGCACGCCGTCGAGACGCACCTGATCCCGATCGTGCTGCAGGTCGCGCTGGGCAAGCGCGAGCAGGTGCAGATGTACGGCACCGACTGGCCCACCGAGGACGGCACCTGCGTCCGGGACTACATCCACGTCACCGACCTCGCCGACGCGCACCTGCTGGCGCTGGAGAACGCGCGGCCCGGCGAGCACCGGATCTACAACCTGGGCAACGGCACCGGGTTCTCGGTGCAGCAGGTGATCGAGACCTGCCGCGAGGTGACCGGGCACCCCATTCCGGCCGCAGTGGCGCCGCGGCGCGCCGGGGACCCGGCGACGCTGGTGGCGGCCAGCGACCGCGCCCGCGAAGAGCTGTCCTGGAAGCCGAAGCTGGCCGACCTGTCGGTCATCGTGCGCGACGCCTGGGAGTTCACCCGGGCTCGCGAACAGGGCTGAACCCCGCCGGTGCCCGTTCGCCCCGCGACCGGGCACCGGCCGGTCCGGCCGAGTGCGCACCGGCGCGCGGTGCCTGATCGTGGCGATCATGAGGACTCCTCCACTTCGATCATGAGCTGGGCATCGGTCATCGCGTCCTTGGCCACCTCGGACAGCTCCTTCGGCGAGATGCCCCGTTCGAGGGCCTGCCGCAGCAGGGTGCCCAGCGAGTGCTCGGGCCGGGCGGCCTCCACGCGCTCCAGCGCCACGCTCGCCATCGCCCCCTCCCCGCGCAGGTAGGCCGAGAACGCCAGCAGCGCGGCCACGTCGGCGACCTCGGGTTCCGGAGCCTTGCGCACCAGGCTCAGCCACAGCTGCTCGGCCGCCATCGCCGACTCGCCCAGCGCCACGCCGAGGCACAGGTCGCGCACCCGCTGGTCGTTCAGCGCGAGCAGGACGCGCAGCTGGTCGTCCTCGGTCAGCGCCTCGCCCGCCGCCGTCCGGCGGATTCCGGCGAAAGCGGTGGCCACGTCGTCGTGCACGTCGGTGCCGTCCCGCTCGGCGTCCTCGAGCAGGCTGTTCAGCCGGGCCGCCCAGCGGGCCGTGGTCCGCTCGGATTCGGGCGCCACCAGGTCCTGCAGTTCCCGGCGGCTGTCGAAGGTGACCGACCCGGACGCGGCCATCGCCGCGCTCAGCGCGGTGCGCTTGGGGTCCGGGATCTCCCCGCGGCAGGGCGGGTCGTCGTAGCAGCGCCAGGGACCGCCCGCGACGAGCCGGTCGGCCCAGATCTCGTGCAGCACGTCGATGCCGGCTGCGGCGAAACCCTCCCGCAGCAGCAGGATCAGCTCGCGGTGCGGGACGTCGTCGTCCACTTCGGACTCGTCCGGCTCCGACCGTGCGCCGCGGTCCGGCTCGGCGTGCGCGTCGGCGGACGGCTCGGGTTCGCCGCCCGGCGGGCCGTGCCCGCCGCCACCGTCCGGCCCGACGGCCACGACGATGACGCGATCGGCTCCGCGCCGCACCATCGGGCCCGCGGAGAGGTAGTCGATGACCGACCGTCGGTGTTCGGGCGGGGGCAGGTCGATCCGCAGCGTGAGGCAGAACGTCCCGAGGTCGCCGTCGGTGCGCAGGCCCAGCAGCACCAGGGAACCGGTCGGCGTGAACCCGAGCAGATGCGGAACGGCGGCGAGGATCTCGCCCGCGTCGCCGAGGTGGATGCGTGCGTTCAGCGGAGTGGTCATACCCAGAACATCGGGCAGCCCACCGCGGTCGCCGCAGGGTGGATTTCAGATCTGTGGATGAATCGGCGCCCTGTGGAAGAATTCCCCGGCACAGCGGGAAGAACTCACCTCCGGGTGACAGCGAATACGGTGGTCTTCTTCACCCCGTTGATCGTCACGCTCAGTTCTCCCTCCCCCGGGCGCACCCCGGTGAGCACCCCGGTGTCCGGATCGAACGCGGCCACCGCGTTCGGCCCCGCTTCCACCACCGGTCCGATGTGGACGGATCGGCCCGCCCACTCCGCGCTCACCGGATACCGCACGGGCACCGACCGGCCCTCCTGCGCCAACCGGGCCGCCACCTGCGCCGTGCCGCCCGCCGCGACCGGCGGCACCGGCAGCTCGATCCGGTCGACGCGCGGCCTCGTCTCCCAGCGCACCGGGCCCCGCCGGTCGCCCGGATCGATCCGCAGCAGGCTCCACCCGGTGAAACCGCCCGCGTCCGGCGCCGTGGCGGGCCGCTTGCCAGCGTTGCCGTTCACCTGCCGCGGAACACCGTCCACCGTGGAAGAGTGGAAGGTGCCGGCATGCCCGGCGACCAGCACCGCGGGCTTGCCCGAATCCCGCCGGAAATCGGCCAGCCACCGGCCGAGCAGCTCGGCCTCCTTCGGGTCCTCCAGCTGGGAGGCGTCCGTCGGACCCGGATCGCGCAACGGGTGGTGCAGGAACACCGACACCGAACGGACCCGCGGATCCCGGGCCGCGCCGTCCAACGCCGACCGCAGCATCCGGACCTGGTCGAACCCGCCGCCCAGCAACGAACCCGCCGAGGAGTCCAGCAGCACCGCCCTCGTCCCGGCCACGTCCGCCACCTGGTGGGTGGCGCCGAACTCGGCGGCGAACTCGCGCAGGTCCCCAGGTCCCGAAGCCTCGTGGTTGCCCGGCACGTAGTACCAGGGCACCCGATCCCCCACCTCCGACTCGATCACCCGGCGCGCCAGGTCGAAATCGGCCGCGGTCCCCCGGTCCACCAGATCACCGTTGATCACCAGCGCGTCCGGCCGAGCCGCCACCGCCTCGCGCAACGAGCGGCGGGCCGCCGCCACCAGCGGACCATCCGGTTCGTCGGCGGTGAACTGGGCGTCGCTGACCACCGCGATCCGCGCCGCACCCGGCGCGGGCGGCAACGTCCCGTTCCGCACCACCGACCGGTCCTGCGGTTCCGCATCGACCGGCACCTGCAGGTCCGGAGCGACCAGCGCGGTCAGGTCGTCGAACACCAGCCGGCCCGAGTACTGCCGTGCACCGTCCGGTTCGACCGCGTAGATCCGCTGCAACCGCACCGAACCGGAGGTGCCCACGGGCAGCGGCGCCTCCACGTAGCGCCACCCCGTCCAATCCACGTTCCGCGCCCAGTCCACCGTCGTGGCCACGCCCGCGGAATCGACCACGGAACCGCGCAGCCACGCGCCGCGGCCATCACCGTTCACCCACATCCCGAGCCGCTGCGTCCCCGGCCGCAGTGGGAGCGGTTCGGCGGCGTCGACGTACGCGGCTCGGGTCGTCGTGGCACCCGTCAACGAGTAGTCCAACGCCAGGCCGGGAGTGCCCGCGTGCCCCGGTGCCTCGTGCAGCGACGCCGACACCTGCTGCGGGAACACCGACGCCGCCCAGCCCGCCGGACCGTCCAGCGGCGCCAGCGGCTCCGGCCGCGACCCGGTGGTGACACCGAGGTGCGCGGTCAGGTCACCGACGCGGACGGTCACCGGCGACGTCGCCGACGGTGCCAGCGCCGCCACCGCGAACCCGTCGCCGTCCGGTTCGATCCGCACCGCGTCGTGGTCGTACTCCAGCCGCACGTCCGCCGGTTCCACCCAGGTCCGGAAGCCTTCGGCATCCTGCCCGAGCACCTGGAAACGCCCCCGCGCCCCCTCGTCCGGCAACTCGACCCGCCGCACGTCGGTGGTGATCGAAGCGGGTGGACCGAGGACCACCAGGTCCGCGGAGCCTCGCGCACCGGGCGCGCTCGCGGTGACCGTGGTCGTGCCGGGGGGTCCGGCGTGCAGCACTCCCCCGGTCACCCGGCCGCCGCCGATCGGCGACACCGACCACCGCGGCTCCGCGGGAACCGGCGCCCCGGTCTCGTCGTGGCCGTGCGCCGCCACCGCCCGGCTCAGCCCGGACAGCACCCGTTCCCCTTCGGACGGTTCGACCCGGAAACCGCGCAACCGCCCGCTGCCCACCGCCGTCGCGAATCCGATCCCGTTGGGCACCGGGCGCAGCTCGCCGTCCGAGGGCGCATTGCGCACCTCGGCCGATGCCGCGCCGCGCTCCCGCGCCAGCAGCGTCGACGAACCACCCCCGTCGAGGTTGATCGCGTCCGACGCACCCAGCTCCCGCAACCGCTCGGCCAGTTCCCGTTCCGTCGCTCCGCGACTGTCGGCCTGCCTGCCGTCGATGGTGACCAGCCACATCCGGGACCCGTCGGCGGAGAACCCCGCCGCGGTCCGCGGGTGCAGCGCGGTGTCGTCGACGGGCTGCACCGCCCCGTCGCGCAGCAGCACTTCGTTCCCGCCGATCGCCACGTCCGCCGGGCCGTCCGTCCGCGGCCGGTACCGCACCGAGACCCGATCGCCCGGCCGCAGCGAGCCGAGCGCGGCCGCCCCGGCACCGGTTCCGAGCAGACGCACCGAGCCCGCCGGTACCGGTCCCTCCGCCGGAACGGGCCGCACCTGGGACACCACGTCGCCCGCGAGCTCCACCTCCAGCACCGGGGCCGAACCGTCCACTGCGGACTTCCGCGAAGCAGCTCCCCAGTACGACGTGTAGAGCCCGATGCCGTCCGCCGCGACGTGCGGGGAGTTCAGGTCGGTGATCGGCGTCGTCCCGCCATCGGGCCGGGTCAGCTCCGCGGCCAGGAACACCTGCATCAAGCGCCCCGCGGATCCGCCGACCGCGGCGACGTCGTTGTGCCCCGCCGCCGGTGCGGACAGCAGCTCACCGCCCGACATCGCGGCGCCCAGCGGGGCACCGGACGCGTCGATGTCGAAGAAGTCGCCGTTCACCCCGGCGACCGCGCCGGAGAGCTGCTCGGTCAGCGGAGCCCGCGCCGACGCCGAACCAGGACTCAGGTATTCGGCCCGCAGCCCGGCCCCGGCCAGGTCGGCGGTCAGCACGTCGCCGCGCACCCAGCCCTCCGGCTCGTACCGGTCGAACTCGGTCAACCGCAGGCCCGGCGCGATCTCCGACGTCTCCCGGAACGTGTCGAAACCGTCCGGGCCGGCCGATCTCGTGGTGGCCGAGCGGACGCTGACCGGTCCGCGCTCGGCGGCGGAGGCACCGGGAACGTCCTCCACCGGCGGTGGCCCCAACGGCGCCGCGCTCGCGGCGGGTGCGGTCATCGCACCGGCCAGCACCGCCCCCGACAGCCCCAGCACCAGACCGCGCGACCTCATGCGCCCTCCCCGATCACCCCGGAACCTCGGCGCACCAGCAGACCGCACCGGCACGACCGGAGGCGAGCGCCCAGCTGAACAACACTCGAACAGCCCACACCGATCACCGGATGCGGTTCCGCGATGATCCGGTTCCACCGCAGCCGCCGGTAGAGTCGGCCACGACGATCCGGACCAGCAGGAGGATTCGGCCATGCGCAGCGTTCCGCCCGCCCTGCTCAGCTCGGCAGGCCTGATCGGCGGTTTCGCCGTCACCCGGGTGCAGCGGCACCGCTCGTGGAGCGGGCTGGTCGCCGGAGTGGGCGGCCTGGCGGCGGTGGAGAGCTGCCGGCGGCGCAGCGGTGCCGGGCGCGCGCTGCTGCTCGGCGGGGCCTACGCGGCCGGGCTCGCCGGTTCGCACCCGCTTGCCCGGCGCATCGGGGCGTGGCCCGCGGTCGGCACCGCGACCGCCGGAGTCGCCCTCGCGGCACACCTGCTGTCCCGCCACGACTGACCACCCCGTCGGCAGGTCCCGACATGCGAAGAGGGTGGCCCGGCATCGTGCCGGACCACCCTCCGCGTCGGCGAGGCACCGCTACCCGCAGGTCAGCGCCTCGTCATCGGGTCAGCTGCAACCCGAGGTGGAACCGCAGCCCTCGCACAGATAGCAGGAGCCGGACGGGCGCATCTTCGTGCCGCAGGTCATGCACAGCGGCGCGTCGGCGGCCTTGCCCAGCCGCAGCTCCAGCAGCTCGGTGGAGCTGCCCGCGCGGTGCTCGTCGTCCTCGCCCCGCGATCCCGCGACCGAGGAGTCCACCGTGGACCGCATGGTGTCCAGGTCGACCTCGCCACCGCCGGTGGAGCCCGAGTCGTACTCCGCAGTCTGCGCGGTGCGCTCGTCGGAGGTGAAGATGCCCAGCTGCGCGCGCTTCTCGTAGGGCAGGTAGTCCAGCGCCAGCCTGCGGAACAGGTAGTCGAGGACGCTGCCCGCCATCCGCACGTCCGGGTCGTCGGTCATGCCCGCCGGCTCGAAGCGCAGGTTCTGGAACTTCGAGACGTAGAACTCCAGCGGGATGCCGTACTGCAGACCCACCGAGATCGACATCGAGAAGGCGTCCATCACGCCCGCCAGCGTCGAACCCTGCTTGCCCAGCTTCACGAAGATCTCGCCGAGGCCGCCGTCCGGGTACGAACCGGCGTGCAGGTAGCCCTCGGCACCGCCCACCGTGAACGAGACCGTCTGGCTCGGGCGCTTCTTCGGCAGGCGCTTGCGGACCGGGCGGTACTCGATCTGCTTCTCGACGGCCTTCTCCGCGGAGGCCTTGTCGCCCTTGCCCGCGGACAACGGCTGGCCGACCTTGCAGTTGTCCCGGTAGATCGCCAGCGCCTTGAGGCCGACCCGCCAGCCCTCGAAGTAGATCTCCTCCACGTCGGCGACCGAGGCGGCCTCCGGCATGTTGACCGTCTTCGAGATGGCGCCGGACAGGAACGGCTGCACCGCGGCCATCATCCGCACGTGGCCCATCGGCGCGATGGAGCGCTCGCCCATCGCGCAGTCGAACACCTCGTAGTGCTCGGGGCGCAGGCCAGGGGCGTCCACCACGTGGCCGTGCTCGGCGATGTACTCGACGACCGCCTCGATCTGCTCTTCCTGGTAGCCCAGCGCCTTCAGCGCGCGCGGGACCGTCTGGTTGACGATCTGCATCGAGCCGCCGCCGACCAGCTTCTTGAACTTCACCAGCGCGAGGTCCGGCTCGACCCCGGTGGTGTCGCAGTCCATCATCAGGCCGATGGTGCCGGTCGGGGCCAGCAGCGAAGCCTGCGCGTTGCGCCAGCCGTTGCGGGCACCGATCTCCAGGCCGTCCTGCCACACCTTGGTGGCCAGCTTGTGCACGGCCACGTCGTTGCGGTGGTAGGTACGGACCAGGTCGTTGGCCGCGGCGTGCTTGCGCATCACGCGCTGGTGCGCGTCGGCGTTGCGGGCGTAGCCCTCGTACGGGCCGACCGCGCCGGCCAGCTCCGCGGAGCGCTTGTACGCGGTACCGGTCATCAGCGAGGTGATCGCCGCGGACAGCGCACGGCCGCCGTCGGAGTCGTACGCGTGCCCGGTGGCCATCAGCAGAGCGCCCAGGTTCGCGTACCCGATGCCGAGCTGGCGGTACTTGCGGGTCGTCTCGCCGATCGCCTCGGTCGGGAAGTCCGCGAAGCTGATCGAGATGTCCATCGCGGTGATGACCAGCTCGACGGCCTTCTCGAACAGTTCCGCGTCGAAGGTCAGGTCCGAGCGCAGGAACTTCATCAGGTTCAGCGAGGCCAGGTTGCAGCTGGAGTTGTCCAGGTGCATGTACTCCGAGCACGGGTTGGAGGCCGAGATCCGGCCGCTCTCCGGCGCGGTGTGCCAGTCGTTGATCGTGCCGTCGTACTGGATGCCCGGGTCGGCGCTCTCCCACGCCGCCTTGGCCATCTTCCGGAACACGTCGCGGGCCTGAACGGTGTCCACGACCGAGCCGTCGGTGCGGGCGCGCAGGTTGAACGGCCCGTCGCTCTCCACGGCGCGCATGAACTCGTCGGTGACGCGCACCGAGTTGTTCGCGTTCTGGTACTGCACCGAGGACATGTCGGCGCCACCGAGGTCGACGTCGAAGCCCGCGTCGCGCAGCGCGCGGATCTTGCCTTCTTCCTTGGACTTGGTCTCGATGAACTCCTCGACGTCCGGGTGGTCCACGTCGAGGATGACCATCTTGGCGGCCCGGCGGGTAGCGCCACCGGACTTGATGGTGCCCGCGGACGCGTCCGCGCCGCGCATGAACGACACCGGACCGGAGGCGGTGCCGCCCGAGGACAGCAGCTCGCGGGAGGAGCGGATCCGGGACAGGTTCAGGCCCGCGCCGGAACCGCCCTTGAAGATCAGGCCCTCTTCCTTGTACCAGTCGAGGATCGACTCCATCGTGTCGTCCACGGACAGGATGAAGCACGCGGAGACCTGCTGGCGCGAGCTGGTGCCCACGTTGAACCACACCGGCGAGTTGAAGCTGAACACCTGGTGCAGCAGCATCCAGGTCAGCTCGTGCTCGAAGATCTCCGAGTCCGCCTCGGTGGCGAAGTAGCCGTGCTCGACGCCGGCGCGCACGTAGGTGTGCACGACCCGGTCGATCAGCTGCCGCAGGCTGCCCTCACGCTGCGCGGTGCCCTGCGCCCCCCGGAAGTACTTGCTGGTCACGATGTTGACCGCGTTCAGCGACCAGAAGTCGGGGAACTCGACCCCGCGCTGCTCGAAGTTGACCGAACCGTCGCGCCAGTTGGTCATCACCACGTCCCTGCGCTCCCACGACACCTCGTCGTAGGGGTGCACCCCCTCGGTGGTGTAGACGCGCTGCACCCGGATGCCCTCGGTACGGGCATCTGAATCCGGCTCCCCCGCGGCGCCGGCCGGGCTGCCCACGGTCTCTGTCATGACCTGTCCCTCTTCCCTGTTGCTCGCTCGTGCGTTCCCGGCACCGTCCGGGGTCTTCCCGGAGTGGTGCCGGTGCATCCCACCCGCATTCGACGGCTCGCGCCTGACGTGCCGCCGCTTCGACCTAGCCACCGGTGCTCCCCTCGGCGACCTGCGCGACCGCGCCTGCGCCGGCTGCGGCCCGGAGGTCGGCGATCTCCTCCTCGAAGTCCTCCACGGAGGAGAACGCCCGGTAGACGCTCGCGAACCGGAGGTACGCCACCTCGTCCAACTCCCGCAGCGGCCCCAGGATCGCGAGTCCCACCTCGTGGCTGGACAACTCCGACACACCTCGGGAGCGGACCGCGTCCTCGACGCGGTGGGCGAGCTGCTGCAGCGCGTCCTCCTGCACGGGACGGCCTTGGCAGGCGCGCCGCACCCCCCGCACTACCTTCTCGCGGCTGAAGGGCTCGGTGACGCCGGAGCGCTTCACCACCGACAGCACGAGCTCCTCGATCGTGGTGAACCGGCGACCGCACGACGGGCAGGATCGCCTGCGTCGGATCGCCTGGCCCTCTTCGACCTCGCGCGAGTCGACCACTCGCGAGTCATCGCCTCGGCAAAACGGGCACCGCATCGGACTCACCCCCTCCCCGGCATCATCGTCATCCACACCATCGAGCCCACCGGTGCCACTCACGTTAGGTGGACGCGCGAATACTCCGCGATCGCAACCCATGGAGTAACTACACCGGCGTAACTACTAGATGTTGTGGTCGACTCTAATCCGCCCCCGAAAGGGAAGCAAACCGACCCACCCCGTCCTGCCCGGTCGGGTGACACCGGACTCGACGACCTGCGGAAGCCCTCCCGGCCACCCCCGCGAAACCGCCGGCGGGCCCGCTCGGACGTCAGCCGCGCTGCGCGGGCACCACGAGAGCGCGCCCTAACGCGGGCGCCGCCGGATCGAGCCGGTTGAGCTCCACGATCCGCCCGACGACCGCACCCTGGTCACTGTCCGGAGCGAACCGGGCCGCCACCGACCACAGCGTGTCGCCGTCGTCGACGCGCACGACCGCAGTAGCATCCGGCACCGGCCGTGCGCCCGAGTCGAGCGCGAGCAGGCCGAACAGGAGGACTCCGACGAATGCGCAGGCACCCACCGCGGCCAGCCACGCGCACTCGCGGATCGCGCCGAACCACCGGGCCCGCGCGGACACGAGGACGGGAGCGGACGGAGCCGCGGCCACCTCGGCGGGGAACACCGGACGACCGCGCTCCCCGCGCGGCCGACCGGCCGGAGCCGTCGACGGTTCCATCGTCGCAGCGCCGGATCGCGACGGGGACATCGCCACCATGAGCACCTCCAGCATCAGGGCCTCGGGGCGGCCCGCTGATCGTTCCATGATCGAAAAGGTGTTCGATCGAACCTGCGTGCGATTGTGTACCAGCGGCACCGGAAAAAGCCAGAGGTGCGGCCAAATTAACTCGAACAGGTGTTTGATCTTCCACTTCACCCCGTCTACTGTGGAAATCGGAGTCACGAGCAGTCCCGTTCACGAGGACAGGAGGCAGTGGTGGTCAGCAACACGACCGAATCGATCAACGGCGAACTCGGCGGCACGTCCGACGGCGCCGGATCGGCGAACGGTTCTCGCGGCGCAGAGGCGATCGTGACCGACATCAAGAGCGGTATCGCGGCGGAGCCGGCGAGTGCGCCCGCGGTCCCCGAGCAGCCCGCCACCGACGAGCTCAGCGACCGGCAGCTCAAGGTGCTCGAGTCGATCCGCAGCTGGATGCGCGACCACGGGTACCCGCCGAGCGTGCGGGAGATCGGCGACGCGGTGGGCCTGACGTCCACCTCCTCGGTCGCCTACCAGCTGCGGGTGCTGGAGCGGAAGGGCTTCCTGCGGCGCGACCCGCACCGGCCGCGCACGGTCGGCGTGCTGGTGGCCGACTCCGAGCAGTCCGAGCTCGCCGGGCGCCCCAAGCCCGCCTACGTCCCGGTCGTGGGCCGGATCGCGGCCGGTGGCCCGATCCTGGCCGAGGAATCGGTCGAGGACGTCTTCCCGCTGCCGAAGGAGATCGTCGGCGAGGGCTCGCTGTTCCTGCTCCAAGTGGTCGGCGACTCGATGACCGACCTGGCGATCACCGACGGCGACTGGGTCGCGGTCCGCCAGCAGCCGGACGCCGAGAACGGCGACGTGGTGGCGGCGATGATCGAGGGCGAGGCCACGGTCAAGACCTTCAAGCGCACCGACGAGCACGTCTGGCTGGTGCCGCACAACGAGGCCTACCAGCCGATCCTGGGTGACGACGCGACGATCCTCGGCAAGGTCGTCGCGGTGCTGCGCCGGCTCTGATCCCCCGCGGCCCGATGGTCGGCGGCTCAGCGGTCGAAAGCCCAGCGGTCGAAAGCCCAGCGGTCGGCGACTCGTCGGGTGACGGCCCGGTCGGCGTGCTGACGGCCGGCGGCACGATCAGCGACGGCGCATCCGGACGAGGAAGTACAGCAGCAGGGCGGCGAGGCCACCGGCGACGACGAGCGCGGGACCGGTGGAGAGCAAGGTCCCGTCCGCTCCGGCCTCCTCGCCGGATCCGGGAGCGGACGGATCGCCCGCGGGCGGTGCCAGGTCCTCCGACTCATCGGTCCCCGGCTGATCGGTCCCCGGCACCGGCGCCTCGGTGGGCTCCGGTCCGGATCCGGTGTCGAGCAAGGCCGCGGCACCGGGCAGCACCTGCACCGGCTGGAGGCCCTCCGAACTGATCACCAGGGACCCGTCCGGTTCCCAGGCGATCGCCTCGCCCTGCGGCTCCGGCGGCAGCCGCAACGCCACCGGCGGTCGTCGCAGCGCGGCCGGAACGTCGCCGTCCGGAGCGTGGAACAGGTAGGCCTCGGTGTAGGTGCGGAGCGCGATCAACGTCCCGTCCCCGCTCACCGAGCCGCCCGTCACCAGCCGGGTGCCGATGCCCTTGATCGGGCCGTCCGGCGAGTCGGTGGTGGGCAACGCGAGCTCCCCGACCCGCTCCCACGGCACGGTCCCGTCGGCGACGAGGGGTGCGGCCGGTCGGTACACGAAGGCCATGCCGAACGGCTCCTTGGTGACCACGTGCGGCGTGCCGTTCCGGTCCAGCAAGATCGCCTCGGCGTCGTGCGGGCGGTCCGGGTACGTCAGCCGGTACAACTGCGAATCACCGTCCGCCGTCAGCCGGTGCAGGGCCACGGTCGAACGCGCCCGCCGGTTGTCCCCGGTGTCGGCCAACCACACCGCACCGTCCGGGGCGAGCGCCAAGTCCTCGACGTCGTAGGGATCGGTCGATGAAGTCCACTCCGCCCTGACCTCGCAGGTTTCCCGGTCCAGCAGCGCGACCCGCAGCGAGCTCCCACCGTCGTCGACCGCGTACCAGTAGCGCCCGTCCGAGGCCAGCCCGGACAGCTCGGTCAGGCCCGGGTCGGTGACCCGGCAGCGCTGCACCGCAGCGGGGAGCTCCTGCGCCGCGGCCACCTCCGCGGCTCCGGTGGCGAGTCCGAACAGCACCAGCACCGCGGTCAGCGCGCCGCCCCGCCGCACCGACGGGACCGACCGGCGCGCAGGCGCAGGACGCCCGGGTCGAGGACCGTTCACGCCGAGGATCACCGCGCAGCGGTGGCGGCCCGGACCGCGAGCGCGCGGTCACGGGCCGGAACCGGCCGCACGCCGCTCATCCGACGGCGACGAAGGGCTGCAGCGCCCCGGCCAGGTCGGGCCGGACCTTCGCCCGCACCCGGGTGCCGTCGGCCGTGTGCTCCTCGGCCACCAGCTCGCCCTCGGCGTGCACCCGGGCGACCAGCTCACCGCGGGTGTACGGCACCAGCGCGTCGATCAGCACGTCCGGCCTGGGCAACCGATCCGAGATGATCTCGCGGAGGGCGGCGATGCCCTCGCCGCTGTGCGCCGAGACGAACACGGCCCCGGGCAGCAGCTGCCGCAGCTCGGCGAGGCGGGTGGCGTCGACCTGGTCGACCTTGTTCACCACCAGCAGCTCCTCCGGCACCGGCGCGCCGTGCTCCTCGGCGATGTCGGAGACGACGGTGCGCACCGCCGCCACCTGCTCGTGCGGCTGCGGCTCGGACCCGTCCACCACGTGGACCAGCAGGTCGGCGCCGGTCACCTCCTCCAGCGTGGAGCGGAAGGCCTCCACCAGCTGGTGCGGCAGGTGCCGGACGAAACCGACCGTGTCGGTCAACGTGTACGGCCTGCCGTCGGGCGTCTCGGCCCGGCGGGTCGTCGGGTCCAGGGTCGCGAACAACGCGTCCTCGACCAGCACCCCGGCGCCGGTGAGCGCGTTGAGCAGGCTGGACTTGCCCGCGTTGGTGTAGCCGGCGATGGCCACGCCCGCCACGCGCTGCGCCTCGCGCCGCCCGCGCTTGGTGCTGCGGATGGTGCTCATCGCCTTGAGCTCGTTGCGGAGCTTGCTGATGCGCTTGTGGATGCGCCTGCGGTCGGTCTCCAGCTTCGTCTCACCGGGACCACGGGTGCCGACGCCGCCGTTGGCGCCACCGGCACGACCACCGGCCTGCCGGGACATCGCCTCACCCCAGCCGCGCAGCCGCGGCAGGAAGTACTGCAGCTGGGCGAGCTCGACCTGCGCCTTGCCCTCCTTGGAGCTGGCGTGCTGGGCGAAGATGTCCAGGATCAGCGCGGTCCGGTCGATGACCTTGACCTTCAGCTTGTCCTCCAGCTGGCGCAGCTGGCCCGCGGAGAGCTCGCCGTCGCAGATGACGGTGTCCGCACCGGTGGAGATCACGACTTCGCGCAGTTCCTTGACCTTGCCGGACCCGACGTACGTCGCCGGATCGGGCCGCGGCCTGCGCTGCACCAGCCCGTCGAGGACTTCCGAACCGGCCGTCTCGGCGAGCCGGGCCAGTTCGGCCAGCGAGCTCTCGGCGTGCTCGGCGTCGCCTTCGGTCCAGACCCCGACCAGCACCACGCGTTCCAGCCGCAGCCGCCGGTACTCGACCTCGGTGATGTCCGCGAGTTCGGTGGACAGCCCGGCGACGCGGCGCAGCGAGTTGCGCTCTTCGAGCTCCATCTCGCCGGCGGACGGGTCGTGGAAGCCGGCCGCGTCGTCATCGAAGCCGAACGGGCCGTCGTCGAGGGAGTCGAAGTGGCCGTCGTCGTAGCGGGAGTCCTCGGGGAGGTCGTCCCGGACGTCATCGGATGCCGTGCGGGCGTTCCCGTCGCGGGTGCCCGCCTCATGTGACCACAGTGCGGATTTCTTCATATCGGCACCATTGTCCCACGGCACGCGAGTGGTTTTCACCCTTCGACCGGGGTGATGGCGGTCAGCCGCCCGCGAGCTGCCGCCACCAGTCCGCGTCGATCCGCCCGCCGCCGACGAGGACGGCGGGTCCGGTGAGCAGCGTGGTCGTGGCGGTCACCTCGACGTGCACGGTGCCACCGGGGATGTCGACGGTGCGGCTGCCGGTCGTCTCGCCGTCGGCGCGGAGGGCCGCGACGGCGGCCGCGACGGTGCCGGTCCCGCAGGAGCGGGTCTCGCCGACGCCGCGCTCGTGCACCCGCATCCGCACCCGTCCGGGTGAGGTGGGGCGGACGAATTCGACGTTGACGCCGTTCGGGAACAGCCCGGTGTCGTGCGCAGGAGCTTCGGCGAGGTCGAGGGCGTCGAGGTCGGCGTCGGTGACGCACGCCAGGTGCGGGTTGCCGAGGTCCACGGCCACGCCCGGGAACTCCCGGCCGCGCAGGGTCGCGGTGGAGTCGCCGAACACGTTCGCCGTGCCCATGTCGACGGTGCTCCCACCGTCCGGGTGGGTGCGGACCCGCCGGAGCCCGGCGCGGGTGCCGACGGGGAACTCGGCGCCGGTGACCAGCCCGGAGTCGACGAGGTAGCGGGCGAAGACCCGGACCCCGTTGCCGCACATCTCGGCGATCGAACCGTCCGCGTTGCGGTAGTCCATGAACCACACGTCCGGGTGGATGTCGCCGGGCGCGTCCGGGACGGCCGCGGTGGGGACGACGCGCAGCACGCCGTCGGCCCCGAAGCCGCGGCGCCGGTCGCAGAGCGCGCGCACGTGCGCGTCAGTGAGCTTCAGCTCGCCGTCCGGGTCGGGCAGCACGACGAAGTCGTTCTGCGTGCCGTGGCCCTTGGCGAACTCTGGTCCTTCGGAAAACCGCACGTCCGCGAGTCTACGTGCGCAGCAGTGCGCGGACGGCGGGCACCGCGTCGGCCGGTTCGGGCGCCAGCCACCGGATGCGGTCGTCGCGGCGGAACCAGGAGCGCTGCTTGCGCACGAACCGCCGGGTGAGCCGGGCGGTTTCGGCGGCGGCCGCGGCCATGTCGCCGGAGCCGTCGAGCTCGGCGAGGACCTGCTGGTAGCCGAGGGCGCGGGAGGCGGTGCGCCCGTGCCGGAGGCCCTGCTCGACGAGTGCGCGGACCTCGGCGACCAGCCCGTCGTCGAACATCCGGGTGACGCGCCGGTCCACCCGGTCGTCGAGCTCCGCGACCGGCCGGTCCAGGCCGACGAGCACGGTGCCGTGGCGCGGCGGGCCGGGCACGGGCAGGTTCGCGGAGAACGGTTCGCCGGTGATCTCGATGACCTCCAGCGCCCGCACCAGGCGTCGCCCGTTGGAGGCGAGGATGGCTTCGGCTGCGGACGGGTCGAGTTCGGCGAGGCGGCGGTGCAGCGCGTCCGATCCGCGTTCGGCGAGTTCGGCCTCCCAGCGCGCCCGCACCTGCGGGTCGGTGCCGGGGAACCGGAGGTCGTCGAGGACGGCCTGCACGTAGAGCCCGCTGCCGCCGACGAGCACGGGGGTGCGGCCGCGGGCGAGCACGTCGTCGACGGCGGCGCGCGCGTCACGCTGGTAGGCGGCCACCGAGGCGGCTTCGGTCACGTCCAGCACGTCGAGCAGGTGGTGCGGCACGCCGCGCCGCTCCTCGGCGGTGAGCTTGGCGGTGCCGATGTCCATGCCCCGGTAGAGCTGCATCGCGTCGGCGTTGACGACCTCACCGCCGAGTTCGGTCGCGAGTGCGACGGCGAGGTCGGACTTGCCGGTGGCGGTGGGCCCGACGATCGCCACCGGTCGAGCTGGGGATGCGGCGGACACGGAGGGGACTGTAAGGCCTGCCACCGGTCGGGGGTCGCGGAGGTCGGTCAGCCGGTCCGGGTCCAGACGCCCGCGTGGTAGGTGATGCCCAGCGGGGTGTCGGAGTACAGCGGTTCGGCCCGCCAGGTCCCGCGCGAGGCGGCTCCGGCGGCGACCTGCCAGGCGGCGCGGCTGTGCACGCCCAGCTCGGCGCACTCCCGGGGGTCGAGGCCGAGCAGCGCGGCGCGGTCCACGTCGCGCAGCGCGTGGCGCAGCACCTCGTCGAGGACTTCGGCGCGCGGGTCCGGCGGGTGCGGGGAGCGTTCGTCGCGGTGGCTGCCGCCTTCGGCGAGCACCAGCAGCGCCGTCTCCGGCCCGACCCGGTCCAGCCGTTCACCCAGTTCAGCGGCCTGCTCGGCGGGCGTGTCAGGGGCGAGCAGCCGCATCCGCACCGACGCGGCGCCCGCTCGGGCGCGCAGCAGCCCGGCGATGAGCGCGGGCAGCGGCAGCTCCGGGTCCGGGGTCGTGCGCTGGTGTTCGTGCAGCGAGACGGGGACGTCGACGCCGTACCCGGCGAAGGTGCCCGTCGTGCCCGGCGCGAGTTCGAGAGGACCGGAACGATCTACCCCGACCGCCACCCATTCGGTTGCGGATTCGGTCAAAATGGTGGTGGCGCGCAGGCATGCGCGTCGCACCGGCTCGATCACCGGAGCGGACCGCACGGTCAGTTCGGGGACGAGCAGCGGTGGGTACGGCACCACGGCGATGCGGGTGATCACACCCGTGCACGGTAGAGGTCACGGTCAGCGGTGAGCGGAGCAGGCATCCGATCGGTGGACGCGGGCGTTCGAGGCGCCCGCCCGCGGCCGGTGCGCTCGGCCGGGCGAACCGCGCGGAGGACCGCCGGAATTCCGGCTCGGGTGCCGACCTGTTTGAATGCGCCAGCGGAGATCGGACTCGACGCCCGAGTCCGGATCGCCGCGCACCGGCCCCGCACGTGCGGGGCGCCCGTGCCCGGCACGGGCACCGAAGCGGGTACCCGAGGAGGATTCCGGTCATGACGCACCAGGACACGACCCCCGACAGCACTGCGGGCGCCACGCCCGATGCGGCCGCGGCCGCCGCTGGGACCGGGTCCACCTCGACGGCGCCCTCGGTCCCGGCCGCTTCGGCGCACCCGGAGCAGTGGGGCCGGGTCGACGAGGCCGGCACCGTGTGGGTGCGGACGGCCGACGGCGAGCGCGAGGTGGGTTCGTGGCAGGCCGGTGAGCCCGCCGAGGGCCTGGCGCACTTCGCGCGGAAGTTCGACGACCTGCGCACCGAGGCGGAACTGCTGGAGAACCGGCTCAACAGCCGGTCCGGGGACGCGAAGCAGTCGCTGACCAGCGCCAAGCACCTGCGCGACGGGTTGGCCGATGCCGCCGTCGTCGGTGACCTGGCGGCGCTGGGCGCGCTGGCGGAGCACCTCGTGCAGCACGCCGAGCTGGCCGTCGAGGAGGCGAAGGCGCACAAGGAGCAGGCCCGCACGGATGCGGTGGCCCGCAAGGAGGCGCTCGCCGCCGAGGCCGAGCAGATCGCCGCGGAGGCCACGCACTGGAAGTCCGCCGGGGACCGGTTGCGCGCGATCCTCGAGGAGTGGAAGTCGGTGCGCGGCGTGGACCGCAAGACCGACGAGCAGCTGTGGCGCCGGTTCTCGAAGGCCCGCGACGCGTTCAACCGCAGGCGCGGCTCGCACTTCGCCGACCTGGACCGGCAGCGGGCCGCGGCGAAGGCCCGCAAGCAGGAGCTGGTGGAGGCCGCCGAAGCGCTCACCGAGTCCACCGATTGGGGGGCGACGGCGGCGCGCTACAAGGAGCTCATGGCCGAGTGGAAGGAGAGCGGCCGGGCTCCGAAGGACAGCGATGACGCGCTCTGGCAGCGGTTCCGGGGCGCGCAGGACGCGTTCTTCGCCCGCCGGTCGGCGGCGTTCTCCGAGCGCGATGCCGAGTTCGCCGAGAACGCGAAGCACAAGGAAGCACTGCTGGTCGAGGCGGAGGCGATCGATCCGGGCGCGGACCTGCACGCCGCGCAGGCCCAGTTGCAGCGCATCCAGCAGCGCTGGGACGAGGCCGGGAAGGTGCCGCGCGAGCGGATGCGGGAGCTGGAGGGCAGGCTGCGCACGGTCGTGGACCGGGTCCGGTCGGCTTCCGACACGCAGTGGCGGCGCACCGACCCGGAGGCGCAGGCCCGCGTCGACCAGTTCCGGGAGCGCGTCGAGCAGTTCGAGGCGCAGGCGGAGAAGGCGCGCGCGGCGGGCGACGCGAAGCGGGCCAAGAAGGCCGACGAGCAGGCCGACCAGTGGCGGGTCTGGCTCGCCGCAGCCGAACAGGCCATGGCCGACCGCTGACCCGAAGCCCGCCCTGCTCCCAGGGCGGGCCACACCAACCCCCACGAAGCGCCTTCTCATCCTGTCAGCGGCGAAGCCGCTGAACAGCGACCACGCACGCAACCGGCCCCGCCGCGGGTTCTCAGCGCTGTCCTCGCGAGGACGGCGTTTTCGCCTGTGGCGGAGCCACCGGTGAAAACGATCCCGCAGCGAGGAAAGCGCTGAGGTTCGGCCACCTCACCACGAAGCAGAGCGAGCAGGGCCGGACATCAAGGCCTGGTCAAGACCACGCGGAGCCATTGGACCGCTAGTACGACCATGCACAACGCCGCCAGGACAAGCCCCCAGGAGGGCCCGCCCGCGGGGGTGGTCTGCCGGGACCAGATGGCGATCATGCCTTCGAAGGACACGATGATCGCGGCCATTCCCGCGACCCAGGCGACGGCCCAGCGGCGGGTGACGAGCGCGAGCGAGCCGATGAGCACGCCGACGATGGTGGCGTTGATCGAGAAGAGCCGGGGCAGCAGCCCGACCTGCAGCGCGGGGTCGGCGTGGCCGAGAAGGATCTGGAGGCCGGTGGCGTCGCCGATCCACGGCAGCAGCGAGCTGGCGACCAGCACCAGGATGACGCCGGCGATGACCACGGCGGTGCTGCCGGGGTCGATGCGGCGCAGCAGTTCGCGTTCGGACCGGGCCCGTTCCTGCCGGTCCGCCTGCTCGGGGGTGTTCGCCTGGTCGGTCGGTTCGGCGCGTTGCACGTCGGTCCCTTCTCGCGAGTCCTCACCCGGTCCGGTGCCGCCGGGGCCGCTTCCCCCAGGCCCGCCGGTGGTCCCAGGCCCGCCGGTGGTCCCAGGCCCGCCGGTGGTCCCAGGCCCGCCGGTCGTCCCAGGGCCGTCGGTCGTCTCGGGGCCGGGGGTGTCGTCCGGTTCGGGACGAGGCTGATCGCTCAACAGCCGCATCCTTGTTCGGCGGCGGGCTGCGCCGCGGGGGCGCCGAAACCGGGCAGTCCGAGGACGACCCCGGAGGTCTTGGGCTTGCGGCCTTCTTCCCAGTGGTCGCCCGCGCGGGTGCGCCGGTGCGCGGTGATCTCGCCGTCGGCGACCAGGTGGTGCGGGGAGGCCTGGGTGATGGCGGTGTGCACGATGTCGCCGGGCCGGATCTCGCGGTCGATGGCACCACCGGGGTGGAAGTGCACGAGCCGCCCGTCGCGGGCGCGGCCGGAGAGCCTGCGGGTCGCGGTGTCCTTGCGGCCTTCGCCTTCGGCGACGAGGAGTTCGACGCCGCGGCCGACGAGTTCCTTGTTGAGCTCCCAGGACATCTCGTTCTGCAGCGCGATGAGCCGTTCGTAGCGCTGCTGCACGACGTCCTTGGGCAGCTGGCCGGGGAGTTCGGCGGCGGGCGTGCCGGGGCGCTTGGAGTACTGGAAGGTGAACGCCGAGGTGAAGCGGGCGCGGCGGACGACGTCGAGGGTGGCTTCGAAGTCCTCTTCGGTCTCACCGGGGAAGCCGACGATGATGTCGGTGGTGATGGCGGCGTCGGGCATCGCCGCGCGGACCTTGTTCAGGATGCCGAGGTAGCGCTCGGAGCGGTAGGAGCGACGCATCGCTTTGAGCACCCGGTCGGAGCCGGATTGCAGCGGCATGTGCAGCTGGTGGCAGACGTTGGGGGTCTCGGCCATGGCTTCGATGACGTCGTCGGTGAAGTCGCGCGGGTGCGGCGAGGTGAAGCGGACGCGTTCGAGCCCGTCGATGTCCCCGCAGGAGCGCAGCAGCTTGCCGAAGGCGTAGCGGTCGCCGAATTCGGCGCCGTAGGCGTTGACGTTCTGCCCGAGCAGGGTCACTTCGAGGACGCCTTCGTCCGCGAGGGCCTGCACTTCGGCGAGCACGTCGCCGGGCCTGCGGTCCTTCTCCTTGCCGCGCAGCGCGGGCACGATGCAGAACGTGCAGGTGTTGTTGCACCCGACGGAGACGGACACCCAGCCGGAGTAGGCGGATTCGCGGCGCGCGGGCAGCGTGGACGGGAAGGTCTCGAGGGATTCGAGGATCTCGACCTCGGCCTCCTCGTTGTGCCGGGCGCGTTCCAGCAGCGTCGGCAGCGAGCCGAGGTTGTGGGTGCCGAACACGACGTCGACCCAGGGGGCGCGGCGGACGATCTCGCTGCGGTCCTTCTGCGCGAGGCAGCCGCCGACGGCGATCTGCATCCCGGGGCGTTCCTGCTTGGCGGGCCGCAGGTGGCCGAGGTTGCCGTAGAGCCGGTTGTCGGCGTTCTCCCGGACCGCGCAGGTGTTGAACACGACCACGTCGGGATCGTGGTCCTTCGCGGCGCGCACGTACCCGGCGTCTTCCAGCATTCCGGACAGCCGCTCGGAGTCGTGCACGTTCATCTGACACCCGTAGGTGCGGATCTCGTAGGTCCGGGAAGTGCTCGTCGTGCTCACCCCGCCACCATATCGGCTGCTCAGGACTGGTCGGCCAGCGCCTGCGGACGAGGGCGGCGACCTGGCCGGAGATCGTCGCCACCGGGCTGGGACGCCGGGACGGGAAACGCGGCCCGCTGCGGCGTTCGGCGGACCGGGTGCGCCCGTCCGGACCGTTCCCGGGAATCCGGATGAGCGGCATTCGGTGATTCTTTTCGAGTAGTCGCGGTGAATCGAGCGAAACCGCGTCGGGGACGGGTGCGACTCATTCATAGTGGGCATTCGCCGGTTGTCGCGGGATGCGCGGGAACTCGCCGCGAGAACGCGGAGGAGGTACGCGGGGGTGCGGATCCACGAACCCGAAGGGGTTACGGCGGGTCACACCCGAACGGTCCATCCGGACGAGCGGAGGCAGCATCGAGCACGGAAGGTGACGACTCGGCTGCCCTCCGGGAGGCGGCCGGAGTACCGGGAACCCGCCGTGGGGCCACTCCTTCCGGTGGTCGTCCGTGCAGTTGAGAGCCGGATGGCCGCGTTCGCTGAAATTCGGGAAAACCCTCGCCGGACCCGGGACCCACCCGCGTAACCGAGTTGCAACCTGCGTTGACCCGCACCATATGGACTAATCGGGACGGGCAGCTTAAATTTTCGCCATCAGATCCGGACATTCTCGGGCTAGGAGTGTGCATGACCGCCGGTTCCCCGGATTCGCCGATGATCCGCATGTCCTCGGTGGACAAGCACTTCGGTTCCCTGCACGTGCTGCAGGACGTGGACCTCACCGTGCCGCCCGGCCAGGTCGTGGTGGTGCTCGGGCCGTCCGGCTCGGGCAAATCCACGCTGTGCCGCGCGATCAACCGCTTGGAGCCCATCGACTCGGGCACCATCGAGATCGACGGGAAGCCGCTGCCCGCCGAAGGCCGGGCGCTCGCCGAGCTCCGCGCCGACGTGGGCATGGTGTTCCAGCAGTTCAACCTGTTCGCGCACAAGACGATCCTCGAGAACGTGCTGCTCGGGCCGATCAAGGTGCGCAAGGCCGACAAGGCCACCGCCGAACGGGAGGCGCTCGCCCTGCTGGAGCGGGTGGGCATCGCCAACCAGGCGGAGAAGTACCCCGCCCAGCTCTCCGGCGGGCAGCAGCAGCGGGCGGCGATCGCCCGCGCCCTGGCGATGAAGCCCAAGGTCATGCTGTTCGACGAGCCGACCTCGGCGCTCGACCCCGAAATGGTCAACGAGGTGCTCGACGTGATGGCCGGGCTCGCCGCCGAGGGCATGACGATGCTGGTCGTCACGCACGAGATGGGTTTCGCCCGGCGCGCCGCGCACCGGGTGCTGTTCATGGCCGACGGACGCATCGTCGAGGACTCGACGCCGAACCGGTTCTTCGACGAGCCGGAGAGCGCCCGCGCCCAGGACTTCCTCAGCAAGATCCTCACCCACTGACCTCCCTCGCGTCGTCCCCGCGCCCGCGCGGGGACGCAGGAGCCGTACACCTCCAGAGAGGGGCATCCGAGATGAAAGCGCGCAGCGTGCGCTGGGGCGTGCTGGCGGCGTCGATGGCGCTGGCGCTGACCGCCTGCGGGGGCAACAGCGAGAACCGCCTCGAAACCGGCACCGTCGTGCCCGTCGACCCGAACGCGCACTTCGAGCCCGGCACCACGATGGCGAAGCTGCAGCAGTCCGGCACCGTCCGGATCGGCACCAAGTTCGACCAGCCGCTGTTCGGCCTCCAAGGTCTCGACGGCACCCCGCGGGGCTTCGACGTCGAGATCGGCAAGATCGTCGCCGCGAAGCTCGGCATCCCCGCCGAGCAGATCGACTGGGTCGAGGCGCCGAGCAAGACCCGCGAGGAGATCATCGAGCAGGACCGGGTCGACATGGTCGTGGCCACCTACACGGTCAACGACAAGCGCAAGCAGCGGATCAGCTTCGCCGGCCCGTACTACGAGGCGGGCCAGGACCTGATGGTCTCCTCGGACGACGACACGATCACCGGCCCGGACTCGCTGCGCCCCACCGGCGCGAAGGTCTGCTCGGTCATCGGCTCCACGCCCGCCGAGCAGATCAAGCAGTACGTCGACCCGGAGAACCTGACGCTGTTCGACGTCTACTCCAAGTGCGCCGACGCGCTGCGCACCGGCCAGGTCCAGGCCGTCACCACCGACAACGTGATCCTGATGGGCCTGGTCCAGCAGGGCAACGGCCGGTTCAAGCTCGTCGACCGGCAGTTCACCAAGGAGCCCTACGGGGTCGGCATCAAGAAGGGCGACGCGGAGTTCTGCCGGTTCATCGACGACACCCTCACCCAGGCCGTGGCCGACGGGACGTACGCGAAGTCCTGGGCGGCCACCGCGGGCAAGGTGTCGCCGGAGACCCCTCCGCTGCCGCAGCTGGACCCCTGCAGTTGATCACCTCCCGGTGCGGGGCGGCGTCCAGCGACGCCCCCACCGGTCCTCCCTGTCCGCAGAGCCGGAGAGAACCGTGCACGTCATCACCGACAACCTGCCCCTCTACCTGAGCGGGCTCCTGCGCACGCTGCAGATATGCCTGTACGCAGGACTGATCTCGCTGGTCCTGGGGACCGTCATCGCGGCCTTCCGGGTCGCGCCGCTACCGCCGCTGCGGGCCACCGGGACCGCGTGGGTCACCGTGTTCCGCAACTGCCCGCTGACCGTGGTGCTGTTCTTCATGGCCTTCGGGCTGCCGGAACTGGGCCTGAACGGCTCGTACTTCTGGTTCGGCACCATCGGGCTCGCGCTCTACACCTCCGCCTTCGTGTGCGAGGCGATCCGCAGCGGCATCAACGCCGTGCCGCCCGGCCAGGCCGAAGCGGCGCGCGCCATCGGCCTCGGGTTCAGCCAGGTGCTGCGCCTGATCGTGTTGCCGCAGGCGATCCGCACCGTGGTGCCGCCGCTGGGCAACGTCTTCATCGCGATGATCAAGAACTCGGCGATCGCGGGCGCGTTCGGCGTCGGCGGGGACCTGTTCGCCGTCGCCGACACGCTGACCTCGGCGCGCGGTGAGGCCGCGCTGCCGGTGCTCACCGGCGTGGTGCTCGGCTACCTGGTGATCACGATCCCGGCCGGGCTGCTGCTCGGCGCCCTGGAGCGGAAGGTGGCGATCGCCCGATGACGAACTCCGTGCTCTACGAGGCCCCCGGGCCCGCCGCCAAGCGCCGCGCCGTCGTGCTCAGCGTCGTGGTGTGCGTCGTGCTGGCCGCGGTGCTCGCCTGGGTGCTGTACACCCTCGGCGCCAACGACCAGCTGACCGCCGAGAAGTGGGGTCCGCTGATCGACCCGACCGACGGCACCTTCGTCCCGCTGTGGACGCTGATGGGCACCGGGCTGGCCAACACGCTGCTGGCCGCCGCGCTGGCGATGGTGTTCTCGCTGCTGGTCGGCACGCTGCTGGCGGTCTCCCGCGTCGTCGCGGCCCGCTGGTACCGGTGGGCCATCGTCGGCGTCGTCGAACTGCTCCGCGGTGTGCCGGTGGTCATCGCGGTGTTCTTCGCCAGCCGGGTGCTGCCCACGTTCGGGCTGGACATGTCGGTGATGTGGTACCTGGTCATCGGCCTCACCGTGTACAACTCGGTGATCATCGCGGAGATCGTGCGGGCCGGCATCCAGTCGCTGCCGCGCGGCCAGGGCGAAGCCGCCTACGCGATCGGGATGCGGCGTTCGCAGGTGCTGCGCACCGTGCTGCTGCCGCAGGCGTTCCGGGCGATGCTGCCCGCGCTGATCAGCCAGCTCGTGGTGGTCGTGAAGGACACCTCGCTGGGCTTCATCATCACCTACGTCGACGTGGTCCGGCTGGGGCAGATCGCCATCCAGAACCTGAACAACCCGATCCAGATGTACCTCGCGGTCGGCGTGCTGTTCGTGGTGATCAACTACGCGCTGAGCCGGGCCGCGGTCTACACCGAACGCAGGCTCAGCCAGGGCCGCAAGGGCGGCGGCACCACCGCCCGCGCCGCGCAGGCCCAGGCGGCGGAGTGATCCGGGTCCGCCCCGTCCCGCCTCAGCGCGGGGCGGGGCGGGCCTGCACTCCCTCGGTCGCCAGCGTCTCGTCGTAGGCGCGTTGCCACGCACCGTCGCGGACCGCGGTGGCGAGCGCCGCGTCGATCCGGTCGTGCAGCGCCGCATCACCGGACTTGATGCCCAGGTAGTGCTCGGTCCCGTCCGCGGTCACCGCGTACGGGCCGACCGCGTCCACCCCCGAGTCCCCCGGCTCGGCACCGCCGACCAGCAGGTCCACTTCGCCGCGCGCCAGCGAACCGTCGCGCAACGTCGGCGGCAGCATCCGGTACGAGATCTGGATGCGCGGGTCCAGGCCCAGCTCCCGCACGACGAACTCCGTCACCTCCACGTCGAAACCGCGGTAGTGGCCGCCGTCGCGGGTCGCGAACCGGGGTTCCTCGGCGCGCAGCCCCACCAGCAGCGAGCCGCGCCTGCGCACCTCTTCCAAGGTCGACGAGCCGCCCAGCTCGACCGGAGGTGGCGGGGCCGCGGCGGGCTGCGGAGCAGTGGACGGCGAGGACACCGGCGCCGGCGCGCTCGGTGGTGGCTGCTGCTCCGGTTCGCCGCCACCCGCCGAACATCCGGCCAGGGCCATTCCGCCAGCGAGCACCACTGCCACCACTCCCGTGCGCATGCGCACCATCCTGCCAGTCGAGCGGATCACGGCGGGCGTTTCCCCGACCGGACCGGACGCCGTTCCAGGTGCTCGGGAAAACCCCAGAATTCGCGCGGCGCGGTCGGGGACCGGACCGTTCCCGCCGGTCCCGCGGGCGCCCGGCGGTGCTCGGATCGCAGCAGCTCAACAGCACAGTGAACGGTGCGTACGGCCACTAGTCATCCGGTCGACATGTAGCGTTCACACTCGCAACGAATTCTGGATCGGTTTTGACTTCCCCGTCACACCCATTAGTGTGGCTGCCGTCACGAAGGCGCCAATGTCGTCGCCCCGCACAGCGCTCATCAGCACTGATCGCTCAGGAGGCGAGGAATGGCGACGCACGCGGCCATCCATCCCATCGTTCAGCGGGTCACCGAACGCATCGCGCAGCGCAGCGCCCGCACCCGGCGCGACTACCTCGAACGCATCGACTCCGCCGCCGCCGACGGACCGACCCGCGCCGGGATGCCCTGCAGCAATCTCGCCCACGGCTTCGCAGGCTGTAGCGGCGCCGACCGGATCGCGGTGCGCGGCGAGACCAAGCCGGGCGTGGCGATCGTGTCGGCGTACAACGACATGCTCTCCGCACACCAGCCCTACGACGAATACCCCGCGTGGATCAAGGACGCGGTGCGCGACGCGGGCGGCGTCGCCCAGTTCGCCGGCGGCGTCCCCGCCATGTGCGACGGCATCACCCAAGGCCGCGCGGGCATGGAGCTCTCGCTGTTCTCCCGCGACGTGATCGCCATGGCCACCGGCGTCGCGCTCTCCCACGAGATGTTCGACGGGGCGCTGCTGCTCGGCGTGTGCGACAAGATCGTGCCCGGGCTGCTCATCGGCGCCCTCGCCTTCGGGCACCTGCCGACGATCCTGGTGCCCGCCGGGCCGATGCCCTCCGGGCTGCCCAACGGCGAGAAGAGCCGCATCCGGCAGCTGTTCGCCGAGGGCAAGGCGACCCGCGAAGACCTCCTCGAAGCCGAATCGGCCTCCTACCACTCCCCCGGCACCTGCACCTTCTACGGCACCGCGAACTCCAACCAGCTCGTCGTCGAAGTGATGGGGCTGCACCTGCCCGGCTCCAGCTTCGTCGCCCCCGGCACCCCGCTGCGGCGCGCCCTCACCGACGAGGCCTCACGGCGCGTCGTGCAGCTCGCCCGCGGCGAGGAACGCACCCCGATCGGCCGACTGCTCGACGAACGCGCGCTCGTCAACGGCGTCGTCGCCCTGCTCGCCACCGGCGGATCCACCAACCACACGCTGCACCTGCCCGCCATCGCCGCGGCCGCGGGCATCGAACTCACCTGGGACGACTTCGCCGAGCTCTCCGCCGTCGTGCCCTCGCTGTCGCGGGTCTACCCGAACGGCTCCGCCGACATCAACCACTTCGCCGCCGCCGGAGGCGTGCAGACGCTCGTCGGCCAGCTGCTCGACGCCGGATTCCTGCACCCCGACGTGCACACCGTCGCCGGATACGGCCTCGACCGGTACCGGCAGCAGCCGTTCCTCGAAGACGGCGAGCTGGTGTGGCGCGACGCTCCCGCCGACAGCCTCGACCCGGACGTGCTGCGCGGCGTCGACGACCCGTTCGCGCCCGACGGCGGCCTGCGGGTGCTGCGCGGCAACCTCGGCGGCTCGGTCATCAAGGTCTCCGCGGTCAAGCCCGAGCACCGCGTCGTCACCGCGCCCGCGCGCGTCTTCGACGACCAGCACCGGTTCACCGAACTGTTCCGCGCAGGCGAGCTCGACCAGGACGTCGTGGTCGTCATCCGCAACCAGGGTCCGCAGGCCAACGGCATGCCCGAGCTGCACGGGCTCACCCCCGCGCTCGGCGTGCTGATGGACCGCGGGCACCAGGTCGCGCTGGTCACCGACGGGCGGATGTCCGGGGCCTCCGGCAAGATCCCCGCCGCCATCCAGCTCACCCCCGAAGCCACCGCGGGCGGACCGCTCGCGCGGGTGCGCGACGGCGACATGGTCCGGCTGGACGCCGAGAACGGCACCCTCGAAGTGCTCGTCGGCGACGAGGACTTCGCCGCCCGCGAACCCGCCCCCGGCGCCGCCACCACCCAGCACGGCACCGGCCGCGAACTGTTCACCGCGTTCCGCCACGCCGTCGGCCGCGCCGACCAGGGCGCTAGCGTGTTCGCACCGCAGCAGCGCACCGACGCGCCCAGCGACCTGCCCGTCTGATCCACCCGCCCGAGGCGCCCGGGGCGGCGCAGGACAGCCGACCGCCCGCACCGGCGCTTACCGAGAACAGGTGAACACCACCATGAACACTGCCTCCGAAGTGCTCGAACTCAGCCCCGTCGTCCCCGTCGTCGCCCTCGACGACGTCGCCCACGCGGTCCCGCTGGGCCAGGCGCTGCTGCGCGGCGGCATCCGCACCATCGAAGTCACCCTCCGCACCCCCGCCGGTCTGCCCGCCATCGAACGGCTCGCCGCGGAAGTCCCCGAGATCGTCGTCGGTGCGGGCACCATCACCGAGGTCGGCCAAGCCGACAAGGTGCGCGAAGCCGGCGCCCGGTACATCGTCACGCCCGGCGCCACCGACCGGCTGCTCGACGACGTCGACGCCGCCGGACTGCCCTACCTCGCCGGGATCAGCACCATCTCCGAAGCGATGCGGCTCGCCGAGCGCGGGGTCACCGCGATGAAGTTCTTCCCCGCCGAACCCAGCGGCGGAGTGCCGTACCTGAAGTCCCTCGCCGGGCCGCTGCCGCAGCTGCGGTTCTGCCCCACCGGCGGCATCAGCGTCGACAACGCCGGCCGGTACCTGGCGCTGCCCAACGTGGGCTGCGTCGGCGGATCGTGGCTCGCGCCGAAGCAACTGCTCGCCGCCGGGCAGTGGGGACAGGTCGAAGCGCTGGCCCGGCAGGCCGCGGCGTTGGGCTGATCTCGGCGTTGGGTTGGTCCCGGTACTGGGTTGGTCCCGGTACTGGAATGGTCCCGGTACTGGGCTGATCCCCGCGCGCGTCCTCCCGCGGACGCGGTAGGTGTCGTCCCCTCCGCAGGCGATCCGATCCCCCGCGGCGACTCGTAGCGTCGAGGCACCTCGACGCTGGGACGGTCACCGAATGCACCTGCGCGCCATCCGACACCGCTCGCCGGAGCCGCCGCAACGGCCCCGGCGAGCGCTCGGCGCCCTGCTGCTCACCGCGCTGCTCGGCGTCGCCGCGGGCGTCCCCGCCGGCGCCGAACCGGACCGCACCCCGCGCGGCGGGACCGTCGTCAGCTTCACCTTCGACGACGGCAGCGTCTCGCAGACCTCCGGTGCCGAAGTCCTGCAGCGGCACGGCATGCACGGCACCTTCTACATCATCTCCGGCGCCATCGGCAGCCCCGGCTACCTCGGCCACGACGAGCTGCGGCGCATCGCCGACGCCGGGCACGAGATCGGTGGGCACACCGTCACCCACCCCGATCTCACCTCGGTCAGCCCCGACGAGATGCGCAGGCAGATCTGCGACGACCGCGCCAACCTCGAGCAGTGGGGCTACTCGGCCACCTCGTTCACCACGCCGTTCAACGAGACCGACGACGCCGTGCGGAAAGCCGTGCGGGACTGCGGGTACAACAGCGCCCGCACCATGGGCGGCCTGCGCGCGCCCGGGGACTGCGCCGACTGCCCCGACGCCGAGACCATGCCGCCCGCCGACCCCTTCGAGATCCGCTCCCCCGGCATGATCCGGCGGGAGACCACCCTCGACGACCTCAAAGCCGCCGTGACCCGCGCCGACGACGCGGGCGGCGGATGGGTGCCGCTGGTGCTGCACCAGACCTGCGAGATGTGCGGCCCGCTCGGCCTCAACCCGCGGGTCCTCGACGAATTCGCCGGCTGGCTGCACGACCGCGGGACTCCGGTGCGCACCGTGCACGAGGTCGTGGGCGGCCGGACCGCACCCGTGCACCGGGCACCACCGCCGCAGGACCGGGCCCGCCCGGTGAACGCCTCCCTCGAAGACGCCGGGCCGGACGGCGTCCCGATCGGCTGGGAGACCGGCGGGTGGGGGACGAACACGCCGGTGTGGACGAGGACCCGCGACGCGCACGGGGGGAACTGGGCGCAACGGCTGGACATGACCCGGTTCACCGACGGCGACGCGAAGCTGATGACGACGCTCGACCTCGGCGAGTACGCGCTGCCCGCGCACACCGGGCACAACTACACGCTCAGCACCTGGTACAAATCGACCGCTCCCACCCAGCTCGCCGTGTACTACCGGGACCGGGCCGGGCAGTGGCGCTACTGGGTGGCGGGTCCTACGTACGCGCCCGCCGCGCAGTGGTCGAAGGCCTACTGGACGACCCCGCCGATCCCGGAGGAGGCCACCGGGCTCAGCTACGGGCTCGCCCTGTTCTCACCGGGTTCGGTCACCACCGACGACTACCGGGTGCGAGTGGACGCGAAGGCCACCAACGAGAGCTCCTGCCGCGAACTGCCCTGGTGGCAGCCGCGGCGGTGGCTGTGCCCGTGACCGACCGGAGAACGAGGTGAACGCGGATGCCGCCGCCGGGGATGCGCGCGGTGGCGGCGCTGGCCGCGGCCCTGCTCACCGCGTCCTGCGCGGGCGGTGAACCGGTGCCCGGCCGCACCTACCCCTGGCACACCGGCATCGTGGCGACCACGTTCTGGGTCGGCGAAGTGCTCGACCCGGACGCCTCGGACGGCAGCCAGGTGATCTCCACCTACGACTCGGCGTGGCAGGAGCACTACGGCGGTTGCGACGGGGTGCTGGTCGGCGGGCGGTGCGAGACGGAACCGCGCACGGCGCGCAACGGGTACTTCCCGACCCGGATGGCCCCGCGGGAGAACCCGTTCTACCTGGACCTGCCGTTCGACGACCTCAACGATCCGGTCGCCTTCGCGCAGCGCGCCGACGTGGTGCCGTGGAGCCGCGACCCCGGCTACGCGGGACGCGAGCACGATCGCGGGTTCAGCTACTTGAAGAACCGCTGGGTGCAGCTCACCAGGGGCGGTGCGGTCTGCTTCGGGCAGGTGCAGGACGCGGGGCCGGCCGAATACCACGACGCCCGCTACGTGTTCGGGCACGACGACGCGCGGCCGGTGAACACCCGGTTCAACGGGGCGGGCCTGGACGTCTCGCCCGCGTTGAACGGCTGCCTCGGGTTCACCCGGCTCAACGGCGCGCAGGACCGGGTGAACTGGCGCTTCGTGGAGGAGTCCGACGTGCCCGACGGGCCGTGGCGGCGAATCGTCACGACCTCGCCGCCGACGACCTGGTGACGGGCGGTCGGCTTCAGTTCGGTCGGCTTCAGCTCGGGCGGGTCGACCGGTCCGGCCGGTTCGGTCAGGTTGGTCGAGTCGGTCAGACCCGTCTGCCCGTCTGGCCCGTCCGGCCGTCTGCCCCGTCAGGCCGCGAGGTCCTCGGTGATCAGTTCGAGGGCGTCCGGGATGGAGTCGACGACCGGCACGCCCGCCGATTCCAGGGCGGACCGGCTCATCACGCCCGTCGTCACCAGCACGCAGCCGGTGCCGATCTGCTCGGCGGCGCGCGCGTCGTCGAGGACGTCCCCGATGAGCACCACGTCCGCCGGGCGCAGCCGCTGCGCCGCGAGGTGGCGTTCGAGGTGTTCGGCCTTGGCGCCGCCGCCGACGTCGGTGCGCAGCCCGTCGACCCGCTCGAACAACGGCGCCAGCTCCAGCTGCGCGATCAGCGGGACCAGCTCGTCGTGGAACCACATCGACAGCAACGACTGGGTCCGGCCGGCCGCGGCCCAGGTGCGCAGCTCGTCCGGCACGCCCGGGGCGAGCCGCGCCGTGTGCAGCAGTTCCCGGTAGTGCTGGTGGTACAGCACGTCGAGCTTGTTCCAGTCCGCCTCGGTCAGCGGGCGCTCCAGCAACCGCTCGTAGCACTGCTGCAGCGGGCGGCTGAACACCGATCGCCAGTGTTCGAGGTCGATCGGATCTCTGCCGAACTCCGCGCAGACCGCGTTCACCGCCGCGACCACGGCGTCGTTGTCGTCGAGCAACGTGCCGTTCCAGTCCCACACGATGTGCCGTGCCGCCGTGTCCGCGCCACCACCGACCCGCATGTCACCCCTGTTCCTCGACTCCGGACGTCCGAGCGGGCAGCCTAGCGAAGACCGGAGATCTCCGGTTCCGCCCGCCGGGCGCGTGCTACGTCACCCCGTCCGACGTGCCGGACCGCGCCGTTCCCGCGCTCAGGGCAGGTCCGGCTCGTCCGCTCGGCCGAGCTCGTCCTTGGCCACCCGGAAGGCGAGGCCTTCGGGATAGCCCTTCCGCGCAAGCATCCCGACCAGCCGGCGCAGCAGCTTCTCCGGGTCGTCCACCCGGGCCGAGCGGAGCTTGCGGCGCACCAGTTCCCGCGCCCGCTCCTCCTCGGCGTCCGGGTCCACCGCGGAGAGGGCTTCGGCGACGAGGTGCTCGTCGACGCCCTTGCGCCGCAGTTCGTAGCCCAGTGCCTTGCGGCCCAAGCCCTGGTTGCGCTGCCGCTCGTGCACCCAGGCCTCGGCGAACTCGGCGTCGTCGACCAGGCCCGCGTCGACGAACTTCTGCAGCACCGCGTCCGCGACGTCCTCGTCGATCTCCTTGCGCAGCAAGGCGTTCCGCAGTTCGGATCGGCTGCGGGCGCGCACCGCCAGCAGTCGGTACACGACGTCGCGGGCCGTGGCCTCCGGGGACTGCGGCACGCCGGGCGGCCGCTCCTCCCGGCGCCGCCCGCTCCGCTGATCGCTCGGTGCGGGCTCGGGCTCGTCGGCGGTCAGCTCGCTGCGGCGACGGCGCTTCCCGGTGCGCGCGGCGGAACCGTCCGCCGACACGAACTCGGAGCGGGCGGAGTCGTCGCCCGGCGCACCCGCCGCGGACTCCGGTTCCGCGGCGCCGTCCGGCGAACGGGGCGCGTGGTCCGTGCTGCGCCACACGCCTCGCCCACCGGAACCGCCGCTGCGCCGTCGAGCCGCCGAACCGGCCCGCTGACCGCGGGAACCGGTCCGGGAGGACTCGGCGTCCCCGGATGATCGGGCGTAGTCGTCGTCTTCCGGCACGAGCAGGCTCAGAACTCGACGGGAGCCGGCTCCGCGGCCTGCTGCTCGTCATCGAGCTTGGCCCCGATGCCGAGCTTCTCCTTGATCCGCTTCTCGATCTCGTTGGCCACGTCCGGGTTCTCCCGCATGAACTTGCGGGCGTTCTCCTTGCCCTGGCCCAGCTGATCGCCCTCGTACGTGTACCAGGCACCGGACTTGCGGATGATGCTCTGCTCCACGCCCATGTCGATCAGCGAGCCCTCGCGGCTGATCCCGATGCCGTAGATGATGTCGAACTCGGCCTGCTTGAACGGCGGCGCGGTCTTGTTCTTCACCACCTTGACCCGGGTGCGGTTGCCGACCGCGTCCGAGCCGTCCTTGAGCGTCTCGATCCGCCGCACGTCCAGCCGCACCGAGGAGTAGAACTTCAGCGCCTTGCCACCGGTGGTCGTCTCCGGGCTGCCGAACATGACGCCGACCTTCTCGCGGAGCTGGTTGATGAAGATCGCGGTGGTCTTGGCGTTGTAGAGGGCCGCGGTCAGCTTCCGCAGCGCCTGGCTCATCAGCCGGGCTTGCAGGCCGACGTGGCTGTCGCCCATCTCGCCCTCGATCTCGGCGCGCGGCACCAGCGCGGCCACCGAGTCGACCACGATGCAGTCCAGCGCACCGGAGCGGATCAGCATGTCCGCGATCTCCAGCGCCTGCTCACCCGTGTCGGGCTGGGACACCAGCAGCGCGTCGGTGTCCACCCCGATCGACTTGGCGTACTCGGGGTCCAGCGCGTGCTCGGCGTCGATGAACGCGGCGGTGCCGCCGAGCTTCTGCGCGTTGGCCACCGCGTGCAGCGCGACCGAGGTCTTACCGCTGCTCTCCGGGCCGTAGATCTCCACGATGCGTCCCCGTGGCAGGCCACCGATGCCCAGCGCCACGTCCAGCGCGATGGACCCGGTCGGGATGACCTCGACCGGCGCCCGCGTCTCGTCGCCGAGACGCATCACCGATCCCTTGCCGTACTGCTTGTCGATCTGGGCGAGGGCCAGTTCGAGCGCCTTGCCCTTGTCCGGTGTCGCTGCCATCGGGGGTCCACCTCGGTCAAGTCGGACTTCGTCGTGTGCGCACGACGCTACGGGGTGGGACCGACACTCCGGTGGATGCCCTGGCCACCCGGTCGCCCGTGCTCCGAGCGACGGGGCCGGTGGAATCCCGAGGTCCGGTCCGCGCATCCGATCATAGGCGAACGGATGTTCGATCATCGAGCCGACACGCCAACCGCGTCACCCTTGCGTGTGAAGAACGGCCGCCGGAGCAGCGGATCAGCGGCGCGCGGCCGGCACCTCGAAGACGTCGCACAGCGCCAGCCACACCTGCTTCGGCGAGAAACCGGCCTCCAAGGCCTGGTCCGCCGTGCGGCCACCGAGCTCCGACATCACGTGGTCCTCGGCGAGCATCTCGGCGCGCAGCCTGCCGAACTCGTCGGCCATGCGTTCGCGGAAATCGGTGTGTCGCATCGCGACCAGCCTACCGAGGGCCCGGCCGGGTACCGTCGAGGTGTGCTGCCGATGCAAGCGGACCCGACCGGGCTCTCCAGCCCGCTGGGACAGCTGGTGATCGCGGCGATGTTGCTGGCCGCGATAGTCGTCACCCTCCGCTGGCTCTGGCACAACCGCCGCCGCTGACTCTTTCCCGGGGTCCGGCTCGTCTTGATCAGCGGTCGAGTGGCGGAACCTCAGCTGGCCCCTCGCTGCGGGATCGTTTTCGCAGGTGGCTCCGCCACATGCGAAAACGCTGTCCTCGCGAGGGACCAGCTGAGAACCCGCGGCGGTGCCGGTTGCTCGGGTGGTCGCTGCTCAGCGGCTTCGCCGCTGACAGGACGACGACGCTCTCCGCCGGGTGAGCTCTGCGCCCGGCGAACGGCGTTCCGCTGGTCGGCGCGGTCGGTGGCCGGGGCCGGTGTCGGTGCGCTGGTTCAGCATGGAGGGGTGGACGACGTGCTGGATCGCTTCTCCCCTGCCACCCGCGACTGGTTCCGGGGCGCCTTCGACGCGCCGACGCAGGCGCAGGACGGGGCGTGGCGGGCGATCGGCGCCGGGGAGCACGCGCTGGTCGTGGCGCCCACCGGCTCCGGCAAGACGTTGGCCGCGTTCCTGTCCGCGCTGGACGGCTTGGCCGCCGAACCACCGCCGGAGGACCCGAAGCGGCGCTGCCGCGTGCTGTACGTGTCACCGCTGAAGGCGCTGGCGGTGGACGTGGAGCGCAACCTCCGAGCCCCGCTGGCCGGCATCCGGCAGGCCGCGCAGCGCCGCGGCACCGCACCGCCGGAGATCCGGGTGGGCATGCGCACCGGCGACACCCCGGCCGCCGAGCGGCGCTCGTTCAACCGCACTCCCCCCGATGTGCTGGTGACCACGCCCGAGTCGCTGTTCCTGCTGCTCACCTCGGCCGCGCGGGAATCGCTGCGCGGAGTGGAGACGGTGATCGTGGACGAGGTGCACGCGGTGGCGGGCACCAAGCGCGGCGCACACCTGGCGCTGTCGCTGGAACGGCTGGACGAACTGCTGCCCGCGCCCGCGCAGCGCATCGGGCTGTCGGCGACGGTGCGGCCGGTCTCGGAGGTCGGCACCTTCCTCTGCGGGGGCCGTCCGGTGCGGACCGTGCAGCCCGAGCACCCCAAGCAGGTCGAGGTGACCGTGGAGGTGCCGGTCCCGGACCTCGCCGAGCTCGGGCAGCAGACCGGCGAAGTGGACGGCCCGGCCGCGGGCGAGCAGCCGCGCACCTCCATCTGGCCGTCGGTGCAGGAACGCGTGCTGGACCTGGTCGGTCAGCACCGCTCGACGATCGTGTTCGCGAATTCGCGGCGGCTCGCCGAACGGCTCACCGCGGGCATCAACGAGCTCGCCTCCGAACGCGCCGGGGAGGACGCCGAGCCGGACCGGTTCCCCGCGGAGGCCGTCGGCGGTTCCGGGATCACCACGGGCGCGGCGGTGGTGGTGGCGCGGGCGCACCACGGCTCCATGTCGAAGGAGCAGCGCTCCGCCGTGGAGGAGGAGCTCAAGTCCGGCCGGTTGCCGTGCGTGGTAGCGACGTCCTCGCTGGAGCTGGGCATCGACATGGGCGCGGTGGACCTGGTGGTCCAGGTGGAGGCGCCGCCGAGCGTGGCGTCCGGGATGCAGCGCGTCGGGCGCGCCGGGCACCAGGTGGGCGCGGTGTCGCGCGGGGTGGTGTTCCCGAAGTTCCGCGGTGACCTGGTGAGCTGCGCGGTGGTGGCGGAGCGGATGGCGGCCGGGCTCATCGAGTCGTTGTCGTTCCCCCGCAATCCGCTGGACGTGCTGGCCCAGCAGGTGGTGGCGATGGTGGCGGTGGAGCCGTGGCCGCTGGAGTCGCTGGCGCGGGTGGTGCGGCGGGCGGCGCCGTTCGCGGGACTGCCGGACTCAGCGCTGTACGCGGTGCTGGACATGCTGGCGGGCCGCTACCCGAGCGAGGAGTTCGGCGAACTGCGGGCGCGCGTCGTGTGGGACCGGGTGCAGGACGAGCTGCGGGCCAGGCCGGGCGCGCAGCGGCTCGCGGTGACCTCGGGCGGCACCATCCCGGACCGCGGCCTGTTCACGGTGACGACGCCGGGCGACGAGGAGGCCGGTCGCGGCGGGGTGCGGGTCGGCGAGCTGGACGAGGAGATGGTCTACGAATCGCGGGTGGGCGACACGTTCCTGCTGGGCACCTCGTCCTGGCAGGTCCAGGACATCACCCACGACCGGGTGATCGTGGTGCCCGCTCCCGGCCGGGCGGCGCGGATGCCGTTCTGGAAGGGCGATTCGCCGGGCCGCCCGCTGGAGCTGGGCCGTGCGCTGGGCGCGTTCGTGCGGGAGCTGGTGGCCGCGGACCGGGAGGACGCGATCGAGCGGATGTCGCGGGCCGGACTGGACGAGTGGGCGCGGGACAACCTGCTGGCGTACCTGGCCGAGCAGCGGGCCGCGACGCGGCACGTCCCGGACGACCGCACGATCGTGGTGGAGCGGTTCCGCGACGAGCTCGGCGACTGGCGGATGGTGGTGCACTCGCCGTTCGGCGCGCAGGTCAACGGACCGTGGGGGCTGGCGATCGGTGCCCGGCTGCGGGAGCGGCGCGGCATCGATCCGCAGGTGGCGTCCTCGGACGACGGCATCGTGGTGCGGCTCGCCGACGCGCTGGACGAGGGGGGCGCGGACGTGCTGCCCAGCGCCGAGGACGTGCTGCTGTCCCCGGACGAGGTGCAGCGGATCGTCACGGACGAGGTGGGTGGTTCGGCGCTGTTCGCCGCCCGGTTCCGGGAGTGCGCGGCGCGGGCGCTGCTGCTGCCGCGGCGCGATCCGGGGAAGCGCTCCCCGCTGTGGCAGCAGCGCCAGCGGTCCGCGCAACTGCTGGCCGTGGCCGCGCAGTACGAGCAGTTCCCGATCGTGCTGGAGGCGCTGCGCGAGTGCGTGCAGGACGTCTACGACGTCCCCGGCCTGGTCGAGCTGATGTCGCAGGTCGCGTCCCGCCGGGTGCGGGTGGTGGAGGTGGAGACGCCGTCGCCGTCGCCGTTCGCGCGCAGCCTGCTGTTCGGCTACATCGGCATGTTCCTGTACGAGACGGACGCGCCGCTGGCGGAGCGGCGGTCGGCGGCGTTAAGCCTGGACCCGACGCTGCTGGCGGAGCTGCTCGGTTCGGAGGCGTTGCGCGAGCTGCTGGATCCGGAGGTGGTCGCCGAGGTCGAGCGGCAGCTGCAGCGCCTCGATCCGGAGCGGCGCGCGAAGGACGCCGAGTCCGCGGCGGACCTGCTGCGGTTCCTCGGCGACCTGTCCACCGCGGAGGCGGAGGAGCGCGGCGTCCGGCCGGAGTGGCTGGCGGAACTGCGGGCGCAGCGGCGCGCGCTGGAGGTGCGCATCGCCGGGGAGGCCCGGTGGATCGCGATCGAGGACGCGGGCAAGGTGCGGGACGCGCTGGGCGTGGCGCTCCCGGTGGGGGTGCCGGAGGCGTTCACCGAGCCGGTCGCCGATCCGCTGGGCGAGCTGCTGATCCGGTTCGCCCGCTGCCGCGGCCCGTTCCCCGCCGAGGCGGCGGCCCGCCGGTTCGGCCTGGGGGTGGCCGTGGTGCACGACGTGCTGGACCGGCTGGCCGGATCGGGCCGGTTGGTGCGCGGCGAGCTGCGGCCGCTGGAGGCCGGGGGCGGCGGTGCGCTGGAGTACTGCGACGCCGAGGTGCTGCGCCGGTTGCGGCGCGGTTCGCTGGCCCGGCTGCGCGCCGAGGTGGAACCGGTCGAACCGGCGGCGCTGGGCCGGTTCCTGCCCGCGTGGCACGGCGTGGGCGCCCGGTTGCGGACGGCGCCGACGGTGGACGACGTGTACGCGGTGGTGGAGCAGCTGGCGGGGGCGCCGATCCCGGCGAGCGCGCTGGAGTCCCTGGTGCTGCCCGCCCGGCTGCCCGGGTACTCGCCCGCGCTGCTCGACGAGCTGACCTCGACCGGTGAGGTGTCCTGGGTCGGGTCGGGGGCGCTGGCCGGTGGGGACGGCTGGATCGCGCTCGCCCCGGCGGACGTGGCGGACCTGCTGCTGCCCGACCTGCCGGAGGCCGCGGCGGAGAGCCCGCTGCACGACGCCCTCTTGTCCACTTTGGACGGTGGAGCGCAGTTCTTCCGGGCGTTGGCGGACCGGGCGGGCGCGGTGCTGGTGGAGCGCGGCGAGCAGGTGCCGGCCGACGACGCGGTGATCGCGGCGCTGTGGGACCTGGTGTGGTCCGGCCGGGTCACCAACGACACGCTGGCGCCGCTGCGGGCGCTCGTGTCCGGCAAGGGGGCGGCGCACAAACCGCGCCGTGGCGCACCGCGCGGCCGGTACGCGCGGTTGCGCGCCGGGCGGCCCGCGATGCCGAGCCGCAGCGGCCCGCCCGCGGTGTCCGGGCGCTGGTCGCTGGCACCGACCCCGGCGCCGGAGCCGACGCGCCGGGCGCACGCGCGGGCCGAGTCCTTCCTGGAGCGCCACGGCGTGCTGACCCGCGGCGCGTTGGAGGCCGAGCGGGTCGCCGGTGGTTTTTCCGCGGTGTACAAGGTGTTGCGCGCGATGGAGGAGTCCGGCCGGTGCCGCCGCGGCTACGTGGTGGAAGGTCTGGGCGCGGCGCAGTTCGCGGTCCCCGGGGCGATCGACCGGGTGCGCGCGCTGTCCGGCCCGGACGACCGGGAGTCCGCGGCGGGGGACGCGCTGGTGCTGGCGGCCGCGGACCCGGCGCAGCCGTACGGCGCGGCGCTGCCGTGGCCGGACGCGGTCGGCGGCACCCGGCACCGCCCCGGCCGCAAGGCGGGTTCGCTGGTGGTGCTGGTAGCCGGATCGGCCGTGCTGTACGTGGAGCGCGGCGGGAAGTCGCTGCTGTCGTTCACCGCGGACGAGGAGGCGCTGCGCGCCGGGGCGGCCGGGCTCGCGCGGGCGGTGCGGGACGGCTGGCTGGAGCAGCTGGTGGTGCAGCGCGCCGACGGCGAGGACGCGTGGGGGTCGCGGCTGGCGGAGGTGCTCACCGAGGCGGGGTTCCGCCCCACTCCGAAGGGCCTCCGCCTCCGCGCGTGACCAACCCGCCGGGCCGTCCGGGTCGTCGTCCGATCAGGACGGTCAGCCGGCCCGGCCGGCCGGTCGAGCCGGCCGGCCGGGTCAGCCGATCAGGGGGCTTCCAGCGGAAGCGTCCGGCCGAGGACGGCGAACGGGCGCGGGTCGCCGGTGAACTGGTAGTGGCGCAGCACGTCGCCGAAGCCGACCCGGCGGTACAGCTTCCACGCCCGGGTCGGACCCTCCGGCGTGGACAGCAGCACGGCCTCACCGGGCGCGCCGTCCAGCAACCGCCGCAGCAAGGTCTCGCCGAGCCCGCCACCCTGGCTGTCGGGGCGCACGTGCAGCTCGGTGAGCTCGAAGTAGTTCCGCATCCACTGCTCGGCCTCGGCCCGCGGGGTGACGGTCAACATGCCGCGGAAGACCTGCTCGTGCCACCACTGCCCGGGGACGCCCAGGTAGCCGTAGCCGATGCCGACGAGCTGGTCGTCCTGGTCGAACGCGGCCACGCAGCGCCAGCCGGCCCGCATCATGTGCGCCGACCACATGGGAGCGCGCTGCTGCGCGGTGGACGGGGGGTAGCCCATCGCGTCCACGTAGACCTGTAGCGCTTCGGCCAAGCGTGCCCTGAGCTGGTCTGCGGTCAGCTCGACGATGCGGTCGATGTGCGGTGAGGGCGCGGCTGTCACGAGCCGAACACTAGAGGGTCCGGCAAGGCCCGTCGGCGTCCGGTCTCGGTCGGCGGTGCACCCGGCCGTGCGCCGGGACTTCCCCGTCGCCGCTGGTGGGCGCGGCGGTACCGACATGACTCGAACAGGTGATCTACGGATCCATGCTTGAGCGCGCAGCCGCTCCGGTCTAGTCTGGACCCAGTCGAACTGAAGTTCGAGTACGCCGGGCCCGCGCCACGGGTCCCGGGCTCGCGGGGCTTCGGTTCGCGCGTCACGTCCGGTGGCGGGGTGGGGGAAGCACCTCGCCGCCGGGCGGCCGGCTTCCCCCCGGCTCACCACGCCCACCGCGATCCGGCGCTCCGGCACCGGATCGGCACCGTCGTGACCGAGCGGAGAACACCGATGTCCCAGCACCTGCCCACGTCCCGGTACCGGCGCGGACCGCTGCCCATCCCGGCACAGCGGCGCCCGTCCGACGCGCCGCTGCGGCAGCGGTGCGCGAACCCGGCGCACCGCGGTGACCGGCGGAAGGAGGGCGCGGACTGGCTGCCGGTGGCCGAGCCCGCCGCGCCCGCGGGTGCCCGTTCCCTGCTGGCGCAGGCCCGGGCGTGCCTGCTCGACGCGCAGGACACCGCGAAGCCGACCGAGCGGTACGTGTTCGCGCACCTCGCGGCGTTGCGGGCGGCGACGGCCGTCGTGCTCGCCCGGTCCTGGCGGCACCGCTCCCGGCGCGGCGGCAGCGTGTGGCTGCAGCTCACCGAGGTCGCGCCGGAGCTGCGCGAGTGGGCCGCCCACTTCACCGCGGGCTCGCTGCGCCGCGCCGCGGCCGAGGCGGGCAGCCCGGGGATCAGCCCGGGCGAGGCCGAGATCTGCCTGCGGCACGCCACCGAGTTCGTCGGCGTCGTCGAGCGCGGCGTGTCCGGGGCCGCCCGATGACCCTGCGCCCGCCCGCCGACCTCACCATCGACACCGGCCGGATGCTGGAGCTGATCGGGGTGGAGGGGCAGCTGCTGACCGCGGCCACGCACGACGTGCACCCGGACGCGCGGGTGCCCGGTGCCTCCGGCCGGACCGTGGCCGAGACGATCTGGTTCCTCGGCGGGCAGTGCGAGGACGCGCTGACCTGGCTGGGGGCCTCCGAGCAGGACGCGAGCGCCTGGGTGGTGCCGGATCCGGCGAGCCTGCGGGAGGTCACCGGCCGGTTCACCGCCCGCCTCGCCGAACTGCTCGCCGAGTTCGGCACCCGGCCGCCCGAGGACGCCTGCCCCACCTGGTGGCCGGAAGAGCATTCGGTGCGGTTCTGGATCCGCCGGGTGCTGCACGCCACCGCGGTGCACCGGGTCGACGTGCAGGGCGCGGCGGGCGTGCCGCGCACCGACATCGACGTGGACGTGGCGCTGGACGGCATCGACGAGGCGTTGCGGTTGTGGCTCGGCTACCGGCTGCACGCGCTCGGCATCCACGCGACCCGGCCGTGCGTGGTGGGCGTGTCCACCGCCGGGGCGGACTGGCTGGTGCGGGCCGAACCGAACCGCACGACGGTGCAGCGCACCGCGCCCGGTGAGCACGGGTCCGCCGACGTGGTGCTCAGCGGTGCTCCGGAGCAGCTCTACCTCTGGCTGTGGGGCCGCCTGCCGGACCGCGAGATCACCACCGAGGGCGACCAGGACGCCACCGCCCAGCTCTGGGCCCTCCTCCGCCTCGCAACGAGATGACCCACCACCCCGGCCCGCACCAGGCACTGCCAGGTCTTCAGCACCGTTCTCCCGTCAGCGGCGAAGTCGCTGAACGACCGCCTGAGCAACTCGCACCGCAGCGGGCTCTCAGCGGTTTCCTCGCGAGGACGGCGTTGGCCTGTGGCGGAGAGCCACCGGTGAAAACGATCCCGCAGCGAGAACGCCGCTGAGGTTCACCCACCCCCCACGCACGAGGAGCCCGATCAGAGCGAGATTCAGAGCCCCGAGAGTTGGGTTCGGAGGGTGTCCAGTCCCATCGACCCCAGCTCCAACGCCCGCCGGTGGAAGTCCTTCGAGTCGAACGCCGCCCCGTAGCGGGCGCGCGCGTCGTCCCGCGCTGCTCGCCACAGCCGTTCGCCGATCTTGTAGGACGGCGCCTGCCCGGGCCAGCCGAGGTAGCGGTCGATCTCGTCGTGGACCTGGGCGGGTTCGGCGACGGTGCGGGTGAGCATGAACTCGGCGCCGAGTTCCGGGGTCCAGCGCTCCCCTTCGTGGAATCCGGTGCCTGCGGGGATCTCCAGCTCGAGGTGCATGCCGATGTCGACGATCACCCGCGCGGCGCGGAACAGCTGGTCGTTGAGCATCCCGAGCAGGTCGCCGTCGTCTTCGAGGTAGCCGAGTTCGCGCATCAGCCGCTCGGCGTAGAGCGCCCAGCCTTCGGCGTGCCCGGAGACGACGCAGGCGAGCCGCTGGAACTTGTTGAGCCGCTCGGCCTGGTGCACGGCGGTCGCGATCTGCAGGTGGTGGCCGGGGACGCCCTCGTGGTAGACGACGGTGGTCTCGCGCCAGGTGGGGAACTCCTCGCGGTCGGCGGGCACCGACCACCACATCCGCCCGGGCCGGGTGAATCCGTCGGTGGGCCCGGTGTAGTAGGCGCCGACGCCGCCACCGGGCGGGGCGATGCGGCATTCGAGGGCCATCAGTTCGTCGGGGATGTCGAAGTGGGTGCCGCGCAGGTCGTGCAGCGCTTGGTCGGACAGCCGCTGCATCCACTGCTGGAGGCCGTCCTGGCCGTGCACCCGGTAGCGCGGATCGGCGTCGAGCTGGGCGGCGGTCTCGGCGAGGGTGGCGCCGGGGCGGATGCGGTGGGCGACCTGCTTCATGTCGGCTTCGATGCCGGCGAACTCGGCCCAGCCCCATTCGTAGGCTTCGCGCAGGTCGAGGGCGGCACCGGTGAAGTACCGCGACCACAACCGGTACCGCTGTTCGCCGACGGCGTCGGCCCGCGGTGCCCGCGGGGCGAGGTCGGTGCGCAGGAACCCGGCGAATTCGGCGTAGCTGCGCGCCGCACCGGCGGCGGCGGAGTCCAGTTCGGACCGCAGCGAGTCGGGGACGTCGGCGCGCCCGACGAGGTCGGCGAAGTAGGAGTCGCGGCCTCCCGCGCCCGCCCAGGTGTCGCACTGCTCGGCGACCTTGGTGACCTGGCGGAGGGAGGCGACCTGGCCGCGGGTGGCGGCTTCGGTGAGCCCGGCGCGCAGGTCGGCGACGGCGGCGGGCAGCTGTTCGAGGCGGCGCGCGATGGTGCGCCACTGCTCGGGCGTGTCGGTCGGCATCAGGTCGAAGATCTGGCGGAGGTTCTGCACGGGGCTGGCGATCACGTTGAGCGAGGCGAGGTCCTCACCGGCGTCGTGCAGTTCGACGTCGAGCCCGATGCGTTCTTCGAAGACCGCTTTCGCGGCGCGCTCGCCCGCGTCGGCGGGTTCGGCGGCGGTCATCTCGGCGAGTGCGCGGCGCGCCAGTTCGGCGCGGGCGCGGTGCCCGTCGGGCGAGTAGTCGGTGAGCAGCTCATCACCACCCGGAAGGCCGAGGGCCGTCGCCTCGATCGGGTCCAGTTCGGCGAGTTCGTCGACGAAGCGGTCGCTGATCTGGTGGACGCCACTGCGCTCGGATGCCATGGGGCGAAGGTTATCGCGCCGGTGGGGGCGCCCGGCCACCTTCGGTGTCCGGCGGTGATCGCGCGGCGACCGCGGAGCACGGCGATCAGTCCGGGCCGGTGCGAGCATCACCGGCGTGCGAGGGGAAACGATGCGCACCGGCCGCCGTGCCGGGCTGGGGTTGCTGCTGGTGCTGGTCGGCACGTTGCTGAGCGGGTGCCTGCACACGACGGCGTCGGTGTCGCTGAGCGAGGACGACAAGGCTTCCGGCACGTTGGTGCTGACCACCGACACCCCGGACGGCCAGGTGCCGTTCCGGCTGCGCCCGCCGGATGATCTCGCGGACCGGGTGCAGGTGGCGCCGGTCGAGGAGCAGGGCCGGGTGGGGTCGCGGTTGACGTTCCAGGACTTGGAGTTCGACGAGCTGGAGCGGCTCAGCAACGCGTTGAGCCCGTCGGAGTCGCGCTACCAGCTGCACGTGGAACGCCGCGGTTCGCTGGTGGAGTTCACCACGATGCTGGACTTGACGCCGCTGGCGGACACCGATTCGTCGGTGCAGATCGAGCTGACCGCACCGGGCGAGATCACGTCGACGAACGGCAAGGAGACGTCGGGGGTCGTCACCTGGGCGCCGGAGCCGGGCGAGGTCAGCCAGCTCAACGCGACCTTCCAGTACGCGGGCACCGGGATCGGCGTCGGCTGGGCCTGGACGATGGGGCTGGCGGCGCTGGTGATCGGCGCGGTGGTGGTGATCGGGTTGCTCGCGCAGCGCACGCACGAGCGGGACCTCGCCGAGACCCGCGATCGCGTGCCGTGACCGGTGGTCGCGCTGGGCGTCCGGCCCCGTGCGCCGCCCGAGGGGGCGCGTCGCGCAGGATGGTGCCCGTGCCCATCAAGGAATCCGCACCGCAGCTGAACGACCCCGCGGACACGACCACCGAGGACGCCGTGGACTCCGATCTTCCCGGTCAGGTGCAGCGCACCCTCGCCGAACACCTGGACTCCCGGCTCGCCGAGTGCGCCGAGCTGGACGCCGGGTTCGCCGCCGCGGCGCACGAGGTGAGCCGGTTCGTGCTCGGCGGCGGCAAGCGCATCCGGCCGACGTTCGCGTGGTGGGGCTGGCGCGCCGCCGGAGGTGCCGCGTCGGGTCCGGCGGCGGAGGCGATGCTGCGGGTCGCGAGCGCGCTGGAGCTGATCCAGGCGTGCGCGCTGGTGCACGACGACCTGATCGACGAGTCCGACACCCGCCGCGGCCGTCCGACGGTGCACCGCGAGTTCGCGCACGCCCACCACCGGGAGCGCTGGGCCGGGGGTGCCGCCCAGTTCGGGATGAGCGCGGCGGTGCTGCTGGGCGATCTGGCGCTGGCCTGGGCCGATGACATGCTGCACTGCGCCGGGGTGGAGCCCGCGGCGCTGGCCCGCGGGCTGGGTCCGTGGCGGGCGATGCGCACCGAGATGCTCGCCGGCCAGTACTTGGACGTGTTCAGCCAGGTCCGCGGCGACGAGACGCCGGAGGCGGCGCTGCGGGTCGCGGAGCTGAAGTCCGCGTCGTACACGGTGGCGCGGCCGCTGCAACTGGGCGCGGAGATCGCCGGGGCGGACGCGGGAGTGCTGGCGGCGTTGGAGGACTTCGGCCACGACATCGGGGTGGCGTTCCAGCTGCGGGACGACCTGCTCGGCGTGTTCGGCGACCCGGCGGTGACCGGCAAGCCCGCCGGGGACGATCTGCGGGAGGGCAAGCGCACGCTGCTGATCGCGGAGGCCCTGCGGGTGGCCGGCGACCGGGGCGATGCGGCGGGTGCCGCCGAGCTGCGCTCGGTGCTGGGCGACCCGGACGTGTCGCCGGAGCGGATCGACTCGGCCCGCGAGGTGCTGGTGCGGCTGGGCGCGCAGCAGGCCGTGGAGGACCGGATCGCGCAGCTCACCGCCACCGCGCACGCCACGTTGCGCGCAGCCGACTTGGCCGAACCGGCCGCGACGCGGCTCGGGGAGCTCGCGGAGGCCGTCACCGACCGGACGCACTGATGCGCCGCGTCCCGGGCCGCACCGAGCACGTCGTGGTGGTGGGCGCCGGGCTCGCGGGCCTGGCGTGCGCGCTGCACCTGGCCGGGGCGGGCCGTTCGGTCACGGTGGTGGAGCGGGAGTCGCTGCCGGGCGGGCGCGCAGGCCTGCTGGAGCTGGACGGCTACCGGGTGGACACCGGGCCGACCGTGCTGACGATGCCGGAGCTGGTGGACGAGGCGCTGGCCGCGGTGGGTTCGTCGCTGGCCGAGCGGCTGGAGCTGATCCCGCTGCACCCGGCGTACCGGGCGCGGTTCGCGGACGGTTCGGCGCTGGACGTGCACACCGACGGTGCGGCGATGGAGCAGGAGGTGCGCCGGTTCGCGGGACCGGCGGAGGCCGCCGGGTACCGGCGGCTGCGGGGCTGGCTCACCGAGGTGTACCGCGCCGAGATGGGCCGGTTCATCGACGCGAACTTCGATTCCCCGCTGGACCTGGTCGGCCCGGAGCTGGGCAGGCTGGCGGTGCTGGGCGGATTCGGGCGGCTGGGCCCGGCGATCGGGCGGTTCCTGCGCGATGAGCGGCTGCGGCGGGTGTTCTCGTTCCAGGCGTTGTACGCGGGGCTGGATCCGCGGCGGGCGCTGGCGCTGTACGCGGTGATCTCGTTCATGGACACGATCGGCGGGGTGTGGTTCCCGCGCGGCGGGATGCACGCGCTGCCCACCGCGCTGGCGGACGCGGCGGCCGCGGCCGGGGTCCGGTTCCGCTACGGCGCCGAGGTGCGGCGGCTGGAGCGGCGCGGCGACCGGGTGGTCGCGGTGCACGCCGGGGAGGAGCGGATTCCGGCGGACGCGGTGGTGCTCACCCCGGACCCGCCGGTGGTGCACGGGCTGCTCGGCGGGCGGCAGCGGCGGTTGCGCTGGTCGCCGTCGGCGGTGGTGGTGCACGCGGGCACCACCCGCTCGTGGCCGGGGACCGCGCACCACACGATCTCGTTCGGCGCGGCCTGGGAGCGCACGTTCACCGAGATCATCCGGGACGGCCGGTTGATGAGCGATCCGTCGCTGCTGGTCACGCGGCCGACGGCGAGCGATCCGGGGCTGGCCCCCGCGGGCCGGGAGCTGCACTACGTGCTGGCGCCGTGCCCGAACCTGCGCACCGCCGGGTTCGACTGGGAGCGGATCGGCCCGGCCTACCGGGACGAGCTGTTCGCGGCGTTGGAGGCGCGGGGTTTCGACGGGTTCGCGGACTCGGTGGAGGTGCAGCGCGTGGTCACGCCGGCCGGGTGGGCGGCGCAGGGGCACGCGGCGGGCACCCCGTTCTCGGCAGCGCACACCTTCGCCCAGACCGGGCCGTTCCGGCCGCGGAACCTCCTGCGCGATCCGGAGAACGTGGTGCTGGCCGGTTCGGGGACGACGCCCGGCGTGGGGGTCCCGCCGGTGCTGATCTCCGGGAAGCTGGCGGCGCGGCGGATCACCGGTTGATCTCGGCGCACCGCCCCGTCGAATCCCGCGAACCCGGATTCCGCAACACCGATTCCGGCACCTCGAATTCGGGGGATTTCCCGCGAATTCCGCGCCGCGCACTGCGCCGCGCGAATTCGCCGCTGCCTCACCGGGCGTACTGCGGGCGCAGCGCGTGCCGGGCGCGGGCGGGCCGGGCGGCGGTGAGCGTCTGCGGCAACCGGCCCCACCACGGCCGGGTGACCAACGCGCCGAGCAGCGCGCCGGAGGCGTTCAGCAGCACGTCGTCGGCCGACACGACCCGCCCGGTGAGCACGGTGTACTGCAGGAACTCGATGCCGCAGGTGACCGCGAGCGCGCCCGCGGCGATCCGGCTCCAGCCGCCGAACCAGGACACCCGCACCGGCACCAGCGCGCCGAACGGAGCCAGCAGCAGCAGGTTCCCGACCAGCTGCAACCACGGCAGCAGGTCACCCGGCGAGGCCTGCAGGGCGGCCCCCAGGTCGGTGCCGGGCACCAGCCGCACCGCGACTCCCGCCGGAGCGGGCTGCGGCGCGGCCACCAGGTAGCCGACGAGGCAGGCCGAGTGCAGCAGCACCGCGTCGACGCCGGACACCAGCAGCGCCGGGACGACGGTGAACCGCCTGCTGCGCACGAGCACCGCGAACGCGGCGGCGGCGATCGTGAGCAGCAGGTACGAGGACGCTGCCGGGATCACAGCGCTCCAGGCCGTCGTGAAGGGGCGCAACTGTCGACCTGACCTTCCTGGTCCGGCCGCGCCCGATCGCCGCTGCTGCGCGAAGCGCGGGCGCGGCGATGCGTTCCGAGTTCTCCCCCAGGAGAACATCCGAATGTGAAATCACGTTTCAATCACGGGGCCCATTCGGTGAACGAACTCCCCGGTGCGCCGGCGGACGGCACGGCGAGTGCGGCGCGCTGCCCGGCGGAAACGACGGTGCCGGGCCGCTCGCAGGAGCGACCCGGCACCGGAGTGGAACGGATGTCGGCTGTGGTTCATCTCTCCGGACCGCCGACGGTCCGGAAGCGCGCGGGGCCGGTGGCGCCCGCCGCGGTGGCCTAGAAGCCCATCGCCTGCGCCCTTCGCTTCACCTCGCGACCGCGGTCGCCGCGCAACGCCTCGATGGGCGTGCCGGGGAGCGAATCGTCCGGGGTGAACAGCCAGGTGAGGATCTCGTCCTCGTTGTAGCCGTTGTCGCGGAGCAGGGTGATCGTGCCACCCAGCCCCTTCACCACCGCGGTCTCGGTGAGGAACGCGGCGGGGACGACGAGGATGCCGTCGCGACGCATGGCGAGCAGGTGGCCGTCACGGATCAGCTGGTGCACCCGGGTCACCACCAGGCCCAGACGTTCTGCGACGTCGGGCAGCGGTGTCATCTCCACATCTGGAGCAAGCACATCCGGGGCAGCGGGGATAGCACTCACCTTGAACACGATGCCACAACGCCCCGCCGCGAGCGTGCCCCGGAAGGGTCATCATCGATCCGGTGCACGACGCCCACCGCGACCCACCGGGCGACGGCGCGGTGACGAGCCCTGGAACAATCGTCGCAGGCAAGCGGAATCCCGGCGGTTGGCGGACACACCATGACTCCTGAAACACGACCCGGCGGCGGCTCGGAGCTCGTCGGGACCATGCTGGAGCGCCGCTACCGCGTGGATTCGGTCATCGCGCGCGGCGGCATGTCCGTCGTCTACCGGGGGCTGGACACCCGGCTGGACCGGCCGGTCGCGCTCAAGGTGATGGATTCGCACTACTCGGCGAACCCGTCGTTCGTGGAGCGCTTCGAGCTGGAGGCGCGGTCCGCGGCCCGGCTGCACCACCCGTCCGTCGTCGCCGTCTACGACCAGGGCGTGGACCGGGAGGTCGACGGGGACCGGGTGTACCTGGTGATGCAGCTCGTGGAGGGCTGCACGCTGCGGGAGGTGCTGCTGGAGCAGGGCGCGCTGCCGCTGCCGATGGCGGTGAGCGTGCTGCGCCCGATGCTCTCGGCGCTGGCGGCCGCGCACCACGCGGGCATGGTGCACCGCGACATCAAACCGGAGAACGTGCTGGTCGGGCTGGACGGTTCGGTGCGGGTCGCCGACTTCGGCCTGGTGCGGGCGACCGCGTCGGCGGGCAGCACCACCGGCAACGTCATCCTCGGCACCGTCGCCTACCTGTCCCCGGAGCAGGTGACGACCGGGGACGCGGATGCGCGCACCGACGTGTACTCGGCCGGTGTGGTGCTGTACGAGCTGCTGACCGGGCGTCCGCCGTTCGCCGGGGACACCGCGCTGTCGGTGGCCTACCAGCACGTGAACGCCGACGTCCCGCCGCCGAGCGAGATCACCCCGGAACTGCCGCCCGCGATCGACGACCTGGTGCTGCGCGCCACCCGGCGGGACCCGGCGGGCCGGCCGGACGACGCGGCGGCGTTCCTGCGCGAGCTGGAGCGGATCAGCGCCGAGCTGGGGCTGCGGCCGGTGCCGGTCCCGGTGCCGGTGTCCGAACAGCGCACCGAGATGGTCTCGGCCGATCCGGGCGGGCCGCCGACGGAGCGGATCGCGCCGATCACCGAGGCCTCGGTGCCCGACGCCTACGACCACTCCGGCGGACCCCGCGGGACCCGCGCGATGCCGCGCCCGCCCGCTCCCGAGGAGACCACGCACGAGATCGCGGCGGTGCGCCCGTCGCCCGCCGAGCGCCACGAGCAGGAGCGCAAGCGCGGCGGCCGCCGGTTCGCGCTGATCACGCTGGCGATCCTGGTGGTCGCGGGCCTGATCGGCGGCACCGCGTGGTGGATGGGCAGCGGCCGCTACATCCAGGTGCCGCGGGTGACCGGCGAGACCGAGCAGGTCGCCCAGCAGGTGCTGCGCGGCGCCGACCTCAGCGCCGAGATCAGCAGGCAGCTCGACGACGAGGTGCCCGCGGGCGTCGTCATCAGCTCCTCGCCGAAGCAGGGCGCGCGCATCCTCAGCGGCCAGTCGGTGGAGCTGGTGGTGTCGCTGGGCAAGCCGAAGGTGCCGGACATCGCCAAGGGCACCGAGCTGGAGCAGGCGGAGCAGGCGCTGCGCGACGCATCGCTGCGCCCCGAGCGCGACGCTTCCGCCGACCAGTACGACACCGAGGTGCCGGAAGGCGCGGTGCTCGGCGTCGACCCGGGCCCGGGCACCGAACTGCCGATCAGCTCGACGGTGCGGATCGTGGTCAGCAAGGGCCCGCCGCCGGTGCCGGTGCCGGACGTGACCGGGGCGAGCAAGGACGAGGCGTTCGCCGCGCTCATCGCCGCCGGGTTCGAACCGTACGAGGCGGGCAGGCAGTTCGACTCCAACGTCGAGGGCGACCACGTGATCACCACCGATCCGGCGCCGGAGACGGTCGTGAAGCTGTCCGGCAAGCCCCGGGTGGGCGTGGTGCTGTCCAACGCGGTGACGGTGCCCGACCTCAACGGCAAGCGCACCCAGGACGCGCAGCAGGAGCTGGCGGCGCTCGGGCTGACGCTGGAGGTGCACTCGTTCTTCGAGCGCCCCGACAGCATGATCCTGGGCCAGCTGCCGCTCGCGGGCAGCAAGGTGGAGCCGGGTTCGACGGTCGGCGTCACGGCGCTGTGACCCGGATTTGATCATGCGTTCACCCGGGCCCGGTTGATCACGAAGTGGTCAACCGGGCCCGGTCCCGCCCGGCGGCGGATCACCGTGTGGAAACATGGAGCGCACGATGCCCCCGAGTCCGCCCACCGAGCCGGGCGCCGCGACCGAGGCCCCCCTGGGCCGGAACGGCGCCGGAGCCCCCGTCCCGAGCACTGCTCGCCCCACCGGCGAGACAGCGCGCGAGCTGAGCACCCGCAGCAGGCGATTACCGCTGCGGACCATCGCCCTCGGAGCGATCGGTTCGCTGCTGCTGCTGGCCGGTTCGTTCGGCGGTGCGGGCGTGCTCGTGCACGACCCGATCCTCGGTTCCGGCCCGCTGTCCGCGATGCGCTACGGCCACGGACGCGATCTCGCGCTGGCCGTGCTCTACACCGGTTTCGGCGTGCTGGTGTGGGCGTGGGTGCGGCTGGGCCGCGGGGTGCTGGCGGAGCTGGTGGACGCGCGGGGCGTGCTGGCGGCGACGGCCGCGTGGATCGCGCCGATGCTGATCACCCCGCCGCTGTTCACCAGGGACGTCTACAGCTACCTGGGCCAAGGCCTGCTCGCGCTGCACGGGATCGATCCCTACGCGGTCGGGCCGTCGACGCTGACCGGGCCGATCCCGGACAACGTGCACCCGACGTGGCAGACCACGCCGGCCCCGTACGGGCCGCTGTTCATGGGCATCGCCAAGGGCGTCATCCTGATCGCCGGCGACGGCATGATCTCGAGTGTCATCGTGATGCGCCTGGTGCTGCTCTGCGGCCTGGTCTTGTTGATCTTCGCATTGCCGGGTCTGGTCCGCGAACTCGGGGGCCGGTTGCCGGTGGCGCTGTGGCTCGTCGCGGCCAGCCCGATGACGGTGGTGCACCTCGTCGGCGGGCCGCACAACGACATGCTCATGATCGGCCTGCTGGCGATGGGCACGCTGCTGATGCTGCGCGGCAGGCACAAGAGCGGGATCGCGCTGGTCACCCTGGCGATGGCGATCAAGGCGACGGCCGGGGTGGCGCTGCCGTTCCTGGTGTGGATCTGGGCGGCGCGGCTGCCGGGCAACCGCTGGCAGCGGCTGCTGCGGGCGGGCACCGCCTCGGTGGCGATCTTCGTGCCGGTGTTCGCCGCGTGCATGGCGCTGGCGAAGGTCGGGTTCGGCTGGCTGCCCGCGCTCTCCGCGCCCGGCATGATCGTGAACTACCTGTCCGCGCCGACCGGCATCGGCCAGGCCGTGCACGGGCTGGTGTCGCTGTTCGTCGAGGTCGACCGCGGCCCGTTCGTCGAGGTCGGCCGCACCCTCGGCTCGCTGGCGCTGGCCGGGGTGCTGGTGTGGCAGTGGTGGCGCGCCCAGGACGGTGGCACCACCGCGGTGCGCCGGGCCGCGATCGCGCTGCTCGCCGCCGCGCTGCTCTCCCCGGTGGTGCTGCCCTGGTACCTGACCTGGAGCGTGGCGCTGGGCTGCGCGCTGCGGTGGACGCCGCGGGCGCTGTCCTACGTGGTGGGGGCGTCGGTGGTGCTGGTGCTGGCGTACTACCCGGACGGCGAGCAGGCGATGTACAACTGGCCGTTCGTCGCGGTCGGGGCCGCCGCCGCGGTGCTCGCCGCGCTCTCGCTGGTGCGGTTCGACCCGCTGGGGCTGAACCGCTTCCGGGGCGGCCCGGGTCCGGAGGAGCCGCCGGAGCAGGGCGGCGCGGACCGGGAACCGGACGGCGGCCGGACGGCGCAGGTGCCCCAGGTGACCCAGGTGGACGTGATCGCACCGCCCGAGCGGCGCTCCCCCGCCGCGGACGCCACGTCCTAGCCGCACCGAAAACGGGTTGCGGCCCCGCACCCGCCGCCGGGTAGCGTGCGCGGCATGTCGAGCCCCGAAGCGTCCGAGGTGGGGGCTGCCGGTACCGCCGTCAGCCCCCAGCACCCCTGACCGCCTGTTCTCGCCACTTCTGCCGCGTAGTGCTCGGGTGGCGGAACCTCAGCGGCGGTGCCGATGTCTTGGGTGGTCGCTGCTCAGCACTTCGCCGCTGACAGGACACCGACACGACCCGCCGAGCAGATTCAGAGACGGGCGGTGAGCACGCGCCCCTGAGCAACGCAGCGCCCCGAGGCATCCGGCGCCCGCCGAACGTCCGGCTCGCCCGAACGTCCGGCCGGCCCGAGCACTCGGCGCCGCTGCGCACCGGAGCGGCCCGCCGCACCCGCGGGCCGCCCGGTTCGCGCGTTCCGGCTGACGCGGTCACGAGACGTCCCGTCCTCGTCCGCTCGTTCCGGAGTCCTCGATGCCGCTCGTCCTGCCCCTGCTCGCCCTGGCCGTGTTCGCCATGGGCACCTCGGAATTCATGCTCGCCGGCCTGGTGCCGGACATCGCCGCCGATCTCGGCGTCCCGATCGGGTCCGCGGGCCTGCTGACCTCGGCGTTCGCCGCCGGCATGGTGGTGGGCGCGCCCGCGATGGCGGCCCTCGCCCGCCGCCGGTCGGCCCGGTGGGCGCTGCTGGCCTGCCTGCTGGTCTTCGCGGGCTGCCACGTGGTCGGCGCGCTCACGGCCGCGTTCCCGGTGCTGTTCGGCACCCGGGTGGTGGCCGCGCTGGCGAACGCCGGTTTCCTGGCGGTCGCGCTGAGCACCGCGACCCGGTCGGTCCCCGCGGACCGGCAGGGCCGGGCGCTGGCGGTGCTGCTGTCCGGGACGACGGTCGCCACCGTGGTGGGCGTGCCGTCGGGTGCGCTGCTCGGCGCGGTGTTCGGCTGGCGGGCACCGTTCTGGGTCGTCGCGCTGCTGTGCGCGCCCGCGGCGCTGGGCGTCGCCCGCGGCGTGCCCGGCGGGGGCGCGGACGCGGCGGCGGTGCGGTTGCGGGCCGAGCTCGCGCAGCTCCGCGTGCCGCGGCTGGCGCTGGCGATGGGGCTCGCCGCGCTGGTGAACGCGGGGACGTTCGCCGCGTTCACGTTCCTGGCCCCGGTGGTCACCGGGGCGGCCGGGTTGGCGGAGTGGTGGGTGTCGCCCGCGCTGGTGCTGTTCGGCGCCGGATCGTCCGCGGGGGTGGCGCTCGCCGGGCGGCTGTCGGATCGGCGGCCCGGGGTGGTGCTCGCCGTCGGAGGGCCGGTCCTGCTGCTGGGCTGGGTGCTGCTGGCGGTGCTCGCCGCGCATCCGGTGGTGCTGCTGGTGCTGCTGTTCGCGCAGGGCACCGCGGCGTTCGCCGTGGGCGGCACGCTGATCGCGCTGGTGCTGCGCTTCGCCGCGGGGGCACCGGTGCTGGGCGGCGCGTACGCGACGGCCGCGTTGAACGTCGGGGCCGTCGGCGGTCCCGCAGCCGGGGCCGCGGCGCTCACGACGAGCGCGGGCGAGCTCGGGCCGGTGCTGGTGGCGGCCGCGCTCACCGCGCTCGCACTGCTCGCGGCCCTCCCCCGGCTCCGCACCCTCACCTCCGGGTGAACGGCCCGATCGACCAGGCCGACGGGCCGTTCCCCCCGGGTGAGTCCGCGGGTGCGGGCTCGGTGTCCGCCGCCGCCCGGCCGGACGGGGGTGGGCCGGGCGGTGGCGGAAGCCGTCACTTGGAGGGCAGGACCAGCGTCTTCAGGCCGGTGCCGGTGCGGAACTCCTCCAGCGCGGCGGCGTAGTCGTCCAGTCCCGCGGTGTTCGTGATCAGCGCGTCCGAGTCGATCGCGCCCGCGACCAGCAGGTCCCGCGCCCGGTCGAAGCTGTTGTGCACCGCCATCGAACCGACGATGGTGATCTCCTCGTTGTAGACCTTGAACGGGGAGAAGTTCGCGGTCTTCGCCGCGTCCGCGACGCCGAACTGCAGGAACGTTCCCGCCTTGCGGACCCGGCCCAGCCCGTCCTCGATCGCGGCGATGACGCCGGTGGCGTCCACCACCAGGTCCCAGCCCTCGGCCGCCTCGTCCAGCGCGGAGGCGTCGGTGGCGATCGCGCTCACGCCCATCGACTCGGCCACCGCGAGCCGGTCCTGCCTGCGGTCCACGACCGACAGGCTGCGCACCCCGGCCCGCTTGAGCAGCTGCGCCAGCAGCAGCCCCATCGTGCCCGCGCCGTAGATCAGCACGTCGTCGGTGAGGTCGTGCGGGGCCTTGTCCAGCCCGTGCACCGCGCAGGACAGCGGCTCGATCAGCGCCGCCGCGGTGGGCGAGATGCCCTCCGGCAGCGGGTAGCACTTCTTGGCCTGCACCTTGACGTACTCGGCGGCACCACCGGGCGAGCTGATGCCGATCGCCTGCCACGGCTCGCACAGGTTGCCCTTGCCCTTGCGGCAGTACCGGCACTCCCCGCAGGGCAGCGACGGGTCCACCGCGACGGCGTCGCCCTCGGCGAGGCGGGTGACCTCGCTGCCCACCGCGACCACCCGGCCGGCCAGCTCGTGGCCCGGGGTGATCGGGTAGTTCACCACCGGGATCTCCCCGTCCACCAGGTGGAGGTCGGTGCCGCAGAGCCCGCAGGCGTCCACCGCCACCACGACATCGTTCGGGCCCGGGGTGGGATCGGGCACCGTGGTGACCGTGATCTGACCGGGTCCTTCGACGACGACCGCACGCATGCCGGCCATCCTTTCCTCTCGCCTCTCCCCGAACGGGCGGGCGCGCCCGTTCGCTCCTTGCACGAGGTACCCGCCTCGCCTCCCGACCGGACCGGGAGGCGGGACCGCACCTCCGCCGGATCGCGATCCGGGGGGCATGGCGGCGGGGGGGGGGGGGGGGGGCCCCCCCCCCCCCCCCCGCCCCCCCCCCCCCCGGGGGCCCCGGGCCGCGGCCCCCCGCGGCCGCCGCCGGTTCACCCGAGGTGAACCGGTCCGATCACTTGAGGGCGCCCATGGACAGCCCGCGCACCAGCTGGCGCTGCGCGATCCAGCCGACGATGACCACCGGCAGCACCGCCAGCGTCGCCGCGGCCGACAGCCGCGCCCAGTACAGGCCTTCGCTGGTGATGAAGCCGACCAGGAACACCGGCACCGTGGGTGCGTTGATCGCGGTGAGGTTCACCGCGAAGAAGAACTCGTTCCAGGCGAAGATCGCGCAGATCAGCGCGGTCGCCGCGATGCCGGGGGCCACCATCGGCAGCAGCACCTTGGTGAGCTCGGTGCGCAGTCCGGCACCGTCCACCTTCGCCGCCTCCAGCACCTCGGAGGGCACCTCCTGGAAGAACGAGCGCATCATCCACACCGCGATCGGCAGGTTCATGCCCGTGTAGAGCAGGACCAGCGACCAGATGTTGTCCAGCAGGTGCATGTTCTGCGCGGCCACGAAGATCGGCACGATCGCCGCGACCACCGGCAGCATCTTGGTGGAGATGAAGAAGAACAGCGCGTCCTTGGTGCCCTTCACCGGCCGGATGGACAGCGCGTAGGCCGCGGGCACGGCCAGCACCACCACCAGCAGGCACGAGATCACCGTGGCGATCAGCGAGTTCACCAGGTACGGCCCGAGGCCCCCGTCGAACACCAGCCGGTACTGGTCCAGCGTCGGGGTGAACAGGAACTTCGGGTCGTCGGTGTAGGCGTCGGCCTCCTGCTTGAACGACGTCAGCACCATCCAGAACACCGGGAACACGAACATGATCCCCAGCGCCCAGGCGATGATCGTCAGTGCGGTCCCTCCCGCCGTGCGGCGCTTCATTCCGAAACCTCCTTGCCGGAAATGGCGGTGAAGATCGCGCGCAACGCGAAGGTGGCCACGATGATGGTCAGGATCACGACCACGACGCCGAGCGCGGCCGCCTGGCCGACGTCGAAGCCCTGGAAGACCCGCTGGTAGAGGTAGTACGGCAGGTTGGTGGTGGCGATGCCGGGACCGCCCTGGGTCATCATGAAGATCTCGTCGAACGTGTTGACCACGTAGATCGAGCCCAGCAGCCCGGCGAGCTGGATGTAGCGGCGCAGGAACGGCAACGTCATGAAGCGGAACGTCTGCCAGTGCGTGGCGCCGTCCATCTTGGCGGCCTCCAGCACGTCGCGCGGCTGGCTCTGCAGCCCGGCGAGCACGATCAGCATCATGAACGGCGTCCAGCGCCACACCAGCGCGGCCAGCACCGACACCATCGGGTGTTCCCCGACCCAGTCGATGCCGCCCAGCCCGATCGGGCTGAGCACCGCGTCCACCAGCCCGTAGGTGGGGTTGAGCATGCTCGTCTTCCACAGCAGCGCCGAGGCCACCGGCATGATCAGGAACGGGGTGATGAGCATGGTGCGCACCACGCCGCGCCCGAAGAACGGCCGGTCCAGCAGCAGCGCCAGCCCGACGCCCAGCGCCAGCGACACCAGCACGCAGCCGACGGTGATCACGACCGTGTTCAGCGCGGCGGTGTAGAACTCGCTGTCGGTGAAGACGTCCGCGTAGTTCGACAGGCCGATGAAACCCCACGAACCGGGGTTGAGCAGGTTCCACGAGTGCAACGAGTAGAAGATCGTCGCGAGGAACGGGGCCTGCGTGATGATGATCGTGAAGATCAGCGCGGGCAGCAACGGTCCCCGGCGGGACCACTTCTCCTTGCGGCTGAGGGTCGCGCCCTTGGCCGCGGTCATCTCCGCAGTGCTCATGGCCGGTAGTTCTCCCCCACGGTGTCGGCGTAGCGCTGCGCCTGCTCCAGCGCTTCGTCAGCGGTCTTGCTCCCGGCGATGGCCGCGGACATCTGCTGGCTCACGCGGGTGCCGAGGTCGACGAACTCGGGGATGCGCACGAACTGCAGGCCCTGGTAGGGCGTGGGCTGGGAGCTCGGGGTGGTCTGGTCGACGCGGCTGATGCCGTGCAGCGTCTGCTGCCCGAACGCCGCGGCGGCCTTCTTGTACTCCGGCATCTCGTAGGTGGACTGGCGGCTGCCGGGGGGCAGGTTCTGCCAGCCGAGCCGCTCGCCGACGGTCCGCAGGTACTGCTTGGAGGTGGACCAGGCGATGAAGTCGAACGCCTCGTCGGGCATCTCGGTGGTCTTCGGCACGCCCAGCGCCCAGGTGTAGAGCCAGCTGGCGGGCTTGCCGCCGGGGCCGGTCGGCGCGTTCGCGTAGCCGATCTTGCCGGAGACGGTGCTCTCCTTCGGGTCCTCCAGCGTGCCCGCCGAGGACGTCGAGTCGAACATCATCGCCGCGTTGCCCTGGCCGAACTCGGTGAGGCATTCGGTGAAACCGCTGCTGGAAGCGCCGGGCTCGCCGTGGTCGCGCACCAGGTTCACGTAGAAGTTCACCGCCTCGCGCACCTCGGGCGAGGTGAGCTGCGCGTTCCAGTTCTCGTCGAACCAGCGCCCGCCGAACGAGTTGATCATGGTGTTGAGGGGCGCCATCACCTCGCCCCACCCGGGCAGGCCGCGCAGGCAGATCCCGGCGCGACCGCCGGGGCCGCCGTCGAGCTTCGCCGCCATGTCCGCGACCTGCTGCCAGGTCGGGTTCTCCGGCATCGTCAGGCCCGCCTCGGCGAACAGGTCCTTGCGGTAGTTCAGCAGCGCCGTCTCGCCGTAGAACGGGGCCGCGTACATGTGGCCCTGGTAGGACAGCGAGTCCTTGATGGACGGGATGAAGTCGTCCTTGTCGTACCCCGGAGTCGCGTCCATCCGCGGATCCAGGTCGTGCAGCCAGCCGTTCGCCGCCCAGATCGGCGTCTCGTAGTTGCTGACCATCACCACGTCGAACTGGCCGCTACCGGTGGCCACCGACTGGGTGATCTTGTCCCGCGCCTGGTTCTCCGGCAGCGAGATGAACCGCACCCGCACGTCGGGGTGCTGCGCCTCGAACTCCCCGACCAGGTCCTGCATGTCCTCCATCTGCGGGTTCGACACCACCGCCACCCGCAGCACCCGGCGCCCGTCGCCGGACCCGATCGCTCCCGCTCCCGCGCAACTCGCGGTGAGCAGCACCGCCGCCATCATGGCGACCAGCGACCACCATTTCCTGCCGAAATTCATCGGCATCCCTTTCTGCCGTTGCTCACGCTCGCACCACCCGCGGGCCGATCGCCTCGATGTCCTCGGCGATGCCCTGGTCCAGCCCGGTATCGGTGACCAGCACGTCGACCTCGGAGAGATCGCCGTACCGGTGCAGGGACACCGGGCCGATCTTGCTGTGGTCCGCGAGCAGGACCCGTCGTCGCGCCCCGCGCAACATCAGTGTTTTGATCTCAGCGGAATTCTGGTCCGGAGTGGTGAGTCCCCGATGCAGGGAAACCCCGTCGGTGCCCAGGAATGCAACGTCGGCGAACACTTCCCGCCACCGTTGCGCAGCCCAGGTCCCGACACCTCCGTTGGTGGTCACGCGCACCCTTCCGCCCGGGGTGAGCACCGACAGGTTGGGCCGCGCCGCCAAGGAGACGGCGATGCTCAAGCTGTCCGTGATCACGGTGAGCGGCCGGTCGGCCGGCAGCAGTTCAGCGAACCGGGCACACGTGGTGCCGGATTCGATGAGGATGGCGCCTTCGGCAGGCAGTTCGGCGAGAGCGGCCCGCGCGATGCGGGTCTTCTCGGCGACCATCACGTTCTCTCGGGCGGACAGCTGCGGGTCGAAACTCCACCGCTCCACCGGGATCGCACCCCCGTGCACGCGGTGCAGGAGTCCGTGCTCTTCCAGCACGGTCAGGTCGCGCCTGATCGTCTCCGGGGTCACTTGCAGCTCCCCCGCGAGTCCGGTCACGTCGACGCGGCCCTCCTGCCTCGCACGCTCGACGATGAGCTGCTGGCGTTCACGCGCGTACACCCTGGTCGGTCCTCCGGTCTCGACCCGACTCCGATGCCCGAATCGGTCCGCTTCCATCTGACCGAGTTTGTTTAGCCGGTGTTCACAGCCACCGTCAAGGGTGCACGACCAGCAATAGGACCAGCGCTCGCCCCGATCAGCGCAATGCGAACTCGGAGCGTGACCACAGGAATACGCGCAGAAACAGAAGGACTCGGAAGCAGACGGCGGCAGCGGCCATCCGGCCCAGGATGTGCGGCATCGGCACCACAGGGCCGTCCGGAACCGTGGTCTCGGAACCGATGAAGATCCCATTCGGGCAACGATCGACCGGAGATCGCCGGTCACGGGCCTGCCGGCGGCCGGAACGCGAACGGGCCGGGGTGGTCGCCCACCCCGGCCCGCCGGTCCTCGCGGCCCGCCGCGCGCGTCAGCTGCGCAGCATCTCCGCGACGAGGAACGCCAGTTCCAGCGACTGCTGGGTGTTCAGCCGCGGGTCGCAGGCCGTCTCGTACCGGCCCGCCAGGTCGGTGTCCGAGATGTCCTGGGCGCCGCCGAGGCACTCGGTGACGTCCTCGCCGGTCAGCTCGATGTGGATGCCGCCCGGGTGGGTGCCCATCCGGTGGTGCACCTCGAAGAAGCCCTGCACCTCGTCGACGACGCGGTCGAAGTGGCGGGTCTTGTAGCCGGTGCTCGACTCGTGGGTGTTGCCGTGCATCGGGTCGCACTGCCACACCACCTGGTGGCCGGTGGCGGTGACCTTCTCCACGATCGCGGGCAGCACGTCGCGCACCTTGCCGTTGCCCATCCGGCTGATCAGCGTCAGGCGGCCGGGCTCGTTGTTCGGGTCGAGCCGCTCCACGTACTCCACGGCCATCTCCGGCGTGGTGGACGGGCCGATCTTCAGGCCGATCGGGTTCGCGATCTGCTCGGCGAACGCGACGTGCGCGTGGTCGAGCTGGCGGGTGCGGTCCCCGATCCACAGGAAGTGCCCGGACAGGTCGTAGAGCCGCGGCGATTCCTGCGAGCCGTCCAGCCGCAGCATCGCCCGCTCGTAGTCCAGCACCAGCGCCTCGTGGCTCGCGTACAGGTCCACCGCGTGCAGGCTGGTGTCGTCCACCCCGCACGCCGCCATGAAGCGCAGGCCGCGGTCGATCTCGGCGGCGACGGACTCGTAGCGCTCGCCCGCGGGCGAGTTGAGCACGAAGTCCTTGTTCCAGTCGTGCACCTTCGTCAGCGCGGCCATGCCACCGCTGGTCAGCGCGCGGGACAGGTTCATCGCGGCGCTGGCGTTCGCGTAGGCGCGGATCAGCCGCGACGGGTCGTGCCTGCGGGCCTCCTCGGTGGCGACCAGCGAGTTGACCATGTCGCCGCGGTAGCTGGGCAGGCCGAGCGCGTCGGTGCCGCTGGAGCGCGGCTTGGCGTACTGCCCGGCGAGCCTGCCGAGCTTGACCACCGGCATGCTCGCGCCGTAGGTGAGCACGACCGCCATCTGCAGCAGGGTGCGGATGTTGCCGCGGATGTGCGGCTCGGTGTTGTCCGCGAAGGTCTCCGCGCAGTCCCCGCCTTGCAACAGGAACGCCTCACCGCGGGCGACGGCGGCGAGTTGTCCGCGCAGCCGGTCCACCTCGGAGGGCACGGTCACCGGCGGCACGCTCTCCAGCACCTTGCGGACCTTCGCGACCTGTTCCTCGGGCCACTCGGGCTGCTGTGCGGCGGGCAGCTTCAGCGCCTCGTCCAGGCGGGCGCGCATCTCAGGGGGCAGCGGAGGAAGTTCCGGAAGTTCATCGACCGGAACATCGACGGTCCAATTCACATTTGCCAGGATAGGCCGTGCTGGCCAGTGCTTTTCACCTGGGAGAGACGGAGCGCACGCCGGGCGAATCGATTCACCCGCTCGGCCGCGCGCGGCGACCCGCCCAGGACGTGCGAACGCCGTCCCACCCGGCGGGCGGGACGGCGCCGGTGCGTCAGCCGAACAGCACCTCGGCCTCGGCGTAGCGGGACAGCGGGACGGTCTTCAGCTTCGCCGTCGCCTCCCCCAGCGGGACCCGCACGATGTCGGTGCCGCGCAGCGCCACCATCTTCCCGAAGGCGCCCTCGCTGACCGCGTCCACCGCGTGCAGCCCGAAGCGGGTGGCGAGCACCCGGTCGTAGGCGGTGGGCGTGCCGCCGCGCTGGGTGTGGCCGAGCACCACCGCGCGGGACTCCTTGCCGGTGCGGCGGGCCAGCTCGTCGGCCAGCCAGGTGCCGACGCCGCCGAGGCGCACGTGGCCGAACGCGTCGGTCTCGCCGGTCAGCAGCACTTCCTCGCCGTCCTGCGGGACCGCGCCCTCGGCGACCACGATGATCGGCGCGTACTGCCGTTCGAAGCGCTGCTGCACCCACTCGCAGACCTGGTCCACGCTGAACCGCTTCTCCGGCCCGAGGATCACGTTCGCGCCGCCCGCCAGCCCGGAGTGCAGCGCGATCCAGCCGGCGTGCCGCCCCATCACCTCCACCACCAGCGCGCGGTGGTGCGATTCGGCGGTGGTGCGCAGCCGGTCGATCGCCTCGGTCGCGATGTGCACGGCGGTGTCGAAGCCGAACGTGTAGTCGGTGGCGTCGAGGTCGTTGTCGATCGTCTTCGGCACGCCCACCACGGGCACGCCGTCCTGGTTGAGCCGTTCGGCGACGCCGAGGGTGTCCTCGCCGCCGATCGCGATCAGCGCGTCCACGCCGTGCTCGGCGAGGGTCCGCTTGATCCGCTCGACGCCGTCCTGCTCCTGGTACGGGTTGGTGCGCGAGGAACCGAGGATGGTGCCGCCGCGGGCGAGGACGTCCTCAACCTGCTCCAGGCCGAGCGGCATCGTGAGGCCGTCCATCGGCCCCCGCCAGCCGCTGCGGAACCCGACGATCTCGTGCCCGTGCACCGCGATCCCCTTGCGGGTGACCGCGCGCAGCACGGCGTTCAGCCCCGGGCAGTCGCCCCCGCCGGTCAACACTCCGATACGCGTTCCAGCCGGCATCGTCGCCGCCTCCCTTGATCCGCTCCACGGTGATCTGGATCTCGTCCGGGAGCCTGTCACGCCCTGTATCGGTGCAGCAAGTACTCCGACCGGGCGACGGATCGGGCGCGAACGGCGCGAAGATCGGCGAACTACCTGGTCAGCGCGGCCGGGCGCTCACAGCGGGAACCCGCGCTTGCGCTGCACCTCCTCGATCACCTTCCACCGGGTCAGGTTGTGCCGGGCGTCGGCGAGCGCGTCGTGCGCGTTCGACGGCGCGGAGGGCAGCCTCGGCTTGCCCACGTCCTCCCAGCGCTGCCGCAGATCGCGGGTGAACTTGGGGACCTTCGGCGGCAGCGCGGGCATCGCACCCCACAGCTGCGCCAGCGCCACGTGGTCGTAGGAGGCCAGCCAAGCCCACAGCTCGACGTCCTGATCGCGTGCGGTCAGGAACTCGTAGAGGTCGTCCCGGATCCTGCTCCGCGAGCGCCACGCCCTGTCCGCGGGCGGCGGCAGCTGCGGCAGCACGTTCCGGCGCACCCACTGCCCGGCCTTGGACTCGTCGAACTCGGTGGACACGGCGTAGAACTCGCGGCCGGTCTCGTCCACCACCCCGATCGAGACCAGGTCGATGGTCTGGCCGTCCTCGATGAACTCACAGTCGTAGAAGAACCGCACCGACCCAGCGTAAAGACGCCGCCCACCGGCCAGGACCGGCCCCGGCCGCGGTCACCCGATGCGCGGTGTGCTGGGGGTTCAGCCGGCCTGCGAGCGCGGGAGCCGGTCGGCGCCGCCGGGACCGCCCTGCTGCTGCACGTTCCAGCCCGCGACGTGCTTGCCCTGCGCGGCCAGGTCGTCCTTGGCCTTCGCGGCGTAGACGTCCACGTACTCCTGGCCGGAGAGCTCCATCAGCGCGTACATGATCTCGTCGGTGATCGAGCGCTCCACGAACCGGTCGCCGGCGAGGCCCTCGTAGCGGGAGAAGTCCAGCGGCTCGCCGATCTTCACCTTGACCTTGTGCGGGTACCACATCTTGGAGCCGATGGGGTTGACCTTGTCGGTGCCGAACATGGCGATCGGGATGACGGTCACGTCGGCTTCCAGCGCCATCCGCGCGACACCGGTCTTGCCCTTGTAGAGCCGGCCGTCCGGCGAGCGGGTGCCCTCGGGGTACACGCCGAGGAGCTTGCCCTCGCGCAGCAGCCGCACTCCGGTGTCCAGCGCGGCCTGCGCCGCGGCACCGCTGGAGCGGTCGATCGGGACCTGGCCGACGCCGGAGAAGAAGTACTTCTGCAGCTTGCCCTTGAGCCCGGTGCCGGTGAAGTACTCGCGCTTGGCCAGGAACGTCACCCGCCGCGGCATCATCAGCGGCATGAAGAACGAGTCGGCCACCGCCACGTGGTTGCTGACCAGGATGGCCGCCCCGGATTCCGGTACGTGTTCGATGCCCTCCACCCGTGGACGGCAGAACAGCTTCATGAGCGGACCGAGCACGATGTGCTTCATCACCCAGTACAGCACGCGCCGCTGCCTTTCTGAACACCCGGAATGCCTCGTTCAAGGTTACGGAGCCCGGTCAGCGCGCACAATGCGACCCCGCCCGAGACGGATCACGCGGCTGGAGATCGCCCCGTGGAGGCCTCTCGCGTGCGACGATGTCCGGACAGCGGCGGATCGATGGCGGTAGGAGGCTGCGGTGCCCGTTCTTCCCGGCGCCGAACCGTTCGTGCACGACGGGTCCGACGAGATCGGGGTCCTGCTGTGCCACGGGTTCACCGGAACCCCGCAGGGCATGCGGGACTGGGGTGAGCACCTGGCCGCCGAGGGGTTCACGGTGCGCTGCCCGCGGCTCCCGGGGCACGGCACGCACTGGCGGGACCTCAACCGCACCGGCTGGACCGACTGGTACGCGGCCGTGGAGCGGGACCTCGCCGAGTTGACCGGGCGCTGCCGGTCGGTGTTCGTCTTCGGGCTGTCGATGGGCGGCACGCTCACGTTGCGGCTGGCGCAGAACCACCCGGAGCTGTCCGGCATCGTGCTGGTGAACCCGTCGGTGACGACGCTGCGCAAGGACGCGGTCCTGCTTCCCCTGCTGTCCCGGGTACTCCCGTCGATCCCGGGCGTGGCCGGGGACATCGCCAAGCCGGGCGCCGTGGAGCTCGGCTACGACCGGACGCCGCTGCGCGCGGCCGCGAGCCTGCAGCGGTTGTGGCGGCTGGTGCGCCGCGATCTCGGGAAGGTGCGGCAGCCGGTGCTGCTGGCCCACTCCGCCACCGACCACGTCGTGGAGCCGGTGAACTCGACGATCGTGCTGGAAGGCATCCGAAGCGGCGACGTCACCGAAGTCGTGCTGCGGGACAGCTACCACGTGGCGACCCTCGACCACGACGCCGCGTCGGTGTTCACCGGTAGCGTCGAATTCGTCCGCAGGATCCACCGCGAGCGTGTCGAGGAACCCGCATGAGCACGCGTCATGAGAACGCCGACGGCCCGGAGGACATCGACGCCGCCTTCGCCGAGATCGTCGCAGGTCTCGAGCAGGACGAGCCGATGGCGCGGTGGCCCGAGGAGGACCGCGGCACCGGCGACGAGGCGCCGAAGTCCCCGGCCGCCGCACCGGAACCCGCGGCCGCGCCGCGCGACTGGACCCCGCCCGCGGACGCGCCCGACGAGGGGCACTACGAGCCGCCGGAACCGCCGCCGATGCCGCGTCCCGGGGTCGGCACGGTCGGCGGCGTGCTGCTGGTCGCGCTCGGCATGACGCTGCTGCTGGTGCCGGGGCTCCTCGGCCTGGGCACCACGCCCGCGCTCTCGATCGGGCTGGTCGCGGTGAGCGCCGGCATCGGCTGGCTGCTGTTCCGGATGCGCCGGACACCGCCGGAGGACCCCACCGACGACGGCGCCCAGCTCTGATCCCAGGGGCGAACGGCCCGCCCGCCCCAGCGGAGATCGGGCCGGTCGGTCCTTCGCCGTTCGTGCTCAGCTGAGGTGGGTGGCGGTGGCGGCCACGTGCTCCCTGGCCAGGGTGGCGGCGCCGACGATGCCCGCTTCGTCACCGCGCTTGGCGACCCGCACCTGGGCCAGCGGGCGGTGGCCCGCGCCGGTGAGCGCCGCCGCGTAGTGCCGCCGGGCGGCGGGCAGGAACAGGTGCGCCGAGCCGGACACGCCGCCCGCGAGCACCACGACCTCCGGGTCGTAGACGTCGGCGACCAGCGCGAGTCCTTCGCCCAACCAGCGCGCGAGCTCGTCCACCGCGCGCGCCGCCACCGGATCGCCCTGCTCGGCGGCCTGCGCGACCCGCTCCCCGGTGATCTCGCCCGGGTCCTTGGCGGCCTCGGCGGCCAGCGGGGAGGACGGGTCCTCGGCCAGCAGTTCCAGCGCCGTCGCGGCCAGCGCGGTGCCGCTGCAGTACCGCTCCCAGCAGCCCCGCTTCCCGCAGGGACATGCGCGCCCGCCCGGCACCAGCCGCAGGTGCCCGAGTTCGGGGGCGACGCCGTGCGCACCGCGGAACACGTCGCCGTCCAGCACCAGCGCGCCGCCGATGCCGGTGCCGAGCGCGACGAGCGCGGCGACCTTCGCGCCCGCCGCCGCGCCGAAGCGCTGCTCGGCGATCGCGGCCGCGTTCGCGTCGTGCTCCAGCACCACCGGCAGCCGCACCCGGTCGGCGATGTTGTCGGCGACCGCGACGTGCCGCCACGGCAGGTGCGGGGCGAACCGCACGACCCGCCGGTCCTCGCTGACGAAGCCCGCCACGGCGAGGCCCACCCCGGCCACCGGGTACTGGTCGGCGAGGCACAGCACGGTGTCGGCGATCGCCGAGTCCAGTTCCGGGCCGGTGCCCGCGGACGGCACCCGCAGCGTGTCGAGCACGGTGCCCTGCGGGTCGACGACGCTGGCGCGCAGGCTGGTGCCGCCGACGTCCACTCCGACGGTCAGCACTCGGCACCTCCGCCCGCGGCCTGCGCGGCGGTCCGGCCGCGGACCCGTCGCACGTCGATGCGCTGCACCTTCGACGGTTCCGGTGCGGCCGGTTCGGGCGGCGGGTTCGCGGTGCCCGCCGGGTGGTGCTCGGCGGCGGATTCGCGCAGCAGGTCCAGCAGTCCGGCCAGCTGGTCGGCCAGCCGGGAGGTCAGTTCGGGGCGCTCGCCGCGCAGCAGGCTCGCGATCGCGCAGATCGGGCACCAACCGCAGGTGGGACCGCCGCGGTCCGCGCCGGTGGTGGCGCGGTCGCCGGTGCCCGGCTCGGCGCGCCCCGCGCCGGTTCGCCGGTCTCCGATTCCCGCATCGCCGATTCCCGCATCGCCGGTCCCGGCGCCGCCGGTCCGCGGGTCGCCGGTTCGCGGGTCGCCGGTGCTCGCGTGCGCGGCGTGCTCCGCGCCGCCGAGTCCGCGCAGGTACTCCTCCGCGCGCCCGGCCGCCGCGTCGAGCAGCAGCCGGAACTCCTCGGCCATCCGGTCGCGACCGGCCCCGGTCGTCCGGGACTCGTCCGCGGAGCCCGTTCCCGCGGGATCGGCATGCTCACCGCGCATCTGGTCCACCACCTCCACTGATCGGGGCCGCTCTCATCGCATCCACTGGCCGGGGTCCGGCCGGAACGACACGGTCAGCCCGTCGTCGGCGGCCACCGCACCGGTCACCGTGCACCGGCGCAGCACCGCGGGCAGCGCGATCAGCCGCCGCCTGCCGTCGACGGTGACGGCGAGCTCGTCGCCGATCCGCGCCAGGTCCACCTCGGCGTCCTCGTGCAGCGGCAGGCCCAGCCGCAGCGTGTACTCCGCGTCCAGCGACCGGCCCCCGCCGCCGAGCTCCACCTCCGGGGCGCTCGCGGCGCCGGCCAGCGGATCGTCGGTCCCGTAGAGCTCGTCGGCGAGCTCCAGCAGCGCCGGGCCCACCGGCTCCGCAGCCCGGTGCAGCACCGAGCGCACCGGCAGGTCCGTCGCCGCCCGCACGTCGGCCAGCACATTCTCCTGCTCCCGGCGGCGGGTGCGCAGCCAGGTGGCCGCCTCCCCGCGGGCCGATCCCGGGTGCGGCACCAGCCGGTTCGCCACCAATCCGTCCACCCGGATCTGCTGCAGGGCCAGCGCGGTCAGCGTGCGCCGGGTCTCGGCGGCCACCACGGCTTCCGGGGTGAGCACCAGCCGCACCCCGGTCTGCGGGGAGAGCAGCGTGCCGCGCAGCTCCGCCAACCGGTCCGCGAGCCTGCCGAGCGCTTCGGCGACCCCGTCCCAGCGCTCCACGTTCTCGCTGCCCGCGACGCCCGCGAGCAGCCCGCGCACCACGCGGCGGTGGGCCGGGAACAGCCGCTCCAGGTACCCGGACAGCGATTCGGGCAGCGCCAGCAGCCGCAGCGTCTCGGCGGTGGGCCCGCAGTCGACGACGACGGCGTCCCACACCCCGTCGGACGCGAAGCGGTGCACCTCGGCGAGCGCCAGCAGGTCCTCCACCCCGGGCAGGTGGGTGAGCTCTTCGGCGTCGAGCTCGCCGACCCCCGCGCCGAGCAGCATGGTGCGCAGGTGTTCTCGCAGGTCGGACCACGCGCGGTCGAGCAGGTCGCGGGTCTGCACCTCGGCGGCGTGCAGCCGGGCGGTGCGCTGCTCGGCGCGCAGTTCGACCTCGGCGGGTTCGGCGCCCAGCGGCGTGCCCAGCGAGTCGCCCAGGGAGTGCGCCGGATCGGTGGAGACCACCAGCACCTTCTGCCCGAGCTCGGCGAGGCGTGCGGCGGTCGCGGCGGCGAGGGTCGTCTTGCCGACGCCGCCTTTTCCGGTGAACAACAGGATGCGCAAGGGCGGTCTCTGGATCGGATCGGGGCTGGTGCCGGGGCCGACCGGTCGCCGAGCCGTCCGGCCACCGGCTCGGGGGTCACCGCCGCTGTGGTCGGTGTGCTGCTGGGACCGGTGCTGCTGGTGCCGCGTCGGTCGGGACCCGCACCCGGACCGACGATCACCGCGGTGCGGGGCGCCCGGGTCAGGAGCGGGCTTCGACCCGGCGCTTGAGCTCCTTCAGAGCGGTATTCATGATCATCTTCTCGGCCTTGCGCTTGAACATGCCGATCATCGGCATCGCCAGGTCCACCGCGAGGCTGTAGGTCACTTCGGTGCCGCCGTCCTTCGGCGCGAGCCGGTAGCTGCCCTGCTGCGCCTTCTGGACCTGCCCTTCGGACAGCGTCCAGCTCACCGACAGCCCGTCCTCGGCCCACTCGTAGACGTTGACGTAGGTGTCCTTGACCACCCCGGCGTCGAGCACGAAGCGCACCTTCTCGGCCTGCCCGCCGCCGGTCGTCGAGAGCACCTCGGTCTCCTTGACCGCTTCCGCCCATTCCGGGTAACTCGCGAAGTCCGCGATCACCGCCATGATGTCGGCAGCGGCCGCCTGGATCACGATGGACTGGGTGGACTGATCGACCATGCCCCGAAGATTACAGGTCCGCGCGCGGGCGGGGCGCGACCGGCGGCCCGGTGTCCGGCGCCGTCCATCGTTCGTGATCGTCACCAGCGGAGCGCGTAGGGCCGCTCGGTGCGCTGGAAGTGCCCGACGTTGACGCATTCGGTGCTCCCGACCCGCACCCGGGTGGCCAGCGGCTGGTGCACGTGCCCGAACAGCGACCAGCGCGGCCGGTCCCGGTGGATGCGCTCCAGCAGCGCCGCGGAACCGTGCTCGGGGCGGCGGGCGATGACGTCGTAGACCAGGTCGGGGACCGCGGGCGGCAAGTGGCTGCACAGCACGTCGACCGGTTCGAGGGCCGCGACGGCGGCGTCGTACTCCTCCTCCGGCCGCAGGTACGGCACCCAGGCCGCGTCCCGGCGCAGCACGCCGCCCGGGGACAGCACGGTGCCGCCGACGAAGCCGAACCGCAGGCCGCCGATCTCGACGCTGGTGCCGTCGACGAAGTGCACGCCGTCGCGGGCGAACTCGGGCCACAGCTCGGGTTCGTCCACGTTGCCCGCGATGGCGTAGGTCGGGGCGCTCATCGCGGCGAACAGGGTGGCGTACTGCTCGCGGACGGCTTCGCGCACGACGCGCTTGGGCTCGTCCAGCGAGGCCCACAGGGAGCGCGCGTAGGCACCGATCTCGGCACCGCGGTGGTTGCGGCGCAGTTCAGCGAAGTGCGCGACCTTCTCGGCGCCGAAGACCGCGCCGAGGATGCCCCGGCCGTGGTCGTGGTAGTCGACGAAGTCGATCAGGTCGCCGAGCACGACGAGCGCGTCGGCACCGTCACCGGCCCGCTTCAGGGCTTCGGCGTTGCCATGGACATCGGACACCACGTGCACGCGCACGATCTACTCCTCACCGCAGTTCTGCCGACCGGGTCGCGAGCGCGGACGCCGCTGTCCGCCGCACCGCCATGCTGCCGTGCCGCGCGGGATGGAACCAGCAGCGATCACCGTCCGGGACGGCGCGGGCCAGCCGTTCGGCGGCGCCGAGTGGTCCGCGCGGACGGTTCCGCGGGCCCTCGACTGCTCCGGACGTGGTTAGCGGTGGCACCGGACAGCCTGCCATGATCCTCACCACCGGCGGAAACGACTCGGGCGGGCACCGGTGCGCGGCGGATCGCGGCGTGGCAGGCTGCGGGCGGGGGCAGTAAACGAGTCGGACTAGTTTCGTAATCGGGGGCTCGGGTCTACCGCTCGGTAACCATCAGCGTTAGGTTGTCCGCACATTTCGCGTTTCATCGGAGGTTTCAAGGTGCGAGAGTTCAGCGTCCCCGCGACTGAGGCCGTGGCCGAAGACGAGAACCTCACCGACATGGTGTGGGCGAACGCGGAACGCTTCGGCGGCAACGTGAGCTTCCGCCGCCGGGTGGACGGCACCTGGATCGACGTCACCGCCGCCGAATTCGCCGCCCAGGTGCTCGCGATCGCCAAAGGGCTGATCGCCGCCGGGCTGCAGCACGGCGACCGGGTCGGGCTGATGTCCCGCACCCGCTACGAGTGGACGCTGCTGGACTTCGCCATCTGGTCCGCGGGCTGCGTGACCGTGCCGGTGTACGAGACCTCCTCCGCCGACCAGGCCGAGTGGATCCTCAGCGACTCCGGCGCCCGCGCCGTGTTCGTCGAGACCGACGCGCACCGCGCGGAGCTCGACGGCGTCGTCGAGAAGCTCCCCGCCCTGGAGCACGTCTGGCAGATCGACGCGGCCGAGGGCGCCGTCGACGCGCTCACCGAGCTCGGCGCCGACATCACCGACCAGGACGCCCACCGGCGCCGCCGCGAAGTCCGCGCCGACGAGCTGGCCACCCTCATCTACACCTCCGGCACCACCGGCCGCCCCAAGGGCTGCGAGCTCAGCCACCGCAACCTGCTCGCCGAGGTCCGCGGCGACGTCAGCGTCTTCCCGCAGCTGCTGCGGCAGGGCAACTCGATGCTGATGTTCCTGCCGATGGCGCACGTGCTGGCCCGCGCCATCGCCACCGCCTGCGTCTACTCGCGCACCACGCTCGGGCACACCGGCGATGTCAAGGACCTCGTCAGCGACCTCGGATCGTTCCGGCCCACGCTGATCCTCGCCGTGCCGCGCGTGTTCGAGAAGGTCTACAACACCGCCAAGCAGAAGGCGCACGGCGACGGCAAGGGCCGCATCTTCGACGCCGCCGAGGACACCGCCGTCGCCTACAGCCAGGCGCTGGACACCGGCGGGCCCGGCATCGGCCTGCGCGCCAAGCACTTCCTGTTCGACAAGCTCGTCTTCGGCAAGCTGCGCGCCGCGCTCGGCGGCCGCTGCCTCGGCGCCGTCTCCGGCGGGGCACCGCTGGGCGACCGGCTGGCGCACTTCTACCGCGGGGTGGGCGTGCCGGTGCTGGAGGGCTACGGGCTCACCGAGACCACCGCGGCCGCCGCGGTCAACGTCGAAGAGGCCTACAAGATCGGCACCGTCGGGAAGCCGATCCCCGGCACCAGCGTGCGCATCGCCGAGGACGGCGAGGTGCTGCTCAAGGGCGACGTCGTGTTCCGCCGCTACTGGAACAACGAGACCGCCACCAAGGAATCCCTCGAGGACGGCTGGTTCCACACCGGCGATCTCGGCTCCCTCGACGAGGAGGGCTTCCTGCGGATCACCGGGCGCAAGAAGGAGATCATCGTGACCGCGGGCGGCAAGAACGTCGCACCCGCCGTGCTCGAAGACCACCTGCGCGCGCACCCGCTGATCAGCCAGTGCATGGTCGTCGGCGACAAGAAGCCGTTCATCGGCGCGCTGGTCACCCTCGACCCGGAGTTCCTGCCCGCGTGGCTGGGCAACCACGGCCGCTCCGCGGACACCCCGCTGACCGAGCTGGTCGACGACCCCGAGGTGCACGCCGACGTGCAGGCCGCCATCGACGAGGCCAACAAGGCCGTCTCCCGCGCCGAGGCGATCAAGAAGTTCCGCATCCTGCCGAAGGACTTCACCGAGGCCACCGGCGAGATGACGCCGAGCATGAAGCTCAAGCGCAACAAGGTCGCGGAGAACCACGCGGCCGACATCGAGGCGATCTACGGCTGATCTCCCCCGGAATCCCCTCGCCGCGCGAGGGGGAACGGCCGATCAGAACATCCTGCGGAGCTCCGATCTCCAGGACCTGAGCAGGTCCGAGGTGGACAACCCGGCGATCTCGTGCAGCGCCGGGTCCACTTCGGACGGTGAGCCGGAGCCCGCGATGCGCTTGTACAGCTGCACCACCTTCGGCTCCCCCACCAGCTTCGACAGGTGCGCCACCAGCGACCAGGACTGCTGGTAGGCCAGGTCCAGATCGCGGCCGGAGGCGTGGAACTCGGTGTCCGGCGGCGGCCCCGCAGGCGGCTCCCCGGTGCGCACCCGCCGGGCCAGGTCGGGCGCGATCCGCTCCGGCGACAACCCGCTGGCCCGGTAGCCGACGTAGTCCGCGAAGCCCTCCAGCAGCCACATCGGCGCGCCGTCCGCGGTGTCGGCCCGCGCGGCCACGTGCGCCATCTCGTGCCGCAGCACCACCCGCAGCGAGGTGTCCGAGAGCCGGTCCGCGGTCTCGGTGTTGAGCACCACCCGCGGGCCCTCCACCCGCCGGGAGGCGGTGTCCACCTTGTCCGCGACGGCGACGGCGGCGATGCCGTCCACCGCGAACTCGGCGCCCACCAGCTCGCGCAGCTCCTCCTGGGAGCGCGGCAGCAGCACGCCCACCTGGCGCCGCCAGTCCGGCCCCCACACCGCGGTCACCGCCGCCTCCGCCGAATCCAGCTCCCCCGCCACCCGGTCCGCGAGCTCCTCGGACCCGTCGTGGCCGATGATCACGCCGTGCGGCAGCACCCGGACCCGGCAGTCGCCGAAGTCCCACGGCCCGCGCCAGGACCGCCCCCGTGCCCGCTCGTCGCCGCTGAGCAGCCAGCGCCCGTCCCGGCGGGTGAAGGTGAACCCGGTCGGGCGTTCGGTGGGCACCTCGTCGACGCCGGCCAGCGCGTAGCGCAGCACCACCTCCGGCGTCCCGCCCGCGGCCGGGGCGTCCCGCACCTCGTAGCCCCATTCGGCGAGCGGCACCTCGGCGAGGCTGCGGAAGAGCTCGCGCTGCCTGCGCTGGAAGTCGTCGGGGGCCGCCGGGTCCAGCGAAGCCGTGAACGCGGCCTCGTCGTGGTCCAGGACGGCGCGGGCGCGGCTCTCCAGCACCGCCTGCCACTCGCGCTGCGCGGTCGCCGGAGCGGCGTTCTGGAACGCGGGAACGGGTGCGGGCGGGGCCTGCGCCGGGAACGGGACGAACGCGCCCACGGCCAGTGCGGCCGCGGCGGCGACCGCCGCAGGCCACCCCCTCGACGCCCCAGGCACGAGCCGGATCGTAAGTGGCCCCGCTGCGCCCGGCCCGTCGCGAACGGCCGCCCGTCACCCACACGCGAGAAGGGCCGCCGCCCCCTCGTCGGGGACGACGGCCCTCGCGTGCGTTCCGCGCGGTGCTGCGGGAATCAGCCTGCGACGCGCCGGATCGAGTTCACCGGGGCGATGCTGTCGTACTTCGCGACCTTCACCACGTCGCCCTCGGTGGGGGCGTGCACGGCCTTGCCGTTGCCGACGTACATCGCGACGTGGCTGACCGGGCTGTAGTAGAAGATCAGGTCGCCGGGCTGGAGCTGGCTGGCCGAGATGCTCTTGCCCTCGGTCACCTGCGACTTGGTGGAGCCGCCGATGCTCACGCCCGCCTGCTTGTAGGCCCACTGCATCAGGCCGGAGCAGTCGAAGGTGCTCGGGCCCTTGGCGCCGTAGACGTACGACGAGCCCTGCTTGCTCAGCGCGGCGGTGACAGCTGCGGCGGCCGAGCCGCTGCCGCCCGCGAATTCGTAGTCGGTCTCGCCGCCACCGGTCAGCGAGGACTGCTCGTCCTCGGTGAGCTCGGCGTAGCGCTCCTTGACCTTGGCGATCTGCGCGTCCATGTCGGCCTTCTTGCGGCCGATCTCGTCCTGGATGCGGGCCGCGTCGGCCTCGGCCCGTGCCGCCTGCTCGCGGGAGGCTTGGGCGCGCTTGGTGGCGTCCTCGGCCTGGTGCACGGCGGCGGACAACCGCTTGATCGCGTCGTTGTTGTCCTTGGCCAGCACGTCCAGCGCCGAAGCGCGGTCGAGGAAGTCGTTCGGGGATTCGCTCACCAGCAGCGCGGAGAGCTTGTTCAGCCGGGCGCCCTGGTAGGAGGCGGTGGTCAGCTTGTCGACCTGGCCGCGGAAGCGCTCTTCCTCGGCCCGGGCCTGCGTGGCGACCTGCTCGGCCTGGTCCGCCTCGGCGGAGGACCGGTCCAGCTCGGCCTGCTTGGCCGCGTGGTCGTCCTCGGCCTTCTTGTAGTCCTCGGTGACGACTTCGGCCTGGTGCGAGAGCTCGCGCACCTGCTTGGCCGCGTCCGAGGCGTTGTCGGGGAGTTGGGGGTCTGCGATCGCCGGCGCGGAGGTCATGCTGACGGCGGCGGCGACCGCCGAGGCCGCCAGCGCTCCGCGCATCGTGCGCTTCAATCGGTGCGACGCCACGTCGCGCATAGCTCCTTCGTTGTCGACCGCCTACCGAGAACGCAGGGGTGGTCCGGAGCGATCCCGGACTCCGGGCGCGTTGCGGCGCCCGCTCACCCCACGGGGGCAGGTCCCGGTTCGGCTCCCCGACTAGCCGATTCGGCGGCGCTTCGCGGAGGACCCGGAGTGGGTCGCTGATCGCCACGAAGACGCGGTAAGGCTACGAAAGGTGAAGCGTGACGTCTAGCAGAGGGGGGGTAATTCTTCTGAACACGACGCAATAGCACAATGGGATTATCTTCATACGCGGAGCGTGATCGGATTACCCGATCTTCTGACCTGCGGCTCCCCGATGGGACTCACCGGCCCGGATCGGCCCACCGCACCGCACGGGCCCGCTATGAGATCCACCACGCCCCGGCGCTCAGACCCGGTTCAACCGCTCCAGCAGCACCGCCGACGCCACCGCGTACGCGCCCGTGCGCCGCACGGACGTCACCACCGCGCGGTCCGAGGTCGCCACCACCAGCTGCCTGCCCTGCGGCTCGGCCACCACCAGCTCCCGGATCACGTCGTCCGCGATCACTCCGGCCGGGCTGAACATCACCCGCACCCCGCGCGGGCCCGCCGTCGGCACCGACAGCACGTCCGCCCCGTCGAACACCACCGTCACCTCGGCACCGGTGCGCGCCGCCAGCGCCGCCAGCTGGTGCGCCAGCCGGTTGCGCTGGTCCGCCAGCGGCAGGTCCGGGTACCCGGTCTTCGTCACGTTGTAGCCGTCGACGATCACGTGCACCGCGGGCAGCGCCAGCAACCGGTCCAGCGCCGCCGCATCCGCGACCCGGCCGGTCTCCCCCGAATCCGGCCGCACCCGCTGCACCACGTCCGCCGGGCGCGGGCCGTGGCCGCCCGCGCGCAGCTCCCGGCGCAGCCCGCCGAGCGCGCCCTCCATCGTCTCCAGCAGCAGCGAGATCCGGACCTCGTCGCCCTGGCGGGCCTCCCGCGCCGACTGGCGGGCCACCTCGGTCTCGGCCGCCGCGCGCTGCGCCCGCTCCCGCTCCTCCTGCGCGCGGTCCCGCTCCCGGTCCCGCTGCGCACGCAGGTCCGCCAGCTCCGATTCGACCCGCTCGTGCGCGGCCGCGAGCTCCGCGCGGGCCGCCTGTGCGTCGTCCTTGGCCTCCTTCAGCCGCACGCCCTGCTCCCGCAGCCGCTTGCGCAACCGGTCGGCCTCCGAACCGGACTCCGTCCCGGCGCGCTCCTGAGCGCGGCGGGCCTCGGCCAGCTCGGCCTGCAACCGATCCGCGTCCGCGGCGAGCCGCTGGGCCCTGGCCTGCGCCGAGTCGCGCTCGCCGCGCAACCGGCCCTGCTCCACGCGGAACGCGACCAGCTCCAGGAAGTGGCCCGTGTTCGGCAGCGCCAGCAGCAGCCCGGCCGCGGCCACCACCACCGGGTCCGGGTGCACCCCGTCCAGCCCCTCAGGGCGGTTCTCCCGGCACCAATCGGCGACCGCGGTGCGGAACACCGGCGAGTCGCGCAGCGCCACCAGCAGCGGCCCCTGGCCGAGCTTCGCGCGCTTCGCCGGGGCGAACCGGACCACCGGGCGCAGCTGGGCGGGCACGTCCGAGGGGCGCAGGTCGTCGAGGGCGTCCGCCGCCAGCTCGGCGAGCCGGGCACGCACCGGGGCGGGCAGCTCGTCGGGGTCCGCGCCGAACTCCCGGTGCTGCTCCGGTTCCCGGGGCCGGTCGGCTTCTCCGGTCTGCTCGGTTCCCCCGGACCGCCCGGCTTCCGCGGGGAGTGCGGCGTCCCTGGTCCGTTCGGCGCCCGCAGGCCGGTCCGCTTCCCCGGAACCCTCGGCTCCCGCAGACCGTTCGGCTCCCGCAGGCCGTTCAGCTCCCCCGGACCGCTCCGCTCCCGCAGGCCGACCGACATCCCCGGGACGGCCAGGTTCCCGGGGCCGGTCCGCTTCGGAGCGCCGCGCCGGGGAAGGCTGTTCGGGACCGGTCTCCCGGGCACCGTCCGGCACCTGCCGCGGACCGTCCACAGCAGACTCTTCGGTGCGCGGGGAGTCAGCACCCGACGTCGGCGGAACCACGACCCCAGGCTAGTCGGCCGCTCCCCGCTCACCCGATCCGGAGGTTGTCGGGGTCCCGTCGTAGCGTGCATGCGATGACCGGGCAGCTGACCTTCGACGAGATCGACGACGAACTCCCGCTGCACTCGGCCACCTTCGTCGTCGTCGACCTGGAGACCACCGGCGGCAGCTCCCGGCAGGACACCGTCACCGAGATCGGCGCGGTGAAGGTGCGCGGCGGCGAGGTACTCGGCGAGTTCGGCACCCTCGTCGACCCCGGCCGCGAGATCCCGCCGATGGTGGTCTCGATCACCGGCATCACCCAGGCGATGGTGCACGGCGCGCCCCGGTTCGACTCGGTGCTGCCCGCGTTCCTCGAGTTCAGCCGGGATGCGGTGCTGGTCGCGCACAACGCCCCGTTCGACGTGGGCTTCCTCCGGGCGGAGTGCGAGCGGCTCGGCGTGGCCTGGCCGAAGCCGACGGTGCTGTGCACCGCGAAACTCGCCCGCCGCGTGCTCGGCAAGGACGAGACGCCGAACCACAAGCTGGGCACCCTCGCCCGCGTGCTGCACGCCCGCACCACCCCGGTGCACCGCGCCCTCGACGACGCCCGCGCCACCGTCGACGTGCTGCACGCGCTGCTGGAGCGCCTCGGGCCGCTGGGCGTGCGGACCGTCCCGGAGCTGCTGGAGCACCTGCCGGACGTGACCCCGCAGCAGCGCCGCAACCGCGGTCTCGCCGATCCGCTGCCGCACGCGCCCGGCGTCTACCTCTTCCGCGGCCCGAACGAGGAGGTGCTCTACGTCGGCACCGCCTCCGACCTGCAGCGCCGGGTCCGGCAGTACTTCACCGCCGGGGAGCGCCGCAGCCGGGTCAAGGAGATGGCGGGACTCGCGCACCGGGTGGACCACGTCGAGTGCGCGCACCCGCTGGAGGCCGAGGTCCGGGAGCTGCGGCTGCTCGGCGCGCACCAGCCGCGCTACAACCGCCGCTCCAAGTTCCCGAAGCGCACCTGGTGGGTGGTGCTCACCGAGGAGGCGTTCCCGCGGCTGTCGATCGTGCGCACCGCCCGGGACGGCGCGCTGGGTCCGTTCCGCTCCCGCACCGCGGCCGCGGCGGCCGTCGAGACCCTGCAAGCCGGGGGCTCGCTGCGCCGCTGCACCGAGCGGATCCCGGCGCGGGACCAGCGCGGCCGCCCGTGCGCGGTGCACGAGCTGGGCCGCTGCGCGGCACCGTGCGCCGGGTTGCAGAGCGTCGAGGAGTACGCGCCGGAAGTGGTCTCGGTGCGTGAGGTGATCTCCGGCGCGCCCCGCTGGGAACCCGGCGGACTGCTGGAGCGGCTGCGCGCCGAGCTGGGCCGGTTCTCCGCCGAAGAGCGCTTCGAGGACGCCGCCGCGGCCCGCGACCGGCTCGCCGAACTGGTGCGCGCGCTGGACCAGGCGCAGCGCTGGGCGGCACTGGCGGCGGTGCCCGAGCTGGTCGCGGCCCGCCCGGACGGTTCCGGCGGCTGGCAGCTGGCGGTGGTCCGCCACGGCAGGCTCGCCGCCGCCGGGAACGCGCGCCGCGGGGTGCCGCCGATGCCGGTGGTCGACGCGCTCCAGGCCGCGGCCGAGACGGTGCTGCCCGAGCCGGGCCCGCTGCGCGGCGCCCCCGCCGACGAGGTGCGGGTGGTGCACCGCTGGCTCACCACCGGCGGCACCCGGCTGGTCCGCTGCGCGCAGCCGTGGTCCGAGCCCGCGGGCTCGGCGGCGTCCTGGCGGGCGTGGCTGGACCGGGCCGCGCAGGCCAGGGCGCCGTACCCGGCCGCCGACTGACCGGGCCCCGCGCGGTTCCCGACCACGAAGAACGGCCCGGCACCCTGCAAGGGGTACCGGGCCGTTCGGCAGTGCTGATCGCTCACTCGGAGGGCTGCTGCGGCTTTCCGCCGGAGACCAGCTCGCGCTCCTCGTGCGCCTGGCGCTCGTTCTCGGCGCGCGCCCGCGCCAGCGCCTCGGTCTCCTCCGCCGGGTCCGGCTTCAGCCAGCTGCCCTCGACCGGGGAGCCCGCGGCCCCGAGCTTGTTCATCTTCTTCGGCACCGAAGCGCCCTGGTACGGCAGCTCCTCGGGGTGGCCGTGCGAGTCGACCGGGCCGAGCGGCTGGTGCACCTCGATGAACTCGCCGTGCGGCAGCCGCTTGATGATGCCGGTCTCCACGCCGTGCTCCAGCACCTCGCGGTCGGAGCGCTGCAGGCCCAGGCAGATCCGGTAGGTCACCCAGTAGGCCACCGGCGGCAGCAGCAGCAGGCCGATGCGGCCGCCCCACGTCATCGCGTTCAGCGAGATGTTCAGCTCGAACGCGATCACGTCGTTCATGCCGGAGACCATCAGCACGCCGAAGAACGCCAGCGCCATCATGCCGAGGCTGGTGCGTACCGGGTTGTCCCGCGGACGCTGCAGCAGGTTGTGGTGCGCGTCGTCCCCGCTGAGCTTGCGCTCGATCATCGGGTAGCCGATGAGCAGCGTGAACATGATGCCCATGCCCAGCGCACCGCAGAAGAACACCGGCGGCACCGTGTACGGCCCGATGTAGAGCTCCCAGGCCGGCCAGATCCGCAGGATGCCGTCCGCCCACATCAGGTACCAGTCCGGCTGCGAGGCGGCGGAGACCTGCGAACCGATGTACGGCCCGAGGTTCCAGATCGCGTTGATCTGGAAGACACCGCTCATGATCGCCAGGACGCCGGTGGTCAGTGCGAAGAACGCACCGGCCTTCAGCGCGAAGATCGGCATGATGCGGACGCCGACGACGTTGGTCTCCTTGCGCTTGGCGCCCGGGAACTGGGTGTGCTTCTGGTACCAGACCAGCGCCAGGTGCACCGCGACCAGGCCGAGCATGATCCCCGGCAGCACCAGCACGTGCAGGATGTACAGCCGCGGGATGATCTCCGTGCCGGGGAACTCCCCGCCGAACAGCGCCCAGTGCATCCAGGTGCCGAGCACCGGGATGGACAGCACGATGCCGGACATGGTGGCGCGGACACCGGTACCGGAGAGCAGGTCGTCCGGCAGCGAGTAGCCGAAGAAGCCCTCGAACATGCCCAGGATCAGCAGCAACGAGCCGATGACCCAGTTCCCCTCACGCGGGCGCCGGAACGCACCGGTGAAGAAGATCCGGAACATGTGGGCCATCATCCCGGCCACGAACAGCAGCGCCGCCCAGTGGTGCAGCTGCCGGATGAACAGGCCGCCGCGGACCTCGAACGAGATGTCGAGGGTGCTCGCGAACGCCTTGGACATCTCGACGTCCTGCAGGTTCCGGAACACCCCGTCGTAGGTGACCTCCTCCATGGAGGGGTCGAAGAACATCGTGAGGTAGATCCCGGTGAGGATCAGGATGATGAAGGTGTAGAGCGCGATCTCACCGAGCATGAACGACCAGTGCGTCGGGAAGACCTTGTTGATCTGGCGGCGGATGCCCGGCGCCATGTTGTAGCGCTTGTCCGCCTCGTCGGCCGCGGAGGCGGCCTTCCGGTAGAGCTTGCTCTCCGGTTTGGTGGGCGTCGTGATCGAACTCATGAGTTGCGCTCCCAGTACGCTGGGCCGACCGGCTCGATGAAGTCGTGCCTGGCCACGAAATATCCCTCTTCATCCACCGTGATCGGTAGCTGCGGCAGGGAACGGGTGGCCGGACCGAAGACCGGCTTGGCATAAGTGTGGACCACGTCGAACTGCGACTGGTGGCACGGGCACAGCAGGCGACCGGTCTGCTGCTCGAACAGCGAGGTGGGGCAGCCCACGTGGGTGCACACCTTCGAGTAAGCGTAGTAGTCGCCGTAGTTGAAGTCCTCCTGGCCCTTGCGCTTGATCGGAGCGCTGCCCGGCCGGAGCCGGATGAGCATCACCGGGGCGTCGCTGCGGCGCAGCACCGAGACGAGCTTGTGCTCGTCCTCGCGGTCGGACTCGCGGAACGGGAAGACGGTCTCGAAGCCGCCGGCGTCGATGTCCTCCGGGCGCAGCAGCGACACGTCGTGCGGGTCACCGGTGTCGCGGCGCAGGTAGACCTTCTCGTTGCCCTCCTTCATCCACGCCGTGTGCTTGAGGGAGTCGGGTCCCTCGGTGGCCCACGGGTTGCGGATGAAGCCGCCGATGGCGATGACGCCGGTGCCCAGCCCGAGCACGGCACCGCTGAAGGCGAGCGTGCGCTGGATCATGGAGCGCCGGGCGAACCCGCTGCGCACGCCGGTGTCGGCGAGGATCGCGGTGGTCGTCTGGCGGTCGACCTCTTCGGAGCCGTGCCCGTCGTGGCGCTGCTGGACCGCGACCTCGTGCGGGATGAGCCGCTTCGCGTAGAGCACCACGCCGACGCCGATCGCGAAGATCGACAGGCCGAGGAACAGGCCGACCAGCGGCGTGTACAGGTTGTAGAGGAAGTACTCGCGGCCGCCCTGCTGCGGGGTCACGTAGCCCCAGGGCCAGAACACGAACACGGCGATGAACGCGATCGCGGAGAGCCCGGCGAGCGCGAACCAGGCCGCGACCGCGCGCTCGGCCCGCTTCTCGGCGCGGGTGTTCTCCACCGGGAACGGGTCCTCGTAGTGGAGGAGCTCGACGCCGTCCAGCGCCAGCCCGAGCCGCATCTTCTCGTCGCGGCTCATCTCGGCCAGTTCGGCCTCGGTGTAGTCCCGCCTGGGGGTTTCGTGCCCCTCGTCCCGCGGGGTGTCACTTGCACTCATGCCCTGGCTCCGATCCACAGGGTGACGCCGATCAGCGCGCCGAGTCCGACGACCCAGGCGATGACGCTCTCCGAGGCGGGGCCGAAGCCGCCGAGGGAGCTGCCACCCGGGTTGTTGTTGTTGTTCGTCACGGACTTGACGTACGCGATGATGTCCTTCTTCTCCTCCGGCGTGAGCTGCCGGTCGGAGAACTTCGGCATGTTCTGCGGCCCGGTGAGCATCGCCTCGTAGATCTGCTGCTCGGTGGGAGCGTCGAGGCTGGGCGCGAACTTGCCGGACGACATCGCGATGCCGCGTCCGGTGAAGTTGTGGCAGGAGGCGCAGTTGAGCCGGAACAGCTCACCACCGCGCGAGGAGTCACCGGTGGCGGCGGCACCGGTGGTGTCCGGGGACTCCGGGCCCCCGCCGTAGGTCTGCACGTAGGCCGCCATCGCGTCGATCTCCTCGGGGGAGAACTTCGGCGGCTTGCGGATCGCCTGGGCTTCCTGGCGGACCATCGGCATGCGGCCGGAGGAGACCTGGAAGTGGACGGCGGCCTCGCCGACGCCGACCAGGCTCGGGCCGCGGTCCTTCACGCCGCCCAGGTTCGCGCCGTGGCAGCTGATGCACGCGTTGTTGTAGAGCTGCTCGCCCTGCCTGACCAGCGCCGGGTCCGCCGCGGCGTGCGCGGTCTGCGGCTCGGGGGTCAGGACGGTGTACAGCCCGCCCGCGCCGACCAAGGCGATCCCGAGCGCGAGGACACCGGAGAGCCTGCGCCGGAACTTGGATCCCGCGCGGTTCCGTTTCTTGATGGTGGTCATGAGTGCGGCAACCCTTGCTGTCAGGTTCGGGGTGTTACGTGGCGGCCCGGTGGGGCCGGTGGATCACGGAACGAGGTAGATCACGGCGAACAGTCCGATCCAGACGATGTCGACGAAGTGCCAGTAGTAGGACACGACGATCGCCGCGATGGCCTGTGCCGGGGTGAACTTGCTCAGCTTGGTTCGGATGAGCAGGAACACGAAGGCGATGAGCCCGCCGATGACGTGCAGGCCGTGGAAGCCGGTCGTCATGAAGAACACCGTGCCGAACGCCGACGAGGCGATCGTCGTGTGGTGCGCGGTGACCAGCGTGTAGTACTCGCCGGCCTGCCCCAGCACGAAGATCGCACCCATGATCAGCGTCACCACGTACCAGCGGCGCAGGCCGAACACGTCGCCGCGCTCGGCCGCGAACACTCCCCACTGGCAGGTGAACGAGGACGCCACCAGGATCACCGTGAACGGGAGGGCGTAGGCGATGTTCAGCTCGCTGGGCGGCGGTGGCCACGCACCCTCGTTCTGCGCCTTCACCGTGAAGAACATGGCGAAGAGTCCAGCGAAGAACATCAGCTCGCTGGCCAACCAAACGATGGTGCCGACGCTGACCATGTTCGGCCGGTTCAGCGAGTGCACGCGTTGACTGATTGAGGGCGCTGCCGTTGTCACGCGACGCATTATGTCCCGTGCGTTTTCCCGCTGCGCTCTCGGGTCCCGGGCGTGGCTCCTCGGTGATCGGATCGCGACCTGGAGGTAACTCATCGTGTTGGATTTCCGCAGCGTTTTGTCCCGTCTGGGCTTACGTGCCCGGTCAACGGGCCCTGCCGCGCCGGATTGGGACGATTCGGACCTGACCGTGGTGGTCAGCGCGTTCGACGAGACGGAGGCCGCATCCGCGGTGCTCGCCCGCTCCCCCGACTGGGTCGAAGCGGGGGCCGCGGTGCTGCGCCACCACCTGCTGCTCCCACCCGGATCGACCGAGCGGGCCGCTGAGCTGCTGGAACAGGATGGCTGGCGGTTGCGTGCGGCGGCCGAACCGGAACTCGCGGGCTTCGGCGCGGAGCCCGCGGCCGGCGCGGAGCCGCTGTTCGCGGAGCGTGTGCAGAAACTCGACGCGTTGCATTGCTCACAGGAGAGCTCGCGGATGGCGGGCCTGGCCCAGCGGCTCGGCGGCCGGGCCGTCGGGTGGGTGGCGTTGCAGAAGCCCTGACCGCCCGGCCCGGCGGCGTCGTGGCGGGTACTGCTCACCCCCGTTGAGCGGCTAGCATCCGGAGATCACCGTCATCGAGGACACCCTCTCGTCATCGGGCCGGGTCACCACGACGCAGTGCGCGGACCGCCTGGCCAGCGAGGAGCAGCTGATGAGCACGTCGACCACCACCGTCCTGGTCTTCAGCCACCGCGCCGAGGTGCGCGAATCGATCATCAACGCGATCGGCAGGCGCCCGTCGCCGGACCTGCCCCGGGTGACCTACGTGGAGGCGGCGTCGGTCGCCGACGTGCTCAGCGAGGTCGACGCGGGCCGCGCCGACCTGGTCGTCCTCGACGGCGAGGCGCAGCCCACCGGCGGCATGGGCGTGTCCCGGCAGCTGAAGAACGAGATCGCGCACTGCCCGCCGATCGTGCTCACCGTGCGCAGGCGGGACGACCGATGGCTCGCGACCTGGTCGCAGGCGGACGCGGTGCTGGTGCACCCGCTGGACCCGCTGTCGTCCGCCGAAACGGTCGCCGAACTGCTCCGCACCGCGCTACCCGCGGTGCGGGCCTGAACCTCCCGGAGAACAATCGTGGGCACCATGTCGGGTAGCTGGCCGGAACTCCTCGGACACCTCGTGGCGGGCAACGACCTGTCCACGGAGGACACCGCGTGGGCGATGGACCTGGTGATGACCGGCGCGGCCACCCCGGCCCGCGTCGCCGCGTTCGTCGTGGCGCTGCGCGCCAAGGGCGAGACCGCGGCCGAGGTCCGCGGCATGGCCGACACGATGCTCGCGCACTCGCTGCCGCTGCAGGTGGACCGGCGGACCGTCGACGTGGTCGGCACCGGCGGGGACCGCTCCGGCAGCGTGAACATCTCCACGATGACGGCGATCGTGCTCGCCGCCTGCGGCGCGGCGGTCGTCAAGCACGGCAACCGGGCGGCCTCGTCGAAGTGCGGCACGGCCGACGTGCTGGAGACGCTCGGCGTCACCATCGACCTGCCGCCCGCGCGGGTGCGGGACTGCCTCGACGAGGTCGGCATCGGGTTCTGCTTCGCGCCCGTGTTCCACCCGGCGATGAAGTTCGCCGCCGGACCGCGCCGGGAGATCGGCATCCCCACCGCGTTCAACGTGCTGGGGCCGCTGACCAACCCGGCGCGGCCGGCCAGCGGGCTCATCGGCTGCGCGGACCAGCGGATGGCGCCGGTGATGGCGGAGGTGTTCGCCGCGCGCGGCAGCTCGGTGCTGCTGGTGTCCGGCGACGACGGGATGGACGAGATCACCACGACCTCGACCACGACCTGCTGGGTCGTCGGCGACGGGCAGGTCCGGCAGGAGCGGATCGTCCCGGAGGACCTCGCTATCCCGCGCACCACGCCGGAGGCGCTGCGCGGCGGCGACGCCGAGGTGAACGCCGAGGTGGTGCGGCGGCTGCTCGCCGGTGACCGCGGGCCGGTGCGGGACGCGGTGGTGCTCAACACCGCGGGCGCCCTCGCCGCCCACGACGGCATCGGCACCGACCTGGACGCGCAGCTGCGCGCCGGGATCTCCCGCGCCGAGCAGGCCATCGATTCCGGTGCCGCCGCCGAGCTCCTCACCCGCTGGGCCGGCTTCGGCCGGTAGCCCCGGCCGGCTCGCGGTCCGGCGCGCCGGGTCACCCGGTGGCGCTCACTCCAGGCCGATGGAGAAGGTGGCCTCGGTGTCCTGGCGCGAGTAGGAGCGGAACGCGATGTGCGTGTCGGTGTCCAGCACCCCGGCCACCTTGTTGATCTTCCCGGGGACGATGTCGGCGATGTCCTCGTGGTTCGTGACCCGCAGGATCGCGATCAGGTCCACGTCCCCGGCGCACGAGTAGACCTCGGCGACGCCCTCGATGTCGGCGACCTCCTGCGCGGCTTCGGTGAGCCGGTCGGCGACGGTCTGGATGAGCACGATCGCGGTGATCACGAAGAGCCTCCTGGCTGCGGGACGTCGTTGCTCGAATCCTAAGCTCACCGGAGCGAGCGCCACCCACCTCCGTGCCGCGGCCGACCGGCCGGTCGAGCGGGCCGGTCAGGGCACCGGGTCGAACGGGCCCCGGTCCGGCTCGCAGACCGCGCCCTCGGGAGGCAGCGCGCCATCGCTGAAGTACGCGTTCAACGCCTCGTCGATGCAGGCGCTCTCCCCCCGAGCGCCGTGCCCGAACGTGTCGAGCGTGAGCAGCCGGGCGTCGGCCAGCAGTTCGGACGTCGTGACCGCGTCGTCGTACGGCGTGGCCGGATCACCTCGCCGATTTCCGATGACCAGTACCGGTCCGGCCGTCTCCCGGTCCCACGGGCCGGTGTAGCGGTCCGGATCAGGCCCGCCGGGCCAGGTCGCGCAGCCCAGCGACAGGTACGTCCAGTACGAGCCGAAACCGCGCCCGTCCTCGTCGGCCCGCCGGGCGTGGTCCGGCCACGCCCACGGGTCGCGGGGATTGCCACCGTCGTTGCACATCACGCTGAGCCGCTGCTCCACGCCCATGGAGGTTCCCCAGCCCCGCGACGCGGGCGGAACCGGCACGACCGGCGCAGGCCGGGCTGATCCACCGGGCGAGGAGAGCTCGTGCAGCTGCTGCAGGAACTCACCGAGCACCGTCGACGCCCAGGCGCCCTTGAGCGCGCTCGCCGTCCTGATCACGGCCGCCTGGTAGGTGACCTCCATCGAAGACCCGTCCGGCCGGGTGATCGTGACGGGCCGGACCGACAGCCTGTCCAGCAGCGCGTCGTACTTGCCGAGCAGATCGGTGCCCGGCTCCCGGAAGGCACACCGCTCATCGGTGGCGCACGCGTCGAGGAACGCGTGCAGCGCCTGCTCTGCACCGCCCGCGGCACCCGTCCGGTAGGTCATCGGCTCGGCCGCCCCGCCCGGCAGGTACCCCGTGGTCCACTCGATCGGATCGACCACGCCGTCGATCGCCACGGCGCCCACCCGCTCCGGGAACAGGTTCGCGTACACGGTGCCGAGATGGCTGCCGTAGGAGAGTCCGTAGTAGTCGAGCCGGTCCTCCCCGACCGCTTCGCGCAGCAGGTCGAGGTCCCGGGCCACGTTCGCCGTCGAGGTGTGCCGCAGCAGCGGGCCCGCGTTCCGGGCGCACTGCTCGACCGCGTGCGCGGTGTCCTCGATCTGCATCCGTTCCTGCGCCGCGTGCACGGGAAAGGAATCCGTCGGGTCGAAGCCGTCACCGGGCTCGCTGGAACAGCTGAAGCCGTCGCTCTCGGCGACACCGCGCGGGTCGAAGCCGACGATGTCGAACCGCCGGTGCAGCTCCGGGGTGAGTTCCGGCGCGAACTTGCCGCTGTCGCCGGGCCCGCCCGGGTTGTAGAAGATCGTGCCGAGCTTGTGCTCCTGATCGGCGGCGGGCAGTTTGCCCACGGCGAGCCGGATCTGCGGTCCTGCGGGGTCCCGGTAGGACAGCGGCACCTCGGCCGTCGAGCACTCGTAACCGGGCCCGCCCGCGCAGGGCGTCCAGTCCAGCGCCGGTACGGCCGCCCCGTTGGTGCGCAGCGGAGCCGGCGCGGAATCCGCGGCGGGTGGCCCGGCGACGGCGGTCGGGGTGAGCGAGCCCGTCACGAGCACGGCGGCGAGGATCGCCGAGCCGCGCGCTGAAGCGGCGATGCGTGACGACATGTCCCGGCCGATCTCCAAGAGTTTCCACTGCCGAGCGAAAACTAGCGAAGAAGATCAGTTCGCTACCAGCGGAGAACGACCATCTGGGGGCAGAAACAGGTGAGCCCCCGGACCAGAGATCCGGGGGCTCACCTAGGTGTTGAAGATCAGTCGTGGTTCGGTCCGGTGTGGTACTCGAACACCAGGCCCGCGACCATGATCAGCAGCACGCCGATGGAGATCACGATCAGCACCACGTGGAAGAACGCCAGCGCGATACCGGCGAACGCGGCGGACGCCGCCAGCCCGGCGGGCCAGTAGCTGCCGGGGCTGAAGAAGCCCAGCTCGCCCGCGCCGTCGCTGATCTCGGCGTCCGGGTTGTCCTCCGGACGCGGCTCGATGCGCCGAGCCACGAACTGGAAGTAGCTGCCGATCAGCAGCGACAACCCGCCCACCAGGATCAGGGCCACCGTGCCCACGGGTTCGTGTGACCACACCCCGTAGACGATCGCCGACAGGAAGAAGAAGCCGGTGATCATGTTGAAGATCTTCGCTTCGACCTTCATGGATTCCTCACTCTCGCGCCCTACGCCCTGCCGGGATCAGTTGCCGGCTTGCCGGCCGCCGATGGTCGACGGCTCGCCGGAGGTGCGGTCGGTGTCGAACGGGACCGAGGTCACCGCCCGCGGCGCGCACAGCTCACCGCAGTTCATCTGCCCCAACGCCTCGGCGGCGGTGTAGTACTGGCCGGTGGCCGGGTTGGTCTGCGTACGCAGGTTGATGTACTGGTCGAACTTGTCCGGCGACAGGGCGCGGACTTCGAAGTTCATCATCGAGTGGTAGGTGCCGCAGAGCTCGGCGCACCGCCCGACGAAGGAGCCCTCGCGTTCGATGGTGTTCTCGAAGACGGCTTCCTGGTCGTTCTTCTCCGGGTGCGGGAAGGTGTCCCGCTTGAAGTGGAACTCGGGGACGAAGAACGAGTGGATGACGTCGGTGGAGCTCAGGTTGTACTGGATCGTCGACCCGGTCGGCAGCACCAGCAGCGGGATCTCGCTGCTGCTGCCGACGGTGCGGACCGGCTGACCGTCCGGCGTCCGGTGGTCCGGGTAGTTGAACTCCCAGTTCCACTGGAACGAGACGACGTTGACCTTCTCGTCCGGCGTCTCGGACTTGGCCATCACGTAGTTCTGGGTGGTGGCGGTGAAGTAGAACAGCACCACGACCATCACGAACGGCACCGCGGTGTAGATGACCTCCAGCGGCACGTTGTACTGGAACTGCCGGGGCAGCTCCTCGCCCTTCTTGCGGTGGAAGGCGACCGTCCAGAACATCAGGCCCCACACCAGGACGCCGACCGCCAGTGCAGCGATCACCGACCAGGTCCACAGCTGACGCATGGACTCGGCCTGCGGGGTGACGCCCTCCGGCCAGCCGAACCTCAGGACCTCGTCGGTCGAACAGCCCGTGGCCGCGACCGCGACCAGGCCTGCCAGCCCGGCGACTTTGACCAGCCGTGGCACTCGGGTCCCCTCCTCCAGACGTTCCTGCCGCAAGCTCCCCATTCGAAAGCCCACTGCGCGACGCCTCCTCGCTGCGTGTTCCCACCGTCGCCGCGGGTCTGGGCACAACGCGCACCCACCATGTCCCGCGGCCGGAATGCTGCGGGGAGCCTAGCCCAGCAGTAGCCGCGATACTGCTCCGGGGTGGCGAGGTGCGCTGCACGTCACCGAGATCGTCCCCGCCCGCCGCGGTGATCGGATCGGGTGGACCGGACCACCCGAACCGGTGGACTTGGCCACCCGGGCCGGTTCCCGCGTCGCGCGCCCGCCGCGACGCACGCGCGCGGGGAACGAACCGCCTCGTCCGGGCCCGCTCACCGCGCCTGCACAGCGCGGCGGCGCACCCGGCATACTGGGTCTCCCGCCGCCGAGATCCCCGACCGGGACGCGGGGCGGAGCCCGACCCATCGCCGACGCGAGAGGTGCATGGACGCGTGTGCGGCCTGCTTGGACTTGTCTGTCCCACTGAAGAGAACGCCGGTTTCGCCGTCGACGCCGTGGCCAAAGCCCTGCCCTGCCAACGGCACCGGGGACCGGACGAGAGCGACACCTGGCACGGCGGTGAGGTCGTCTTCGGCTTCAACCGGCTGTCGATCATCGACCTGGAGCACTCGCACCAGCCGTTGACCTGGGGCCCGCCGGAGAACCCCGGCCGCTACACGATCAACTTCAACGGCGAGATCTACAACTACCTGGAGCTGCGCGCCGAGCTCGCCGAGCACTACGGCGCCCGGTTCCACACCGACGGCGACACCGAGGTGATCGTCGCCGCCTACCACTACCTCGGCACGGCGATGGTCGGCAGGCTGCGCGGCATGTTCGCGTTCCTGATCTGGGACAGCGAGCGGCGCGTGGTGTTCGGCGGGCGCGACCCGTTCGGGATCAAGCCGCTGTACTACGCGTCCGGCCCCGGCGGGGTCGCGTTCGCCAGCGAGAAGAAGTCGCTGCTGAGCCTGGCGACGACGCTGCGCATCGGCGAGGACCTCGACCACAAGGCGCTGCAGCACTACCTCACGCTCCAGTACGTGCCGGAGCCGGAGACGATGCACCGCCAGATCTCGCGCATCGAGTCGGGCACCTCGTTCACCGTCTCCCCCGGCGGGCGGCTGGTGACCGAGCGGTACTTCGTGCCGAACTTCACCTCGAAGCCGGTGCGCAACGACTCGGACGCGCGGCGGCTGCACGACCAGATCGTCGACGTCATGCGCGACTCGGTCGCCAAGCACATGCGCGCCGACGTCACCGTGGGCTCGTTCCTGTCCGGCGGCATCGACTCGACGGCGATCGCCTGCCTGGCCAAGGAGCACAACCCGAACCTGGTCACCTTCACCACCGGGTTCGAGCGGCAGGGCTACTCCGAGGTGGACGTGGCCGCCGAGTCGGCCGCGGCGATCGGCGTGAAGCACGTGATCCGCACCGTCTCCCCCGAGGAGATGATGGAGACGCTGCCGCTGATCATCTGGTACCTGGACGACCCGGTGGCGGACCCGGCGCTGGTGCCGCTGTGGTTCATCGCCCGCGAAGCCCGCCAGCACGTGAAGGTGGTGCTGTCCGGGGAGGGCGCCGACGAGCTGTTCGGCGGCTACACGATCTACCGCGAGCCGTTGTCGCTGGCGCCGTTCGAGCGGGTGCCGGGCACCCTGCGCAAGGCGATGGGCAAGGTCTCCACCGCGATCCCGGACGGGGTGCGCGGCAAGGACCTGCTGCGCCGCGGGGCGCTGTCGCTGGAGGACCGCTACTACGGCAACGCGCGGATCTTCCGGGACGATCAGCTCAAGGCCGTGATGGCGGCCTTCGACCCGGGCGTCTCGCACCGCGACGTCACCGCCGCGCCGTACCGCTCCTCGGCGAGCTGGGACCCGGTGACCCGGATGCAGCACGTGGACCTGTTCACCTGGCTGCGCGGGGACATCCTGGTCAAGGCGGACAAGGTGACGATGGCGAACTCGCTGGAGCTGCGGGTGCCGTTCCTGGACAACGAGGTGTTCCGCGTCGCCAGCGGCATCCCGCTGGACCAGAAGATCACCCCGGAGACCACGAAGTACGCGCTGCGCCAGGCGATGAAGCAGGTCGTGCCCGCGCACGTGCTCAACCGCCGCAAGCTGGGCTTCCCGGTGCCGATCCGGCACTGGCTGCGCGACGAGATGCACGACTGGGCGCGCAACATCATCCAGCAGTCGCAGACCGAGCGGCTGCTGAACAAGACCGCGATCCTGCAGCTGCTGGAGGAGCACCGGTCCGGCGTGCTGGACCACAGCCGACGGTTGTGGGCGCTGCTGGTGTTCATGATCTGGCACGGCATCTTCGTCGAGGGACGGCTGTCCCCCGAGGTCCCGGAGCCGTACTACCCGGTCAAGCTCTGACCGCACGACACCGGCGAACGGCCGCTCCCTCCCACCGGGAAGGAGCGGCCGTTCTCGTCGCGGCAGGTCAGCTCTGCTTCGCCCCGGCGTGCAGCGCGACACCGGAGTTCGCGGACACCGAGGTGGTCAGCCAGCCGTCCTCGTTGACGTCCACGGTCCCGCCGGTGCAGGACCCGTCCTGCAGCGAACCGGACAGCACGTCGCAGTAGGTCCCGGCGGGCAGCGAGGTCTGGAACGACTGCTGGTCGATCGCCGCGTCCTCCCGGTTGAGCACCACGAACCCGGCGTCGCCGCGGCCGAACGCGACCCGGCCGGACCCGTCGTCCCACCAGTTCGTCAGCTCCGCGCCCTGCACCTCGCGGTGGAACCCGGCCATCCCGGCGATGATCGGCCGCGCGTGCTCGCACACCCACGCCTGGTCGGAGCAGCTCGCCGGGTTCGTGCGGCCCTCGCCGTCGCTGGGCGGCCCGGCGTCCGGATCGTCGAAGGCGAACCCGGAGATCAGCTGCGGGGTGCCGTACGGGTAGGCGAGCATGAACGCGTTCGCCAGGTCGTAGGCCGTGCCGTCCTTGTAGGTGAGCGTCGGCTCGCTGCGCTGGGTGTCGTGGTTGTCGATGAACACCACGGCCTGGTCGCTCGGCAGCGTCATGCGGTCCGGCAGGTCCTGGAGGCCGGCGAGCGACCCGTTCTTGAAGGCCTCGCTGACCTCGTGGTGGTAGGCGAACTCGGTGACGTCCCCGTTGTCCGCGTACTCCCCGGCGGAGGTGGCCTGGTCGGCGATGACCTCCTGGAACACGTACGGCTTCGCGCCGGTGCCGGGGACTTCGTCCAGCCCGCCGAAGATCGCGCCGACGTCCTCCGGCGGCATGTGCTTGACGCCGTCCACCCGGAAACCGGAGACGCCGAGGCTGATCAGGTCGTTCAGGTAGCCCTGCTCGGCGGAGCGCACGTAGTCGGATTCGGTCGCGAGGTCGGCGAGCCCGACGAGCTCGCAGTTGCGGACCTCGTCCTTGTCGTCGTAGTTCGCGATGTCGCGGCGGCAGTCGTGGAAGTCCGCGTCGCTGTACAGGCCCGGGTACACGTACTTCTCGTGCGTGGTGCCCGCGCTGCCGACCGCGTCGCTGGCGGCCATGTGGTTCACCACCGCGTCGGCGTAGATCTGCACCCCGGCGTCGTTGCAGGCGGAGACCATGCCGGCGAACTGGTCGCGGTTCCCGCGCCTGCTCTCCAGCTGGTAGCTCACCGGCTGGTAGTCCTGGTACCAGGGGTGGTCCTCGCCGTCGAGCTGCACGTGCTCCTGCGGCGGGGACACCTGCACGGCCCCGAAGCCCTTCGGGCCGAGGGTGCTGCGGCACTCCTGCGCGATGGAATCCCAGGGCCACTGGAACATCTGCACGATCGGTCCGGCCACGGGTGCTGCGGCCGGTTCGGGTGCGGCGGGCGCTGCCGTGGCCCCGGCGGCGGGGACGACGGACGAGCCGACGAGGGCCACCGCTAGGGCGTATGCGGGTAGAGGCATCGGACAACTTTCTCGATTGAGCAGGTGTCCGTCGATCACATGTTCTTTCCCGCGTCCAGTCAATGCGCCATTGGCACCAGCGCTGACCTGCTCGTTCACCCGGACCGGAGCCGAGGAGCGCGTCCCGCCGCAGGTCGCGGCGAACCTCGCCGAGCTCGGCGGGCACCCCTCCGCCCCGACGTGAGCCGCGCTACTCGCGACCGGTGGCCGCGGACCGCCCAGCCCTCCGGCGGAGAATGCGGGCCATGCGTGATGTGGAGATCAGGGAAGGCACCATCCGGCTGGGCCAGCTGATGAAGCTGGCCGGCCTCGCCGAGCACGGCGCCGACGCGAAGGCCCTGTTGGAAGAGGGCGAGGTGCAGGTCAACGACGAGGTCGAGACCCGGCGCGGCCGCCAGCTCGCCCCGGGCGACCGGATCGCCCTCGGCGACGAGGAGGTGCGGATCGTCGTGGCCCCCTGACGGCGCGCGAACGGCCCGGCTCCCCGCGGGAACCGGGCCGTTCGAGTGTCAGGTCAGTGGAACGAGTCGCCGCAGGCGCAGGAGCCGCCCGCGTTCGGGTTGTCGATCGTGAAGCCCTGCTTCTCGATGGTGTCCACGAAGTCGATCACCGCGCCTTCCACGTACGGGGCGCTCATCCGGTCGACGACCACGTCGAGGCCCTCGAAGCCGCGCCGGGCGTCGCCGTCCAGCGAGCGCTCGTCGAAGAACAGCTGGTAGCGCAGGCCGGCGCAGCCACCGGGCTGGACGGCGATGCGCAGGTGCATGTCGTCGCGGCCCTCCTGCTCCAGCAGCGCCTTGGCCTTCTGCGCCGCGGAGTCGGTCAGGGTGACACCGTGCGAGGGCGCCTCGCTCTCGGTCGTCGTCTGGGCGGTCATGACTCTCCCTAGAGGTCTCGCTCGTCCGCTTCCGGCGTGACGTCCAACGTCGGCGCCGACCCGAGGTATTCCCCGCCGGGGAGGGGCGACTCGGGAGGCGAGTCGTGTTGGTCTACCAGCCTCCATGGTGGCACAGACCCGGCCCGGAACCACGTGAACGTCCTCGCATCCGGACGCGCCCGTTCCGGCGGCCCCGCCGCGGTGCGGCGAACACGCGGTCACGTGCGCCCGGCCGAGTGGCGTCGAATACCCTGGAGGGGTGAGGTTCCTTCGCCGCAGCAGCGCTGAGCAGACCGCGACCGACGACGCTTCCACCGAGGGCGCCCAGGCCGCGGCGGAACCCGCCCGCGACCGCACTCCCGGCAAGGGCAGGCCCACTCCGAAGCGGCGCGAGGCCGAGACCCGCCGCCGCGGCCCGGTCGCGCCGCCGCCGAAGACGCAGCGCGAGGCGATGAAGCGGGCCCGCGGCAACAAGGAGGAGCGCCGCAAGGCCGCGCGGGAACGCCGCGAGCGCATGATGGCCGGCGACGACCGCTACCTGATGCCCCGCGACCGCGGGCCGGTGCGCGCGCACGTGCGCGACATCGTCGACACCCGCAGGCACATGATGGGCATGTTCATGCCGCTGGTGCTGGTGGTGTTCGTGACCACGCTGGTGCAGAACGTGCTCGTGCAGCAGTACGCCACCCTGGTGTGCCTGGTGCTGCTGCTGACGATGCTGTTCGAGGGCACGCTGCTGGGCCGCGCCGTGAACAAGCGGGTGCGCGCGAAGTTCCCGGACGCGACCGACCGGCCGCTGTCGCTGGGCTGGTACGCGTTCACCCGGGCGATGCAGCTGCGCAGGCTGCGGGTGCCGCGGCCGCGGCTCACCCCGAAGGACTTCCACAAGATCGGCTGATCCGAGCCGGATCCCGGGCCCGATCGTCCGGCGCCCTCGTCGGATGCCGCCGGAGCCGCGCGCGGCATAGGGTCCGGGCATGGAGTTTCGACGTCTCGGCAACAGCGGTCTGTCCATCAGCGAGATCGCGTACGGCAACTGGCTCACCCACGGCTCCCAGGTCGAGGAGGACGCCGCGCACGCCTGCGTGCGGGCCGCCCTCGACGCGGGCATCACCACCTTCGACACCGCCGACGTCTACGCCCAGACCCGCGCCGAATCGGTGCTCGGCCGGGCCCTGGCCGGACAGCGCCGGGAAGGCCTGGAGATCTTCACGAAGGTCTACTTCCCCACCGGCGAGGGCCCCAACGACCGCGGTCTGGGGCGCAAGCACATCATCGAGTCCTGCAACGCCTCGCTGCGCCGGTTGCAGACCGATCACGTCGACCTCTACCAGGCCCACCGGTTCGACCCGTCGGTGCCGCTGGAGGAGACGATGACCGCCTTCGCCGACCTGGTGCGGCAGGGCAAGGCGCTCTACATCGGAGTCTCCGAGTGGACCGCCGAGCAGCTCACCCGCGGTGCCGAGCTGGCCCGCGAGCTGTCGGTGCCGCTGATCTCGAACCAGCCGGAGTACTCGATGCTGTGGCGCGTCATCGAATCCCAGGTGGTTCCGGTCAGCGAGCGCGAGGGCATCGGGCAGATCGTGTTCTCCCCCATCGCGCAGGGCGTGCTCACCGGCAAGTACCTGCCGGGTCGGCAGCCGCCCGCGGGCTCCCGCGCCACCGACGAGGGCGGCGGCGCCAAGATGATCTCGCGGTGGATGCGGGACGACGTGCTCTCCGCGGTGCAGCGGCTGCAGCCCGTCGCCTCGGACCTGGGCCTGTCCACCGCGCAGCTGGCCATCGCGTGGGTGCTGCAGAACCCGAACGTGTCGGCGGCGATCGTCGGCGCCTCCCGGCCCGAGCAGGTCGCCGACAACGTCGCCGCCTCCGGCGTGGAGCTCGGCGCGGACGTGCTGGACCGGATCGACGAGGTGCTCGGCGACCTGGTCACCGCCGATCCGCGGGAAACCCGCTCGTAGCGGTCCCCCGTGCCCGGTCCGGCGCACTGCCCGGCCGGGTACGGTTCCCGCAGTCGTTCACCCGATCGCAGGAGGTTCACCGGTGGCCGCGTCCGCACGCACCCTGGTGCTCGGCGGGGCCCGCTCCGGGAAGTCCGCGCACGCGGAAGGCCTGCTCGGCGCCGACGAGCCCGTCCGCTACGTGGCGACCTCCCGGCACGACCCGGACGACGCCGAGTGGACCGAGCGGATCGCCGCGCACGTCGCCCGCAGGCCCGCGACCTGGACGACCGCCGAAGCCGGCGATCCCGCGGTGCTGCTGGAACTGCTGCGCACCGCTCCCGCGGACGGGCCCGCGCTGCTGGTGGACGATCTCGCGACCTGGCTGACCGGGGTCCTCGACGACGCGGGCGCCTGGGACCGGGATCCGGCCGCGCTCGACGCCGTCGCGGCGCACTGCACCGCGCTCGCCGAGGCCGTCGCGGGCTGCGCCTCCCGGCTGGTGCTGGTCTCGGCCGAGGTCGGGCTCGGCATCGTGCCCGCCACGAGTTCTGGAAGACTTTTCCGCGACCGGCTCGGCGAGCTCAACGCGCGGCTCGCCGAACGCTGCGACGCCGTGCTGCTGCTCGTCGCGGGTGTCCCGCTCCGGTTGCGCTGACCACCCGCCCGCACCGACCCCGGAGGTAACCCCTTGTCCACCGCACCCGAGAACACCCCGGTCCGGTTCGGCGCCGTGCCGCCGCCGGACGAGCAGGCGCGGCGGCAGGCGGTGGCCCGGCAGGAGCAGCTCACCAAACCGGCCGGTTCGCTCGGCAGGCTGGAGGAGCTCGGGGTGTGGGTCGCGGGCCGCCAGGCCAGCTGCCCGCCGCGCCCGTTCGAACGCGCCCGGGTGGTGATCTTCGCCGGGGACCACGGCGTCGCCGAGCACGGCGTGTCCGCCTACCCCGCCGAGGTCACCGGCCAGATGGTGCGCAACTTCCTCGACGGCGGCGCCGCGGTGAACGCGCTGGCCAGGGCGAACGGCGCCACCGTGCGGGTGCTGGACGTGGCGGTGAACGCCGACACGCCGCCCGCGGTGTCCGGGCGCAAGATCCGCCGCGGCTCCGGCGCCATCGACCGGGAGGACGCGCTCACCGACGACGAGGCGCGGGCCGCGGTCGAACTCGGCAAGGCCGTCGCCGACGAGGAGATCGACTCCGGCGCGGACCTGCTCATCGCGGGTGACATGGGCATCGGCAACACCACCCCGGCGGCGGTGCTCATCTCCGCGCTCACCGGCATCGAACCGGTCGCGGTGGTCGGGCGCGGCACCGGCATCGACGACAACGCGTGGATGCGCAAGACCGCCGCGATCCGCGACGCGCTGCGCCGGGCCCGGCCGGTGCTGGACGACCCGATGGCGCTGCTGCGCACCAGCGGCGGCGCGGACATCGCCGCGCTCGCCGGGTTCCTCGCGCAGGCCGCGGTGCGCCGGACGCCGGTGCTGCTGGACGGCGTCGTCGTCGGCGCGGCCGCGATGGTCGCCGAGGAGCTCACGCCCGGTGCCCGCCAGTGGTGGCTGGCCGGGCACCGCACCGCCGAACCGGGCGGGACGCTGGTGCTCGAACACCTCGACCTGAGCCCGATCCTCGACCTGGAGATGCGCCTCGGCGAAGGCTCCGGGGCCGTCACCGCGCTGCCGGTGCTGTCCGCCGCGGTGCGGGTGCTGGCCGAGATGGCGACCTTCGGCGAGGCGGGCGTCGGCGGCCCCACCCCCGCGGAGGCCATCGGGCCCGACCCGGAGGACCAGGAGCTGTGACCTGCCCCGGAGAGGCCGCGGCCCGGTGAACGGGCTGCTGCTGGCGGTGTCCTGGCTGACGGTGCTGCCGTTGCCGGCCCGCGAGGTCGACGACCGCGCCTGCCGCCAGGCCATCGCGCTCGCCCCGCTGGTGGGCGCGCTGGTCGGCGGGTTCGGCGCGGTGCTGCTGTGGGCGCTGACCGCGCTCGGCGCACCCGCCCTGCTGGCCGGGCTGCTCACCGTGGCGGCGCTGGTGCTGGTCACCCGCGGCATGCACGTGGACGGGCTGGCCGACACGGTCGACGGCCTCGGCTGCTACGGCCCGCCGGAGCGGGCGCTGGCGGTGATGCGCGACGGCGGTGCCGGCCCGTTCGCGGTGGTCGCGCTGATCGTCGCGGTCGGCGTGCAGGCGGTGGCGCTCGCCGACCTCGCCGCCGGCGGGCGCTGGGCGGTGGTGGTGCTGGCGTGCGCGGCGGGCCGGGGCGCGTTCGTGCTCTGCTGCCGCCGCGGGCTGCCCGCCGCACGTCCGGAGGGCATGGGTTCGCTGGTCGCGGGCACCCAGCCGTGGTGGCTGGTGGCCTGCTGGTGGCTGGTGCTGGCGGCCGGGGGCGCGCTCGCGGCTCCCTGGTCGGGCGCGGTCGCCGTGCTGCTGGCGGGCGCGGTGCTGCTCGGGTTCACCGCGCACGTGCGGCGCCGCTTCGGCGGCATCACCGGCGACGTGCTCGGCGCCGCCGCCGAACTCACCACCACGCTGGTCCTGGCGGTCTCCGTGCTCGGCTGAGCACCCGTCAGCCCCCGGCGACCGACGGGATGACGCGGATCTCGGTGCCGTCGCGGACCGCCGAACCGGCGCCGTCCAGCCACCGGCACTCCTCCCCGTCCAGGTAGAAGTTGACGTGCCGCCGCAGGCCACCGGCCTCGTCCCGCAACCGGCGTTCGACCGCCGGGTGCCGGGCGCCGAGCACGTCCAGCACGCCCGCCAGCGTGGCCTCCGCCGGCTCGACCTCCAGCCGCTGCCGTCCACCGGCGTGTTCGCGCAGCAGCCGCGGCAGCACCACCGTCACCCGCACCGCCACCACCTCACCAGCTCATCGCGCGCAGCGACAGCACGTCGGGCAGGTGCTCGGCCACCCGTTCCCAGCGCTCCCCGTCCCCGCTGCCCGCGTACACCTCGCCGCTGCGGGAGCCGAAGTACACCCCGGCCGGGTCGGCGTCGTCGGTGCACAGCGCGTCGCGCATCACCGCCGACCAGAACCGCTCGGGCAACCCCTCGGACAGCCCGGTCCACGTCTCGCCCGCGTCCTCGCTGCGGTACACCCGGCAGCGCCCGTCCGGCGGGTAGCGCGTCGCGTCCGCGGTCAGCGGGAACCCGAACACCACGTCCGGCCGGTGCGGGTGGGTCACGATCGGGAAGCCGAAGTCGCTGGGCAGGCCGTCGGCGATGGAGCGCCAGCTCGCCGCCCCGTCGTCGCTGCGGTACACGCCGTGGTGGTTCTGCAGGAAGAACCGCTCCGGCTTCGCCGGGTGCTGGGCGATCTTGTGCACGCACTGGCCGAACTCCGGGTACTCGTCCGGCAGGAAGTAGGCCTTGATGCCCCGGTTGCTCGCCTGCCAGCTCGTCCCGCCGTCCTCGGTGCGGTAGACGCCGCCCGCCGACATCGCCACGACCACGCGGGACGGGTCGTGCGGGTGCGCGAGCACGGTGTGCACCGCCTGCCCGCCGAACCCGGGTTCCCAGCGCTCCCGGTGCGGGTGGTCCCACAACCCGCGGACCAGCTGGAACGTCCGCCCGCGGTCCTCGGAGCGGAACAGCGCGGACGGTTCGGCCCCGGCGTGGACGACCTCCGGGTGGTCGGCGGGCCCCGGCGCGAGCTGCCACACCCGTTCCAGGGCCGCCCCGGTGTCCGCGGGGAACGCGATCGGTGCCGCGTCCGGTTCCTGCCAGGTGGCGCCGAGGTCGTCGCTGGTGACGACGCTGGGGCCGAAGTGCGTGCTGGAGGCGCCGACGAGCAGCCGCGGCGCGCCCCGGGTGTCGGCGGCCACGGCGTAGAGCTCCGCCATCGGCAGGTGCGGCCCGGTCACCTCCCAGGCCCCGCGTTCGCGGCGCGCCAGCCAGAGGCCCTTGCGCGTGCCGATCAGCAGCAGTACTCGATCCGACATGACCGCCCCCTGTGCGTGTTCCAGGTCACTCGGAAGCTACGCCGGGGCACCGACATCCCGCCCGGGCCGAAAGCAACGGCGCCCTCCTCGCGGAACGAGGAGGGCGCCGGGTGGACGGGGCTCAGGCGAGCGGGACCATCCAGCCGTGCGGGTCGGGGGCGGTGCCCTGCTGGATGGCGGTGAGCCGGTCGCGCAGCTGCATCGTCACCGTCCCGGCCTGGCCGTCGGCGATGGTGAACTCGCCGTCTTGGTGCTTCACGTGCCCGACCGGGGTGATCACCGCGGCCGTGCCGCAGGCGAACACCTCGGTGAGCTCACCGGACCGGGCGCGCTTCTCCCACTCGTCGGTGGTGATCCGCCGCTCCTCGACCGCCATGCCCAGGTCGGCGCCGAGCTCCAGCACCGAGGAGCGGGTGACGCCGGGCAGCAGGCTGCCGGACAGCTCCGGGGTGACCAGCCGGGCGTCCGCGCCGGTGCCGAAGACGAAGAACAGGTTCATCCCGCCCATCTCCTCGACCGCCCGCCGCTCCACCGCGTCCAGCCACACCACCTGGTCGCAGCCGTTCTCCACGGCCTGCGCCTGCGCGGCGAAGGAGGCCGCGTAGTTGCCCGCGAACTTCGCCGCCCCGGTGCCGCCGGGCGCGGCCCGCACGTACTCGTGGCCGAGCCACACCGTGACGGGCTTGACGCCGCCCGCGAAGTACGAACCGGCCGGCGAGGCGATCGCCGCGTACAGGTACTCGCTGGCCGGGCGGTTCACCCCGAGGCTGACCTCGGTGGAGATCATGAACGGCCGCAGGTACAGCGAGCTCTCCCCCGCTTCCGGCACCCACGCCCGGTCGACGTCGACGAGCTCCCGCAGCGAGTCGAGGAACACCTGCTCCGGCAGCTCCGGCATCGCGATGCGCTGCGCCGAGCGCTGGAACCGGCGGGCGTTCTGCTCCGGGCGGAACGCGGAGATCGCGCCGTCGGGCTGCCGGTAGGCCTTCAAGCCCTCGAAGATCGCCTGCGCGTAGTGCAGCACCGTCGTCGCCGGGTCGAGCTCCAGCGAGTGGTAGGCCTCGATCTTGGCGTCGTACCAGCCGCGTTCGGTGGAGTACCGCACCGTCGCCATGTGGTCGGTGAAGAACTTCCCGAACCCGGGATTCGCCAATACGTCCGCGCGGTGCGCCTCGGTGGCGGGATGCGAACTGGGAATCCGGGAGAACGAGAGTTCTGTCATGCCCGTACCGTATCGCGCGCCTCGGAACAGTGGAAACCGGTGTGCCATCGGTCGGTCCTCCTAGTGTCGGAGGCTGCTCGAACCCGTTCCGGACGGTCTGCCCGGAGGCGTACCGGTGATCCGTTCGGACCTCTATGATGAGGCCATGGGTGACCAGGAGAACCTGCCGGTGCCGGGACCGACGACGGTCCAGCAGGACACGCTCGCGGCCGCGCTCGGCCTGCTGCTGCCGCTGGGCGGTGGGCTGCTCGTGCTGTGGGGTTACGCCTGGCTGGGGTGGTTCGGCGCGATCGTCGGCGGCGCGGGCGTGGCCTGGTGGGGTTTCTGGTGGTACGGCAAGCACAAGACGCTGTTCCCGAAGGACCTGCGCGGTGGGCAGGTCGGCGGGCTGGCGGTGCTCACGGCCGTGTTCGGCCTGTTCTTCTTCCTCGCGCTGGCGCCCTGATCGGGTTCGATCCCGGCTCGGACCCGGATCCGGAGCGCTTCCGGGGCTGAATCCCGGCCCGGCGCTGGAACCTCGGACCGGCGCTGAATCCCGGTGTGCCCCCTGATCCCGGTTCCGGCGCGCGCCCGAGCCCGCCCCGAGTCCGGAAGCGCGCTGCTTCCGACCGGGTTCAGCGCACCAGGTCCGCGGGCAGCTCGGGCAGCGCCCAGCGCGGGTCGGGCCGCGCCTCGCAGTGGCTGCCGTCGAACGGGAAGCGCTCGCGTTCGGCGAGGTCCGCCATCCGCTCCCCCTCCGCGCGCAGCCGGTCCAGGCGCAGCTGGTCGATGCGCCCGGCGGCCAGCGCGGAGTCGAGTTCGTCCTCGTCCTTCCACGCCCACTTCCCGCCGGGGAACACCTCCAGGTCGAGCACCCCGTCCACCCGGTTGACGCCGGTGGCGTCCCGCCCGAGCGGCACCTCCAGGTTCACGTACCAGTTGCGGAAGCTGCCGTCGGCTTCGAAGAACCACCACACCGAGGACCAGTGCTCGGCGAACACCAGCCGCAGCGTGGCCGTGGTGTGCCACACCGACAGCGCGGGCACCCGGGTTCCGGAGAACCGCTCGTGCAGCGGCAGTTCCCGCGGTTTCCGGCCGTCCGGCGAGGTGGTGATGCGGATCGGCGTCCCCGGCAGCACCCAGCACAGCAGCCGGTCCGGTTCGTCGCTGACCACTCGCGCCGGGTGCACGGTGCCGAGCGAGCCGTCGAGGCGCCAGAAGCGGTAGAGGATGTCCGATCCGGGCTCCCACCGCTGCGGGGCGGGGTCCGGCCGAGCACCACGTTCGGGACCGCGTTCGAGCATGCCGACCTCAACTCCAGCGCCGAGAGACCAGACCCGCCAGCAGCGGGCCCGCGATGACCACCACGAGCGTTCCGAGCATCGCATGGACGGGCATGCTCATGGCCAGGATCACGGCCAATCCCATCCCCAGGCACGCGGACCGCATCCGCCACACCTGGTCGTCGGCGAGCAGCACCCGCGCGGCGGCGTTGGCCAGCGCGTGGTGCACCAGCAGGCAGCAGGAAGCGAAGGCCATCGCCGCGGCGGGCTGCACCAGCAGCGCGACCACGGCGGCGGCGACGCCCGCGCACAGGTCCAGCAGGTACGGGGTGCCCGCGCGGCTCGTCCGGCCGAGCGCGGCGGGCAGGTCCTGGTCGCGCTGCACGGCGAGCGCGGTGGAGCGCAGCGATTCGAGGATGCCCAGCAGCACCGGGAACAGCGCCAGGCCCACCGCGGTCCCGACCAGCGGCCGCAGCGAGCCGCCCGCGGCCGCGTCCATCGCGTCGAGCACCGGCTGCCCGGACAGCGCGAGGCGGGCCGGGCCGAGCTGGTGCAGCAGCGCCGCCGACAGCAGCAGCACCACCGCGCCGGTCACCGCCAGCGCGACGATCACGCCCCACTTCACGACCTTGCCGCGGTACCGGTCCCGTTCCTGCGCGGGGGCGGTGAGCCGTTCGAAGCCGAGGAAGCCGAAGAACAGCACCCCGGCCGCGCCGGTGATGCCGATGGCCCCGTCGCCGCGCGGCGCACCGGCAGGCAGCCCCGCGGGCGGTTCGATCGCGAAGCACACCGCGACGACCAGCCCGACCACGGCCAGCGTGAGCAGAACCCACACCCACGCGGCGGCACCGCGGATGCGCAGTCCCGCGGTGGCGGCCAGCACGACGAACAGCACGATCGCGGCGGCGATGGCGGGCGGCGCGGTGGGCATGGCGTGCTGGGTGATCACCTCGGCGACGGCGGCCAGCGCCGCGACCTGCCCGGCGAGCGCGGTGGCCGCGCCGAACCGGGCGGGCAGCACGCCCAGCCGCGCCCGGATGCACGCGTACCCGGCGCCGGGCCCGCGGTAGCTGGCGGACTGGTGCGCGGAGGCCAGCGCGCAGCACGCCACCGCCAGCAGCACCAGCGGCACGGCCAGCGGCAGCAGCCGTCCGGCGGCGAGGGTGGCGGGGGCGATGCCGACGAACAGCCCGGCACCGAGCATCCCGCCGAGCACCAGCGGCAACGCCGAACCGATCGCTCGCCTAGGTCCGTCCGCGGCGGCCCCAGCACCGGCGTCCGCCTGCTGCTCCGCGACCTGTTGCCCCACTCGCCCACCTTTGCAGAACGCGGTCCCCACCGGCAGCCGCCTGCCGGTCGACGCCGACCGGGAGGCGTCCGCGGCGGCGGCCCGGGCGGGCACCGCGCGGCCGGTCGCACCCGGGTCCGCGACGCCCCAGCCTACGCACCGGCACCGGCCCGTCCCGGTGCGCTTTCCCCCGCCGACGCGCTCCGCCGCGGGAAAACCGCTGGCACTGATCGGCGCAGCGCTAAGCTCGGGCGTGCGGCGCGGTCGGTCCCCGCAACCGCCTGTCGGACCCACCGCGGCCCACCCGATCTACAGTGGCGGTCGCGGGACGGCCGCCGAGCAGGTCAGGCCGGCCGGGGACGGTTCCCGCGTCCGACACCCCATCGATGGCGACACCGCCCGGAGGAAACACACGTGAGCACGCCGAAACTCGCCCTCACCGATACCAAAGCCGCCAAACTCACCGCGGACGTCCTGGTCATCGGCACCCTCGCCGGCGCGGACGGCCCGGAGATCGCGCCCGGCGGCGACGAGGTGGCCGCGGCCTTCGACGGCGACCTGGCGAAGGTGCTCGCGACGCTCGGCGCCACCGGCAAGGCCGAGGAGGTCGTGAAGCTGCCCGCGGGTTCCGGGCTGCGCGCGGACGTCCTGCTGGCCGTCGGGCTCGGCAAGGTCACCGGCGATTCCCCCACCGGTGAGCAGGTGCGCCGCGCCGCGGGCGCCGCGGCCCGCGCGCTGAGCGGGGTCGCGCACGCCGCGACCACCCTGGGCGCGCTGGACCTGGGCGCCGCGGTGCAGGGCACCGTGCTGGGCGCCTACTCGTTCCGCAAGTACAAGTCCGAGCCGGGCGACGACCCGGTGAACCAGGTCGACCTGATCGTGCCGGACGCGAAGGACGACGCCGCCAAGCACGCGCTCAAGGGCGGCACCGCCATCGGCGAGTCCGTCACCATCGCCCGCGACCTGATCAACACCCCGCCGAACGACCTGTACCCGGGTTCGTTCGCGGACCGCGCGAGCGAGCTGGCCCGCTCCGCCGGGCTCGAGGTCGAGGTGCTCGACGAGGCGGCGCTGCGCAAGGGCGGCTACGGCGGCATCCTCGGCGTCGGCTGCGGTTCGAGCCGCCCGCCGCGCCTGGTGCGGCTGCGGCACAAGGGCCCGAAGGCGTCGAAGAAGGTCGCGCTGGTCGGCAAGGGCGTCACCTTCGACACCGGCGGCATCTCGCTGAAGCCCGCCGCCTCGATGGACGAGATGACCTCGGACATGTCCGGCGCCGCCGCGGTGATCGCCACGATGGTGCTGGTCTCGAAGCTGAACTACCCGCTGGACGTGACCGCCACGGTGCCGATGGTGGAGAACATGCCCTCCGGCACCGCGTACCGGCCCGGCGACGTGCTGAGCATGTACGGCGGCAAGACCGTCGAGGTCCTCAACACCGACGCCGAGGGCCGGTTGATCCTGGCCGACGCGATCGTGCGCGCGGGCGAGGACGAGCCGGACTACCTGATCGAGACCTCCACCCTGACCGGCGCGCAGGTGGTGGCCCTGGGCAAGCGCACCCCCGCCGTGATGGGCGACGAGGACTTCCGCGACCGCGTCGCGAAGCTCTCGCAGGCCACCGGTGAGGGCGCCTGGCCGATGCCGCTGCCGGAGGACATGCGCGGCGACCTGGACTCCAAGCTCGCCGACCTGGCGAACGTGGCCGGGCACCGCTGGGGCGGCATGCTCACCGCGGGCCTGTTCCTGAAGGAGTTCGTCCGCGACGGCCTGCCCTGGGCGCACATCGACGTGGCCGGACCGGCGTACAACACGAACTCGCCGCACGGCTACACCGCGAAGGGCGGCACCGGCGTCCCGGTGCGCACGATCGCGGCGGTGCTCGCCGACATCGCCGAGAACGGCTGACGAAGGACCCCAGGACGGCCCGCCGAGTGCGCTCGGCGGGCCGTTCGCCGTCCGCGCCACGTGCGGGAACGGTGTGAGCCCGGTCTCAAAGGGATCACCACGGCCCTGCCCCGCGATGCCAGGATGGGGTGGTGAGCGAAACGAGCGAGCAGCAGCCGACCACCCCCGGGCCTGCGCGGCACGGTTTCGCGGTCGAAGTGGTGTGGACCGGGAACACCGGCGCGGGCACCAGCAGCTACCGCAGCTACGAGCGCACCCACGAGGTGCGTTCCGCGGGCAAGAGCACCATCGAGGCCTCCGCGGACCCGGCGTTCCTCGGCGACGCGGACCGGTACAACCCGGAGGAGCTGCTCATCGCGGCCCTGTCGCAGTGCCACATGCTGTGGTTCCTGCACCTGGCCGCGGAGTGCGGCGTCGTGGTGGTCGGCTACCACGACCGCGCGCAGGGCGAGCTGGCGGAGAACGCCGACGGTTCGGGCGGGTTCCGGGAAGTGGTGCTCCACCCGGAGGTCACGGTCGAGGACCTGGCCAGCGTGGACGTCGCGGAAGCGCTGCACGAGCGCGCGCACGAGCTCTGCTACATCTCGAAGTCGCTGAACTTCCCGGTGCGGCTGACGCCGTCCACCCGCGTCGCGAACTGACGGGCTCAGCCCAGGTCGCGGCGGTGCTGCCGGTCGCGTAAGACCCGCTGCCGGGCCTGGTAGTCGCGCATCCGCTGCGGATAGCCGAGTTTCGCCACCTCGTAGCAGGGCATCCCCTGCTTGCGGGCGAAGCGGAACGCCGCCTCCGGGCCCGCGACGCGGCGCCGGGTCCACTCCCCGTCGTGCGCGACCAGCAGCACCGTGGTCTCGGTGACGGTGGTGCGGGGTTCGACGAACGCCTCGACACCGTGCCGCTGCTGCGCCCAGGCCCGCAGGTGCTCGGTGTCGCGCGAGTCGGCGGGACGGCCGGTGGTGCGCCGCCGCCGGAAACGATCGAACAGACCCACGGAATCCGCCCTCCCCGCGTCCGCTGGAAGCGCGGCCACGGATTCGATTCACCTGCGCGCGGCCGCGCTCGGAGACACCTCCGGAAAACCGGTGCCCCCGTTCGCGATGATGCCATCGAGCGCCTGTGACGAAGCTGAGAATCGGAAAAAACGATTCAGTGGGATCGGGCACGTTCGCGCGATCAGAGCGAGCCCACGTCGCGTCGTCCCAACGGGTGGTGACAAGATGGCTGCCAGGTGTTCCGCGCCTCGCGCGACAGCCGGGCCGGGCGGCACCTCAGCGATTCAACGATGGCTGTCGAGGAGTGCGAAGTGACCGACACGTCCGCCGATCTGGTCATTCTCGGCGGCGGTTCGGGCGGCTACGCCTGCGCTTTCCGCGCGGCTGAGCTGGGCCTGTCCGTCGTCCTCATCGAAAAGGACAAGCTCGGGGGAACCTGCCTGCACCGCGGGTGCATTCCCACGAAGGCTCTCCTGCACGCCGCGGAGGTCGCCGACTCCGCGCGCGATGGCGACCAGTTCGGGGTGAAGACCTCGCTGGAGGGCATCGACATCGCGGGGGTGAACTCCTACAAGGACGGTGTCGTCGGCAAGCTCTACAAGGGCTTGCAGGGCTTGGCCAAGGCGCACAAGGTGACCCTGGTCGACGGCGCGGGCACGCTCGTCGACAAGAACACCGTCGAGGTCGACGGCACCCGCTACACCGGCAAGAACGTCGTGCTGGCGACCGGTTCCTACTCCAAGTCGCTGCCCGGCCTGGAGCTCGGCGGCCGCGTCATCGCCAGCGAGCAGGCGCTGAACCTGGACTTCGTGCCGGAGAAGGTCGTCGTGCTCGGCGGCGGCGTCATCGGCGTCGAGTTCGCCAGCGTGTGGCGCTCCTTCGGCGCCGAGGTGACCATCGTCGAGGCCCTGCCGCACCTGGTGCCGAACGAGGACGAGTTCGCCTCCAAGCAGCTGGAGCGCGCGTTCCGCAAGCGCGGCATCAAGTTCAAGACCGGCGTCAAGTTCACCGGTGCCTCCCAGACCGACTCCGGCGTCTCGGTGAGCCTGGAGAACGGCGACCAGCTCGACGCGGACGTGCTGCTGGTGGCCGTCGGCCGCGGTCCGAACACCGCGGGCCACGGCTACGAGGACGCGGGCGTCCAGCTGGAGCGCGGCTTCGTCGTCACCGACGACCGGCTGCGCACCAGCCTGCCGGGCGTGTACGCGGTCGGCGACATCGTGCCCGGCCTGCAGCTCGCGCACCGCGGTTTCCAGCAGGGCATCTTCGTCGCCGAGGAGATCGCGGGCCAGAACCCGCAGGCGATCGACGAGGCGGGCATCCCGCGCGTCACCTACAGCCACCCCGAGGTCGCCTCGGTGGGCCTGACCGAGAGCGCTGCCAAGGAGCAGTACGGCTCGGTGCAGACCTTCACCTACGACCTCGCCGGCAACGGCAAGAGCCAGATCCTCAAGACGGCGGGCGCGGTGAAGCTGGTCCGCGCCACCGACGGGCCGGTGCTCGGCCTGCACCTGGTCGGTGACCGGGTCGGCGAGCTCATCGGCGAAGCCCAGTTGATCTACAACTGGGAGGCGCTGCCCGAGGACGTGGCACCGCTGGTGCACGCCCACCCCACGCAGACCGAGGCCCTCGGCGAGGCGCACCTCGCCCTGGCCGGCAAGCCGCTGCACGTCCACGGCTGACCCGGTCCGCTTCCCGCACCAGCACAGCACCCCGCCACACCGCACGAGGAGTCCGCGAGCGATGTCCTTCTCCGTCCAGATGCCCGCGCTAGGCGAAAGCGTCAGCGAGGGCACGATCACCAGGTGGCTCAAGCAGGTCGGCGACACCGTCGAGGTCGACGAGCCCCTGCTGGAGGTCTCCACCGACAAGGTCGACACCGAGATCCCGTCCCCCGCCGCCGGTGTGCTGCAGCGCATCGTCGCCGAGGAGGACGACACGGTGGAGATCGGCGGTGAGCTCGCCGTCATCGGTGACAGCGCCGACGACTCGGGCTCCGCCCCCGCGCCGCAGCAGGCCCCCGCCGAGGAGCCCGCCCCGGCGCAGGAAGCCGCCCCCGCCCAGGAGCAGCAGGCCCCGGCCGAGCAGCCCGCAGCGCCCGCCGCCTCCGGCGGTTCGGCGCAGGGCACCGAGGTGCCGATGCCCGCGCTCGGCGAGAGCGTCAGCGAGGGCACCATCACCCGGTGGCTCAAGCAGGTCGGCGACTCGGTCGAGGTCGACGAACCGCTGCTGGAGGTCTCCACCGACAAGGTCGACACCGAGATCCCGTCGCCGGTCGCGGGCACGCTGCTCGAGATCGCCGCCGGCGAGGACGACACCGTCGAGGTCGGCGGGAAGCTGGCCGTGATCGGCGAGCAGGGCGCCGCCCCGGCCGCGCCCGCCGCGCCGGAACCGGCCCCCGCCCCCGCCGCACCCGCTCCGGAGCCGAAGCCGGAACCCGCGGCGCAGGCCCCGGCCGCCCCGGCGCAGCCCGCGGCTCCCGCGGCTCCTGCCGAGCCCGCCGCGCAGCAGGCCCCCGCGGCCCAGCAGTCCGGCCCGTCCGGCAGCACGCCGTACGTGACGCCGCTGGTGCGCAAGCTCGCCAACCAGCACGGCATCGACCTGTCCACCATCAAGGGCAGCGGTGTCGGCGGCCGCATCCGCAAGCAGGACGTGCAGGCCGCGGTCGACGCCGCCAAGGCGAAGCCCGCCGCCGCTCCGGCCGCCGCGAAGCCCGCGGCCCCGGCGCAGCCCGCGTCCTCGGACGAGGCGGAGGCGCTGCGCGGCACCACGCAGCAGATGTCCCGGCTGCGCCAGCTGCTGGCCCGCCGCATGGTCGAGTCGCTGCAGACCGCCGCGCAGCTCACCACGGTGATCGAGGTCGACGTCACCCGCATCGCCAAGCTGCGCCAGCAGGCGAAGGCCTCCTTCGAAGCGGCGGAGGGCGTGAAGCTGTCCTTCCTGCCGTTCTTCGCGAAGGCCGCCGCCGAGGCGCTGAAGCTGCACCCGAAGGTGAACGCCTCGGTCAACGAGGAGAGCAAGGAGATCACCTACCACGCGGCCGAGCACCTCTCGATCGCCGTGGACACCCCGCGCGGGCTGGTCTCGCCGGTGATCCACGACGCCGGGGACCTGAACCTCGGCGGCCTGGCCCGCAAGATCTCCGACGTGGCCGAGCGCACCCGGAACAACAAGCTCAAGCCGGACGAGCTCTCCGGGGGCACGTTCACCATCACCAACACCGGCAGCCGCGGCGCGCTGTTCGACACCCCGATCCTGAACCCGCCGCAGGTGGGCATGCTGGGCACGGGCAGCGTCGTGAAGCGGCCCGTGGTGGTCTCCGACGACAACGGCGGCGACACGATCGCGATCCGGTCGATGGTGTACCTGGCGCTGTCCTACGACCACCGGCTGGTCGACGGCGCGGACGCGGCCCGGTTCCTCACCACGCTGAAGCAGCGGCTGGAGGAAGGCGCCTTCGAGGCCGACCTCGGGATCTGACCCGGCTCCGATGCCACGGCGAGGGCCGTCCACCTGCGGGTGGGCGGCCCTCGCCGCGTTCCGGGGCCGTTCGAGCGGGCGAAACCATCGCGCGCGGAAGATCGGTGCGGGACCATCGGGGACATGCGCGTGGTAATCGCCGGTTCGTCCGGGTTGATCGGCACGAGTCTCGTCGCGGCGTTGCGGCAGGGCGAGCACGAGGTGGTGCGGCTGGTCCGCCGCCGCGCCGCCGCCCCCGACGAACGCACCTGGGATCCGGCGGAGGGCGTGCTGGACGAGGACGCCCTGGCCGGGGCGGACGCGGTGGTGAACCTGTGCGGGGCGGGGATCGCGGACCGCCGCTGGAGCACCGAGCGCAAGGAACTGCTGGTGTCCTCGCGGGTGCGGCCCACGGCGCTGCTGGCCGAGGCGGTGGCTCGGCACGGCGTTCCCGCACTGGTCAACGGCTCGGCGGTCGGCTACTACGGCGACACCGGGGACCGGCTGGTGACCGAGTCGACGCCAGCGGGCACCGGTTTCCTCGCCGACCTGTGCCGGCAGTGGGAGGCGGCGACGAGCGCGGCGGTGGGTGCGGGCGCCCGGGTGGCGATGTCCCGCACGGGCCTGGTGGTGGCGCCCTCGGGCGGGCTGGTGGGCGCGTTGAAGCCGCTGTTCTCGGTGCTGCTGGGGGCGAAGCTCGGCGGCGGGCGGCAGTACATGCCGTGGATCTCGCTGGACGACGCGGTGGGCGCGCTGCGGTTCCTGGTGGAGAACTCGGCGGTGTCGGGTCCGGTGAACCTGACCGGTCCGGCGCCGGTGACGAACGCCGAGTTCACCCGGGAGCTGGGCCGGGCGCTGGGCAGGCCCGCGCCGTGGACGGTGCCGGAGTTCGCGCTCCGCGCGGCGCTGGGCCAGGCCGCGGACGAGGCGATGCTGGCCGGGCAGCGCGCGGTCCCGGAACGCCTCGACGAGCACGGCTACCCGTTCGCCCACCCCACCTTGGACGCCGCCCTCGACGCCGTGCTCTGAGGCCCGAGCCCGTCCCGGGGCAGCCGCGCCGCCGCGCCGGGTGGCCGCCGCCACGTGCGCGGGGCGGTCGGTGCCGGGGCGGAAACGCCGGGCGTAGCCTGGCCCGGTGAGTCGCGCGGAGATGTCATGTCGCGCCTCGGCCGATCCGGTCGACGTGCGTGAACTGGGAAGAATCGACTACCTGGACGCCTGGGACCTCCAGCGGGAGCTGGCCACGGGCCGCGCCGAGGAGACCGGTCCGGACACCCTGCTGCTGCTGGAGCACCCGTCGGTGTACACCGCCGGGAAGCGCACCCAGCCGGAGGACCGCCCGCAGGACGGCACGCCGGTGATCGACGTGGACCGCGGCGGCAAGATCACTTGGCACGGGCCGGGGCAGATCGTGGGCTACCCGATCCTGGGGCTGGCCGACCCGATCGACGTCGTGGACTACGTGCGCCGCCTGGAGCAGGCCTTGATCCGCACCTGCACCCGCTTCGGCCTGGAGACGGGCCGGGTCGAGGGCCGCAGCGGCGTGTGGCTGGCCGCCGACGGCGCGCGCCCGGAGCGCAAGATCGCCGCGATCGGCATCCGGGTGCAGCGCGGCGTGACGATGCACGGCCTGGAGCTGAACTGCGATCCGGACATGGGCCAGTTCGACCGGATCGTGCCGTGCGGCATCCGGGACGCGGGCGTCACCTCGCTGTCGGCGGAGCTGGGCCGGGACGTCACGGTCGAGGAGGCGCTGCCCTGGGTGCGCCAGGACGTGCTGGACGCGGTCGACGGGGCGCTGCCGGTGGTGGAGTCGAACATCGCGCGGGTCGCGCCCACCGCCGAAGGCGTGACGCTGGCGCTGGATCCGACCCTGCGCTGACCCACCCCCTCCACTCCTCTAGTATTCCGGAATTACGGACTACTAGAGGAGTGGACGCATGCCGCTGTCCCGCCGCACCCTGCTGACCGGCCTCACCGCCGCCACCGCGCTCCCGCTGCTCTCGTGCAGCCCCGCCACCGCGCTCGGCGACCGCGCCGAAGCCGATCTGAGCACTCCCGACGGCTGGCTGGCCTGGATCGCCGAGCACCGCGACCGGCTCGCCCTCGTGCTCACCGACACCACCGGCCTGCGGTTGGAGCACCGCGCGGAGACCCCGCAGCCGCTGGCCTCCGCGGTGAAGGCCGCGCACCTCGCCGCCTACGCCACCGCGGTCGCCGACGGGCGCCTCGACCCCGCCGAGCGGATCCGCGTCGGCGACTGGGAGCGCTACTACGTGCCCACCGACGGCGGCGCGCACGTGGCGGCCTTGCAGGAACTGGGCATCCCCACCGACGCCACCGGCGCGTGGGCCGCCGACCCGGACCGCACGGTGGCGCTGGAGCAGCTGGCAGGCGCGATGATCGCGCACAGCGACAGCGCCGTCCCCGACCTGATCCGCGACCGGCTCGGCACCGAGGCCGTGCGGGACGCCGCGCTCGCCGGGGGCTGGCCCGACGCCGACGTGCGCTCGCTGTGCGCCGAATACCTGTTCCTGCTGCTGCCCGCCGAAGCACCCGCACCCGGCACCCCGGTCGCGCGGCGCCGCGAGATCGGCTTCGCGCTGGAACGCCGCCACCGCGACGAGCAGGACTTCCGCGACCAGGTGCGCGCCAGGCTGCTCACGCAGCCGCTGCCGGACTGGGACACCCAGCTGACCTGGTCCGCGGGCACCGCCGCGAGCAGCCCGCGGCAGCTGGCCGCGCTGCACCGCTCCCTCGCCGACGGCAGCTACCCGTCGCCGCGCGCCGCGGAGATCGCGCGCGACGTCCTGGAACGGCGGGACGGCCTGCCCGAGGGAGTACTCGGCCTCGGCTACAAGGGCGGCAGCCTGCCCGGCGTGCTCACCGCGGGGATCTCGCTGCGCTTCGCCGACGGGCGGATCGCGGCCGGATCGCTGCTCGCGCACGGCGGGATCTCCGCCGAACAGCTGGGCAACGGCGATCCCGGGCTGCCCCTGCTCAAGGCCGCCCTCGACCCGGCGTGGCAGGACCGGTTGCGCACCGCGCTGCACGGGTAGGGCAAGCTCGCACGGTGAGTTCCGACGACGTGCAAGCGCGGCTGGACGACCTGGAGCGCCGAGTCGCCGCGCTGGAAGGACGGCCCGCCGCCACCCGGGAACCCAGCGGGGACGTGATCGAGTACGCCGGGAGCCTCAGCGAACCGTTCGAGCTGGCGTGGCAGATCCGCGCCGACCCGGCCCAGGTGCTGGAACTGCCGGACGCGCCGCGCACCGAGGTGCTCGCCGCGCTCGGGCATCCGCTGCGGGCGGCGCTGGTGCGCAGGCTCGCCGAATCCGGCCCGGCCACCGGCGCGGAGCTGCAGCAGGCGGCGGGACTCGGCTCGCCAGGGCAGCTGTACCACCACTTGAAGGGGCTGACCGGCTGCGGCCTGGTCGAGCAGGACAAGCGCGGCTCCTACCGGCTGCGCCCGCAGGCCACCGTGCCCGCGCTGGTCCTGCTCACCGCGGCCTCCGACATAGCCGGTCAGCTCCGCGGCTGACCCGCCGGCGGCTCCGCGCCACCGGCGGGCCGTGCCGGGCTCACACCAGCTGCGGCGCGACCTCGGCGGCGACCAGGTCGATGTGGTCGAGGTCGGAGAGGTCCAGGACCTGCAGGTACAGCCGGGAGATCCCGGTCCGCTCCCGCCAGGTGCCGATCTTGTCCACGGCCTCCGCGGGCGTGCCCGCGAGCCCGTTGGCGCGCAGCTCCTCGACGTCCCGGCCGATCGCGGCCGCACGGCGCGCGATCTCCGCGTCGTCCTTGCCGACGCACAGCACCAGCGCCACCGACCGCACGATCTCCGCGGCGTCCCGGCCGATCGCCGCGCACGCCGCCGCGACCCGCTCGTACTGCGCGGCCGCGGTGTCCAGGTCGGTGAAGGGCAGGTTGAACTCGTCGGCGAAGCGGGCCGCCAGCTCCGGGGTGCGCTTCTTGCCCGCACCACCGATGAGCACCGGCGGCCGCGGCCGCTGCGCGGGCTTCGGCAGCCCGGGCGAGTCGGTGAGCTGGTAGTACCGCCCGTCGAAGCTGAAGGTCTCCCCCGCCGGGGTGTCCCACAGCCCGGTGATGATCTCCAGCTGCTCGGCGTAGCGGTCGAAGCGCTCCTTGAGCGCCGGGAACGGGATGCCGTAGGCGGTGTGCTCCTCCTCGTACCAGCCGCTGCCGAGGCCGAACTCCAAGCGCCCACCGGACATCTGGTCGACCTGCGCGGCCGCGATCGCCAGCGGCCCCGGGTGGCGGAACGTGCCCGCCGTCATCAGCGTGCCCAGCCGCACCCGCGAGGTCTCCCGCGCCAGGCCGCCCAGCGTCACCCAGGCATCGGTCGGCCCGGGCTCACCGGACACCGACCCCATCTTGAGGTAGTGGTCCGAGCGGAAGAACGCGTCGTAGCCGGCCGCCTCGGTGGCCGTGGCCACCCGCAGCAGGTCGTCGTAGCTGGCCCCTTGCTGGGGCTCGGTGAAGATGCGGAGTTTGAATGGCTCGATCACGGGTTCGAGGCTAATCCCCGCCGCAGCTCCCGGCGCACGCCGCCACGCGCAGCCCCTGCATCACGGCGTCGACGACCTGGCCGACCTCGGCGCTCGTCCGCTTCGGCTGCGCGGAGCCGGCGATGGTGCTGGCCCCGGCGGACAGCGCGCCGTAGACGACGTGGGCGAGCGCCTCGACCGGCAGCGGGGTGAACTCGCCCGCTTCGACGAGCGCCTGCACCGCTTCCCGGATCACGCCGAACGTGTAGCGTTCCTCGGCCTCCCGCCAGCGCTCCCAGCCCATCACCGCGGGCGCCTCGTGCACGACGATCCGCTGGTAGGAGGGCTCCAGGCAGACCTGGAGGAATTCGCCGAGCCCGGCCTGCACCGTCTCCCAGATGTGGCCGGTGGTGAACAGCACCGCCGACAGCCGCCGCACCACCTGGCTCTCGACGTCCTCGAAGGCGGCCTCGAACAGCGCCTGCTTGCCGTTGAAGTGGTGGTAGAGGGCGCCTTTGGTGACGCGGGCGCGCTTGGCGATCTCGTCGAGCGAGGTGCCCGCGTAGCCCCGCTTGGTGAACAGGACCACCGCCGACTTCACCAGCGCCTGCCGGGTGCTCTCGGTGTTCTCCACGCGCCGGGAACGGGCTGTAGCCATACTCACAATCATATGACATACCCGCGGTATGGCCCTGCTGGTACCTTCGAACGCACGTACTCCCGGTATGCCGCACACCCGGAGTACGCCACCGTCCAGCTTGGAGGGACCATGACCTGGAACGACTTCTACCAGCGGCAACACGCCATCCGGGCCGTCCTCGACCACGCCGCGCAGCACCCCGCGGCACGCCTCGACCTCGACTCGGTGCCCGCGGCCGCCGCGGTGTTCGCCGACCGCGACGAGTTGCTGCGCGCGCTGCACCACAAGTGGAACCGCGGCCTCACCGGGCGCATCGACGTGGGCGTCGAGGACGCCGACGCCGACCCGCGCGGCGACCGGGTCGAAGCCGTCGGCGAGGCCTGGCGGCGCACCGCCGCCGACAACCCGGTGCTGCGCCGCGTCCTCGACGGGCACGCCGCCGAACCCGCGCTGTCCGGGCTGCGCGAGCAGGAGCAGCGGATGCTCGCCGTCTCCGCCGGACTCGCCGAACCGGACGAGCCCGCCGAGGAGATCGACCGCGTCGGCCAGGCCTTCCTGCGCCTGCTGCGCACCGCACCCGACACCCGCACCGGGCGCCGCCGCGGACCGCTCGCCCAGCTGCGCAAGGTCATCCCCAGCTTCTGAGCAGGCGTCCCGTCAGCGCCCGGCTCCCACCACGGACCGGGCGGCGCGCTGCGGGTGCGGGACCACCACCCGCTCCTGCTCGGTGAGCTCCCGCCGCGCCCGCGCCGACGCACCGAACCCCCGCACCACGCGGTGCGGGCTCACCTCGTCCCCGCGGACCAGCTCGATCGGCCAGCCCAGCACCCGGACCGACCGCAGCACCAGCACGAACGGCAGCACCACCAGCTCGGCGAGCAGCTCCGCCCCGGACACCACCAGCCAGACGAAGCCCACCAGCAGGAACGGCAGCGCCAGCACCAGCCAGAGCACGTCGTCCAGCGCCCGGTCCGGGAACCACTCGAGCGCATCCACCACGGACGTCCGCCTGCGCCACAGGAACCAACGCCGCCGCCCGCACCCACCGGCGTCCCGCACCGCCAGCTCCCACCGGCGCACGGAGATCACCACCTCGCGGACCGGGTACCCGGCGGGCGCCGCGTCCAGCGGATCAGCCCGCAACGCGGCCCGCACCCGCGCGGCTTCGGCGTGACCGCCGGTCCGCACCAGCCCGCCGAGGCAGCCCCGCGCCCGCAGCTCCACCCACCACGGCAGCCACCCCGCAGCCCTCGCGAGCAGCGCGAACGGCAGCAGCAGCACGCCCACCAGCAGCTCCACCGCCCAGCACACCAGCAGCGGCACCCCCACCAGCAGCCAGCCCAGCCGCGCCAGCAACGACGCAGGCCCGTCCACCATCCGCGGCCACGACTCCAGCACCGCTCCCGCCCGCACCGCCCGCCGCCACGGGAACCAGCGAACCCCGGCGGACCACCCGCTCATCGACATGGGCGGAGATCTTCCCAGCCCGGTGATCGGATCGTGTCGCATTCGGTCTTTTCCCCACCCGGCACCGCGGGTAAGGGTGGGGACATGGCGCAGTGGACGACTTCCGACGTTCCCGACCAGCACGGCCGCACGGTGCTCATCACCGGCGCGAACTCCGGGCTGGGCCTGCACTGCTCGCAGGTGCTGGCGGCCCGCGGCGCGCGGGTGCTGATGGCCTGCCGCGACCCCGAGCGCGGCCGCGAAGCGCAGCAGCGGGCGAGCGCGGGTGCCGCGGTCGAACCGGAACTCGTCGAACTCGACCTCGCCGACCTGTCCTCGGTGCGCAAGGCCGCCGACCAGGTGCGGGAGCGCACCGGCGACGAGCTCGACGTGCTGATGAACAACGCGGGCATCATGGGCCCGCCGCTGGGGGCGACGCAGGACGGCTTCGAGCTGCAGATCGGCACCAACCACCTGGGGCACGCGGCGCTGACCTGGCTGCTGATGCCCGCGCTGCGCGACCGGCCCGATCCGCGAGTGGTCACGCTCTCCAGCATCGGCCACCGCGGTGGCTCGCTGGAGCTCGACGACCTGAACTTCCACCGCCGCCGCTACTCGCCCAGCCGCGCCTACGCGCAGTCGAAGCTGGCGAACCTGCTGTTCGGCTTCGAGCTCGACCGCCGCGCCCGGCGGTCCGGGATGGCGCTGCGCAGCGTCCTCGCCCACCCCGGGATGAGCAGCACCGAGCTGGCGCTCAACTCGCTGCGCGCCCGCAGCCTGTCCGGCCGGGTCACCGGGATCGCCCGGAAGATCAACAACGTCATCACGCAGTCCACCGAGCAGGGCGCGCTGCCGCAGCTCTACGCCGCCACCGCACCCGGTGCGACCAGCGGCAGCTACTACGGGCCGAACGGGTTCGCCGAGATCCGCGGCTACCCGACCCGCGCCAAGACCAGCACCGCCGCCCGCGACGCCGACACCGCGCGGCGGCTGTGGGAACTCACCGAGGAGCTCACCGGCGTCACCGCAGACCCCGCCTGAACCGGGTGTGGTGTAGGGATCACCACGTCGCGCCCGTCGCGGTTTCGGGATGAACCGGCCGGGGGCGTAGCCTGAACGCGTGACTGCGGCGCCAGAGGGGCGGAAGTTGTTGCGTCTTGAAGTGCGCAACAGCCAGACGCCCATCGAGAAGAAGCCATCGTGGATCAAGACCCGTGCTCGGATGGGCCCCGAGTACCAGGAGCTCAAGGGTCTGGTTCGCCGGGAAGGCCTGCACACCGTCTGCGAGGAGGCGGGCTGCCCCAACATCTTCGAATGCTGGGAGGACCGGGAGGCCACCTTCCTCATCGGCGGTGACCAGTGCACCCGCCGCTGCGACTTCTGCCAGATCGACACCGGCAAGCCCGCCGAGCTCGACACCACCGAGCCGCGCAAGGTCGCCGAGTCGGTGCAGGCGATGGGCCTGCGCTACTCCACGGTCACCGGTGTCGCGCGGGACGACCTGCCCGACGGCGGGGCCTGGCTGTACGCCGAGACGGTCCGCCAGATCCACGACCTGAACCCGGGCACCGGTGTCGAGCTGCTCATCCCGGACTTCAACGCCGAGCCGGACCAGCTCGCCGAGGTCTTCGGGTCCCGCCCGGAGGTGCTCGCGCACAACCTGGAGACGGTGCCCAGCGTGTTCAAGCGGATGCGCCCCGCGTTCCGCTACGACCGCTCGCTGAAGGTGCTCAGCGAGGCCCGCGCGGCCGGTCTCGTCACCAAGTCCAACCTCATCCTCGGCATGGGCGAGACCCCCGAGGAGGTGCGCCCCGCGCTGCAGGACCTGCACGACGCGGGTTGCGACATCATCACGATCACCCAGTACCTGCGGCCCAGCCCGCGCCACCACCCGGTGGACCGCTGGGTGAAGCCGGAGGAGTTCGTCGAGCACACGCAGGCCGCCGAGGAGATCGGCTTCCCCGGGGTGATGGCGGGTCCGCTGGTCCGCTCCAGCTACCGCGCGGGCCGGCTGTACGCCAAGGCCACCCAGCACCGGGGCATGCCGCTGCCGGACAACCTCGCGCACCTCGCGAAGGCGCAGCCCGCGGCGCAGGAGGCAAGCAGCCTGCTCGCCCGCTGACGACCCCGCTGAACTGGTATTTCACCGCCCGTCGCGCACCTCGCGCGGCGGGCGGTCCGCGTTTCCGCGGGCCAGGGCCACCGTGCTGGGGCTCCCGTGGACCGCCGCCGTATCCTGAACGGCATGGCCAACCAGGACAAGGCAGCCAAGAAGGCGGCGAAGAAGGAACGGCGCGCGGCCTTCCGCGGGCGCGTCGGGCAGATCTGGCAGGCGTTCCAGATGCAGCGCCGCGAGGACAAGCTGCTGCTGCCGCTGATGATCGGCATCATCCTGGTCGTGGCCGTCGCGGTCTTCTTCATCGGCATGATCTGGAACCTGCACTGGGCGTTCCTGCCGGTGGGCATCGCGCTGGGCCTGCTCGGCGCGGTGATCCTCTTCGGCCGCCGGGTGCAGGCGACGGTGTACCGCAAGGCCGACGGGCAGCCCGGCGCGGCCGGGTGGGCGCTGGAGAACCTGCGCGGGAACTGGCGGCTCACCCAGGCGGTGTCCGGGACCGCGCAGCTCGACGCGGTGCACCGGCTGATCGGCCGCCCCGGCATCGTGCTGGTCGGCGAGGGCGCGCCGCACCGGGTGAAGTCGCTGATCTCGCAGGAGAAGAAGCGGGTCGCCCGGGTCGTCGGCGAAACCCCGATCTACGAGGTCCTCATCGGCAGCGAGGAGGGCCAGGTGCCGCTGAGCAAGCTGCAGACGCACCTGATGAAGCTGCCCCGCAACATCAACGCCGGTCAGGTCGACTCGCTGGAGAACCGGCTGTCCGCGCTGGCCAGCCGCGGCAACGCGATGCCGAAGGGCCCGATGCCGCAGGGCGCCAAGATGCGCAACGTCCAGCGGGCCATGCGCCGCCGCTGAGCCGTACCGACTTCGACGCGGATCCGCCGGGTGCGTCCCGGCGGGTCCGCGTCTTCGTTCGCGCCCCGTCTTCGTTCGCGCCCTGTCCGCCGCGCACGTGCGGCCCGAACTCCGTGCGGCGGGCGTGCCGGGAACGGCAGCTCGTCGTCACGACGCGGGATCCAGCGCGGGCGCAAGTGCGGGTGGCGGTACGGCAGGCCGAGCCCGTTGAAGACCTCCGGGATCCCGCGCGGGCGCCGTACCGGTCCAGCGCACCGATGACAACGCACTTCCGGCTGCGAAGGTGCCTTCCCGCTGGCGATCCCCGAACCCCGGTCTCGCCGTGCCCACCGATCCCGCGCGACGTTTCAGTTGGGCACGCGGTCGATCCGGCCGTTCCCGCCGACGCGGGCGCGAGGGGACCCATTGGAACCGCTCGGGGAGAACGTCAGCCCTGCGACGAACCGGCGTCCCAGCGCTCCCGGATCACCGTCCGGTGAGCCCCGGCTCCGGTTCAGCGGCGGACCACCACGGTGCCGGTGAGACGGTCCAGCCAGGAGCGGCCGTCACCGTTGCGGATGATCGCGGGCACCAGCAGCCCGGTCATCGCGCAGCGCACCACCGCCCGCCACAGGCCCACCGCACCCGGTCGTTCCACCCGCGCCACCCAGATGCCGGTGAGCAGCATCCCGGGCGTGAACCCGAAGAACGCCACCGGGATCACGGTGATCGCGAACCAGGCCACCAGGCTCCAGTTCCCCGGCAGCGCGGGCGCGGTGAACAGCTGCGCCACGAGCGCGGCGAGCACGATGTCGATGAGGAATCCGAGCAGCCGGCGACCACCGGTGGCGACGGAGCCCTGCCCGTTCTCCGGCAGACCCATCCGTTCGCCGCGCCACCGCTGCTGCGGGTCGCGGCCGAAGAGGCCGCCGAGGCCCTGCGGCTCGCCCGCGGCGTCGTCCTGGCTGCTCATCTCGGACCGCGATCCCGTCGATTCACCCACGCCTCCAGACTACGACCCGCGCACCGCAGCACGGCCGACCGGCGCCGGAACGGCCTGATCAACCGCCTTCCGCAACCGCTCTCACCCGTTCAGGCGGTCGTTAACGTCCGCGAAACATCGAGGTGATGGCCGGGCAACACCCGTGACATAACGTTGGCCACGAGCCGGTGAGCTCGGAGCACGCGCGCCGGTGAGCAGTCAATCAGTGCGTGAAGGAGCCATCGAGGGTGTTCAAGAATCCAGACGAGGTCCTGCGCTTCATCTCCGATGAGGACGTGAAGTACGTCGATGTCCGGTTCTGCGACCTGCCGGGTGTCATGCAGCACTTCACGGTGCCCGCCTCGGCGTTCGACCAGGACTCCTTCACCGAAGGGCTGGCCTTCGACGGCTCCTCGGTCCGAGGGTTCCAGTCGATCCACGAGTCGGACATGCTGCTGCTGCCGGACCCGTACACCGCGCGCATCGACCCGTACCGCGTCCAGAAGACGCTCATCCTGAACTTCTTCGTGCACGACCCGTTCACGCTGGAGCCCTACAGCCGCGACCCGCGCAACATCGCGCGCAAGGCCGAGCAGTACCTGGCCGAGTCCGGCATCGCCGACACCGTCTTCTTCGGCGCCGAAGCCGAGTTCTACATCTTCGACTCGGTCCGCTTCGGCGAGGGCCCGAACCGCAGCTTCGCCGAGGTCGACTCCGTCGAGGGCTGGTGGAACACCGAGCGCGACGAAGAGGGCGGCAACAAGGGCTACAAGACCCGGATGAAGGGCGGCTACTTCCCGGTCCCGCCCTACGACCACTTCGCGGACCTGCGCGACAAGATCTCCACCGAGCTGAGCGACGCCGGGTTCACCATCGAGCGCGCCCACCACGAGGTCGGCACCGGTGGCCAGACGGAGATCAACTACAAGTTCAACACGATGCTGCACGCCGCGGACGACCTGCAGCTGTTCAAGTACATCGTGAAGAACACCGCTGCGGAGGACGGCCGCACCGTCACCTTCATGCCGAAGCCGCTGTTCGGCGACAACGGTTCCGGCATGCACAGCCACATGTCGCTGTGGAAGGACGGCGCGCCGCTGTTCTACGACGAGTCCGGCTACGGCGGGCTGTCGGACATGGCGCGGCACTACATCGGCGGCATCCTGCACCACGCCCCGAGCCTGCTGGCCTTCACCAACCCGACGATCAACTCGTACCACCGGCTGGTGCCGGGCTACGAGGCGCCGGTGAACCTGGTGTACTCGCAGCGCAACCGCTCCGCCTGCATGCGGATCCCGATCACCGGCAGCAACCCGAAGGCCAAGCGCGTCGAGTTCCGCTGCCCGGACCCGTCGGGCAACCCGTACCTGGCGTTCGCGGCGATGATGATGGCCGGCCTGGACGGCATCAAGAACAAGATCGAGCCGCCGGAGCCGATCGACAAGGACCTCTACGAGCTGCCGCCCGAGGAGGCCAAGAACGTCCCGCAGGTGCCGGACAGCCTGGAGAAGGTCATCGACCGGCTCGAGGAGGACCACGACTACCTGCTCGAGGGCGGCGTGTTCACCTCGGACCTGATCGAGACCTGGATCCGGCTCAAGCGCGAGAACGAGATCGACCCGGTCCGGCTGCGGCCGCACCCGCACGAGTTCGCGCTGTACTACGACGTGTGATCCGAGCGAAGCGGGTCGGCCGGGACCTGCTCCCGACCGGCCCGCTTTCCCGTGCGGGGGCTCAGGTGCCGTTCCACGGCGCCAGCGGGCTGCCGGTGGCGCCGGGGCGGAAGCGGAACAGGGCTCCCGCGTACGGGTCGCCGACCAGCGCGCGCTCGTCGTAGCCGGAGCACGCCGAGGTCACGTACATCTCGTCCAGCCTGCGCCCGCCGAACACGAGGCCGGTGACCCGGCGCGTGGGCGCCCACAGGACGGTTTCCAGGTCGCCGCCGGGGCTGTACCGGTGGATGCGGCCGCTGCCGCGCATGGCGACCCACGCACCGCCTTCGTTGTCCATCGCCAGCCCGTCGGGATGGCCTTCGGATTCGGCGCACACGATCCAGCGCCTGCCGCGGCCCGCCCGGCCGCGCTCCACGTCGTAGTCGAACGCCCAGATGACCCGCGGCACCGTGTCGATCACGTACATGGTGGCGCCGTCCGGGCTCCAGCCGATGCCACCGGAGAGGGTCAGCCCGTCGACCAGCACGCGGGCGCGGGTGCCGTCGAGGACGTACAGCGCGCTGCGCTTGGCCTCCCGGCTGTGGGTGAGGGTGCCCGCGACGAACCGGCCGGCCGGGTCGCAGGCGCCACCGCTCATCCGGTCGCCCGCCTGCACCCCGGTGATGGGTTCCAGCGCGGCGCGTCCCGGGAACAACCGGGCGAATCCTCGATCGGCGGCGGCGATGAGCTGTCCGTTGCGGGTCGCGCCCAGCGAGGTGACCACGCCTGGCAGCACCTGCACCTCGTCCGCATCGGAATCGCGGTGGTAGGTGTGCAGTTCTCTGCGCAGCACGTCCACCCAGTACAGGCAATTCAGCGTCGACATCCACATCGGCCCGGCACCGCACAGCGCCTGCCGATCGACGAGTAATTCAAAGTCCTCGGACACCATGCACTCCTATTCGGACCCACCCGGACGCCGGTCGTGCGCGCACCGTTCGCGGTGCGAGAAGGTTACCGTCACGATAGCGGCAGGCAGACCTCCGAATGGGCTGTTCCCACGAAAATCAAGCACTCTCAGCGCACTCCCGCAATCGTCCGAATTGGACGTTCGGACGCGGTTTCACGAGTGGATCGGTTCCGCTTTCCGCTGCGCAGCGGCAGGACATCGATGCAGGCGAGCGCCCTCGAATCCGCAGCGGACGATGATCTCGCGGTGCACCGTGCACATTCTCACAGCCCTGCACGGGCAACCTTCGGACAATTCCAACCGGTGCATTTGCACGTGCAGAAACACGTGTGCCCAGACGTCCCCGAGTTCGCATTCCCGCGGAGACCGCACAGCACCGATACCACCGACCGATGCCGTTCCGGAGAATAATCCTCGAATGCGCCGGGAGTTCCCGGGAGCCGGATACCACCCGCACTCCCGGTGGCATATTCCATTCGTTGTGCTCCACTCGGCCGCACCCGCCACTCCGGCAGCGCCGATGCACGCATCCGAACAGCGGAGACCGCACGCGGAATCACCGGAACCGACCGGCGCCGATGTCCCGCGCGGCACCACCGCGACGGCACCGGTACCACCCGGGGCGGCCCGCCCTCGCGGGGTAATCCTCGAACGGTCCGGTCGCGGTACCGAGCGGATCAGTCCTCGTAGAACACCCGCTCCACGACCGCGCGGGCCCGCCGCGTCACCCGCAGGTAGTCGTCGAGCACCTCGCCGGTGTCCACGTCCGCCGAATAGCCGAGCGCCGCGGCCACCGCCGTCAACTCCCGCACCTGCTTCGGCAACTGGTCACCGGGCTTGCCGCGCACCAGCATCACCGCGTTGCGGGACCGCATCGCCAACGTCCACGCCTCCCCGAGCTCCACGGCGTCCTGCTCGTCCAGCACGCCCGCCTCGACCGCGGCCGCCAGGCCCCGCATCGTCGAGGTGACCCGCAGCCCCTCGTGCTCGTGGGCGTGGCGCAGCTGCAGCAGCTGCAAGGTCCACTCGACGTCGGCGAGCCCGCCGCGGCCCAGCTTCGTGTGCGTCGCCGGGTCCGCGCCGCGCGGCAGCCGCTCCGAATCCACCCGTGCCTTGATGCGGCGGATCTCCCGCACCTTCGCATCGTCCAGCCCGCCCGCCGGATAGCGGACCGGGTCGATCGCGGCGCAGAACCGCTCCCCCAGTTCGACGTCCCCGGCCACCGGGCGGGCGCGCAGCAGCGCCTGCGCCTCCCACGCCTCGCCCCACCGCCGGTAGTAGTTCAGGTAGGACTCGACGGTCCGCACCAGCGGCCCGCTGCGGCCCTCCGGACGCAGGTCCACGTCCACTTCCAGCGGCGGGTCCTGGCTCGGCGCACCCAGCATCTTGCGCACCTGCTCCACCACCGACGTCGCGAACCGGACCGCCGTGGACTCCTCCACCCCCGGCACCGGCTCGCACACGAACAGCACATCGGCATCCGAGCCGTAGCCGAGCTCCGCGCCGCCGAGCCGACCCATGCCGATCACCGCGAGCCGCGCGGACACCGCCTGCCACTCCGGCCGGGCCGCCACGTCCCGCACCGAGGTGTCCAGCGCCGCCTCCAGCACCGCCGCCCACACGCTCGACAGCGACCGGAACACCTCGGCAGGCGGGAGCAGCCCCAGCAGATCGGCGCACGCGATCCGCAGCAGCTCGTGCCGGCGCAACGACCGCGCCGCCGACACCGCCCGGCTCGGCTCGGCGTGCCGGGCGACGGCACTGCGCAACGAGGTGGCCACTTCCTTCGGGTCCCGCTCGGCCAACGCCGGGGTGTCCGACAGCAGCCGCAGCACCTCCGGCGCCCGCACCAGCAGTTCCGGCACCAGCTTCGAGGTGCCGAGCAGCTGCGCCAGCCGCTCCGCCACCACCCCCTCGTCCCGCAGCAACCGCAGGTACCAGGGCGTTTCCGCCAGCGCCTCGGACACCTTCCGGTAGGCCAGCAGACCGCCGTCCGGATCCGGGGTGTTCGCCAGCAGGTCCAGCAGCATCGGCAGCAGCGCACCTTGGATGTGCGCCCGCCGCGACACGCCCGCGGTCAACGTCTCGATGTGCTTCAGCGCGCCTTCCGGCGAGGTGTAGCCCAGCGCGGCCAGTCGCTGCACGGCCGCGCCGGTCGTGAGACGCAGCGCGTCCGTCGGGACCTTGGCCACCGCCTCCAGCAGCGGGCGGTAGAACAGCTTCTCGTGCAGCCTGCGCACCCGGTTGCTGTGCCTGCGGTACTCGGCGACCAGCACCTCGCCCGCGCTGCGCCTGCCGCTGGAGCGCAGCCCGGTGGACCGCGCCAGCACGTGCAGCTCGTCCTTGTCGTCCAATTCCGGCAGCAGGTGGGTGCGGCGGAGCCGCCGCAGCTGCACCCGGTGTTCCAGGGTGCGCAGGAACCGGTACGACTCGACCAGGTCGGCAGCGTCGGCGCGCGCCACGTAACCGCCTTCACCGAGGGAACGCAACGCGTCCACCGTGATCGGGCTGCGCAGCTCCTCGTCGCTACGCCCGTGCACCATCTGCAGCAGTTGCACCGCGAACTCCACGTCGCGCAGCCCGCCGGGGCCCAACTTCAACTCCCGATCGGACAGCTCGGCGGGCACGTGCCGCTCCACCCGGCGGCGCATGGAGCGCACGTCGGGCACGAAGTCCTCGCGTTCCGCGGCCGTCCACACCTGCGGCCACACCGCGTCCACGTACTGCCTGCCCAACTCCGCGTTCCCCGCGACCGGGCGCGCCTTCAGCAGCGCCTGGAACTCCCAGGTGCGCGCCCACCTGCGGTAGTAGCTGCGGTAGCCGTCGAGGGTGCGCACCAGTGCGCCCGCTTTGCCCTCCGGGCGCAGCGCCGCGTCCACCTCGAAGAACGCCGCCCCCGCGACGCGCATCAGCATGCTGGCGAGCTTCGTCGCCCCCGGCAGCGCGTCTTCCGATTCGGCGACGAACACGACGTCCACGTCGCTGACGTAGTTCAGCTCCCGGCCGCCGGTCTTGCCCATCGCGATCACCGCGAGGTCCTCGGCGCTGTCCCCGCCTTCCCGGCCGGACAGCTCCGCCGCGCCCACCACCAGCGCGGTGCGCAGCGCGGCCACCGCCAGGTCGGAGAGCCGGGCCGCGACGTCCTCAAAGGACTCGACGGGGAGTTCCGGCTCCACCACCGGCGCCAGGTCCGCCGCCGCGACCTCCAACAAGAGGCCCCGGTACGCCCCGCGCAACGCGCTCACCGCGTCGGTGCCGGTCAGCGTCGTCCCGTCCGGTTCCCGGACCGAGGCCAGCAGTTCCTCGGTGAACGCGGCGACGTCCGGCTCGCGCTCCTGCGGTTTCGGCCGCAGCCTGCGCCAATCCAGCGGATGCGCCACCAGGTGGTCGGCGAAAGCGCTCGACGAGCCGAGCACGCCGATCAGGCCGCCCCGCAGCGCGGAGTCCGACAGCAGCTCCTTCGCCAACTCCGCCCAGCCGGTTCCCGCCGCCTCCCGCAGCCGGTCCACCGCCAGCAGCGCCAGGTCCGGATCAGGGGCCCGGGACAGCGCGGCGACCACGGGTTCGTCCGCAGGCCCCGCGTCCGACCACCATCCCGCCGCTCGCAGCTGTTGTTCCGCCCGGACGGCATCGCTGAAGCCGTACCGCGCGGGGGAGGGAGCCGAACCGGAACGGGACGAATTGCCGTTGGCCATGCTCCGCACGGTAGTCCGACGCGTTCACCCCACCACAGGCGACCGGAGCGGCCTCACGCCATCGGCAGCGTCCGAGTTCCGCGGCGCTGCTCCGCCGGAGTCGCGGCCAATCGGACGAAACGCCCGGCGACGGGCTCCCAGGTCTCGGCGAGTTCCGCGTGGAACTGCTCCAGGTGCTCCCGCTCCAGCTGCCCAGGACGGGCGAGCGCCGCGGTCTCCGGCATGGAGCGCGCCCAGTCCAGCACGATGTCCGGCGTGGTCTCGATGTGGAACTGCAACCCGTAAGCGCACACCCCCACCCGGAACGCCTGGTTTTCGCAGGCAGGAGAGGCCGCGAGCAGCTGCGCCGCGGGAGGCAGCCGGGTCACCTCGTCGTTGTGGAACTGGACCACGTCCGGGGTCAGCGGGAGCGGTCCCAGCAGCGGATCCTCGACCGCGGCGTCCCGCTTCGCGACCAGCGAGGTGCCCACCTCCGGGCCTTTCCGGATGGGCGCCACCCGACCGCCGGTCGCGGCGGCGAGCAACTGGGAGCCCAAGCACACGCCCAGCACCGGCAGCTGCCTGCTCACCGCCGAGCTCAGCAGGGCCCGCACGTCCGCCAGCCACGGGTGCTCGGAATCGTCGAGCGCCCCCATCTCGCCGCCCATCACGACCAGCGCCGCGTACTCGTCCAGCGCCTCCCGCCCGGGGATCTGCGGTGGCCGCACCACGTCCAGTTCCGCGCCGGCCTCCGACAACCACTCACCGAGCTGCCCCACCGGGGCGATCGCCGAGGGCTCCACGACCAGCATCCGCACGCGCTCCATGCCCGCAGACTACGAGATGTCCGGCGCGACGCAGCGCTGCGTTCCACTATCGATGACCTGCCGGCCCGGCCCCGGCTCAACCTGGTTCTGGAGTGGTGTGGTGCCGGTGTGAGCGGTCCGGGGTCGAGTGGTGCGGGGTTGAGCGAAGTCCGGGGTTGAGTGGTCCCGGCACGGGCAGCCCCGCACAGGTACCGGCATGGAGCCCCGCGCATGCGAGGTGCGGGCATGCGAGGTGCGGGCATGCGAAAGGGCCCGACCGCCCCGCCGGTTCCGGCACACCACCGTGCCGCCCGAGGAACGATCAGGCCCTGGAAATGCAGGAACGCCCCGGAACCAAGTTCCGGGGCGTTCCCCTCTTTACGAGTATTGTCGGCGGTGTCCTACTCTCCCACACCCTATCGAGTGCAGTACCATCGGCGCTGGAGGGCTTAGCTTCCGGGTTCGGAATGGGACCGGGCGTTCCCCGCTCCGCTAAAACCACCGACAAATCCAACCACACCAACACCCACCCCTAACCAGGGCAGTGCAGTGTGAAGTCTCTATCCAATTCAACAACCCCATGGTTGCTGCCTCAGACACCGTATAGTGGATGCGTAGCAATCTTTGTGAACAAGTCCTCGGCCTATTAGTACCCGTCCACTCCACACATTACTGTGCTTCCATGCCGAGCCTATCAACCCCATCATCTCTAGGAGGCCTTAACCCACAAAGGGGTGGGAGACGTCATCTTGGAACAGGCTTCCCGCTTAGATGCTTTCAGCGGTTATCCCTCCCGAACGTAGCCAACCAGCCATGCACCTGGCGGAACAACTGGCACACCAGAGGTCCGTCCGTCCCGGTCCTCTCGTACTAGGGACAGCCTTCCTCACATCTCCTACGCGCGCGGCGGATAGGGACCGAACTGTCTCACGACGTTCTAAACCCAGCTCGCGTGCCGCTTTAATGGGCGAACAGCCCAACCCTTGGGACCAACTCCAGCCCCAGGATGCGACGAGCCGACATCGAGGTGCCAAACCATGCCGTCGATATGGACTCTTGGGCAAGATCAGCCTGTTATCCCCGGGGTACCTTTTATCCGTTGAGCGACACCGCTTCCACCAGCCAGTGCCGGATCACTAGTCCCTGCTTTCGCACCTGCTCGACCTGTCAGTCTCACAGTCAAGCTCCCTTATACACTTACACTCAACACCTGATGACCAACCAGGCTGAGGGAACCTTTGGGCGCCTCCGTTACCCTTTGGGAGGCAACCGCCCCAGTTAAACTACCCACCAGGCACTGTCCCTGAACCCGATCAGGGTCCGAGGTTCAGATGCTCAGAACGACCAGAGTGGTATTTCAACAACGACTCCACACCCACTAGCGTGAACGCTTCACAGTCTCCCACCTATCCTACACAAGCCGCACCGAACACCAATACCAAGCTATAGTAAAGGTCCCGGGGTCTTTCCGTCCTGCCGCGCGAAACGAGCATCTTTACTCGTACTGCAATTTCACCGGGCCTGTGGTCGAGACAGCGGAGAAGTCGTTACGCCATTCGTGCAGGTCGGAACTTACCCGACAAGGAATTTCGCTACCTTAGGATGGTTATAGTTACCACCGCCGTTTACTGGCGCTTAAATTCTCCGCTTCACACACCAAAGATGTGCTAACAGGTCCTCTTAACGTTCCAGCACCGGGCAGGCGTCAGTCCGTATACCTCGTCTTACGACTTCGCACGGACCTGTGTTTTTAGTAAACAGTCGCTTCTCCCTGGCCTCTGCGGCCACCACCAGCTCCAGGAGAAAATCCCTTCACCAGCAATGGCCCCCCTTCTCCCGAAGTTACGGGGGCAATTTGCCGAATTCCTTAACCACAGTTCACCCGACCGCCTCGGTATACTCTACCTGACCACCTGTGTCGGTTTCGGGTACGGGCCATGCACACACATCGCTAGAGGCTTTTCTCGGTAGCACGGGATCACTGACTTCACCACAACGGCTACGCATCACCTCTCACCCTTCACACCGCCCGGATTTACCTAGACGGCAGGCTACAGGCTTACACCAGTACTACCACTCACTGGCACAGCTACCCCACTACGTCACCCCATCACTTGACTACCGCAGAATCAGGTCCCATGCACTCACACAACAACTCCGAAGAGCCATCATGCTCGCGGATGGTTAGTCTCAACCGTTTCGCCATGGGCGCGTGCACACGGGTACGGGAATATCAACCCGTTCTCCATCGACTACGCCTGTCGGCCTCGCCTTAGGCCCCGACTCACCCTGGGCGGACGAACCTGCCCCAGGAACCCTTAGTCAATCGGCGGCAGAGATTCTCACTCTGCTCTCGCTACTCATGCCTGCATTCTCACTCCCACACACTCCACACCACGGTTACCCGGATGCTTCACCGCATGCAGGACGCTCCCCTACCCAACAAGCCACAAGGACTCATTGACACGGCTTCGGCGGTGCACTTCAGCCCCGCTACATTGTCGGCGCAGGACCACTTGACCAGTGAGCTATTACGCACTCTTTCAAGGGTGGCTGCTTCTAAGCCAACCTCCTGGTTGTCTGGGCAATCCCACATCCTTTCCCACTGAGCGCACACTTAGGGGCCTTAGCCGGTGTTCTGGGCTGTTTCCCTCTCGACGATGAAGCTTCTCCCCCACCGTCTCACTGCCGC